>DASTCU010000110.1:0-1629 GCA_035710825.1 Candidatus Sulfotelmatobacter sp.
AGGAGCCGCGCTTAACGGCGGAGGTTTGGTGGAATCGCGCTCGGAATGCGAAACATTTCTCCGAGATCCTCATCCACCTGCCCGGCGCTACTCTCAGGCTATAGACCTCGACTAGAGACTTTCACTGGGAGGATGTCACAGAAGGGGATGCGCCCTCAGCATCCAAGGCTGAACCGCAGCCGCCGCGATACACCATCTTGCGGCGCAAACCGGAAGCACACGAGTTCGCAACGGAACGTCCGCAAAGCGGCGGCGGATTCAACGAGTCAGCGCAACACCTCCTAGTCTTACCGGATCAGGGGGTGGCCGATGGTGACATCGCGAATATGGTTCACGGCAGCGCAGAAGACGGAGCTGTGGGAGCGCTGGAAGAGTGGATCAAGTGCTGCAGCGATCTCCCGTGCACTGGATCGGAGGAACAAGACTGGCGTTCTGCGAATTGTAACGCTCCATGGCGGAATCGCGCCGGCACCACGCCGGAGAGCTTTGGCAGCGTTAAGGTTCGAGGAACGCGAAGAGATTTCTCGTGGCATTGCCGTGGGCCAGTCGATCCGCCAGATTGCAACTGGCCTTGGACGAGCGCCATCGACGGTGAGCCGGGAGATCAGGCGCAACGGCGGCAGCCAACGTTACCGTGCCAACCAGGCTGACAGGAGCGCTTGGCAACGGGCGCAGCGTCCCAAGCCTTGTCGCCTGGCGCTCCACAGGGAGCTGCGCTTGCGTGTGGCGCAGAAGCTCGCGCTGCAATGGTCACCGGAGCAGATCTCTGGCTGGCTGAAGCGGGAGTTCCCGACCGACCAAGGCATGCGGATATCCCACGAAGCGATCTATCGCAGTCTCTTCGTCCAGACGCGTGGCGTGCTGAAAAAGGAGCTGACGGCGCACTTGCGCACCAGACGTCAGATGCGCCTCCCCAGAAGCCACAACGCCGGCAGTGGGCAGGGACATATCCTCGATATGATCTCCATCCGCGAGCGGCCCGCCGAGGCCGAGGATCGCGCCGTGCCGGGCCATTGGGAAGGCGACCTTCTTAGCGGAGGCAACGATACGCACATCGCCACACTGATCGAGCGCCACAGCCGCTTTACGATGCTGGTCAAGCTTCCTCGCAAGGACACGACGACAGTCGTTGCTGCGCTTGCCAAGCACGTCCGCAAACTGCCTGAGGAGTTGCGACGTTCGCTGACGTGGGACCAAGGCAAGGAGATGCATGCTCACAAGCGCTTTACGGTCGCCACCAATGTACGGGTCTACTTCTGCGACCCACGAAGTCCCTGGCAGCGCGGGAGCAACGAAAACACTAACGGCTTGGTCCGCCAGTACTTCCCGAGAGGAACCGACTTCGCACGCATCTCCCAAGCCCATCTCAATGCGATTGCCCTGCGACTCAATCAACGTCCGCGAAAGACCTTGGGCTTCGAAACCCCAGCCGATAAACTACACGCGGTGTTGCACTGATCGGTTGAGCTCACACCAGCAAAGCGGAAGCTCACGATCTTACGGTGGGACTTCCGCTGTGCGCCGATTCCTTCCGTTCGCGTGTCTGCCGACGAACGGCATCGAAGCCGCATTGAAGCTGATTGACAGTAGTTGAATTTTCAACCATCATATTTTTAATTATTGAAAGAG
>DASTCU010000111.1:0-88007 GCA_035710825.1 Candidatus Sulfotelmatobacter sp.
TCCCACGAACCCTATCGCAATCGCCACTTTCTACCACTTTGTACCACATCTTAACCGTAAGTCGTTTATTGTCAAGAAGAAACTTGAGGGTACCAGCGCCACTAGTGCACCGTTTTGGGAAAGTACGAAGCCTTGTGGTGAACCAATTAAGCAACCACCACAGATTGTGTTAACGAGCCCGGTTCTTTCGCTATTCTTTCGCTCCGATTTTTCTTGACCTGCGCGCCCTGCGCGGATTTTGTTGTGCAAATCTCTATCATTTAACTTGGGAACGAAGCCCGCCATCCCTCTTCGCTACGCTTTCATCCAACACACGTCGAACGTTTATGTCTGAGACTCCGAGGCCGACTCATGAAGCTTTTGTATTCGCTGCCATTCGCTTTGCTCCTACCTACCTTAGTTATTGCGCAACAGAATCCCGCCCCGCCGCTTTACCCCGCCCCGGGCAATCCGGCTGAAGTACAGTCGCAGCAGAACCTTGCCAGCCAGGACAACTGGCAGATGCCAGTCTTCCGAGTGAACGTTTATGCTCGGAGTGCCAAAGCGGTGAATTACCGCAATCGCGGCGGTTCCACCACGGTGGATTTTAGGGGCACAAGCCTGATGCCAGCGATTACTGGCCACGCCAAAGTGGATGGCAAGGCCGGGCGGTTGGTGATCGACGCCGATCTTAATCACATGGATCGTCCCGCCAAGCTGGGCGGCCAGTATTTGACGTACGTCCTGTGGGCGGTGACCCCCGAAGGTCGAGCCGTAAACCTAGGGGAAGTGTTGCCCGGAGGAAATGGTAAGGACAAACTGACCGTGACTACGGATTTGCAGGCTTTCGGGCTCATCATCACGGCAGAACCTTACTTTGCGGTCACGCATCCCAGCGACGCAATTGTGGCGGAGAATGAGGTCCTTCCAGAAACCAAGGGTTTTGAAGAACCCATCGATGCTAAATTCGACGTGATCGAAGGCAAGGAATATACGATCGACGTCCCCGCCGATCAGCTACCCTCGGCACAAGCTGAACCCACCGTTCCACTCGACCTGCTGGAAGCGAGGGATGCGGTCGCCATCGCCAAAGCTGCCGGCGCCCAGCAATACGCCGCCAGCAGCCTGGAAAAAGCGGAAGACATGCTGCAGCGCGCCGAGGACTACTTCCAGCGCAAGCAGGGACGCACTCCAATCGGGACTGCAGCCCGCGGCGCCACCCAAATGGCGGAGGATGCCCGCGTGCTGACCTTGCGTAAGAAAGAAGCAGAACGCCAAGAAGCCATTCGGAAAGCTGCAGCCGATGCCCAAGCCAAGGCTCAAGCCGACGCCGAGGCGGCGCGTCAGGATGCACAGCGGGCGCAGGCTCAGGCCGACGAAGATGCCCGTCGCAGGGCTGAGGCCGAACAGGCGCAAGCGCAGGCAGAACAGCAGCGAGCCACTCTATTAGCGCAGCAGGAGCAGTCGCAGGCACAGGCAGAGGCGGCGCGCGAGGCTGCCGACGACGCCCAGCGCAAGATGCAGGAAGCTCAGAATCAGCTCGCGGAAGCCGAACGCCAAAGAGAAGAGGCTCAATCGGAGTCGCAACAAGCACAACAGCAGGTCCAGCAGGCTCAGCAACAGGCACAGCAGGCTTTGCAGGAGAAAGAACAGATGCGCGCCCGCCTGCTGGCACAACTGAATCAGGTTCTGCAGACGCGAGACACCGCTCGCGGACTGATCGTCAGCATGCCGGACGTCCTGTTTGATTTCAACAAGTACACGCTCAAGCCGGGTGCACGAGAGCGGCTGGCCAAGATTTCGGGGATCATTCTCGCGTATCCCGATCTCAAATTAGAAATCGAGGGCCACACTGACGCTATCGGTACGGACGAATACAATCAGCAACTCTCGGAGAAACGTGCCGACACCGTGCGCGGGTACCTGGTCTCGTCAGGGGTTACGCCTGACCACGTGAGCGCGGTGGGGTTGGGCAAAGCCAATCCTGTCGCGGATAACAGCACCTCGGCGGGACGAAAGCTGAATCGGCGCGTGGAGATGGTGGTGTCCGGCGACGTGATCGGCTCTCAGCTTCCTACGCCTTCCATTGTGCCGGAAGAAGGTCCGGCTCACCCGTGAACTCGTTCCAAACGGTTCGACATAGCCTGCAAGTCACGGCTATGTCGAACCCTCCACCCGCAGGTGATGAACTCGGGGAGACTTGTTGCCCCAGCTTTATTTTGCCGGCTCCACCACCACAGCGGTGCCGTATGCGAGGACCTCGGTCACTCCCTGCATGATTTCGGTGGCGTCGTAGCGCGCGCCGACAACGGCGTTCGCGCCCAGTTCGGCGGCGTGCTGCAACATGAGATCGAACGCTTCCTGCCGTGTCTTTTCGCACAAGTTGGTCAGCAGGGTGATATTGCCGCCCACCAGCGTCTGCAGGCCTGCACCAATTGTGCCGAAGATCGAACGCGAGCGCACCACAATCCCGCGAACCACTCCGAGCGTACGCGTTATTCGGAAGCCGTCAATTTCGAATTGCGTAGTGACCATATTGTGCGACACCATCCTGCCCGCGCTATAACCTGTCGCCATTGAGTCCTTTCGAAGAACCGGCGCGTTGTCGTCAAACTAGCCGGACAGCTCACTATAGCGCCATGGAAGCAGCACGACGAGTGCTTTGGCGGTTGCCGCAAGCTTGGGTCTGAAATCGTCTGTCTGAGGCCTTACTTTATTCCAGTTGCGCGGTAATGAAGAATTCCTGGGATGAATTGTCGTACTCGATCCGCAGCACGTTCGGTTTGCAACATACCTGGCAATCTTCCACGTATTGTTGGCGGGTTCCTGCTGATTCATCCACGATCGTAGAATTCCATTCTCCGCAAGCCGCGCATTGGAAGCCGGATTCCATTCTTAAAGAGAGCATAGCGCAACCGTTATGGCGCACTTCCCTCCGCCAATCTGGGATGCCATCTCGGCTCCCCTATAATGACCCTTCACCACGGAGCCACTGAGACACGGAGAGTAATCTGCTATTTGTGTTCTCCGCGTCTCCGTGCTTCTGTGGTAAGGAGGCTCATGATCTCGCGACGACGATTTCTTGCAGTCGGTGGCGCCTCTGCAGGTGCTCTAGTCACTCCTTCTTTAGCGCTGGCCGCATCCGCCGACGACACTTCGCTTCCGCCGTCGATCGCCCGATTGAAATCCCGGAAAGCGGACGCACAACCGATCACGCGCGAGGAGCGCCAAGATCGTCAGGAGCAAGCCCGCAAAGTGATGGTCGAGAAGGGACTTGATGCCATCGTGCTGATGGAGGGCACCTCCCTGCGATATTTCACGGGGATCCGCTGGTGGGGTGGCGAGCGCCTGTTTGCCCTGGTGTTGCCCGCAAAGGGGAAATCGTTTTATGTCTGTCCTGCGTTTGAGGAAGGCCGAGCTCACGAACAGATGGCTAACTCACCCGATGGCGCCGATGCCGATGTACGCGTCTGGCAGGAGGATGAAAGCCCGTACGAACTCGTTGCTCAAGGCCTGAAACAGTATGGAATCTCGACTGGCAAAATCGGGATGGAAGAGACCATCCGGTTTGTCTTTGTCGACGGAATCTCGAAAGCGTCGCCCCACGCTACTATTGCTAGCGCCACAGGCGTAACAGCCGCCTGCCGTATGGTCAAGAGCGCGCACGAGATTGCCTTGATGCGGCTCGCTTCGCAGGTAACCTTGGCAGTGTATCAAGCGGTGTACCAGGCCCTCCGCGAGGGCATGACGCAAAGCGAAGTTTCCAATTTGATCGACACCGCCTATGGGCGAACCGGTTTTCCTGGTGATGCGAGCGTGATGATGGGCCAATTCACGGCCTTTCCCCACGGATCAACCACGCCGCAAGTGATTCGTGAAGGGTCCATCGTCATGATCGATGACGGATGTGTGGTGGAAGGTTATCAGTCCGATATCACTCGAACGTTCGTGCTGGGCAAAGCTTCCGAGAAGATGAAGCAGGTGTTCGATATCGTCCACCGCGCTCAATCGGCGGCGCTGGCCGCGGCGCGTCCGGGCGCTGAATGCGGCGGAGTCGATACTGCGGCAAGAAAAGTAATCACGGAAGCCGGATATGGCCCCGATTACAAGTACTTCACTCACCGCCTGGGTCATGGCCTGGGGATGGATGGCCATGAATGGCCTTATCTCGTTCACGGAAATGCGACGAAGTTGCAGGCCAACATCACAACCAGCAATGAGCCGGGAATTTACATACGTGGGGAATTTGGAATTCGCCTTGAAGACGACATGCACATCACCGAAAATGGCGCGGAATTATTCACACCCCAGAGCCCATCGCTCGAAGATCCGTTTGGCAATAAAAGGTGAGGTTTAATTCGTTTAGCCGGATTTCAACGAGCGGCGCCATTTGGCGTGCAGCCAGGCCAGAATCCCCAAAGCACAGACTTCCAGTGGGCCCGGACTCGTGAGGTCAAAACGCCACAGGCCGGCATAATTCTGGGTAGCGAGATATACCCCCCAGATAACGCCAGCGGCGCCGATCAGGCTTCCAAAGCGCTCTTCGGCCCGAATCGAGAAAAGACCACCTTGGGCAGCCGGTTTTCCACCCGGCTTGGTCTGCGAGTAAGCGGGGTAAACCTTGGCAGCGGAAGCGGTTGAAATGTACCCCTCCCGTCCCGCATCCCAGTCGATAAAGTCGCGTTGGTCAGACTTCGGCACTCTCTCCAAGGTGCCACAAAAGTGCCATTAGAGGACCATTACCTTCGTGCTAGTCCCATCGCTACACTCACGCGGCAGCTGCCATTACCATCGAAGGTTCTTGAGGTATTCGTAGCTCGTCTTGATGCTCTCCAGCGGCTGCTTCGGATTGTCGTGCTCGACGATGTAGTGCTTGATTCCGGCTTGCTCGGAATGGGCGAAAATCCGCTTCCAGTCGATCATGCCGCTGCCTACTTCGGTTATGTCCTTCAGCGAACTGCCGAAATCCTGCGAACCCGCCTGGGTAACCTTGGGCAGTTTTTTAATGTCTTTGACGTGCACCAGCGGGAACCGCCCGGGATACTTCTCGAAATACTTGACTGGGTCAGACCCGCCGGCCGTAATCCAGCACAGGTCCAATTCCATCTTCACCAGCTTGGGATCGCAGTCGGCGAGAAGCTGATCGTAGGGCAGCTTGCCATTGACCGGAAGAAATTCGAACCAGTGATTGTGATAGCCAAACTGAATACCGGCCTTATTGGTTTGCTCCCCGCACTTGTTAAATTTCTCCGATGCCTGCTTCCAGATGTCGGGAGACTTGCGCAGTTCCTCGGGAATCCAGGGGCAGACAATATACTCCAGACCAATCGTCTTTGAGTCTTCGATGACCTTAGGAAACTTTTCGTCGAGTTCGTCGTACTGCACGTGGGTCGAGGGTGCGGTAAGGCCGTTCTTGTCGAGCACCGCCCGCACTTGCTGGGGGGTACGGCCGAAGTACCCGGCAAATTCAACTTCCTTGTAACCGATCTGCGCGACCTTGGCGATGGTGCCTTCGAAGTCGTCTTTCATGAGATCGCGCACACTGTAGAGTTGCACTGCGACCTTGTCGATTTTGTGCTCGCCGGCGGCCCATCCAAACCGGCTGGTGAACAGAGTAGCCGCTCCAACTGTGGCGGCGGTTTCCAGAAAACTGCGACGGTTCATAGCACGAAAACTCATGATGGCGTTTCCTCCGAATGGTCGGTTACAGACGAACTCAAATCCGGGAGCATTATACGCGTGGGCGAGCTTTCAGCGTAACCGGAAGGGTCGAGAACATCGATTGGATAAAGCAGAGGAAACAGCGCTTCCTCTGCTCCGAAACTCTAATGCTGTTCCGCAACTTGCAGATTGTTGGTCACGGAGAATGTGCCCGGTACGCCCTTTGCCCGAATGTTCACCAGATCTTTATCGCCTTGGCTGTCCACCACTCCTTCCAAGGTCACGTGCCCACTCTTGACGATAATCCGAATTGGCTTCTGCACTCCCAGTTCATATTTCTGAAGTCCGGGATACCCGTAGATGGCGCGAAACAACTCGATTCGAAGGTGGTCATCCATGGAAGATGGCGGGAGAGCCTCGATCTGGTTGTCTACCTTCTCGACGCCTTCAATGTGCTTCACGGCGTTTTCGGCATCCGACTTCAAACTGGGACGCACGACTTGACCGAGCAACGTGACGGTGCTGCCATCTACCCGGTAAGCGATATTGTCGAACACTCCAAAATAGGGCAGCATCAAGAGTTCATGGCGCACCTCTCGGGTAATGCGATCCTGCGATTTCGGCTGATCTCGCTGCGAGTTCTGGGCAACGGCGATTAGAGGGAGGATCGAAAGCAAACTGGCAAATACGATCAAGAGCTTCTTCATACTTTCTCCTTGCACATCCGCGGACATTGAATGGATGCACTTTGCCAAGAGAGAGTTGGAAAGATACACGCCCGGGGTTTTCGCCGATTCGCCTTTTGAAATCACCTTAGGCTGTGCTCGGAGCTACTCTGCCGGCGCGAGCAAGCTCAGGATCAGCATATTGCTTGAATGAAGCAGTCGCACCTCGGCGCAACTGTTTAGAATCCAATCTGCCCCCGCCTCGCACAATGCAGGCGCTTGTACAGTTGTCGTGAACGCAATCACTTTTGCTCCAGCAGCTTTACCCGCGCGAACTCCCGCCGGTACGTCTTCGAATACCACGCACTCCTGCGGAGGAAATCCCAACATTGAAGCTCCTTTCAGGAAGGGCTCCGGATGCGGCTTGCCGTGCGTAATGTCATTGGAGGTAACCATTTTGCGGGGAAGCGGAAGCCCCGCAGCTTTGATTCGCACTTCGGCCAGAGCTCGCGTGCAGGAGGTAACGATCGTCCAGCGGTTTTCGGGCAGGCTCCTCAGCAATTCGAGCGCTCCGGGCAAAGGAACGACGCCCTCGATGTCTTCGATCTCACGCCTCTCCACTTCACGATTTTCCAATTCATGATTGGCGTCCGGGAGATATTCACGAACCGTAGTAAGGCTGGGACGGCCGTGGGCACGGGAGACGACCTCCTCCGGATTGAATCCGCGTTCTATGGCCCAACGACGCCACACTCGGGCAACTGCGGGTGTGGAATTAATGAGCACACCATCCAAATCGAACAGCAGTCCCGCACAACGAATCTGCTCCATGGGTTTTCGCCGGAAATCCTTTCGCTGGAAATGATCGCTGAGTAACTATCCTCGCGGCGATTGTAAACGAGCGAGCGAAGGCGATCACAATCATGCATTCGTCTTTCCTACACGGGTGACGAATGTCACCGCGATCCGTATCTGCAATCACGACGGCTGGAGCACAACGATCGTATGATTCAGTTGTAATAATCCCAGGTGCGCTGTGCTATCCAAGTGCGCCAATCCCGAATGTTCGAATCAGTTCCGCTATCTTCACCAAGGTAAGATTTTCGTTCTTACTCCCATCCCGGAATTGGAAGAAGCCGGGCTGTGCGTTTTGCAGTCGTTTCACGAGCGTTTCTGGCTGTGCGATCGCTGCTGCAAAGACATGAAAATTGGTTGGGATGGAATAGGTCCGAAGCTGATTCGTTTGCCTGCTCAGCCCGCAGACCAGCGTCCGCTGCAGGCCGTCACCATGGATGAGTGACGCATGTGGAGGTGTATATGGCCCTCGCTGAACCGAAAATCCACGATAGCTCGAGTAGAATCTGTCTCTTCCGAAATATTCTGGTCGCGGCTGACTTCTCCCACGCGTCCACGTCTGCGCTGTCGGCAGCGATCGCCCTGGCAGCTGAGAATGATGCCCATCTGTCCGTGATCCACGTGCTCCAGAGCGATTGGCGCTACGAGATGCTGGAGAGTCCCCCCGAGCTTGACCTGGAGCGACTCGATGCGGATCGTCGGCTCAAGAAGCTGATCGCCGACTTAAAACCAGAGCGGCAGATCGATTCGAAGGTGCTAAAAAATGGTCCCATCGCTGGGGCAATCTTGTCACTCGCAACGGAGTCGGGAATCGATTTGCTTGTCGTCGGTACGCATGGCCGCCGTGGTCTTTCGAAGTTCGCTCTCGGCTCCGTGTCCGAGGAATTGTTGCGACGCGCTCCCTGCCCGGTTCTGACCGTCGGTCCACATGCCCATAGTCCACAGTGCTTTCATACAATTCTGTTCGCAACCGATTTTGGCCAGGGCTCGACGAAAGCTCTGCCCTGCGTGCTGGCGCTGACTAAAGCCAGCCAGGGAAGGCTGATCATGCTCCACATGATCCCTCCGGTGCCCGCAAGCTCTGCGAACCTCACCGCTTATGCGCCCGCAACCGTAGCCGCCGACGAAGTCGAGCAGTGGAATGGATCGCTTCGGAACCGGGCGGTGCAGCAACTCAAGGAATATTTGCCCGCCGATCATGGCTTGCAGACTGAACCCGAATATGTGGTGGGAACAGACTATTTACAAGAGGGAATTCTGACTGCGGCCGATAAGTTCAATGCAAATTTAATCGTGATGGGCGCAAACCGGGCGACAGCGGCGCGACTCGCGGCGCACGTTCCGTGGACCACGGTGCATGAGGTACTGATCCATGCGCCCTGCCCGGTTCTGACGTTTGCGGGATAGGATCGAAGAGAAAAAAGAAGAAGAGCGTCGCGCGGAAAGACTGCTCCCCGCGACGCGCCTCGTTAGGTGCAATCGCCAGCAATCAGTGATCTCGCCGGATCAGGACTGCACAATCTTTTCCAGCGCCGGGCGGTTGCGAATGACTAAGGTCGACCCTTTGAGCTGCAGCAGTTGCCGTCTCTTGAATTCAGAAAACAGCCGGCTGACAGTCTCGCGAGTCGTCCCGATAATCTCCGCAATCTCTTCGTGCGTAAGCATGAGCTTGACCTGCGCGGCGCCGTCGTTTTGTGTGGTTTTGGTCGACCACGACAGCAGCAGCTTGGCGAACTTCTCCGAGGGCGAGGTTGCCAGACCCAACGTGCGGATCTCCTCGTACGCGGTGTAGTAGTTGCGGCTCAACTGCTCGGCGACCCGCAATGCCACCTCCCCGTGATCCTTCAGGAATTGCAATAAGGACTCCCGGGGAATAAAGTTCGCTTGGCCCGGCTCCATCATTTCGGCCGATACCTCGTAGGGACGGTTCGATACGACCGAATTGAGTCCGAGCACATCGCCCGCCTCGGACAATTTTGTAATGATGGTCTTGCCTTCGCGAGAAGAGGTTGAAAGTTTCGCCTTCCCAGCGCAGAGTACGAATACTCCGCGCGGTTGCTGCCCTTCAATGAAGAGCATCGCTCCCTTGGGATAGACGGCTGTGGATTTGATGTCGTTAAGACGTTGTCCAGCGTGTACTGATAGATTGCAGAAAAGATGTTCTTCGCGCACTGGGCATGTCAGGCAGTTATCAAGAATATTTAGGCCGTAAGGGGCGCGCATAAACGCACACCTCCCTCTCGCAAGAAATTGTAGCACTCGAACAACTGCTTGTGATCACCATCACGAGCGCTCGTGATCAGAGTCATATTGCGATCACAGACGCGCGCTGCAAAGTGTGACAGCATGGTGTTTTGTGCGCAAAATTTGCTTCTCACCTTCGTCCCGGAATTATGAAAAAATAGGTTCGCCTTCCGCGGAGGAGTTTCTGTGACTCAGTTGTCCAGCCCCGCTGTTCCCTCGCAAGTGGACAAAATCTATCCCGCACCACCGACGCGGGCCGGACTTGAGCCGCTATTTCTGCCCCACTCCATAGCGTTGATCGGCGCCACCAATCGCCCTGGAACCGTGGGACGAAGCGTCTTTTCGAATCTCCTCGAGAGCAAGTTCCCCCTGAAGTTGTATGCAGTCAATCCCGGCCAGGACGAAGTCCTTGGCATCAAGACTCATAAGCGGATCGCGGATATTCCCGAAGCGGTGGACCTTGCGCTGGTCGTCACTCCTGCGCAAACCGTGCCTTCAATTATCGGGGAATGTGTGGACGCCGGCGTCCGTTCAGCCGTCGTGATCTCGGCAGGCTTTCGCGAACAA
Organism: Candidatus Sulfotelmatobacter sp.; assembly: GCA_035710825.1. Lineage (GTDB taxonomy): Bacteria > Acidobacteriota > Terriglobia > Terriglobales > Acidobacteriaceae > Sulfotelmatobacter. The sequence goes on from DASTCU010000111.1 coordinate 9,972, forward strand.
GGTCCCGCGGGTGCGCAGTTGGAAAAAGAAATTCAAAAACACCTGCTGCGCGGATCGCTTCGCCTGGTTGGACCGAACTGCATGGGTTTCATGAATCCCACCATCGGGCTGAACGCGACCTTCGCCAAAGCCATGCCCAGCAAGGGCAGCGTCGCATTTCTCAGTCAGAGCGGCGCGCTGCAGACAGCCATTCTCGACTGGAGCCAGCGCGAACACGTCGGATTCAGCGCCATCGTCTCTACCGGTTCCATGCTCGACGTGGGCTGGGGCGATTTGATCTACCACTTCGGCGAAGATCCGCACACCAAAAGCATTTTGCTTTACATGGAATCTGTCGGGGACGCGCGCTCATTTCTTTCCGCGGCCCGCGAGATCGCCCTCAGTAAACCCATCATTGTGATCAAGGCCGGGCGTTCGGAAGCAGCATCGCGCGCGGCGGCATCGCACACCGGAGCATTGACCGGGAGCGACGACGTCCTGGAAGCCGCGTTTCGCCGTTGCGGCGTGTTGCGCGTGCAGAACATCGCCGACCTCTTCTATATGGCTGAGGTGCTGAGCAAGCAGCCCCGGCCTCGCGGCCCGCGCCTGAGCATCGTCACCAATGCAGGCGGCCCCGGTGTTCTCGCGACCGATGCGCTCATGGCCACTGGCGGCGAGCTGACTGTCCTCTCTCCGGAAACGATTCGCGAGTTGAACAGTTTTCTCTCTGCCCACTGGAGCCATGGCAATCCCGTCGACGTGCTGGCCGATGCCGATGCCGAGCGCTTGGTAAAGGCGGTAGAGATCGTGTCAAAAGATCCGGCCAGCGATGGACTGCTGGCTGTAATCGCCCCCCAAGGTCTTGCCGACCCGACCCAGACCGCCGCCCAAATGTCGAAACTCGCGCACAGCACCAGTAAGCCTCTGCTGGCGAGTTGGATGGGCGGCGACGGAGTCGCTGAAGGAACGTCAATCCTCAACGAGGCCGGCATTCCAACTTTTTCCTATCCCGACACCGCGGCTCGCGCCTTCACCTACATGTGGCGTTACACCTACAACCTGCGCGGCCTCTATGAAACTCCTATCCTGATCGGGGGATCGGAGATCGATGCCGACGCTCGCCGCGAGGTGGCGGAATCGGTCCAGCAGGTGCGCGGCAGCGGCCGCACCATGCTCAACGAGTTCGAGGCCAAGCAACTCCTCGCACACTACGGCATTCCAGTTGTGGAAACGCGCGCCGCAGAAGACGAAGAACAAGCTGTCGCCACTGCTGCCGAGATTGGCTATCCCGTCGTACTAAAGCTGCTGTCGAACACCATTGCCCACAAGACAGACGTCGATGGAGTGCGTCTTCGTCTGGCTGCGGCCGACGAGGTACGCGGAGCGTTCCGCGCCATCAAATCTTCTGTGGCAGAGAAAGCCGGTCCCCAGCATTTCCTGGGAGTAACCGTCCAGCCGATGGTTCGGCGGGACGGATATGAGCTGATTATGGGCAGCACCATCGATGCGCAGATGGGACCCGTCATTTTGTTTGGCTCCGGCGGCGTAATGGTCGAAGTCTATCGCGACCATGCGCTGGCCCTGCCGCCGCTGAATACCACACTGGCGCAGCGACTGATGGAGCAGACGCGCATCTTTGCCGCTCTGCAGGGGGTGCGCGGCCGCAAGCCGGTGAATCTGGTTGCCCTCGAGCAACTCCTGGTTCGCTTCAGCCAGTTGGTGATGGAGCAGCCATGGATTAAAGAAATCGACATCAATCCGCTGCTCGCCACTCCGGAGCATCTGCTCGCTCTCGACGCGCGTGTGGTCGTGCACGATTCCAGCGTCACCGCAGCGCAGTTGCCTCGTGCGGCCATCCGGCCTTATCCCTCGCAGTATGTGTGGGACTGGAAATTGAAAGACGGAACTCCGGTGACGATTCGTCCCATTCGTCCGGAAGATGAGCCGCTCATGGTGCAGTTCCACCACACGCTGTCCGAGCGCAGCGTTTACCTGCGTTACTTCTGTTCTTTGAGCCTGAGCACGCGGGTGGAGCATGAGCGCCTGGTAAGAATCTGCTTCGCCAGCTACGATCGCGGATTCGCGCTGGTTGCGGACCGCAAGAATCCGCAGACTGGCGAACATGAGGTACTCGGCGTCGGCCGCTTCAGCGCTTTGAATCGCACCGAAGCCGAAGCTGCTGTCCTCGTATCGGATCAGTGGCAGGGCCGTGGACTGGGAACCGAACTGCTCGCCGGAGTCGCACGTGTGGCTCGCGAAGAAAAGTTCCAGCGCCTCTGCGGAGAAATCCTCCGCGACAATCTCCCGACGCAAGCCATTTTCAAGAAGGTGGGATTCCGTCTGCGCGCCACTGACGACCCCTCGTCAGTGTCCGCCGCGCTGCAACTCTGAGGCAAGTGCCCGGTTCGGTAGCGCCGACGTCTCCGGCTGTCGCGAGGGCATCCTGTCCTCTCTGCGTCAGTCAGAACGGCCGCAAAAGAAAAAGACCCGGCCACCGGTCGGGCCCTCCGTCTCGCACAGTCTGCGACGGTCTTATGCTCTTGGGGGGATGCGCCTGACGAATCCTACTTGTCCGTTTCACGCGATGGTCGCCGGCTTGGCGATCTCGAGCTGCGGTTCGAACTTTAAGGTTGTTCCCATCGCCCGCGAAACCAGGCACAGCTTTTCCGCCCGCTTCAGCAGTTCGAGCGCCCGGTCTCGTTCATCGTTCGACGCAATCTTCAGATTCGGACGTACCACGATCTGCGTAAAGCTGTACCCCGATTCCGCCTTGCGCACTGTGCCGCTGGCTTCGACCTGCAGATCGGTGAAATCAAACTGCGCACCGCCGGCAATCGCCCGCACAGTCGTCGTGTAACAGCCGGCAATCGCAGCCAGCAATAGTTCTTCAGGCGTCCAGCGGCCCTCTAAGCCGCCGAATTCTGTAGGTGCCGTGAAATGGATTGCGTTCGGGGCAGAGTCCGACTTGGCTAGACCCGTACGTCCTGAAGTCCACCATGCTGCAACTCGATAGGCATGCTCTTCGCTCATGTTTCCTCACTTCTCCTTGGGAAAACCTTGTGGCTACACTCTTCGCTCAGTTGCGACTCGGCGTAGCATTTACCCTTGGTGTGGCGGAAAGCGATCCTTACGCCACTCCCTGTTTTGGAGAGAGCCCGCGCTCCCTCTCGATTCGTTCGATCTCAGTACGCAGCCAGCAGGCCAACGCTTCTTCCATTTCCACTTGACTGCCCGTACGGTACAAATCGTCGACCGTCCGCCCATCTTTCGTGAGCTGGATGAACCGGCAGGGCACGCTCTCGCTCCTTTGATCCTGCGGAACAAACTGCGCGAGCAGACAACTCTCGCAGGGCTGCGGGTGTGACGGGTCGCAGAAGTTCGGGCAGATGGGTGAATCTTCGAAAATCGATGGAGCGCGCCAGGGGCTCCGCGGCGAACGTCCGTAGCCTCCGTCTTGCAGAAAACTCAGTTCAAACTTCAGAACCTCCAAAATGTCTCGACCATCTTGTGCCATAGGCCACCTCGATGTGACCGTAAGAATGCCAGAGCTTCTGTCCCGGTACCGTGCATTACGTCACGAGGAATTGTGATTCAGGTCACAACCGAGCGGGGTTCCTGAGCGGGCGCAGCACCGAATTACCCCAATTTTCGATGATTCCCATAATGGCCCACGCGATTGAGATCACTCTGCTGCGTGATTCAAATCACATAGAGGGACGGCCTTCGTGGAACTTGCCGGGCCTCACCGGCGGGCTGAAGCCCAGAGAGAGAAAGCAGCCTAGTTCTTCGCGTACACCGGACCTGCACTGCGAGAGGGAGGATCAGACACGGCACGGATATAAGAAATCAGAGCCTGAATGTCCGATTTGCTGAGCGTGTTGCCCCATGCCGGCATCAGTGCCGATTTATTGAGCGCGGGACCGCCGTGGGTGATGATGGCCGTCAAATCTGCGTCGCTCATCTTGTTCAGCGTGTCGCCCTCGGTGAACGGGTGCGGCTTGACCTCAAGATTGTCATAATTCGAAACCCGCTCCACTGTCGACTCGGGATTATGGCAGCGCTCGCAGTATTGATCGTTCAGGTGTCGGCCCAGGGTTTGCTGGTAACCGAGCGCGATCTCCTCGATTTTGACTTCAACTTTCTTGTGCGACTTGTCGAGTGTCGATGCAGAGATCTGGTATCGCCCCGCCATGCCTCCGAGCGAAACATTAGTCGTCACTTGACCGCTCGAATCGCTGAGCCCGCTCGCAGGATCAAACGTAACGCCCGGTGCCGCTGCAAACTCGACTAGCGCTCCCGCGACGGCAGTCCCCTGCGCATCGTTCACCTGAACCACTATGGGCTGCGGCAATAATGCTCCCGTTTGGGCGAACTGCTTTCCCCCGCTGGATTCGACAATCGCCGCGCCAAATGCCGTCGGCTTGGCCAGCGGCGCGGATTCTTGCTTGCGGGAACACGAGGTCGCCAGCAACACAATGCCTAGGAAGAATGCAGAGTAGCGTTTCATTTCTTTGCGGTCTCCTGTTTTCCTCCGCCCTTTTGCGAGACCAGGAACGCAGTCAATGCCTGCGCATCCTCATCGCTCATCGACCGATTCGGCTCCATCGTGCCCGGACGCAGCGCCTGCGGATTTTTCATCCACTGGTAAATCCATGCCGCGGTCAGCCGCGAGCCCACATGCGTCAACGTCGGCCCGATATACCCTTTGTCGGTCTTCGTATCCATGATGTGGCAGCCCTGGCACGAATACTTGCCGTAAAACAGCTGCCGGCCCAGTTCAATCTGTCCTTGCGCGTATCCACTCAACGGCATCGAATCGCGGTCGACTGTCGGGCTCTGGTACACCGTCATGATGTAGTCGGTCAGTTCGTTCACCTCTGCGTCGGTGAAATTGAATCGAGGCATGCGCCGGATCAGCGCCGGACGCAGCGTCCCGGGATTCTTCAAAAACTGTACCAGCCAATCACGCTGCACTGAACTACCCTCCCACGTAAGGTCGGGAGCCATATCGCCGCCGTGGCCATTAATTCTGTGGCAGCTGAAGCACGCCAGATCAGTCATGAGCTTTCCGGCCTTGCCCGCCGGCTGGTAATCCGACTCGTGCGTCGCCGCCACTGCAAGCGACGGCGGCAGAGTGTACGAGCGATCGTTGAACGACAGCAGCGCCGTGGTAAGCGCGTCGATCTGCGCCGCCGTGAAGGTGTATTGCGGCATTTTCAGCCCCGGCGAGAAGGCCCGCGGCTGCTTGATCTTGCCCGCAATGTAGTCTGGAAGTGTGTGCTGCATTCCCGGCAGGAAAATCAGCTGCGTGATCGGCTTGCTGCCAATTCGGCTCAACTCCGGTGCGAAATTTTCTGGCTTCTTGATGCCCGCGATCTCGTGACACGAAGCGCAGCCGTAATCAGAAACCAGGCGCTTACCGTGCGCGATCTGCTCCGGGGTAGCTGGGTCCAGATGCACATTGGAGAGAAGGTCAGAATCCGTTTTGGCTTCGAGAAATCCGGAGAGTGTCGCGACCTGTGCATCGTTAAAGCGATAGTGCGGCATGGCGGTTTCCGGATCGTAGACGCGCGGATTGCGCAGCCAGGCCTGCAGCCACTCCGCCTTCACCTTGGTGCCGACCTTGGTCAACTCCGGCCCGACGTCTCCGCCCACCATGTTCCCTGCCGCATTCTGCACCGCATGGCACGAAGCGCAGAATGATTCGCCATATAAGCTTCCTCCGGCCGAGGAATCAGAAGCAGCCTTTGCCGAAACTGTCAGCGCGTCTCCGGCCAGGGGCGTGCTGTTGGTAACCAGAAAAGCCGAGATGTCACGAAGGTCATCATCGCTCAGCTTGAAGTTCGGCATGGTCGCGGTCGAGGCATAGGCCTGCGGATCCTTCAGCCACGCGAAAATCCACTCCCGCGTTGTCTTGTCCGCAATGTGCGACAACGACGGCGGATCGTCGGTCGCCTTCATCTGGCTGCCATCGGGCAACTTCACCGTGTGGCAGTGCACGCAACCTTCCCGCGCCAGCAGGTTGCGTCCCATGTTCAGTTGCGGCGTGCCGGGCAACGGCCCACGATGGCATTCACCGCAGGACGACTCGATGTACTTCGCCGGAAGAATTGGTTGTTCCCACGCCAGCGTGCTGTTGTGCGCCTCTTCGACGGTGGTGGCCGCGCCCTGCCCGCGGTGACAAACCGTGCATCCAAACTGCTCCGTTTTGTGCGGAATGACCGGGTGCGGACGATAGGGCTGCGTCGCCACATCCGCCAGGCTGGCCTCCTTCAATCCCACATGGCAACTGGTGCAGCGATCCACCACTCCCAGTTCCGGCAACCAGATCTGCTGTATGCCTCCTTCAAAGTGCCGCCGCAGAGTGTTGGCCTCGCTGCGATTCCGGATCGTGCTGAGATACCCGTGCTGGTAGTGCCGCCACTCGCTGAAAAAGTTTTTTGCCGGAGCAATCGCCATCGAAGCCAGAAACAGCAGGCTGACCACGCCAAACGCACGCACGCTGTCGCCAAACAATTTCTGCCAGAGCGACGCAAATTTTTCTTTCATGATCGCCGCATCCTTATGATCATTCCTATGAACCCTGCCACGGCCAGACAAAGGACCATCCCGGCCCGCGGAAAAATGTTCCGATCGCAGTCAACACGATCAGTTCGAATAAGAACCATGTCATTACCCAATATGAAAGCGGCCTCCCCGCCAGATATCGCCGGAACGCGGACCGCGATTGCGGAGAACTCTGGGCCGCGAACAGCATCAGCCCAGCCATAATCAATGTGGGCACCAGGGCCGCGTACACTTTGAAGAAAAGTAGAAATAGGGACAACAGGCTCGCGACCACATAAAAAATCCGCAAGCGCCTTGTTCGGTCTTTCAAGAACAGCCCGTCCGCTTCGATGTTGACCTTGAAATACGGAATCACGATCAGCGCCATGACGACCAGTCCCGGCACCAGCACACCCGCAACCACCGGCGGGAAGTAGTGCAGCATCTCCTGCAGTCCCAGGAAATACCAGGGAGCCTTCGCTGGGTTCGGCGTGTGCGACGGATCGGCGAGTCCTTCGAGCGGCGCGTTGAAGAACAACGCGATCCATATCAGCAGGATCGCCAATACCTGAATCGCAACCGCCGCGCGAAACAGCACCTCAGGAAACGTCTGGATCTGATCCTCGGTCTCAACCTTCACCTGCGCGGAGGTGCGCCGCGTGACAAACACGATTCGTCGCGGCGATTTTTTCGCGTTCGAGTCGACGCCGGCGATGAAGTCTTTCGAGTCGGTCATGACTATTGCGCCTCCTTCTCGCCCGCGGAAATTTCGGTCGCACTACGGCTGGCAGCCTGCGCCCGTACGACCGCAGGCTCACTGCCATGCGAATAGAGCCCGCCGTCCTTGCGAATCCGCCAGAAATGGATTGCCACAAAGAAGATCGCAGCCAGCGGAAGAATCATGCAGTGCAGTACGTAGAACCGCAGTAGCGCATTCGCATTCACTGCGTTGCCACCGAGCAACAGGAAGTGAATCTTCTCTCCCATCACCGGAACCGCAGAGGCAATATTCGATCCCACTGTGATCGCCCAGTACGCTAGTTGATCCCAGGGCAGCAGGTAACCCGTATAGCTCAGCAGTAAGGTGATCAGCAGAAGCACGACGCCAATCACCCAGTTAAACTCGCGCGGAGGACGATACGCCCCGCGATAAAACACCTTGAACATGTGGGCGAACACCAGGAATACCATGGCGTGTGCCGACCACCGATGAAGGTTGCGCAGAAACAGCCCCGACGACACCACGAACTGCAAATCCTTCGTGTCGGCATACGCCTGCGGCACCGAGGGATGGTAATAGAGCATCAGAGGAATTCCCGTCGCCACCAGGATCAAGAACGTGCCCAGCGTCAGCGTCCCCAGATACCAGGTCGCGCTGACGCTCAGCATGCGGGTGCGGACTTTTGTCGAGAACAGGTGCAGAAACACGTTCTGCTGAATTGCCAGCGCGCGTTTCAGCGTGCTGGATCCCGTCCCGCTGCGGAAGATTGAGCGCCACACGCGCGTTTCGCGCAAACTGTCGAAATGTTGGTCGATTGTTTTGGCCATGCCTAGACCCTCACGAAAGAATCCCGCGCCATCGCCGGGACATCGGTCGAGCGATCCACCAGCAGATCGCCATCGTCATTCAGCCAAATGCGCTTCCATGGCAGCGGCTTGGGAGCAGGACCCTCGATCTTCTCGCCCGGCTTCAGCTTGGCTTGGTCGGAAACCGAGAATTTGCTGCCGTGGCAGGGACACGCGATTATGCCCAACTCCGGCTTCCACGCCGTCAGGCATCCCAAATGGGTGCACACTGCGCTCAGAGAGAAGTACCCCTCCTGCGAATGAATAATGTAAATCCCCGAATTCACATCGAGCGTCACCGAATCCAGGGGATAGCGGTCCGGCTTGCCCGCATTCACTACTGGTGAGGGTTCAAACAGCACATTGGGCTCCAGGTACTGATACGCGAACGCCGCCGTGCCTGCCGCCGCAATGCTCAACGACCCCAGTCCCAGCTTCATGAAAAATTGCCGCCGGCTCACGTCGTCGGTCTTTTTCGGTTCTTCTGCCATGAGTGCCTCTTGCCTATCTCTGCAATCCCGCGCCAATCGCCGCTATCGAGATTAACCCCGTCGGCTCTGCCGGGATCAGGTTGTACGACTCCATCGTGATCGTGCCCACCGGACATCGCATCGCGCACAGGCCGCAGCGGATGCAGCGGGTTTCGTCCTTCAGCATGGCCGCGCCCGCGACCACTCCGAGTTCGTCGGCCTTCACTTCATCCAGCTCGACTCCGAACAATTCCTGATTCTCGCGAATGTGCTGCAGCGCCTCCGGTTCGAACCCGATGCGATCGAGTGACACTAGCTCCAGACATTTCTCCGGACAAACATCCACGCACCCGCCGCACAAAATGCACATGCTGCCGTCTTCAGGCGAGCCTTCGAAAATTGTGTTGGTCCAGCAGTGCAGGCAGCGTTGTGCCTCGGCCACTGCACTGGCCGCGTCGTAACCGATCTCGACTTCGGTCACGCCTGTCCGCCGCTCGAGCGGCAACATGGGCACAGGCTGTCGATTAATGTCGAGATAGCCCAGCGGCATGGCGTGCCGCTTGAGGACCTCAACCTCAATGATCGGGTCCGGATGCTTTCCGCCGCGCAGGAACTCGTCGATGCCGACCGCGGCGCGCTTGCCGTCGCCCACGCTGTCAATGATCAGCCGCGGCCCGAACACGCAATCGCCGCCGGCAAAAATTCCCGACGCCGAGGTCATCAACGTCTGTGGGTTCACCGCGATCAGCCCACGCGGCGAAATGTCGACCTTGTCCTGCGGCGTCAAAAAGTCAAGCCGAGGCGCTTGCCCGATCGCCATGATGATGGTGTCGCACTCGATCTGGCTCTCGCTGTTTTCGTAGAATGCCGGATTGAACCGCTTGTTCTGATCGAACACCCACTTGGTCTTTAGCACCTCGAGAGCGGCTACCTTCCCGTCTTTGCCCATCACCCGTTTCGGCCCGAAGCCGGGATGGATAATGATTCCCTCTTGCTCTGCCTCTTCAATCTCTTCCAGGGCGGCTGGCATCTCGTTGCGCCGCTCCAGGCAAACCAGGTTCACTTCGCGCGCGCCCATACGCAAGGCCGACAAGGAGATGTCCACCATTTCCTTGGTGGCCACTGCCGACACATTTTCCGCCGACGGCTCTACATCCTGGACGCCGCCAGCATGCTGCTTCACCACTTCGCGCGCAGCCGAGCGGGCCACGTCCATGGCCACGTTCCCACCGCCAATCACAATCACCTTCTTGCCGATGGTGAACTTGTAGCCGAGATTAACGTTGAGTAGAAAATCGATGCCCTTGTGCACGCCGTCGAGATCCACTCCCGGAATGCTCAAATCGCGGCTGCGATGCGCGCCCACTGCGAGCAGTACCGCGTCGAAGCCTTGCCGCCGCAAGTCAGAAATCGCGAAGTCGCGTCCCGCTGCGTGATTCAGCTTCAGCGTGATGTCGCCCGTCTCCAGAATCTCGCGGACTTGCGCCTCCACCACATCGCGGGGCAGCCGGTATTCCGGAATTCCCAGATACAGCATCCCCCCTGCCACCGGCGCAGCTTCAAAAATCGTGACTGCGTATCCCATCAGCGCCAAATCATGCGCCGCCGACAGCCCTACCGGGCCGCCCCCCACCACTGCAACTTTGTAAGGAAGTTTGTTCTGCCCGCGTCCTTCATTCACATTGATTGGACGCTTCGACTCCGGCCCATACTGCTCGGTGAGAAACCGCTTCAGCGCGCGAATCGAAATCGGCCGGTCAATCTCACCGCGCCGGCAAGCCGTCTCGCACGGGTGCGCGCAGACGCGCCCGCAAATGCTGGCCAGCGGATTCGGATCGCGCGCCAGTCGGTAAGCTTCTTCAAATCGCCCCTCGGCGATCAGCCCGACGTAGCGCCCGGCATTGGTGTGCGCCGGACAGGCCATCATGCAGGGGAAATTTGTGTGCAGCCAATCCGCGTCCACTTTCTTGTTTTTGAATCGCTTCAGCATTCCGGCACTTGTAGTCTGAACAGGGCTGAACGTCAACCGATTTCCTGGGACTGCCAAAGGAAACTTGCGAAAAAATGCGGGGAGCGGAGGTCGTAATCCCTCCCCGCATTGGTCCTTACTTCGACAGGGTGAAATCCGCTTTGCCCCCACCCGACACGGTGACGGGCTTGGACTGGTTCTTCGCGCCCTCGTGCCAGGCCGTGACCGTATAGCTGCCGTCGGGAACATCCTTGATCTTGTAGTTCCCACTGTCGTCCGTCTCGGCAAAATAAGGAGTTGGGCTGACCACGACATAGCCCGCCATCTCCGGATGCACATTGCAGAGCACCGGCACTACGCCAGGCTTGTCAAACGTAAAGGAACGTTTTTCGCCCTTGGGCCACGTGCCGAGATTGTGTCCAGCCTTCTTGTCTCCGCCGATCGCTGTCCAAAAGACGTTATGTTGGACCGTGTCGCTGTTCAGAAATTCAACCGTGGTCCCTTGCTGAACCGCCATAATGTGCGGCGAAAACATCAGTCCCTTTTGATCCATCACTGGGTGATCCTTGGGAGCGGGAAACGTTTTGCCGGCGATGGCATCGACGTATACCACTGACTTGCCTTTCATTCCCGTGACCTTGCCCTCGATATCACCCGCCCATGCCGCCATGCACAAGCCCGCGACCACTACCATTAATACGCATGCCTTGTAACTCATTGCTGTTCTCCTTTTGCGTTCGCAATTCATAGATGTTTACGTGTTTGTCAGAAAAGAAATCTTGCAACTAGATAGACCGTATTATTCCCGCTCGCATTCCGGCCAGACCCGTCGTAGTTCGTCTTGGCGCCATTAAAACGTGTGTATCCCGTATATTGCGCCGAGAGTTGCAGGTTCTGCCACGGCCAGTATGAGAAGTTCGCAATGTAGCCCGAGCCTCTCGGGTCTCCATTTGCGCTTCCGCTCACATCGCTTTGTGGATAGAGGAAAGGATCGACGGTCCCACTAGTGTCGAACCAACCGAATGCACCCGAATACTTATTGCCAAAATGGTACTCTGCATTGGCCATCACAGTGTTCAGATGGTGATCGCCGGGTAATGCTAAGCCCAGATCGGCCATGGCGGCCAGGTTCGAAGCTTCGTGAATGTAGGTGCCTCGGAACGAGAGCACGTCGGTTCGGAATAATGTTCGATCAATCTGGGTGTCCAGTGCCCAATCGGTGAAGTTATCCTCCAACCCTGTGATCCCCAAGGGAGTAGAGCGCATGTGCATGCCGTACGCGCCGAATTCATACTGCGTCTTCCCTGTCAGCTGCTGCCATGCCACGCGCCAGTACGGCGCAAGACCGCGGACGTTGAATCCGAAATTGGTCCCGTCATTTGGCTGAGGGTTTCCAACGTGTTCCGAGCGGTAAAGGGACGCATCCACATAGAGATGGTTGTCCCACATGGCGTAACCGCCGAAACCCGCCACATCCTGGCCCAGAGAAGTGAGGATGGGCGCGGCTGTAGGCGTGGGAGCCCAGTCATCGGCCACCCACGAAAAGCCCCACGCTGGGGTGCTGTTCCACAGGTCTTCCACCGTCGGATTGTTATTGACGTTCAGGCCATAAACCAGTTCTTTACTACCCCACTTTGTGGCTTTCGCAAACCGGATGTCGGTGTTGTCGATGCTGAAGTGATCATCCTGCGTGTCGTAGGTCACTTGCATAAAGCTGCCGACGTGAGTGGTCCATGCCCCGGAAAGAAACAAAGATACATCCTGCGGCAATTCCACGCTGCCATTCTGGGTTCCCGGCACCGGCGTCTTTGTGGAGGTAAATGAAGTCTCCAACATGGCCGACAGCGGAAGGGTGCCAAGAAGATCAAGGGCAGACCGCTTCTTTCCCGGATCGGTCTTTATGACCTTGGTCTCGTCCGCCCGATCGACATAACCGAGCAGCTTAAACCTTCGTCCGGCAGGGTTCAGTTCTGGAGGCGTGTAGTGACAACCACTGCAGGCCAGGCCGGTCTGTCGCGCGTAGCTCGGAACCGCGGCCACTTTGGGTGGATTCACTGCGCCAAAAAACAAGAAAAACAGGACGGGAACTGCTATGAGTACCAGCAACGCCAATTTTTTCATCTGGAATCTCCTTTATTCTCTTCAGCTTCCCTGCTCTATCGGCGGAAACTCGGCCCGTTACATCGTCTTCTGCGAATCCTTGAGAGATTCGCCTGTAGCGTCTTGGAAGGTCTTTCCGAAACCGCCGCGTTTCGGGATATCCAGGTGACCGTTTGTGAAGGAAGCTCGGAACTGCCGAAATCCTGCCGTCCCGAAATTCATTGACTGCAAAGGACTTAGTGAAAACATAGTCCTGCGAACGCGCATTACCGTCGCCTCCTTCATTCATCGATTCGAGAGGTTGTTGCCCTCTAGTCAACTTCCAAGATGGGCCGATAGTACCGACGATCCATCAGGCTCCGCCGGATGACAAATCACATCTCGATGTGATTCAAATCACAATTTCGCCAACCCATAGAAAGAGTGGCTCCATCGTTCAGCGCTCAGTTTTTTGTTGGAGGATCGAGTAAACCGCCAGGCAGATTAGTTCTGAATACAGAAAACGGGTTTACGGTTCGTACGCACAGCAGGGTTCAGAAGCAAACAGGTCGCCGGTCATGGCGTAGGCGCGGGCCCGGGAGCCTCCGCAGACATTCCGCATCGGGCACCGTCCGCACTTGCCCTTCAGCCGCGAACTGTCGCGCAGCGAAGCAAATAATGTGGAATTGCAGTACAGCTCTGCCAAAGGTTGGGTCGTGACATTTCCCGCCGAAACCGGCAGGTATCGACTGGGGAACACCTCGCCTTCATGGTTGATGAAAACGAATCCTTTGCCGTCGTTGACCCCCTTGGGCGCACAGGTGATGACGTCGGTCTCGGTCATGCGCCCGCGCGATTCCCGTGCACGCTGTTGCAGGAGATAGCGTTGATAGTGCTGCCCTTCAGTGGTCTTGATCTGAAAATGAACCTGCTGGGATGCGGCATATAATTTCGCGAAGACTTCCTCATGCTCTTCGGCGCTGAGCATGTCGCCTGTATCTTCGCGGCTCTTCGGCACGAAAAAAATCACGTTCCACAAAGCCACGTCCAGCCGCGTGAGCAGTTCGATCATCGGCTCGACGTCATGGAAATTTCGGCGCCCAATGATCGTATTAATCTGCACCGGAAGCTGCACCTCATGGCACGATCCAATCATTTCGAGGGTCCGCCGCTGCAATCCCGAGACTCTCCAGTAAGCATCATTTAACGTCGGCGTCGCCCCGTGCAGCCAAAAGCCAACCCGCATCAAACCCGAGGTCTTGAGTTCAACGATGACTTCTGCATCCAGCGTCGGTGTCGGCAGCAGCGTCAGCGAAGTGCGCACCGAGCGCCCCGCGGCAAATTCAATCACCGGAAACAAGTCCGCCCGCAGCAACGGATCACCTCCAGTCAAGGTGAGCAGCGGAACGTGCATAGTCGCAACTTGCTCGATCAGATGAAACGCTTCCGCAGTCGAGAAAGGTTGCCGCTCGCGCGCTACCCTCGCGGTCGTACGTGCCGGCGCGCTCTTCCAATCGCGCAGGTTCGTCATCTCCCACGTCACTTGCAGAGGCCGCGGCTGAAACCCTGGCGAACTCGAAAGCGCGCTGGATTCATTCGCCCAGTCTGCGGTGTCAAGCATCAATTTAGAAGTTCCCGGCGGCAAATTCGGATTTCCTGACATGGCTGTCATCCTAGGTTTCGCCTGCCGGCCTCGCTGTGCGGCCTGGCACGCGTTCCCGTGACAAACATCACAATCGACAGGAAAAAGCCCTGTGATTGTTGTCACAGGGCCCCGTGACTTCTGCCCTACGTCGCATCCTCCTGCCGTGCGAACCTAGCTCTGCGAGTGAGTTCTCAGGTGCAGGACGAAAGCGCGATCCACTGCAATCCTCATCGCGGGATTGTAGCTCTGCAGTCGAACGGGCAGTCCCTGCTCTGTGATATCGTGCAGGAAAATTCTTCCTCAGGAGGAAGCAACACATGAAGAACCTTATTCGAGTGGGATTGTTCATTCTACTGGCTTCTGGACTGCTGGCGGTCTGCAGTTCCGCGGCAGTGGCTCAAGACGCAGCCGCCACTTACAAGGCGAAATGCGCCATGTGCCATGGCGCCGATGGCAAGGGCGGCAAAATGGGTACCAAAGATTTTGCGTCTCCGGAAATCAAAGGCATGAGTGACGCTCAATTGACCGAAGCCATCACGAAAGGCAAGCCTCCGAAGATGCCCGCCTACAGTGAAAAGCTGAAAGATACGGAAATCAAAGACCTGGTTACCTACATTCGTAGTCTGGGCAAGTAAGTTGCAAAGGCGGCCTTAGTGGCCGCATGGAGAAGTTCAATTCTGAATCATTGGCGGGTGAGAGCATGTCCACGCGAACAATACGGAATCTTTTTGCGCCTGGAGTTACTCTCACCCTTCTTTTAGCGGCGAGCACACTCCATGCTGCCGGTAAACAACCTCCCAAACCAAGCGCCAACGAATGCCTCGTTTGCCATAGCGACGCTTCGCTGACGCATGAGGAAAATGGCAAGCCCGTCAGCCTCCACGTCGATCCTCAAGCTTTCAAAGATTCGATCCACGGCAGCATGTTTACCTGCGTTGACTGCCACACCGACGTAAAAAGCGCGGCGCACGAAACGATTCCCCAGAAAATTACTTGCGCCACCTGCCACGCCGACGAGCAAGCCGCCTACGATCGCAGCTTCCACGGCAAGGCCGTGCAAGGCGGCAACAGCAAAGCTGCCACCTGCGTCGATTGCCATGGCAGCCCGCACGAGTTGCTGCCCGCCAGCGACGCGAAGTCACGGGTTCATCACAGTAATATTCCTGGGACCTGTGGCGCCTGTCACAGCCAGAAGTTCGTCATGGAAGATGGCGGCCAGAGCGCGCAGATGGTTGCCTCTTACCAGCAAAGCGTTCACGGCCACGCCGTCGCCGCGGGATCCGAAAAGGCCGCGGTCTGTACCGATTGCCACGGCGCTCACGAGATTCTCGACGCCAAAGATTCCAAGTCGCCCATCTTCAAGTTCAACGTGCCGCTAACCTGCGGCCGCTGCCACGATCAGATCTCCAAAGAATTCCAATGGAGCATCCACGGGCAAGCCATCGCCAAGGGAAACTGGCAGGCGCCCGTCTGCACCGACTGCCATGGCATTCACTCCATCAAGGCGCATAACGACCCCAATTCCCCGGTCTCGGCGCAAAACGTGGGCCAGGCTACATGCGCCCGCTGCCATGAAGGCGTGCGTCTCTCGCAGGAATTTGGAGTACAAGGGCGCCGCGAGACTACTTATTTGGCCAGCTATCACGGGCTGGCCTCCCGCGGAGGTTCGCAGGTCGTCGCCAATTGCGCCAGTTGCCACGGCACGCACAGCATCTTTCCCTCGAGCGATCCCCGCTCCACTATTAACCGCGCCAATCTCGCTCGCACGTGCGGCCAGTGCCACCCCGGGGTGACCGAAAAGTTCACGTCCGCGAAGGTCCACGTGGATGCGCCGCTCTCCGCCGACGTAGGCAGCAAGGCCGTGCGCTGGATTCGCCGCTTCTACTTGAGCATGATCTTCGCGGTGATCGGCGGCATGCTGCTGCACAACCTCATCATCTGGCGCGCCAAGGTCATCGCCCGGCGCAAACTGCAGCACCACTTCGTCTCTCGCATGCCGCTCCGATTCCGCTTGCAGCATGCCGTGCTGCTCAGCAGCTTTATCGTGCTCGTCTTAACCGGTTTCGCCTTAAAGTTCCCCGACTCCTGGTATGCATCCATGTTGTCTCTAGGTGAGCACATGCGGGGTCTGCTACACCGCATTGCCGCCGTGGTTCTGATCGGGATCAGCCTTTATCACATGTTGGACGTCGCGTTCAGCCGTGAAGGCCGCAAACTGGTTCGCGATCTGTTTCCAACATTGGACGATGTCCGTGGCGCGTGGCAGAATATCGCCTACTATCTCGGCCTCACCTCGCGCAAGCCCGAGTTTCCGCGTTTCAACTACGCGGAGAAGGCCGAATACTGGGCGCTGGTCTGGGGCATGATTGTCATGGCCGTGACCGGCGTGATGCTGTGGGCCAAAGTTTTCGTGGGCAATCACATGGCGCGCTGGTGGCTCGATGTCGCTACCGCGATACACCTCTACGAAGCGATCCTGGCAACCTTGGCCATCATCGTCTGGCACTTCTACCAGGTCTTCTTCGACCCGGATGTGTACCCGATGAACTGGGCCTGGTGGGACGGAAAGATGACGCTGCATCACTACCGCGACGAGCACGGCCTCGACAACGATATTCTGGCGGACTCGTTCAGCGATAACGATGCGACCGGGGAAACAGACGTAGCGGAAAAAGAGCCGGAAACGGCTGAGGTCCCGCATGGCGACTGAGAACACTACGCCGTCCACCGCCGAACCCTGGCACCGCTCCCGAATGCTGCTGCGCAACCCCATCAGCCTCGCAGGTGTAGCTCTGGCAATCGTCAGCATTGCCAATATTTTTCTTTTTGTTCTGATCGATGCCATTGCGATCAAGCCGAGTCCGTACGTCGGAATTCTGGCCTACATGGTCTCGCCTGCCTTCCTGATTCTCGGCTTAGTGCTGATTGGCGCCGGGATGCTGCTGGAACGCCGCAAGCACGCTGCACCGACCGCCTTCTATCCGCGCATCGATCTCAACGACCCGACCCAGCGCAGTGCGGTGATCTCCTTCGTGACATTTCTTGTGGTTTTTGCGGTGGTCAGCGCGGCGGGAAGTTATAAAGCGTACGAGTTCACAGAATCAGTTTCATTTTGCGGCCAGCTTTGCCACACGGTGATGAGTCCGGAATACACTGCTTACCAACTCTCTCCGCACGCCCGTGTGGCCTGCGCCGAATGTCACGTGGGAGCGGGCGCAACCTGGTTTGTGAAATCCAAACTTTCCGGCAGCCGCCAGGTCTTCGCCACGATATTTCACACTTTTCCGCAGCCCATTCCGACGCCAGTGAAGAACTTGCGCCCGGCGCAAGAAACCTGCGAGCAGTGCCACTGGCCCAAGAAGTTTTACGGTGGCCAGCTGAAAGTCTTCTCTCACTACTCCAACGACGAGAAGAACACGCTGCGCCAGGTCCGCATGCTCATCAAGACCGGCGGAGGCGATCCGGCGACCGGCGCGCCCGAGGGCATCCACTGGCATATGAACATCGGCAACAAGATTGATTACGTCGCGGCCGATGAGAAACGCCAGGTCATTCCTTACATTCACGTCGAAGATCAGCAAGGCCGCGTCACCGAGTACTACGCCAAAGATTCGACTCTAAGCAAAGATCAGATCGGCAAGGCTCCCCGCCACCACATGGATTGCGTGGATTGCCATAACCGGCCCACGCACATCTACGTTTCGCCCGACCAATCGGTCGATCAGTCTCTGCTGGCGCGCCGGCTTGATATTTCCCTGCCCTTCATCAAGCAGCAGGCAGTTACCGTGCTGACGGCGACTTACACGACTACCGACGCCGCCATGCAGGGAATCGCCAGCGGATTGCAGGATTTTTATGAGAAGAAGTACCCGGACGTTGCGAAATCAAAACAGTTGGAGCTGCGCAATGCGGTCACGGAAGTTCAGCAGATTTTCCGCCGCACCACCTTCCCTGAAATGAAGCTGAACTGGCAGACTCATTCCAACAATCTCGGCCACTACTATTACCCCGGCTGCTTCCGCTGCCATGACGGACAGCACGTCGCCTCCGACGGCCGCGTCATCAGCCGGGACTGCAACCAGTGCCATACCTTGCTCTCTCAATCCGAGGGCACGGCCGCTCCCCTGCTTGCCGCACCGGGCAACTTCCAGCATCCCGTCGATATCGGGGACCTTACGCAAGTCAACTGCGCCGACTGCCACACCGGAGGCACCGGGCCGTAGGAAAACTAGATAAGAAGTGCGACCATTTTCTCGCGCGTTCTTGGGCATGAGGAATGCAGAATTTTGGCGATCAGAGTCAGGGCGGCGACTCCGTTCCCAAAAAGCACAATTTTCCTCTTGCTCCCAAGCCCCTGATTCGAATCCTTTTGTCCGCGCGGTGTGATTTCAATCACACCGCGCTGTGAACCCACGTCCCGACATTCACATCCCCCGCTCTTTATTCTGGAGTTATCGCAGGACCACTCCGGTGGTCCTCGTCGACAGTTCTGATTGGGGGATGTCAATGAAGCGCAAGTTTAAGACCATGGACGCCAATGAGGCGGTCGCGCATGTGGCGTATCGCGTGAATGAAGTCATCGCCATTTACCCCATCACGCCTTCCTCGCCGATGGGTGAGTGGGCCGACCAGTGGGCGTCCGAAGGCTTGTCCAACGCCTGGGGCAGCGTGCCTCATGTGATCGAGATGCAAAGTGAAGGCGGCGCTGCCGGAGCCGTGCACGGCGCCTTGCAGACCGGATCGCTCTCCACCACCTTCACCGCCTCCCAGGGATTGCTGCTGATGATCCCCAACATGAACAAGATCGCCGGAGAGCTAACCCCCGCCGCCTTCCACGTCACGGCGCGCACGGTGGCCACCCACGCTCTCTCGATTTTCGGCGACCATTCTGATGTCATGTCCTGCCGTACCACCGGCTGGGCGATGCTGTGCTCCAACTCCGTACAGGAAGCCATGGACCTAGCCTTAATCGCGCACGCCGCGTCGCTTGAGACCCGCATTCCCTTCTTGCATTTCTTCGACGGCTTCCGCACCTCGCACGAGGTCAACAAGATCGAGATGCTCAATGAAGACGACATGCGGGCGCTGATCAACATGGATCGCGTCATCGAGCACCGCCAGCGCGCGCTCTCCCCCGATCATCCCGTGCTGCGCGGCACCGCGCAGAACCCCGACGTCTTCTTCCAGATTCGCGAGACAGCCAATCCCTACTACGAAGCCGCGCCCGCCAAAGTGCAGGCCGTGATGAACAAGTTCTCCGAAGTTGTGGGGCGATCCTACAGATTGTTCGACTACGTCGGCGCCCCCGACGCCGAACGCGTCATTGTCGTAATGGGCTCCGGCGCGGAAGTCGCCCACGAAACCGTCGACTACCTGAACGCCCACGGGGAGAAAGTCGGCTTGCTCAAAGTCCGCTTGTACCGTCCGTTCTGTGTGAAGTCATTTCTGGAAGCCCTCCCCAAAACCGTGCGCCAGATCGCAGTCCTCGATCGCACCAAAGAATCCGGCGCCATCGGCGAGCCTCTGTACCAGGATGTAGTGAATGCGGTCCATGAAGGGATCAGCAAGAACTACGTAGCCCCGGACGCATTCGTCCGGGGGCAAGGCGTGATCGTCGGCGGTCGTTATGGCCTTTCCTCGAAAGAGTTCACGCCGGCCATGGTGAAGGCGGTGTACGACAACTTGAAATCGTCCAAGCCCAAAGATCACTTCACCATCGGCATCAACGATGACGTCGGGCACACCAGCCTCGACTTCGATGCGGCCTTCTCCACCGAACCCGACAGCGTAGTGCGCGCGCTCTTCTACGGCCTCGGCGCCGATGGCACCGTGGGCGCGAACAAGAACTCCATCAAGATCATCGGCGAGAACACGGCGAACAACGCGCAAGGATACTTCGTCTACGACTCCAAGAAATCCGGAGCCATGACCGTCTCTCACCTGCGGTTCGGACCGCAGCCGATCCACTCAAGTTATCTCGTTTCGAAAGCAAATTTCATCGCCTGCCACCAGTGGATATTTCTGGAGCGCTACGACATGCTCAGCGCGCTCGTCCCGGGCGGGGTCTTTCTTCTCAACAGTCCCTTCGGCAAAGACGAAATCTGGGACAGCCTGCCGCGGGAAGTGCAACAGCAACTGATCGCCAAGAACGCCAAGCTCTACGCTATCGACGCCTACAAAGTCGCGCGCGACGCCGGCATGGGCTCGCGCATGAACGTCATCATGCAGGTCTGCTTTTTCGCCATCTCCAAGGTTCTTCCCGGCGACGAGGCTATCGATGCCATTCGGAAGTCCATCCGCGACACTTACGGCAAAAAGGGCGAAGAAGTTGTGCAGAAGAATATGCGCGCCGTGGACGAAACCCTGGCGCACCTGTTCGAAGTGAAGATCCCTGCGAGCGCGACCAGCAAGAGCGAAATGCCTCCGGTATTTCCGGGAGCCCCGACGTTTGAGCGCGAAGTGCTAGGCACCATCTACGCTGGACGCGGCGACGAGCTGCCCGTGAGCGCTTTCTCCTGTGACGGCACTTTCCCCACTGCCAGCTCCCGCTGGGAGAAGCGCAATCTGGCGCTCGAGATTCCTGCGTGGGATTCCAAAATCTGCATCCAGTGCGGCAAGTGCGCGATGGTCTGCCCGCACGCCGTCATCCGCATCAAGGTGTATGACAGCAAGGAACTCGAGGGCGCACCTGCCACCTTCAAGTCCTGCGCCGCGCGTGACAAAGAATGGGCTGGCATGAAATACACGATCCAGGTCGCGCCCGAAGACTGCACCGGATGCGGCGTTTGCGTGGATGTCTGCCCGGTCAAGAACAAGAGCGAAGTGCGGCTGAAGGCCATTAACATGATGCCGCAGCCTCCGTTGCGCGCGCCCGAGAGCGAGAACTGGGAATTTTTCCTCAAGATTCCGGAACTCGATCGTCGCAAGATCAAAGTCGGGACTATCCGGCAGCAGCAAGTGCAGGAACCGCTGTTCGAATTCTCCGGAGCATGCTCGGGATGCGGCGAAACCCCTTATCTGAAGCTGGTTTCGCAACTCTTCGGCGATCGCGCTGTCGTAGCAAACGCCACCGGATGTTCGTCCATCTACGGGGGCAACCTGCCGACTACTCCGTGGGCCAAGAACGCCGACGGTCGCGGACCGGCATGGTCGAACTCGCTGTTCGAAGATAACGCCGAATTCGGACTCGGCTTTCGCGCCTCCATCGATAAACAAACTGAGTTCGCCCAAGAGTTGGTCCGGCGAATGGCGGGTCAAGTGGGCGAAGACCTCGTCACTGCAATCGTCAGTGCCAAGCAGAAGGACGAAGCCGATATCTACGAGCAGCGCCAGCGCGTCGACATATTGAAAGAAAAGCTGCAGAGGCTCAATTCACCCGAAGCTAAACAACTGCTGGCGGTGGCCGACATGCTGGTCAAGAAGAGTGTCTGGATCGTCGGCGGCGATGGCTGGGCGTACGATATCGGCTACGGCGGCCTCGATCACGTACTGGCGAGCGGGCGCAACGTCAACATCCTCGTACTCGACACGGAGGTTTACTCCAACACCGGCGGCCAGGCTTCGAAGTCCACTCCGCGCGGCGCGGTTGCCAAGTTTGCCGCGGGCGGCAAACCCGGGCCGAAGAAAGATCTCGGCCTGATGGCGATGACATACGGCAACGTCTATGTCGCCAGCGTGGCCATGGGAGCAAAGGACGAGCACACACTCAAGGCCTTCCTCGAAGCCGAAGCCTACGATGGGCCCAGCATCATCATTGCCTACTCGCACTGCATCGCGCATGGCATCGACATGACCACAGCTATGACGGATCAGAAGGTCGCAGTCGAGTCCGGGCAGTGGCTGCTCTATCGCTATAACCCAGAGCGCGCCGGCACGGGCGAGAATCCGCTGGCGCTCGATTCGCGTGCCCCCACGCGCAAGGTGCAGGAATACCTGCTGCAGCAGACGCGCTTCAAGATGCTGACCAAGAGCAAGCCGGAAGATGCCGAGTGCCTCTGGAAGCTGGCGCAGCAGGATGTGGAACATCGCTATCGCATGTACGAATACATGGCCAGCCGCAAGCCGGAACCCGCGGCCACAACCAAAGAAGAGGCCCCGAAGCCACCGGTAGAGAAACCGGCTCTGACCGGAGCAGCCAAATAAAGAGGATGCCCGACCTCGTCCGTGCGCATTTTGCAGGGACGGGTGGGGACTTTGACTTCAGCCGTCTGAAATTTGAAGTAAGGAGAATCCGATGATCGATCTCACCACCACCTACCTCGGCTTGAAGTTGCCCTCCCCGCTCGTGGTTTCAGCATCGCCGCTGTCGCGCGACATCGATGGGATCTGCCGTCTCGAGGACGCGGGCGCGTCGGCAGTCGTTCTCTACTCGCTCTTCGAAGAGCAACTGCAGCAGGAGGAGGTAGACCTGCACTATCACCTTTCGAATGGCACCGAAAGCTTTGCCGAGTCGCTCACCTACTTCCCGCAGCCGACCGAATTCCATACCGGCCCTGAGGGATATTTGAACCACATTCGCAAAGCCAAGTCTGCGGTCGGCGTGCCGGTGATCGCCAGCCTCAACGGCACCACGCTCGGTGGCTGGACCAAGTTCGCCGCCGAGGTCGAGCGCGCCGGCGCCGACGCTATCGAGTGCAACATTTATTTCATTCCGACCGATCCGAATTTGAGTTCTGCGGATGTCGAGAAAACCTATCTTGACATCGTGAGCGCAGTGAAGAGCACGGTCAGAATTCCCGTTGCCGTAAAGCTGAGCCCGTTCTTCAGCAACTTCGCTAATATGGCACACCGCCTCGAGGATGCCGGCGCAGACGGTCTTGTGCTCTTCAATCGTTTCTATCAGCCCGACATTGACCTGGAAGAGTTGGAAATTCGGCCCAACGTGTTACTCAGCACGCCGCAAGCCCTGCGCCTGCCCCTGACCTGGATCGGAATTCTCTTTGGCCGTCTCCGCGCCAGCCTGGCCGCCACCGGTGGAGTACACAATGCCGAAGATATCGTGAAGCTGCTGATGGTGGGAGCCAACGTCACCATGGTCTGCTCGTCGCTCATGCGGCACGGTGTGAACCACTTGCGGCATCTCGAGCGCGAACTCCGCGACTGGATGGAAGAGCACGAGTACGAATCGGTCGCGCAGATGCAGGGCAGCATGAGCCAGTTACGCTGTCCCGATCCCGGCGCCTTCGAGCGCGCGCAATACATGCGGGCCGTCAAAGGCATGCAACACATTCATATGGCAGGATGGCAATGATGTCAGCAAAAGCAGTTCCGCAACCGGCAATTTGGGGACAGCCGCCGTCGGCTGTTCCGGCAGCAAACACGGCTGCAACTGAAAAGGCTCAACGCGAACGGCGCCACGCCCTCATCCTTCCCCGCGAACATGGAGCGTGGGGACTGTTGCTCGTCCCCATGATCACGGGTGCGGGCATCGCCCTTCGCGGGAGCAGCAACTTGTTCCCGTTCCTTTTCCTGCTGACGGCAGCGCTTACTCTTTTCTGGCTCCGCACTCCTCTCGAGAGCCTGCTGGGAACGTCAGCCCTACGCGCTCAAACGTCCGAAGAGCGGCGCGAAGTCGCTTTCGTGGTCGTTTACCTCGGCGCAGTCGCGGCACTGGCGCTCAGCATGCTGCTGTGGGCCGGCCACAATCCCCTGCTGTGGCCGATCGGCGCTGCGGCGGGCGCAGCGTTTGTGGCACAGGCTCTGCTCAAGAAACTGGGACGCCGGGCGCGCATGCTTTCTGAAATTGTGGGAACGATCGGGCTCACTTCGTCGGCCCCGGCGGCTTATTACGTCATCACCGGCAAATTCGGGGCAACCGGCTGGATACTCTGGCTGGCGAACCTTATTTTCGCCGGCAATCAGATCCACTACGTGCAACTTCGCATTCACAGCGCCAAGATCGCCGGCCTGCGCGCCAAATTCGCCCACGGCTGGGCTTTCGCCCTCGGCCAGATCATCATGACGATAGCGCTCACCATCGCATGCCTGTCCGGCTTGATGCCTGCGGTTGCATCTGTCGCCTTTGCGCCGCTGATGTTCCGCGGGTGGTTCTATTTCGTGCAGAAGCCTGCACCTTTGCTGGTGCGACGATTGGGCTGGAGCGAGCTATCACAGGCGGTAGTGTTTTGCGTCCTGTTTATCGCCACCTTCGGCGCCGGCTGAAATTTTAAGGCACAATCACCGCCGCCCCATCGATGGAGTCATTCTTGACAGCGATCAGCGCCTCGTTCGCCTGTTCCAAGGAGAAGACCGTGACTTTAGGCCGCAGGCCAATCTGCGCGGCGAGGGCAAGGAAATCGCGCGCGTCTTGGCGCGTCATGTTGGCCACGCTGCGCAGTTGCCTTTCGCCCCAAAGCAGGGTGTCGTAGTCGAACTGCGGCACGCGATCCAAATGAATCGCATTAATCGCCACCACACCGCCTTTGCGCAAGCTGGACAGCGCGGCGATCACCACGTCGCCACTGGGCGCGAAGGTCACGGCGCGATCCAGTTCGACGGGCGGTTTGTCGGTTTCCTTGCCTACCCACGTCGCGCCCAGCGACTCCGCCAGTTCGCGATGAGATTGCCCTCGGCTGGAAACGTATACCTCACACTTCCAGGCCTGCAGCACTGCGATGGCCAAGTGCGCCGACGCCCCAAAACCAAACAGCCCCACGCGTTCGCCGCGTTCCACGCCCGCCACCCGCAAACTGCGAAAGCCAATGATGCCCGCGCACAGCAGCGGCGCCGCATGCAGATCGTCCAGTTGATCCGGCAGCGGAAAAACGAAATCACTTCGCGCGAAAGAATATTCCGCGTATCCCCCAGCCACGCTGTAGCCGGTGAAGATTGGCGAGTCACACAGATTCTCCATGCCCTTCTGGCAATACCGGCAGGTACCATCCGTGCCGCCGAGCCACGAGACACCTACTCGCGCTCCTGCGGCAAGTTCCGCGTTGGCACCCTCCACCACCTCGCCCACGATCTGATGGCCAGGAATAATTCGCAACTGTTTGGGCGGCAGCTCTCCTTCTACGATGTGCAGATCGGTGCGGCACACGCCGCAGGCCCGCACACGCAGCAGCACGTGGCCAGACCTCACGCGTGGATCGGCCACATCAATAATTTCCAGAGGACGTTGTTCAACCGGCTGGGGAGAGGAAAGGATGGCGGCTTTCATGGGGAAGGATGGCTGTGGTTAATGATGCCAGAGTTTCCACAGTCATGCACACCAGCGGTTTGCGTCTCGTAGGCGGCGTCTTGCCCCGGTGTGCGGCATCAATTCAACTTCTCCGAGACAGGGTCAAGGGCGAGTTCGCGTCGGTGCTCCTGGATGAACATAGATTTTGTCTTTCGGTGAAATATGAGGAACCAGCCCGGGAGCAAGCGACGAAAGGTTATGAAACAACAAGAAAGCGATCGCTAGCAGGGCCAAGGCTCACGTTCGACGACCAGCCACCCTCTAACTAGCTTACTTACCGTCACTTGCGAGCAATTTACTTTGGCCATGATTTGACTTGACTTTAGGCATAAACGAAAGTAATAGTGTTTACTCGTAATAATATGAAAGTTCATTTTGCTTGGGAGGCTGCTATGCGTGTCCATTGTCATTGCTCTATAGGACGTACTTTCCTTCTCATCACGCTGGTTAGCATCTGCGTAACAGGTGCTGCCTACGGCCAAGCCAGTTACGCGGCACAGGTGCGAGGCGTGGTCAAAGACCAAAGCGGGGCGATGGTCCCGCGAGCCACCATCACAATTACCAACGACGCCACCGGTATTTCTACGAAGGCACAGAGCGACGACCATGGCCTATACATCCTGACCGGGCTTCGGCCCGCCGTGTACACAATCCGGGCCGAAGGCGCGGGCTTCCGAGCCACCGAACAAAAGAACGTGGTGTTGCAGGTCGACCAGCAGACGACCATTGATTTTGAACTGCATCCCCTGGGCGTGATCACGACGGTGGAGGTCACTACGGCTGCGCCCCTGCTAGACACGGAGAGCGCCTCTCTCGGCACCGACGTCACCAATGAATACGTGCGGGACATCCCACTCTATAACCGAAACGTCTTCGGCCTGGTGTTCCTGGCGGGCGGAGTAACGGAAACTACCGGCTCAGATCTCGGCTATCCCACGGGAACGAATTTCGTTTCCAACGGCCAGCGCAACGCAACGGCTCAGATCACGCTCGATGGCAGTCCCATCAGCGCCCCGGAGCAGGGCGAGGGCGGCAACTCCAACGTTTACTACCAACCGTCGGTGGAGATTGTGCAGGAGTTCAAGGTTCAGAACAACAGTTTCTCGGCGGAGTTTGGGAACAACGGCGGGACCATTGTGAATATGGTGCTCAAACAGGGGGGGAATGCATTTCATGGTAGCGGTTGGTGGTATTTCCAACGGTCAGCAACCGATGCCAGGGACTTCTTCAACAGCGGACCCCGTCCCGACCATGTGCGGGATCAATATGGATTCTCGCTCGGCGGGCCGATCCAGAAAAACAAGACATTCTTCTTTGTAGATTTTGAAAAAATTCGTCAGCAGGATCCGATCAACCTTGACGGTGTTGTTCCGACAGACTTGGAACGCACAGGCGACTTCTCCCAGAGCCCGGCAAACCTGGCAGATCCCACCAACCCTGATAGTGCTCAAGCCGGAATCTACGATCCGTGTGCTGGAAATCAACCGGGAAACCAACTGGGCCTGCTGCCGTGTACAAATCCGCGGAGCAAATTCTCTTATAACGGGGTTGATAACGTTATCCCCCCCGACAAAATCGACTCGATCGGGCAGGCGATTCTGAATCTGTACCCGCATGCCAACATACCCGGTGCGGTTTATCCAAACCCGAACTGGCGCAAGGTCATCACCAACACCAGCCCGGGGTGGCAGTTCGACGTCAAATTGGATCATCAGTTCACGGCTAATCACAGAATCGGCGGACGTTACAGCCGCCGCCACAACACCAATACCGCACCCACCGTCATTGGCAGCGATCAGGGTGATGGCTTCATCGACACACTCACCGCCCAGAACGGTAGCGCGGAGTACAACTGGTCGATCACTCCAACCGCACTGCTGACCAGCCGTGTCAGCATAGACCGGGTGCATGAACCCGTTCAGGCTAACAACTACCCCACGCTGACCGATCTTGGGCTCTCCACGGATCTGGCCGCAAACGGACTCACGCGCGTGCCGACCATTGGTGTCGATGACCCCTTCCTGTCGATATTTACCCAGTGCTGCGTGGATACACACTTTGCCCACACGCTATTCAGTTACTCGTCGGGTTTGCAATGGGTTAAGGGAAGACATTCGATTAAGTTCGGAGGCGAGCAGCGTATCTTCTTTAACAACTTCTGGCAACCCGACAATCCCACGGGCATCTTCAACTTCTCACGCGATGTAACCACCTCCCAACCCAATAACAGCCTGGGAGACGACGATCACAGGCAGGGGAACCCCTTTGCTACGATCCTGACAGGGTATGCGCATGATGCCTCGCTGCACCTGGTCCCTGCTGTCGCGGACAAGTCGAAAGAAACCGCTTTCTACGTGCAGGATGACTGGAAGGTCACGCCCAAGTTAACGGTCAATATTGGCTTGCGGTATGAGTGGAGCACGCCCTATACCGAGCGCTACAACCGGCTTCAGTTCAACGATTTCACGGGAGACACCGGAATCAGTATTCCTTACGATCGCGATGGCTCGGGATTGTTTCCTCAATTTGGACAGATTGGGGCAATCCGGGGAACCTCGGTGTTTCCAACTTCCGGCCACCGCAACTCACCGGTGGATCGAAACAATTTTGCTCCGCGTTTAGGGTTCGCCTATGAACTCGCGAATCACACAGTGCTGCGGGGCGGCGCGGGAATGTTCTACGGAATGAACGTCGCTACCAATTTCCAGTATGCCGGGCCGGCATTTGCGAAAACCGCCTCTATGTTTTTCACTAAAGACAATTTCGTCACCCAGGACGCGTGTCTGGGACCTTCGAACATCCAGACGGCGTGTTCGAGCCCATTTCCCGCCGGTTTGGCACCTCCGCAAGGAACCACCTACGGCAAATTGGCGCAGTGGGGCTTCGGAAACTCAAGCGACCTGGACACCGGCACAGTTCGAAATGCAGAGATCTACCAATGGAATCTCGGGATCCAGCACCTGTTCCCCGGTCAAATTGTGGTGGGTGTGGACTACTCCGCTAATCGCAGCACGCATCTGCCGTGGGCGGGAGCCGGAGGCATTTCCACGCGCAATCGCAACTTTCTTCCTTCGTCGATTCGGAACCAGCTCGTACAAGCGGCCAACAATCCCGCCATAAATCCGCCCGCCCCAGACCCCAACAATGACCCCACCTGGGTAACGGACTATCTCAATACGGAAGTACCGAATCCGTTCCAGTGCTTCTTCACCACCGCCGCGGCGCTGACCGGCCCATGGTGTCCGGCCACCCCGATTTTCAATGCTGCCGACGTGGCGGATTCTCGGTATGTGGATGACACAATCCCGCAGCAACTGCTGCTGGAACCCTACCCCCAATTCGATGGCGGATTCGAGGGATTGCCAAAGCTGAATGCGAATTCCTGGTACCACTCCCTACAAATTCGCTTTCAGAAGCGTGCCAGCCACTACATCAGCTTCGAAGGCAACTACACCTTCTCCAAGGCTACGGATGACTCCTCTGCCGGACGCAACGCCTGGCTAGGTAACCTTCAGTATGACAATCCGCAGGTGCTCGACAATCTCAGGGTGGAACATGGGATCGGTTCCAACGACACCCCTCACCGTCTGACGGTCGCCATGATCATCGACCTTCCCATCGGAAAAAATCGCTGGATGGGAGGCGGGATGAACAGTGTGCTGGATGGCATTGTGGGTGGGTGGTCGCTGGATCCCTCCATCACACTGGCGTCCGGACAGCCGCTGGCGATCTACAACAGTGCCGGATTGCTGGCTGATGGCAATCAGCGACCGAACGTGATCTGCTCTCAACTTTCCAGCGGCATGAGTTATCACGATGCGGCGAAATCGACGAACGCGGGAGGGACAGGAAGTGTGCTGAATCAGGATTGTTTTGGCGATCCTGGCGACAATATTCCGGGCAATGCGCCGCGGCACTTCTCGAACCTGCGAGGCGACGGGGTCCGCAACCTGGATGTGTCATTGTCCAAAGAATTCAAAATCCGCGAGGGGCAACTTCTTCAGGTGCGCGCCGAAATGTTCAACGCCTTCAACCATCAGCGCTTCGCCTTCCCCGATGTCGGATCGGGCGACGGGGCGTTGGGCACCGTCACTTCGACGACCAACAACTTCCGCAGAATGCAGTTCGGCGCGCGCTACCAGTTCTAGTTGCAGCAGCCCATCACGAGCCTGATCTCGCTGAAGGAGGTCAGGCTTCTTCTTTCGTATGCTGGTGCGCCGAAGGACCGAAAATGGAAAGAAGATCTTTTCTAAGGCTGGCGGCGAAGGGAAAAGAGGATGAGACCGGCGCAAGGCCGCTCACCGGTGACATTGCGTTCGCTATGAATATCCAAATTATGAAAAGAAAAAGCTGCTTCGCAATTCTCATTCTGTTATTCGGCTTGCGTGTAGGCGCTGCTCGCGATTCCGCGAAACAAGACTGGACCAACTACGTTCGCATAGGCGCCTATGGTCTGAAGGGCGGCGACGCGCAGCAGATTGTCCGCGACGCGCAGGCAAGCGACGTGTTTGGCATCGAGGTGGACAACGATATCCCTGGCCGTTATGAGAGTTTTCTTCATCCGGAAGAAAAGCTGAAGGCAATTCGCGACGTAGTAGAGGCGGCGCACAAAGTTGGCAATCACGCATTCGTCTATATCGCCGGAACAGAGTGCATCACCGCGCATGGCGATAAGGTAGCGCATACGCTCGCCAAGGATCATCCGGACTGGCTGCAGCGAAAGATTACGGGGGAGTCCGCAATTTTTGGAGGCGGGACGGCCTTCTGGATCAGGCCGGGGGATGAGGATGTATGGGTCAGTCCATACGCTCCCGAGTGGCGCAAGACATACATGGAGCGCGTGGGGCAGATTGCTGCGACGGGAATTGACGGTATCTACATCGACATTCCTTACTGGATGACGCATTTCGAGGGCTGGGAAAACACCTGGGCGAGCTTCGATGATTACACGGTGGCGGCGTTTAAAGAGCGGACTGGACTGGACGCGAAGCGGGATTTGGAGCTGGGGGATTTCTCGGATCCGGCGTTTCGCAAGTGGGTGGAGTTCAGGATTCAAACCTTCACGGATTTTCTCGGCGAGATTAGCCAGACGGCAAAGGCGGTAAATCCTGAGATTAAGATCATTCCGGAAATCTATCCCGGGATCGAAGAAGAGGCGGTGCGGGTTGGGGCGGACGTGTATAGCCTGTACGGCGTGGTGGATGCGATTGCGCATGAGTACGAGTTTGGCAACGGGGAGCACATGGCGTCAGGGCGCACGCCGCTGGACTGGTTCCGCTACCAGGTGGGAATGCACTCATTTCGCGCCTTCGCGCAGGGCAAGGCAACGTGGATTCTGAATTACTCGTGGGACGGCGACAAGAAAGTGGATGCGCGCCAGGCCATGATGAATCTGGCGATGTCGCAGGTGATGGCGGGTGCAAACTTCTGGGATGCGCCGGGGCATTCGATGGCGGGATCGAATGATCTGGCCACACGCAAGAAAATCTTTGACTGGATTCGCGATCACGAAAAGACCTTCTATTTGCCACGGGGGCCGGTGGATCCGATCGGCGTTTATTTTTCTCCGCAGACGCGAAACTTTTTTGCGGACGACTTTATCGCCTCCTATCGGGGGATTCTGATTTTGCTCATGCAGAAGCATCTTGAATTTCAAATCGTGACGCCGCGAACGTTACCGGATTTTCACGGGCAGACGCTGGTGCTGCCGGATGTGCGCGTGCTCAGGGATGAGGAGAAAACCTGGCTCAAAGACTTCGCCGCTCGTGGCAACCGGGTAGTGATCACGGGAGCAGACGCTAGCGCGATCGGAGAGTCCAAAAATGTGGTGCGGTTCCCTGCTTGTCCAGGAAAGGCGTACCACACCGCCCTGGAAAGAGATTTCGAACACGCGTCGCCGGACTCGCAGCGGGAGTTTCTCGAGAGCTTGCAGGGCGGGGATTCGGTGCATATCAGCGCTTCCCCGCAGATCGCGACGTCCATTGCGCGCACTTCGGATGGACATATCAATTGTTTCTTTGCGAATTTCGCGGGATTGCGTGGAGGCGTGAATCCTATTCAGACGCCGCAGACCGATGTGCAGGTCAGAGTTAAGTCGAAGAGCGAAGGGAAAGGGCTCTTCCTGCCATTCCTTGGACAGGTGCAAGCGGTCAAGGGGATTCGTCAGGGAGATTCGATTAGCTTCTCCCTTCCGCCTATCAATAAAGGCGCCGTCTTCTGGTACGAACCCTAGCGGCGGCCCTAGGACGTTGGCTCCCAACTTTTGGATCGAGAGACTGCTTCGTTCCAGCGGCCGCGAAGGGCGCGCGCTTGCACTGGCGGCATATTAGGCTCGAACCGGCGATCGTTGCCTGCGGCTGACGAATCCAGTTCCGATGGCCAGAAATTCACTGCAAGGCCCGCCAGGTATGCTGCCCCTAGAGCCGTGGTCTCGGTTACAGCGGGACGCACGACCGGAACGCCAAGAATATCGGATTGAAACTGCATGAGGCTGTCGTTGGCGGCGGCCCCGCCGTCCACGCGCAACTCGGGGACAGCGTCACCGGAGTCGCGGCGCATGGCATCGAGCAAATCGGCGACTTGATACGCGATGCTTTCCACCGCGGCGCGCGCGATGTGCCCCGCAGTTGCGCCGCGCGTGATCCCGAAGATCGAACCGCGGGCGTAGGAATCCCAGTGCGGCGCCCCTAGGCCCACGAAGGCAGGAACGAAATAGACGCCACCATTGTCGGGAACGGATTTGGCCAGCGCTTCCACATCCTCGGACTTGCGAATCAAGCCGAGGCCGTCGCGCAGCCACTGCACGACGGCGCCGCCGACAAAGACACTGCCTTCGAGCGCGTATTCAGTCGCGTTTCCAATTTTCCAGGCGACGGTAGTGACCAAGCGGTTCGACGACGGCACGGCGCGGCGGCCCGTGTTCTGCAACATGAAGCAACCGGTGCCGTACGTATTCTTGGTCATGCCGGGTTTGGTGCAGCGTTGCCCGAACAGAGCGGCTTGCTGATCTCCGGCAATACCCGCGATCGGAATTCCATCGAGGCCTTTGATGCCGCTGATCTCTGCGTAGATTTCGCTGCAGGAGCGCACCGCCGGCATCATCGAAATCGGAACGCGCAAAAGCTCCAGTAGTTCGCGATCCCACTCGCCGGTATGAATGTTGAACAGCATGGTTCGCGACGCGTTGCTGGCGTCGGTGGCGTGGAGGCGTCCCTTCGTTAGCTTCCAGAGCACCCAGCTGTCGACTGTGCCGAAGGCGAGTTTGCCTGCTTCCGCAAGGCTGCGCGCGCCGAGGACATTGTCCAGGATCCATGAAATCTTGGTGGCGGAGAAGTAGGCATCGATCAGCAATCCGGTGCGCTGCTGGATCAAGGGTCCATGACCGTCGTTGCGAAGACGCGCGCATAAATCCGCAGTGCGGCGATCCTGCCAAACGATCGCGTTGTGGACAGGCTTACCGGTGTCGCGGTGCCACACAAGCGTTGTTTCGCGCTGGTTCGCAATGCCGACCGCCGCTACGTCGGCCGCGGTGGCGCCCACCTTCTTGAGGGCTTTAATTGCGACGGCAACTTGAGAAGAGATGATCTGCTGTGGATCGTGCTCGACCCATCCCGGCTGAGGGAATATCTGATCGAACTCACGCTGCGCGACCGCACGAACGGCTCCGCTTTGATCGAATAAGAGTGCTCGCGAACTGGTTGTGCCCTGATCGAGCGCTAGAACGTATTTCACGGGGCCTCCCGAAGCTCTATTGTGACGCAAGCTATACCTTGCGAGCCGCCATTAGGAACGGGGCCGGAAACGGCGAATTCCGAAATCGTACAGGGCCGCGCCCGCCAAACCTCCGAGCAATGGGGCGACAATGGGAATCCACCAAACATGCGTGCCATCGGTCAGGCCGTTGTTGCGGAAACCGGCGAGCAAGGTAAAGAGCCGCGGACCGAAGTCGCGCGCGGGATTGATGGGATATCCGTGCATACCTCCAAAGCTCATGCCAATGGCTACAACTACGAGCCCGATCATCGCCGGTGCCATATTCGATCCGGGCGGCGCATTGAGTTCATCGGTGATTGCAAAAACAAGAAGCATCAGCAGGCCCGTGCCGATGAGTTGATCGAGAAAGCCGGCCTGCGGAAGACCCGGAAACGCGGGAAACGTCGTGAATACGCCAGCGGTGCTTTGAAGTTGTGGATCCACCTGGTGAAATGCTGGGCGATAGTTCCAGAACACCAAACCCGCTGCGGCGAATGCTCCAGCAGTTTGCGCGATGGAGTACGGGATCAC
Source organism: Candidatus Sulfotelmatobacter sp. (assembly GCA_035710825.1). Lineage (GTDB taxonomy): Bacteria > Acidobacteriota > Terriglobia > Terriglobales > Acidobacteriaceae > Sulfotelmatobacter. The sequence continues at coordinate 43,688 of DASTCU010000111.1, forward strand.
CTTGCTCCAGGGAAACTTGCGAAACACCGCGACTGCCAGGGTTACAGCCGGATTCAGGTGCGCACCCGAGACCTTTCCGGCGATATAGATGCCCATCGTCACGCCAAGTCCCCACCCTAGCGTGATGTTGGTGAACCCACCGTGAATTGTTTCGCCGGGATTTCTGGTGGGAAACAGAAGCACCATGGCCACGACTCCTGTACCAAACAGGATCAGAACAAATGTGCCCAGGAACTCGGCTACGAGTTCCGCCATCAGACCAGGTTTCGAAGTCATCGCACCCCCGAGTGCAACCGCGCTTCGCAACAGCGAAGTAGTCTACCAAGCCGCGGGTGGTTTCCGGGCACTTTTCGGGTTTACGGCCTCGGCGCCAAGGCGACTCTGATTCCCAAAAGTTAAGGCACAGGAAGATTTCCGCTTGACATTTCGTCTCAACGCCCTAAGATAGGGAAATATTTATTCAATATGCTGCATATTTATTCATTATGAATAAAACCTTACGCCAAAGGGCCGTTCTCGATGTCCTCAAGCATGGCTCAGTTGCCAGCCAGGAGGACCTGCAGAGGCATCTGCGGCGGCGGGGATTCAAGGTCGGGCAGGCAACGCTTTCGCGGGACATTCGCGACTTGAATCTGAGCAAAACATCGCATGGATATTCCCTGCCCCAGGGGGATAACGGGGCGGGAATTGCCTTGCCCCCGGTGTCGCGGCTGGTGCGCGAGTTTGTGCTGGATATCCGCTCGGCGCAGAACCTGCTGGTGATCAAAACGATTGTGGGCAGCGCGCAGCCGGTGGCCGCGGCGCTGGACGAAACCGACTGGCCGCAACTGGTGGGGACGATTGCCGGCGACGACACAATCCTGATTGTCTGCCCGGATAAAGACGAAGCGAAAACGCTGGCCGGCCGCATCGAGGAAATGCTGGGGTAGATGGGGACAAAACTGAAAGCTGCGGTGCTGGGGGCGACAGGCTATTCCGGCCTGGAGTTGACGAGGATTCTTTTGCGCCATCCGCGACTGGAGAAACCGCTGCTGCTGCGGCGTTCGGCCGACAAAGGCGGCACGGCCGATCTCGCCGATATTTTTCCTGTCCTTTCCGGCAATGGCGGCTACCCGCTGCACTCTTTTTCCTGGCCGTCGCTCAGGCAGCAGGGGGTGAAATTGTTGTTCCTGGCAACGCCGCATGAAGTCTCGCGCTCACTCGTGCCTGAAGCGGTGGCGAAAGGCATTCGCGTGATCGATCTGAGCGGGGCATGGCGGCTGAAGCAGGAGCACCATCGGGCTATTTACGGCTTTGAGGATTCGGATGGGGTGACGGCAGCGCAATTGACGGAAAAAGCGGTTTACGGCTTGCCGGAATTGAATGGCGACCGCATCGCCAATGCAGACCTGGTGGCGAATCCGGGATGCTATGCGACCTCGATTATCTTGGCGCTCGCTCCGCTGCTGAAAGCCGGCGTGATCGACCGGAACCGCGGCATCATTTCTGATTCGAAATCCGGAGTGTCGGGCGCGGGCAAAGAGCTGACCTCCAAGACGCATTTTGTGTCTGTGGCCGACAATCTCTCGGCGTATTCCGTATTCAATCACCGTCACATGGGCGAAATCGTGGAGCAACTTGCCCTGGAGGATCGAGACCTGATGTTTACTCCGCACCTGTTGCCGATTCCGCGCGGAATTCTGTCGACCATTTATGCGCATCTCAGCCGGGAGATGACGCCGCTCGAAGTGGAATCGTGTTTCCGTAATTTTTATGCGCGCAAACGGTGGGTGCGCATCTTTCAGACGCCGAAGCTTCCGCAAGTACAGTTTTCTCTGCATACGAATTATTGCGATTTGGGATTTTGCCTGGCGGAGGACGGCCGGCGGCTGGTGCTGATTTCATGCATCGACAACCTGCTGAAGGGCGCGGCCGGCCAGGCCGTACAAAACATGAATCTGATGTACGGGTGGGGCGAGGAAGAGGGGCTGCAGTGACGATCGTCATCAAAATCGGAGGAGCGGCGCTGGAAGATGCCGCCACTCTGCGCAAATGTGCGCGTGCGATCGCCGAACTGGCGCAGGACGGGCATCGCGTGGCCGTCGTTCACGGAGGGGGCAGCGCTTTGACCCGCGTTCTGAAGCAACTAGGCAAGCAAAGCGAATTCATTGGCGGGCTGCGCGTCACCGATGCCGAGACGCGCGATGTGGCGCTGATGGTATTGGGCGGAATCGTAAACAAGAAACTGGTGGCGGCGATTCAGGCCGCAGGCATGCCGGCACTGGGATTCTGCGGCGGCGACGGCATGTCGTTCCGCGCGCGCCGCAAGCATATCAGCGGAAACGATCTTGGGTTCGTGGGCGAGATCTGCTTTGCCGAGCCCTGTTGGATCGAAGCGCTGTGGCAGCAAGGCGGCATTCCGGTGCTGGCGTCGCTCGCGCTTGGCGCCGACGGCGAATACTACAACGTGAATGCCGATGAGATGGCCGCGGCCTGCGCTGCAGCCTGCCATGCCAACGCCCTCATCTTCCTCACGGATGTGCCAGGAGTGAAGGATGCCGCAGGCGCCGTCATTCCCTGGCTGAGCACAAAACAAGCGCAGGATCTTGCTGCTGGATCGGTGGTCAGCGGAGGCATGTTGCCCAAGCTGGCGGCCTGCACGCAGGCGTTGAAGCAAGGTGTAGGGCGAGTGCGAATCTTGCCGGCCACAGAAGCGGAAGCGCTGCCGCAGTTTTATCTGACTAAATTGAATTGTGGAACGGAAGTGACCTGCGCATGAAGAATGCGCTCGCACGGAGAAAGAGGAAAGAAAGTTGAATACTCCATTGCAACCGCGGACGCCGACAGTGCCGGAAACTTTTCCCGGCATCTTCTGGTGTCCAGACCTGGTATCGACGCGCGACCTTGGGCCCCAGGGAGTCCGGGCAGTGTTGCATCTCACGGAATTGATGAAGTCCCGTCCATCGGTTTTTCAGCGCTCGCTTGCCGGAAAACAAATGGCCATGTTTTTCGAGAAGCCTTCTCTGCGCACCCGCCTGACGTTTGAATCGGGAATGGTGAGCCTGGGGGGAACCGCCATGTTCGTGGATCAATCGAAGACCCGGCTCGATGCGCGCGAGAAACTGAGCGACATCGCGCATAATCTCGAGCGCTGGGTGGACGTGATCGTGCTGCGCACCTTCGCGCAGGAGACGATTGAAGGCATGGCGCGGCATGCTTCTATTCCGGTGATTAACGCGCTCAGCGATGTGGAGCATCCCTGCCAGGCGCTGGCTGACTACTTCACGCTGCAGGAGCGATTCGGCGACGTGGCAAAACTCCGGTTGGCATACGTCGGAGACGGCAATAATGTGGCCCACTCGCTGCTGCTTAGCTGCGCGTGCCTGGGTTCGTCCATGCGCATTGCTACGCCCAAAGGCTACGCCTGCAACCCGCAGATCGTTGCCGAGGCGCGCAAGATCGCAAAACAGACAGGCGCACAAATTGAATTTCTCACGGACCCTCATGCCGCGGTCGCAGGCGTCGACGCCATTTACACCGACGCCTGGGCCAGTATGGGGCAGGAGCAAGAGTCTGCGGAACGCGCCCAGATCTTCCCGCCCTACCAGGTAAATCGAAACTTGATGGCGGAAGCTGCGCCCCATGCGGTGTTCATGCATTGCCTACCCGCGCACCGCGGAGAAGAAGTTACCGACGAGGTGATGGACGGCGACCATTCCGTGATCTTCGAGCAGGCCGAAAACCGGCTGCACGTGCAGAAATCCATTCTTTATTTATTGTTGGGCGGCGCGGTGCGCCTGCCCGCAAGGAGCGCTCATGCCTGAAAAAGTTGTTCTCGCGTATTCCGGTGGACTCGACACGTCCATCATTATTCCGTGGCTGAAGGAGAACTATTCCTATGACGTCATCGCGATGGTCGGTGACGTTGGGCAGGGAGATGACATCGAAGCGGTGGTCGAGAAAGCTTATGCGACCGGCGCCAGCAAGGTGATCGTCGAAGACCTGCGGGAAGAGTTCCTGACCGGATACGTTTTCCCGGCTTTGAAAGCCGGCGCCGTGTACGAGCACAAGTATTTGCTGGGAACGTCGCTGGCGCGACCGGTGATTGCGAAGCACCAGGTGGAAGTCGCGCTGCGCGAGGGCGCGACCGCAGTGGCGCACGGATGCACGGGCAAAGGCAACGATCAGGTGCGCTTTGAGTTGACATATCAGGCGCTCGCTCCGGAATTGAAGATCATTGCGCCGTGGCGCGAGTGGGCTTTGAAGTCGCGCGAGGATTGTCTCGATTACGCGGAGGCGCACGGAATTCCCGTGGCTGCCAGCCGCGAGAAGATTCACAGCCGCGACCGCAATCTGTGGCACATCAGCCATGAAGGCGGAGAGTTGGAGGATGCCGGGAACGCGCCGCTGCCCACAACCTGGCAGATCACACGTTCGCCGCAAGACGCGCCGGACAAGGACGAACAGGTCAGCATCGGATTCGCGCAGGGGGTACCGGTTTCAGTGAACGGGATGGAAATGGATCCGGTGTCGCTGGTCGAATTACTGAATGAGATCGGCGCGCGCAATGCGGTGGGACGAGTGGATCTGGTCGAGAACCGCTTCGTGGGAATCAAGTCGCGCGGATGCTATGAGACGCCCGGCGGCACGCTTTTGATTACGGCGCACCGCGAACTGGAGGCGCTCTGCCTGGAGCGCGATGTCGCGCACTTCAAGCAGCACATTGGGCTGAAATATGCGGAACTGGTTTACTTCGGCCTATGGTTCGCGCCATTGCGTGAGGCTCTCGACGCTTTTGTCGAGAAGACCGAGGAACAGATGACCGGCAAGGTGACGCTGTCGCTTTATAAGGGCAACGTCTCCGTAGCCAGCCGCGAGTCGGAGAATTCTCTCTACCGGACTGATCTATCGTCGTTCACCATGGGCGACAGCTACGACCAGAAAGACGCGGCGGGATTCATTCGCATTTTGGGGCTGCCCTCTCGCTCGCGAGCGCGCAGCCGGGTGGAGGTCGCGCGATGAAAATGTGGTCGGGACGGTTCCGGCAGCCTCTGGACCCCGAGTTCGAGCGCTGGCAGCGGTCCTTCGACTTCGACGTCCGCCTGCTGCGTTATGAACTGGCGGCCAGCGGTGCGCACGCGCGCGCGCTCAAAGCTGCCGGCGTTCTTTCTGCCGACGAACTGATCAGCACTCTGCAGGGGCTGGAGCAGATCGGTGAAAAAGCTGCCGCATCGCCGGCTTTCCTCGAAGATACCGACGCCGAAGACGTGCACCACTTCGTAGAGAAACAACTCGTCGCGTTGATCGGCGACACCGGCTACAAACTACACAGTGGTCGCAGCCGGAATGAGCAGATCGCAACGGACCTGCGGCTGTACGTCAGGGCAGCAATCGATCAACTGCGGCATGAACTCGGCGAATTGTGCAGCGTGATGGTGGAACGCGCGGAGCAAGCTTCGGATGCGGCCATGCCCGCATACACGCATTTGCAGCGAGCCGAGCCGGTTCTGGTTGGTCATTGGCTGTTGGCTTATGTCGAAATGTTCTTGCGCGACGCCGATCGTCTGGCGGATTGCCGCAAACGGCTGAACCTGTGTCCCCTGGGCTCGGGTGCTGTCGCCGGGGCAACATTGCCCCTCGATCGCGCCCTGATGGCGGAGAGTCTCGGCTTCGACGGTCCAACTGTGAACAGCGTGGATGCCACCAGCGATCGCGACTTTGCCATCGAATTTGTCAACGCTCTGGCGCTGCTGGCTGCGCATCTCAGCCGCTGGGCCGAGGAGATGATCCTGTTTTCCACCCTGGAGTACGGGTTTATCGGACTTCCCGAGGCGTACTCGACCGGCAGCAGCGCCATGCCGCAGAAGAAGAATCCCGATCTCCTCGAGTTAGTGCGCGGTAAGAGCGGGCGCGTGGTGGGAAACGCAACCGGGTTGATGATCACGGTCAAAGGTTTGCCGCTTGCCTACAACAAGGACTTGCAGGAAACGCAGGAGCCGCTCTTCGACTCGGCCGATACCCTGCTGCAAATCTTGCCCCTCGTCACGGGGTTCATGAAAGCAGTGGAGTTTCATCACGAACGCATGCAACAAGCTGCCGGCTCTGGCTTTATGAATGCGTGGGCGGCAGCGACGTACTTGGTAAAGCGCGGTTTTCCTTCACGACTGGCGCACGAGCGTATTGGCAAGGCGGTGCAACTGTGTCTTGAGCGCAACCGTGAACTGCAGGACCTGCCGCTGGCCGATCTTCGACAACTCGACGCGGCTTTTGACGAAGAGTTTTATCATTCTTTGAAATTGGCTTCAGTGTTGGCGGTGCACGATGTTCTCGGCGGCACAGCACCAGCCCGGGTGCGGCAAGCAATTGGGGCCGCCAGGAAGAAACTCGAGTCACTTCGCGAGGAGGTCCATGCGCACGCGTAAAGCCATTCTGCCGGATGCACAGCAGATTCATGAACTGATCGCGGCTTACTCCGGTGACGGAACGCTGCTGCCGCGCACGCTGCCGGAAATCTGTGAGAACGTCCGCGACTTCGTCGTCCTCGAAGAGGAGGATGGCGCCATCATCGGATGCGGAGCGCTGCACCTGTACGGAACCCACCTCGCCGAGATTCGCTCGATCACCGTCGCACCTTGGGCGCAAGGCAAAGGCGGCGGAGGACGGCTGGTAAAGGCGCTGCTGGCCGAGGCGAAACGCCATTGCGTGGACTGCATCTGTCTTTTCACGCGCAAGCCGGACTTCTTCGCGGGCCAAGGATTCTCGGTGGCGCAGCGCGAGGATTTGCCCGACAAGATCTATAAAGACTGCCACGCCTGTCCGCGGTTTCACTGCTGCGATGAAGTGGCGATGGTGCGCGGCGATCTGCCGAAATTCGCGATCCTTCCGGAACCGGCGAATTGGCTGGTGAAGCTGCAGGATTGGGCGCCGAACTCAGCCGATCACACGGGGTCTAGCTAACTTCACGGGCGCCGTCTTCGGCGCTGCAAAGGTAAGTCTGTGGATCGATGCCAGTAGCTTTGCGATATCGGTCCCGAATCTCTGCAGCGAACTCCGCTGCATTGTCCTCGCGAATTAAGTTGACCGTGCATCCTCCAAATCCGCCCCCGGTCATCCGCCCGCCGATAAAGCCAGCCAAGCCTTCAGCAGACTCGACCATAATGTCGAGTTCGGGACAACTCACCTCGTAGAGGTCCCGAAGACTACGATGTGACTCGCGCATGAACAGCCCCACTTTGTTTAAATCGCCCTCTCGTAGCGCACGCGCCATATCGAGCGTTCGCTGATTTTCGTGGATAACGTGAGTGCATCGTTTCAGGATGGTGGCAGGAAGATCCTTCGAGTGCTGCTCGAGTACTTCGACGGAAACATCGCGCAAAGCGCGAATCGCGGGCTGCCATTGCGCGAAACATCGAACGCCTTCTTCACATTCTGCGCGGCGATGGTTATAGGCGCCGGTGGCCAGATCGTGTTTCACCATCGTATTGCAGACCACGATGCGGATTCGCGGCGGGATCGGAACGAAATTGTACTCCAGGGAACGGCAATCGAGAAGCAAGGCGTGCGCGGCTTTGCCCATGCAGGAAACAAATTGGTCCATGATGCCGACGTGGGCGCCGACAAATTCGTTCTCAGCCCGGCGGCAGAGCTTGGCGATCTCGGGCAGAGGGATATGCGCTTTCCCAAGGGTGGTAAATGCCAGAGCAGACGCTACTTCAATCGCCGCCGAAGAGCTGAGGCCCGCGCCAATCGGGACCTCTCCGTGCACCGCCAGATTCGCGCCTGAAAAATCGCACCCCCGGTCGCGAAGAATCTTGGCGACTCCAACAATGTAGTCACACCAGAGGCCAGAGCGCCGGCTTGGCAGATGGTCCACATCGAAGTCGTAATCGTCGGTAAATTCCTGTGAGTGAATTACCAGCTTGCGGTCTGGTCGTGCACCGACCGCCACATAGGTTGAGAATCCCAAGGCGGCAGGCATGACGAAGCCATCGTTATAGTCCGTGTGTTCGCCAATAAGGTTCACGCGTCCCGGGGCGCGGAAGATCCTGGGTTGCTGACCGAATCGCTGCTCGAATTGTTGGGCGATTTCTCGGCAGTTCATGTTGTGGAATTCGTATTAACTACAGTTAACAGTCGGCCGCGGGCTACGCCTTTTACGGGCGAATGCCCGCGCAAAACGGATCTTGAGGGTCGAGCACCAGTTCCGCTTCGGCATTCACAAAAGCAGAACCCTTGATGCTGGGATAGACCTTGCCATCTCGAACCGAAATGCTGCCTTCGAAAACGCTACCGACAATGCTTTCCTGTTTCCAGACCTGACCTTCGCGGAGTTTTACGTCGGCATAAAGGCAGGCCAGCTTGGCGCTGGTTCCGGTGCCGCAGGGGGAACGATCATAGGCTTTACCGGGACAGAGCACGAAATTCTTGCTGTCGACCGATGGCGAATTGGATGGCCCAAACAGTTCGATGTGATCGATCTCTTGTTGGCCCGCGCCGGTAATTCCGTGCCGGTTAAGAGACTGGCGAACCGCCCAGGTGAAGTTGGTCAGCTGCTCAATATTTTTGAGCGACAAGTCAAGACTGTGCTCGCGGACAAGGAAAAACCAGTTCCCTCCCCAGGCAACGTCGCCGCGTACAGCACCATAACCCGGAACTTCCACCTCGACATTTGAGGCAAGCCGATAGCTGGCAATATTGTTGACGGTGACTTTGCCGTCAGGATGGAGAATTGCGGTAACGGTCCCCACGGGAGTTTCAATGCGGTGCTCTCCAGGCGCGATGCGTTTCAGAAACGACAGTGTGGCTATCAAGCCGATGGTCCCGTGCCCGCACATGCCAAGATACCCCACGTTATTGAAGAAGATCACGCCCGCGGCACACGTCGGATCCAGGGGTTCGCACAATAACGCGCCGACCATGACGTCAGATCCGCGAGGCTCATTGACGACCGAGGATCGGAACGTATCGTGCTCGGCACGAAAGCGCTCTAGTCGCTCGGCAAGAGGACCGTCGCCCAGGTCGGGACCTCCGCTGAGAACCACGCGGGTGGGTTCGCCCCCAGTGTGAGAGTCGATCACCCGCACTCTTTGGCAAACACGGTCAGTCATCGATCAGATATTCACGATATCGCCTGGTTCACACGACACAAAGAGATTGTACGAATTTTTTCGGTTTATGGGTCGGTAGGGAAGGATACCAGTTGGTGGGGGGCCTGTTGAGGAGAACCGTCTCCGCGTCAAACTTGCGCTTAAGGGATGACCTCGCCTGTGGGATTAAATCGGATTCCGGCCACGGGCTTGCCGGAGGCCAGAACTCCGCGGATTCGATCACGGTTCGGGCCGGCTTCGCGAATTGCGCGTAACAGACAGTCGACAACATCGAATATCTGCGTCTGCGGAGGTAGCCGAAAAATCCATGGGATATTCGTTGATGTGAGCGCGCGATCCGAGGAAAGCGCTATCACAGGTACAAAAGACTTCACGGCAACTTGCTCGGCGAGATGGCTAGAGTTGCGGTCGAGGGCAATCAGCGCGAGGACCTGATCCTGGTAAACGGCTTTCACCAGGTCGCTCGAAGCCTTTCCCCACGAGGTCTCCGAGGGAATGGCGATCAGTGAAACATTCTTGCCACTGGCATTGAGAGCGGTCAGCAATTGAAGAATATGCGGTGAGCGCACCACCTCGTCCGCATGAGGGCCAAAGACTCCGATCCGCAGATCGGTTGTACTCTCATCAGGCGTGGATGGTCCCGTGTACGGAACCCCGTTCTCTCCAACCTGCGCGTAAGGCTTTTCCATGGTGATGCGCCGGTATTCAATCTGGCCATTGTGCACGTGCCCGAGGTACAAGGAGGCAATGTTCTTGCAGTTCGGATCGAAGAGCATATCGCTGGTCACGCCCTTGAAGCTGGTCAGCCCGGTGAGGGCATCGCGAATGCGGCCCTTGTTCAGGCCAGCACGGCAGATGGCATCGAGCAGAATCCGCATCTGGTCGTAGGCGAGCGCGGCGAAGTGGTCGGGCCTTTCGTGGTAGCGAGCCTCGTATCGCGCCTGGAAATCGAGCCAGCGCGGATCGGTGCGAGTGGGATCGTAAGGATAGACAGCTTCAAAATTTTCCGCAGCCTGCCCCGCAAGGTTGACAAGTTCCTCGCCGATTGTACGGTGGCTGCCGAAAACGCGCTGCTTCATGCCCAGTTCCTGCATCTGCTGCAGGATCATCGCAGCTGGACCGATGTCGGTCCATAACACGATCGCATCGACGCGCGAGTCTTCGATCACCTGCAGTTGTCGGCGAAAGTCCATATCGCCGCGCATGAATTTCTGCTCGATCACCACCGGATGGCCGAGCCGGCGGGATGCATCGCGAAACTTGATGACCCCGAAACGCCCGTAACGATCGTTGACTCGAAGAAGCGCAACCCTCTTCAGGCCGAGTTCGGTATAGATGTGGCGAGCCAACGTGTAGCCCTGGACGCGATCGTCCTGAAGAACGGTGAAATACCACGGAATGATGGTTTCCGGGATGGTCGGGTCGGTGGAGGCGCTGTTCACCAGCGGCGTCTCAGCTTTTAGCGTGAGACGAAGCGCGATGTGTGTGGATTCAGAACTGATGGAGCCGAACATTGCCCAGACCTTGTCGTCATAAATCATGCGGACGGCATCGTTGGACGCCGCGCCCCAAATAGCGGAATCCTTCGCAGGCCCGGCGGTCGCGGTGGTGCTGTTTTGCCAGTTGTCGTAATCGTTGTGAGTGATGAGGCGGAAAGGCTTGCCGCCATAACCACCGCCGGCATTAGCCTCGTCAATCGCCATGTTCGCGCCGTTCAGCATGCGAGCGCCAAGTGCCTGGTCGGGATGATCGTAGAGGGGCGCAAGAAAACCGATGCGGATCTCGCTCAGGTCTTTTAGATCGGGATCAGGAATGTCACGCGCCGCACCTTTGTACTCGATCAAGTCCTGGTAATACTCGTGATAGGGAGTGGTGAACTTGGAGAACGGACGCAAATCCTCAGGTGCTCCCGCATAAGGCTTCAACGACCGAGGAGCGGGTGCGCCTGAAGCGTTTTTGCCACACGCACATGCGGCGGCGGGCGTCTGAGCCCAAGCTGTACACGCGAGCGCGGCATAGATTACGAGAACAGACGCGAGGCGCATGGTCTTAGTCCTTCGGCGAATCCTGCCGGAACATCGCAATTGCTTCAATTTCCACTAACAAATCCGGGCGGCACAGAATTGCCTGGATGCCGGTTGAGGCAGGCAGAGGATCCAGGCCCTGCATCTTGTAGAACGCGGTGCGCTCCTCGTTGAAGGCCTGGTAATCGCGCTCGATGTCACGCAGGTAGCAAGTGGTGCGAACGATATCGCGCCAAGTGGCCCCCTCGGAAGCCAGCAACTTGGTGATGTTATCGAAGGTCCGCCGTACCTGACCGCGGAAGTCGCCGACATGCACGGTGCGGCCTGCATCGTCAATGCTGGCGGTGCCCGAGATCAGCAAAATACTGAGCCCGTTCAGATCGATCCGCATCCCGCGGGAAAACGCGCTTCCGTAATCGTAGGCTTCGTTTAGTGCGGTGTGATTGGTGATCGCCTGCTTCACAACGGGGGCGGTGGCCACTGCTGCGAATAGCTCTTCAACATTCATAGGTGTGTGCTCCTGACTATTTCTTACTTCTTTCCTTTGGTCTTCTCGCTGTTGAATACTTTTGCTAATGAGACTGACTCCTTCTGGCGAATTCCGTGGCTCAATCCCTTGGCAGTAGCGACCCAGATGTCGTCGCCCTGAAAATCGACTCCGAGAATGTAGTTATGCGCCGGGGCTGTTTGAACGGGGACGGCCCTCACACTTCCGGTTGCGTCGCGCACCAGCATCTCCGGTCTGTGGGTGTCGAGAGCAGGACGGTACACCGCCCAATTCGTGCCGTCGTAGTAGGCAAGACCTTTGTCGGTCGAGAACCACGCTCGATTGGCATCGACACCTTTGATCTGACTCAGAAAATTGCTGGGCAGGCCGCTGTCTTTGCTGAGAAAGTTGTGCCAGTAGCGGCCATCGTATCGGCTGGCGCCGAAGTAGGTCGCGACCCACAGAATCTTATCGACGTAGCTGACCGAAGTCGTGATCTCGTGGATCAGGCCCTGGTCTTTCATCACGACCATCTCAGTCTCACCGTCGGGATCGTTGTAGTCTTTCCAGCGCTCGGTCTTCTGGTCGTACTCGAGCACGCCGCCGCCCCAAACTGCGTAATAGACCTTGTCCTCCGCCGTAGCAACGGAATAGGTCCAAATCTCGTACATCGGAGTGTTGGTCGCATTGAAAAGCGACCACTGCCCAGTCCGCGTATTCAAGCGGCTCGCGCCTGCGGCGGTTGCGGTCCAGACGAAATCGCCTTGCACGCCGACGCCATACACAATGTCGTTGCTCAGTCCGGAGTTCAGTTGCGTGAAGGTGTCGATGCGTCCGGCAGAGAGGCGGCTTAGCCCACCCATGGTGCCAACCCAGAGGTCGCCAGTCCGTTTATCGACAGCGAGCGAAAGCACGGCCTGGTGCGCCAATCCATCTGCGGGACGAAAGATTTTCCACGCGCCGTTGTCGTACAATCCGAGCCCATTTTCTGTTCCAGCCCAGACGCGCTTGCCATCGACCAAGACGCAGAAAATGTGGTTGTCCGGCAAACCGTTAACAGTAGTGAAGTTTTCCCAGCGAAACATGGGCAGCTCTTGAGCCCGAGCCAAGCAACCAGCCAGAAGCAAAGCAAACAGCACGAAGGTTGATTTTGTCTTCATAACGTCTTCAGGTACTCGATCAAGTCATTCAATTCATCTTTGGTCAGATCGTTGCTCACGCCGTGCGTGTCTTTCGGATTGAATACGGTCCAAATCTCTTCCAAAGAACGCGCCGAACCATCGTGGAGATAAGGGGCGGAGTACGCGACGTTGGGGAGTTGGGGCACATCCACGACCGGCGAGCGGTCGGTGAGCTTTCCCGAGCCGACGTCGACCTGCTTCTGACTGGTGTATTTTGGTCCACTGTGGCAATACGTGCATTGATTGGTATCCGGAATAGGAACGCCGCTTTTGGATTTCGTCCGCTCGAAAAGGGCTTTGCCCCGCTCTTGCGCCGGCGTTAGTTCTGCGCTCGAGGACCGGTAACGATTGGGCCGATATGGGAGCGAGTAGACGAACGTGACCAGGTCCGTGAGTTGTTGCTGATTGAAACTCTGCGAGCGGAAGAAGAACTTCTCCGTTCGCGGACCGCACTCGGTGGGCATGTCGGGATTGCCGCCGTTCCACTTGAATGGCTCGGTTCCTGCGAGATTCTCAAGCGAACGGTTATCGACAATGTCTTTGCCGAAACCATCTGGTTCAAGATCCCATTGCAACCCGTCGATCGTGGCGTCGAGATGGCAATTGGAGCAGCCGAACTGGCCTTGAAAAGCGAAGTCAGCGGTATAGAAGAGGCGCTCGCCGCGTCGGAGGGCGTCGACCTTCCTTGGCCCGCCTAAATCGATTGTGGATACAACTTTGTTGCCAGCTGTGTCGATGACGGCGATGTCGTCATCGAGACGATTGGCGACATAGAGCCGCTTGCCGTCCGGGGAGAGCAACACTCCGCGCGGATTGTGGCCAACCGGAATTCTTGCCGATACATATTCCGCCGACGCTGAGAGATCGTTTACAAATGGCTGATGCCGGCTGCGGACGGTTGCCAGCAGGTGCGGCACGTCAATCACCGTGACGCTCTGTGATCCCGCGGTCGTCAGAAAAATCTTCGACTTGTCCGGCGTAATCGCAATGCCCCACGGCAATGCGTAGTAACGGTCGAGCTCGTCGAGCGGGACCTGGACAAGTCCGCCAACATCTTCACCAAACAAGGTGAGCGAATCGCCGAAGACCCATCCGTGCTCGACGTGCGCGAGCGGAATCAGATTTTTGGGCCGGAGTTGCGCGGCCAAACCGAGCTTGCCATCGGACGATATGGCGACGTGGAATACGCCGGCAACGTTCCGCAATGCCTTGCGCTCTACCACAACCCGGCTTTCGGTATCGATAACCGTGATCTCCGAATTCGGCTGCGTACGGAACGCTCCTGCATTCGGATAGATGTGGGTGCAGTAAATCCATTTGCCATCGGGAGACGAGGCCAGGTAGCTGGCACCGCGTCCGGCGAGAAGGCGCTTAATCTCCTGTCCGGTCTTGAGGTCGATCACCGAGATATCGTTGCTGAGACGGTTGGCAACATAGAGAGTCTCGCCCGCGCGGTCGATAACCACTCCGCTCGGCTCGAAACCTGTGGGCAGGGTCCGCACAACTTCCCGCCTGCTCGCATCGATCACAGAAACCGTGTCGGACCAGGCATTCGTGATATAAAGACGGCTTCCATCCGGCGAAAGAGCGATTCCGCGCGGAACGTGGCCTACAGGGATCGTCGCTACCACCTTGCTCGATTGCGCATCCACCATGCGCACTTCATCGCTATCCTGGCAGACGACGTAGAGCAAGCGCCCGTCCGGGGAGAATGCCATTTCAATCGGCGACAGGTATCGTTCTTTTACAATCGACGACTGTTGCGGAGCAGAGCGGGCTGCAATGGACAACAGGGCAACACCGAAGATGCCGAGTACTTTCATCATCAGCCGGAAGCTCGCGTGATGCATCGCGCTCGGCGCCATCTACGGTTCCTCCACCGTGAGTACTCGATCGACCGCAACGTTCTCTAGAACCTGATCTCGCCCGCTCGGCCAGTGGATGGTGAGCTTGTCCGCTTTGGTCGACGCACCCAAGCCGAAATGAACGCGGCCATCATCTTGCGAGAGATAACCGGAGCCGGCAATGCGCTCGGCGATCTGCTTGCGACCTCCAGCCAGCAATTCAAGGTGCGCACCAATACCATCCCGATTTAACTTCTTCCCTCTCAACTTCACCGTGAGCCAGTGATTGCTGTTTTGCGAAACGTTGTGCAGCAACATGGCGGGCGCGCCGAGATTGACGACAAAGGCATCCACTTTCCCGTCGTTGTCGTAATCGGCAAAGCAGGCGCCACGGGCGACCGTCTTCACATCGAGCACCGGTCCGGCGTCACGAGACACATCGGCGAACTTGCCGTTTCCCACGCCACGAAACAGCGACTGCTCTTGCGGGACGAGATGAATCAATCCGCCATGAAAGACCAGGATGTCGAGCCAGCCATCATTGTCGAAGTCATAGATGCCGCTGCCCCAACTGGTGTATTGGGCTGTGGCTTGTGAAATACCCGAACTCGGGCCAATGTCGTCGAATCCGTTCGCGCCGGTGTTGCGCATCAGTCGGTTGTACTTGGAATCTGTGACCCAGAGATCGACGCGGCCGTCGCCATCAATGTCGGCCAACACAGGGCCCATCGCCGAGGTGCTCTCGCCGTTTTGCCCGTACGCCACCCCCAACTCGCCCGCGATTTCCTCAAAAGTGCCGTCACGCTTGTTGCGGAAAAGAAAATTCTCGGTCTTGTCGTTGGCAACGTAGATGTCGGGATAGCCGTCGCCGTCGAAGTCAGTAGCGGTCACGCCCATGGTGCGGCCTTTGTATAAGCCGATGCCCGCCTTGTCGGTAACGTCAGTAAAGGTTCCGTTGCAATTGTTGTGGTAGAGACGATTGGTGTCGCCGGCGTAGTCGAGCGGTCCGGGATAGTTGTCAGCTGAGTAATAGTTGCGGTACTTGGGATCGAACTTCACGTAGCGGCCCACGAAAAGATCGACGCAGCCGTCGCGATCGTAGTCGAGCCAGGCGGAACTGATCGACCAACCCTCCACCTGGATGGCGGCCTTGACCGTCACGTCGGTAAACGTGCCATCGCCATTATTGTGGTAGAGAATCGCGCGGCCATAGCCGGTGACGAAAAGATCCACGAAGCCGTCGTTGTCGAAGTCGGCGGCGATAGCCGCCATGCCATAGATGGTCGCCGCGACTCCAGCCTGATCGGTGACGTCGGTAAAGGTGCCGTCGCCGTTGTTACGGTAGAGATGATTGTGCGGGGGAATCGCAGGCAACTGTTTGAGCGGATATGGATGCATGCCGTCTTCGAGCGGCTTGCCGCTCGCCACGTAGAGGTCGGGAAATCCGTCATTGTTGTAGTCAAACCAGACACAACCTGCTCCTGTGCTTTCCAGCAGAGAGCCGAGTTTCTGAGCGCCGAAATTGTGAGTGAACTGAATGCCTGACTTTCCAGTCGTGTCTTCGAAGCGGATTGTGCTCGGGGTCTGCGCCATCAGGCCGGAGGACAACAACAGGCATAGAGCCACACTCGATTTCACGCTAATGTCCTCCTGCAGCACTTTGAACGGCTTTGCCGGTTATGTCCGCTGGCGTCGTGGATTTCAGGAGCGTCATCGGGACCGCATTTTCGGGAGCTGTTTCCGGCCCGGCATGACATCCGACGCAGACCCGCTGCTCGCCGCGCCGCATCCAGAAATATCCCGCCTCACGCCTCAAGGTCTTGCCGGCGGCGTCGAGCAGTTCGACTTGGAGCGGTTGCTCGTTTGGGACTTGCACAAAAAAAGACCCGTCTTCCTCAACTGGCGCGGAGCCCAGCAGGCGGGCCCTGCCCGTGTCGTCGCGGGTGTAAAGCCGCACGGAGCGAATCGCACCCGGCGCAAACTGGTGCTTCGAGGTATAAGCGTTCAAGCAAAGCAGATTTGCGTTCGGCCAGTCATGCAAGCCGGAGGGATGCCGGTTGGGAATAGCGCGCTGCGCCAGCAACACGGGCTGAATCAGATTCAATCCCGCATTCGCCAGCACCGGATGTAGATTCGCTGCGCCCGGGGTCCAGAACATCAGTTGAAATGTGAAGTTCGCATCAGAACGCCAGGACAGCAGCCAACTACCCTGTGGAGTTTCCGCGATGTCTCCTGCGTACTCTCCATTCGGAGCAGAGATGGGAAGTTGCTGAACGCGAGCTGAAGTGAATCTCGCCAGGCCGCCATCTGAAACAAAAACAATGTCTCCCAAACCCGACTGCTTGCCCGAGTGCCGGGCTTTGCCGTGATCGCAACGGTACGACTCAACTGCGCTGCCATCGGAATACACCGTGTAGATTTCTGGAACTGTCTGCGTCCCCGATACAAACTCGCTCTCAAACAGGATGCGGCCGTCGCGGAGAACGTCGCTGGGCACCGAATTCGCCGGACCGTAAGTCAGCGGTAGTGGCTTACCACCGGAGAGCGGCGCACTCTCCACCAAAAAGTGGCCGCCGACTTTCCTCGCGTACACGATACGGTCCTCCGGTAGATAGAGAGGACGAATGCAATCCTCGGGACCGGAAGTAATCCGGCGCGGGTTTCCGCCTGCCAGAGCGATCTCCCAAACTTGCCAGGAATCCTGCGCCTTCTGCTTGCCCGCAAACAGGACGCGCTGCCCATCGAATGACACTGCTGGGTCTGCACTCGCGGCAAAGTCCGCGACGAGCGCGTGCTGTTCGTGTACATGGCGAACAAAAACTGTCGCTCCGGAACTGAAGCGCTCAGCCCCGTGCATCCAGGCCAAAGGTTCATAGCTCTTGCTAGCGGTGTATAGAAAGGACAACGAGTCATCGCCCGGCGACACATCTACTGTGCGCCCGGTCAGCCCAAGGGTAAGCAGTGAAAAAAGGCAGGCTAAGATTGAGCGGCGCAGCACTAATCTGCTCCTCCCACTGCGAGGAGTTGCGGACGAAACTGCCGCTCATTTTGCTGGTGATCCGGGTGCTGTAGGTCCAAGTACGGCTGCAGATCAGCCATCATGCAACGGAACTCGCCAAAGCTGAGCGACTGATCACCATCGCTAAGGGCTCGCTCCGGACACGGATGCACCTCGACCAACAGGCCATCCGCACCTACAGCGACGGCAGCGCGCGAGAGTGTTGGCACCAGACTGCGAACTCCAGCGGCATGGCTGGGATCGACAATGACGGGAAGGTGCGAAACGGTCTTCAGCACCGGCACAGCGGCAATGTCGAGTGTGTTGCGAGTCGCTGTCTCAAAGGTGCGAATGCCGCGCTCGCACAAAATGATCCGCGGATTGCCGGCCATCGCGACTACCTGCGCGGATCGCAACAGTTCTTCCAGAGTTGCCGTCATGCCGCGCTTCAGCAGAACCGGCCGCCCACAGCGTCCCAGTACTTCGAGCAAAGCGAAGTTCTCCATGCTGCGCGTGCCGACCTGCATGATGTCGGCGTACTCCGCGATCACCTCGACATCCTCCTCGCTCATGACTTCGGTGACGATGGCGAGTCCTGTTTCTTCACGCGCCTTGCGCAGTATCTTGAGTCCTTCGACTCCCAAGCCTTGAAATGAATACGGCGACGATCGCGGCTTGTAGGCTCCGCCGCGCAAAATCCGAGCACCGGCGTCGGCGACGGCAACTGCCGTCTGCAGCAACTGGCTCTCGGATTCGACCGCGCATGGCCCGGCCATCACCACGAAGTCGTTGCCGCCGATCTCGATGTCGCCCACCCGCACCAGGCTGCGGGAGCGCTCGTCGGTCTTGGCGACGAGATCGAAACACGAGAACTGCCCGTTCCACTTGGGATTCATGCGCGTTGCAATCTTAGTAATCCGCAATTCTCGAATCACTAATGAGAATCTGCTAGAAGTGGCGTTAGCAACGCCGCAAGCGCTGGGCGACCAAATGCTAAGTTCTTTGTATCGAGAATGTGGGAAGGAGCTTGTGATTTGGATCACGCCTCTGCGAGACGGCGCGCACAAAGCTTGACGTCACACAAGGAAAATTCAGGAGCATCCCAACCGCGCATCAGCGCTGATGCGGGTCACTGACGCATCACAAGTCGGATCGCAAGTGTTTACAGTATTGTGTCGGGAAGACCGACAGCATTTGTCGAGAATCCCGACATTCCTCGCAGCAAACTCCTCGCAAGCCCTTGAATCCATACGATGGTCGGTCAGTTGCATTCTCTCCATGTGGTCGAGGTTCGATCGGCAAGGAGGTCATCTTCTATGGCTGGAGAGAATTGGACTATGTGGCTCAACATCACCAATTTCGCACTAGGAATGGTCACTCTCATAGCCCTCCTCGTGGTGTTTTTCGCCGTGGGCTGGGATCTATTGGTTCGCAAAGCAGGCCGGGCGCCGCAGGTTGATCTGAGCAACGTGGATGCGGATCTGCGGGCAATGTTGCAAGGATCGCACAGCCTGTCCATCCCCGGACTCGGGCTGACGATGGCAGACGGAGGCGAACGGGTCGAATCTTCCCGACCTCGATCCTCCGATAAGAAGGAGTAAGTCATGCCTTGCCCATTTCTCCGAGAAGGCCGAGCGCGATATTGTCACGCCGCTCCGGTACGCAAGCTGATTCTCGACGGGCCGGGAGCGACCGACGGCGGCCGCTGTTCCTCGCCCCAATATCGTTCGTGCGATCTGGCTGCAAAAACCGAAGCGTCGCACGATCGCTGTCCGCACCTGGAAGAAATTCGAGTACAGTTTTGCGGCGTTTCCCCCATCCCGAAACTGGTGCCGTTCAGCGATTCGCAATTGTCGAGTTGCACCAGCGAAACCTATCGCTATTGCGACTCGTACCTGCACCTCGCACAACCGCACGCCACCAAGCCGCCAGCGAATCTCTTGTATGCAGCGAATCACTTCTGGTTAGACGCAGAGGATTCCGGGCTCTGCCACATCGGCGTCGACGGGTTCGTCGCTGACATTGCCGGCACCGTGGATGGCGTCACTTTCGTCTCGACGCGCGGCACTCGTTGTCCCGCGTTGGCGCTCACAATTCATGGCGTCGAGTGGCCGATGAGCTTTCCCAATCCGCTGATGATCCAGAAGGTAAACAGCCGGCTGCGCAGCGATCCAGCCCGGTTGACTGCCGATCCCTATGGTGCGGGATGGCTGTTCGAGGGCTGGGAAGTTCCCGGGCGCACGCGAGTCGGCCTGGTTTCCGGGCCGCAGGCCGAAGCCTGGCAGATGCAGGAACGGGAGCGGTTGGCGCACGAGATTCACGAAACCCATGCGCCAGGCTGCGATGGCGGGGCGCCCGTACATGGAGTCGCCCAATTGTTATCACGCGAGCATCTGGTGTGTCTGTTGCAGCATTTCTTCTCCCGGACAGATTGGGTGATAGAGCAATGAAGTTGCCGCGCAACACGATCGTCTTCGGATTCGGCCTGGCAGTTGCACTGTTCGCCGGGTGGTTTGTGTTTCCGCGAGTCCTCTACGTGCAGAAACATCAGCCGCTCGATTTCCTCCACAAGACGCATGCGGAAAAGTCCGGCGTCGCGGAGTGCAGTGAGTGCCACACACCTCGCGACGACGGTACTTTTGCTGGATTTCCTCCCACGGAGAAGTGTGCCGCGTGCCACGCGGAGCGGATCGGCGAGACCCCGGCCGAGGCCACTCTGGTAAACGACTACATCAAGCCCGGGCATGAGACTCCGTGGCTGGTGTATTCGCGGCAGCCGAAGAATGTCTGGTTCTCGCATGCGATCCATGTTAAGCGCGCGGGGCTGGGCTGCGTGGAGTGTCATTCAACGTATGGCGAGTCAGACCAGGTGCGAGTTTTAGAAGTCAACCGCCTCAGTGGATACAGCCGCGACATCTGGGGACATTCAATTTCCCGGCTACGCCGTGCGCCCCACGACGGCATGAAGATGAGCGACTGCGAAGATTGCCACCAGCGGCACAACATTGAAGTCGGATGCCTGGGTTGCCACCAATGAAAGGAGCGGCATGAAGGTCACACGGCGAGATCTGCTGGTCTGGAGCGCGGGAGCCGCGGCGGGTCTGTTGGCGACTCCGGTCCCGTGGAAAGTCCTCGATGACGTTTCCATTTGGAGCCAGAACTGGCCGTGGATTCCGCAAGCCTCCAGAGGCCCTGTCGAGGTGAAGCAGTCGTTCTGCACGCTGTGCCCAAACGGATGCGGCTTGCGTGTCCGGGTGGCGGGAGGCTGGCCGGTCAGTGTGGCAGGGATGAAAACCAATCCGATCACTCGCGGCGCTTTGTGCCCGCTCGGCTTCGGAGCGCATCAGTTGAACTGGCATCCGCAACGCCTGCGAACGGTACGTCACCTTGCGGGCGCCTCGTCGTGGAACGAGGCGCAAGCGGCCTTCGCCAGAGCCCGCAGCGAAGGGCCAATCGTCGTCATCGATGGCTGGCCGGGCCGCGCGGCTTCGTCGACGCTTGAACATTTCGCGCAAAAGCAGGGTGGCAGCCACCGCGTGGCCGCGGGACCGGAAGTTCTCGCGCTGGCGCCGTATGAGAACTGGAGTGGCGTGCCGACCACTTCTCTCGGATACGATCTCGAAAACGCACAGACGATTGTGAGCTTCGGCGCTCCCCTCCTTGATGGCTGGGGCACGCCCGGTCGCTTCACGCGCCTGTGGGCAGAGCGCGCTGCCGGCATGCAGGATCCTCAACTGCGCCTGATTCAAATCGAGCCAACGCTTTCCCGCACCGCGTCGCGAGCATGGCAATGGATCTCGGTCCGAGAGGGATCCGAGTCGGCCCTGGCTGCGGGATTGGCTCGTGTGCTGCTCGAACAAAAACTGGTTCCCGCACACGGACCAATCCCGCCAGTGGGGCTGGATGAGGTCGCAGACCAAACCGGTATTACAGCGGACGCGATTCGGGATTTGGCTCGGACAATTGCTGCGCGTATGCCCGCAGTGGCGATTTCGCGCGATGACAATGCGGCAGTCGCTGCCTTAAACGTGGTCATGGGCGCTGTGGGAGCGCGCGGCGGAATTGTTCGCAGATCCAAGAATGCCCAAGCCCACATTTCCGCTGAGACCTCGATCGCAAATGCGCGCGCGGTGCTGGTCGATGCGACGGTGCCGTGGAATTTTGTTCCGCAGACCGACGCTGAAGTCTTCCGTTTTGCCGGGTGGGACGGCGGCCGCATCAATTCCGCGTGGCTGCTGCCCGCGCCGGGCTTTCTGGAAGAACTGACTGATGTTCCTTCTGCCCACACGTCGGCGGTCGAGACCTACGCAGTTGCTCCCGCGCTGGTCAAGGCCACTTCCGACGTACGAAGCGCTGCACAGTTTCTAACCGCTCTTGATCCCACTTTGAACTCACCAGAAAAAATCATCCACGCCCGCTGCACAGATCTTTTCCGTGCACGCGCTGGGAGGTTATTCGGTCAGGAAACGATACCGGTTGCGCAAATTGCTTCCCTGCAAAAGCTGGAAGAGGAACTGTGGAAAGGCGCGATCTGGGTTGGCGAGCCATCGCCGCCGGGAGGTTTGCGCTGCAGTTTGAAGGAATGGCCGGCCAGTGCATCTTCACCGCGCGTTGAGAGTTGGGCAAGCACATGGACCGTACCGGTATTTCCGCCGCTGGCCTCAAAGGTCTACATCGAGTCGAACTTGCGCGAAGCACCTGCGAGGAGGAACGCATGAGCGCGCGCTACGGCATGGTGATCGATCTGGACCGCTG
Organism: Candidatus Sulfotelmatobacter sp.; assembly: GCA_035710825.1. Taxonomy (GTDB): domain Bacteria; phylum Acidobacteriota; class Terriglobia; order Terriglobales; family Acidobacteriaceae; genus Sulfotelmatobacter. Next base: position 66,063 of record DASTCU010000111.1, read on the forward strand.
CACCGGATGCGGCGCATGCATGGTGGCCTGCGCGGCGGAGAACAATGTTCCGGCACTTCCTCAAGCCACCGCTCGAACTGGTCTGACGCCTGTTCTGGTTTACAGAGTTTCAAACGGCATGCAAGGCAATGCCCGCCGCGAGACTTTTATCCCCATCATGTGCATGCACTGCGAGCACGAAACGCCCTGCGTGAAGGTGTGCCCGCAGCAGGCCGTTGAAGTCGACAAGGCGACCGGCATCGTTATGCAGATGCCGCAACGCTGCCTAGGATGCCGCTACTGCATGACTGCGTGCCCCTATCACGCGCGCTACTTCAACTGGTGGGACCCGTCATGGCCCGCAGGTATGGAAAACAGTCTGAATCCCGGAGTTGCGGTTCGCATGCGGGGTGTGGTGGAGAAATGCAACCTGTGTCACGCGCGGCTGCATGCGGCGCAAGAAAAAGCCGCAGCCGCGGGAAAGCGGGAAATTGATCCCACCGATTACGTCCCTGCCTGTGTCGAAGCCTGCCCCATTGGCGCACTCCGCTTCGGCAACCTGGCCGATGCCCGCGACCCGGTTTCGCAAGAAGCGCGCTCGCCCCAAGCGTTCCGCTTGCTGGCGCGCATCGGCACCGAGCCCAAGGTCTATTACAAATCGAAGGAGCCATGGGTGAGAGCGCTGGCTGAGTCCAATCCTGCTCGCTCGTCGGAGGTGCAACATGGCTAGCGCCGTCCTGACTGATAGCCGGTGGGTTGCCCGCGGCGCCGAGCGCACTTCCCTCCCGCGATTTCTGCTTTGGCTTGCCCCCTGGGCGGCGCTGCTGGCGCTGGGAGTCTATGCAGCCGGGCTCTGCCTCTACTACGGCCTGAACCAGACGAACATGGACAACCGCTTCGCCTTCGGCCTCTGGATATTTCTCGACCTCGGCATCATTGCTCTCGGCGCGGGCGCATTCTTTACGGGATTTCTGGTTTACATTCTGAAGCGAGCCGAACTCAAGCCGATCCTTAATACCGCGGTGGTCGTCGGTTTCATCTGCTACAGCGGTGCGATCGCCATATTGATGGTCGACGTCGGCCAACCGCTGCGCGCGTGGTTCACCTTCTGGCATCCGAACACACACTCCATGCTCACGGAAGTCACCTTCTGTCTCTCTTGCTACCTGCTGGTGCTCTGCCTGGAATACATCCCCATCCTGTTGCGGAATCGCCAACTACGCAGGTTGCCGTCGTTTCTGGTATTCGAATATCAACTGCACAAGCTTGTGCCCGTGCTCGCTGCCGTTGGCGCGCTGCTGTCGTTCTTTCACCAGGGATCGCTGGGAGGACTTTATGGCGTGCTGCGCGGCCGTCCGTTCGCCTTCCGCGAAGGATTCCTGATCTGGCCTTCTACCTTCTTCTTGTTCATCTTGTCGGCGATCGCCTCAGGGCCAAGCTTCCTGATGCTGGTGACCGCGGCCGTGGAAAAAGTGACCGGCCGCAGGCTCGTGCCCCAGGGAGTCTTTCGCCGACTGGCACTCATCTCCGGGGTGCTGCTGGGAATCTACATCGCGGCCAAGTCCATCGATACCTTGATCTGGCTGAACGTTACTTCGCCATCGGTCGGATTTGCCCCGTGGCAGTTCTACATGCACAAGCCTTTCGGCACACCGATCCTGTTTGCGGAAATTGTCCTGTTCGGATTGCTTCCCGCCTTTTTGCTGACGTTCCGGACAACGGCCTCGCGACGCGCTTGGCTTCTGAGCGCAGCCGCTCTGGCCTGCGCGGGCGTGCTGCTGAATCGCTTCGTGCTGACCGTGCAAACCCTCGCGCTGCCGACGCTGCTTTTCGACGACTTCTTGCAGTACACGCCCAGTTGGCAGGAGGTCGCCAGCTTCGCGGGAGTGATCGCTTACGGCGTCATCGTGTACTCGCTTTCGTATCGCTACCTGCCGATGTTTGCCTCGAAAGGAGACGACACTCATGTTTCCTGGGATTGATGGCTTTCACTGGACCTTCGGGCACATTCTTTTCCTATCGCTATTCTTTGCGGTGGCTTTGACGATTTTGCTTACCGTAGCCTCGGCCATCCGTCGCACCGCGCGCGACTTCCGTACGCATCGCGCCATCGACTTCTGCTGGCATTCAGATTTTGCCGACTTGCCGGAAGCAGACCGCCGCTGCCGGCACGAACTCGCCGGACGAGTCATCTCACGCACCTGCGACAACGCCTTCGATTGCCGGCATTGCGAAAAGTACTCCCAGTTTGCAGTTCTCCCCACAACCGGAAACGTCAGTGCGCTCGGTCTCGACTATTCAGAGGACCGTTACTACCATCGCGGACACACCTGGCTAAAGCCCGAAGAAGACGGCATCGTCACGATTGGCCTCGATGAACTGGCCAAGCATCTGATTGGGACTCCAGACTCGATCAAAATGCGTGAGATTGGCGATGCGATCGAACTCAATCAGGCGGCTTGGCGAATGAAGAAAAATGGAAAAGAGATTCGAGTTCGTGCTCCGATTGAAGGCACGATTGTCGGCATTGGTGGCCCAAAGGAAGGTTGGTATGTGAAAATCCGTCCGCGGCTCGATCTTCACAATCCGGCCACGCTCCGCCACCTCCTGCGCGGCCCGGAAGTACACGGCTGGCTGACCCGCGAACTGGAGCGCCTGCAACTTCAGTTACGCGCACCCAACACTCCCCCTGCCCTGGCCGATGGAGGGGTGCTCCTGCCTGATTTGATGAATGCTGTTCCCAACGCAGACTGGGATACGGTCCTCGCAGACACATTCCTCGAGGCCTGATCAGCCTCGGTGCAAGATCTCGTATCGCTTCAGCTTGTCGTAGAGCGTGGATCGGTCGATTCCCAGCGCACTCGACGCCTCCTTAACGTTCCCATGCTTCCGTTCCAGCGCCGCCACAATGGCCCGGCGCTCGAGTTCACCGAGTGAAATATCGGGAATCTCCCAGCCCTGTGGCTGCGCTCCTCCGCGCTGCAGCCATGAGAACTCCTGCTCATCCAGCTTGCCGTTGTGACAAGTAACGATGGCGCGCTCGATCACGTTTTCCAGTTCCCGCACATTGCCAGGCCAGTCGTAGGCGATTAACATTTTCAGCGCTTCTGCGGTAATGCCGGCAACATCTCTGCCCAGCTCGGAAGAGATGCGCTGCACAAAGTGCTCCGCCAACAACGGAATGTCTTCACGCCGCTCGCGCAAAAGCGGAAGCCGAATCTCAATCACGTTCAGGCGGTAATACAAGTCTTCGCGGAACCTACCCTGTTGGATCTCCTCGGTAAGATTCTTATTGGTGGCGGCAATGACCCGCACGTCCACTTCTATTTCCTGCGATCCTCCCACGCGGTAAAACCGGCGCTCCTGCAATACTCGTAGCAGGTCGGCCTGCAGCTTGGGAGAAATGTCGCCGATCTCGTCGAGGAAGATCGTGCCTCCGTTCGCCAACTCAAATTTTCCTTTTGCTTGCGTCGCAGCCCCGGTAAACGCTCCCTTCTCGTAACCGAACAGCTCGCTTTCGAGCAGAGTCTCGGTGAGCGCTGCGCAACTGACCACGATGAACGGCTTGTCCGCGCGGTTGCCGGAGAAATGCACCGCCCGGGCGATCAACTCTTTGCCCGTTCCGCTTTCTCCCCGAATCAAGACCGTGCTGCGCAGGCTGGCAACATCCTGCGTAAGCGCAAGGATCTCTTCCATGCGCGGATTCTTGGTAATGACATCGTGGTGGCGGTATTGCCGCGTCAGCTTCTTGCGCAGGATCGCGTTTTCGCTCTGCAGCTTCTTCAGCTTCAGTATGCGCGACACCAGCATGGAAATTTCCGGCGGATTGCAGGGCTTCACAATGTACTCCTGCGCGCCTTCCTTCATAGCTTGAATCGCCGTGTCGACCGTCGCGTAGGCGGTAATGATAATGATGGAAGCCTCCGGCCGAATGCGGTGAATCTCCATCATCGTTTCAATGCCGTCCATGCCGCCGGGCATCTTCAGATCGACGAAGCAGATGGCATAATCTGCCGCCCGGGCGAGTTCCAGCGCCTTCTGCCCATCCGGCGCGGTATCGACCCGATAACCATCTTCGCGCAGCCACGCTGCCATCGACTCGCACATCACCTCTTCATCGTCCACGACCAGGATGGGCCAATTCTTTTTCATAATCCTTCCTCTCGTGCAAATCTCTGGACCAGATGCAGCCCGCAGCGGGCGCAATATTGTTCTGCCTTCGCATCCACAAGCTCGATGTGTGTGGCCAAACTCATGGCGCATCTGGAGTCTGAACAGTGCACCAATCCAAACGTGTGTCCCAACTCGTGCAGCACTTCCTTCACTGTGCGTTCGCGCAGCAGGGCTTCCTGTCCCGGAAGGCCATAAAACTCCTGATGCAAGCGGCAAAGCGAAACCACCGCCACCGGACCCTCAAACTGCGCCTGGCCAAACAAGAAGGTCAGCATGGGAATCGAGAGATCCACATCCGTCACTCCCAGCACCCGCGCAGCGTTGTGGGGTGCGGATTGAGCTAGCATCCTCATAATTTCGACCGACTGATACTGCCCGCGCTTCGCATCGTAGGCGCCGATCGGAATAGGCATGACCGGCAAGCGCCGGATTGGCAACGGAAACCACTCCGACGTCGCGCTCTCGATCCATTCCAACGCCTTCGCCGGCACAGTCCCGATCGGCACCAGACACAGTTCGTTCACACACCTTGTACCTGTACCTCTCTTGCCTCGGCGATGTTGCTCGATTTGAGCGGAAGCGTCACCGTAAATATCGTGCCCTGGTTGCGCTGGCTCACGACTTCCACCTCGCCTTCGTGCGCTTTCACAATTCCGTAAAGGACCGCCAGTCCAAGCCCGACGCCCTTGCCCTCGGCTTTGGTCGTGAAAAATGGATCGAAAATCTTAGAAAGATTTTCTGGCGCAATGCCCTCGCCCGTATCCTGAACGCAAAGCTCTACAGTATTTTCCTGCGGGATCAGGCGCGTACGGATCGTCAGCTTTCCCCCGCCATTCGGCTGCATGGCCTGTGCGCCGTTCAACACCAAATTCAGAATCACCTGCTGAATTTGCGATGAATCGCATTCGACCAAAGGCAGATCCTCCTGCAAATCCAGAACGACCTCTGCGCTGATCAGCCTCAGTTTGTGATCGGCCAGTCCCATCGTGGTGCGCACTAGTTTGTTCAAATCGGCGGGCGCACGCTGTGGCTTAGATCGCCGCGAGAACGCCAGGAGGTCGGAGACAATCCGGCCCACGCGCGCCGTTTCGGTCGAGATCAGAGAAAGATATTTGCGAAATTCGGCCTCGCGCCCCGGAGGATACGTGCCGCTGCCCATCAACCGCTCGAGCAGCATCGAGAGATTCAACACGCCGGAGACGGGATTGTTGATCTCGTGAGCGACGCTAGCCGCAAGCTGGCCTAGCGTCGCCAGCCGGTCGGATTGCACCAGCTTGCGTTGCGCGACTTTCAGTTGCAGGGTGCGCTCGTCGACTTTGCTTTCCAGAGTCTGTTGCATCTCATTCAATTCGGCAACCGCGAGTTGCAGGCGCTCGCGCATGCGATTGAACGAGTCCACCAGTTCATCAAGTTCCTGGCTCCGGCGAGCGATCGTAATCGGCCGGTCCAGTTCCATGGCGCTCACCGCCTTCGTGCCCGCAATCAACTGCTGGATAGGAGTCGCGACAAAGCGCCGCGTGAACAGAATGACAAAAGCCGCCCCAATCCCCACCTCAAACAGCGTCCACAAGATCGTCTGCAGCGTGATAGCTCTGGCCTGTTTTTGCACCGGATCAAGGCGCAGCCCAACATCGACAACTCCCAGGACTTTGGTCGACGCCCGGTGCGCGTGGCAGCTGGCATTGCTGCAGGAAGGCTCGTTGTAAATGGGCGCCACCATGTTGATGGTCTTCGCGCCATTTGGAGCCGTGGCATAACGCACCCGCGCATCATCTGTGGGCCGGTCCTTGATAGAGTCCTTGCTGTGACAGCTGGCGCACACCTCGCTCGACGAACTGGCGACGCTCAGCTGCTCACCAGCATCAGTGGAGAAAACCAGTCGGCCTTCCCGGTTGTACATCCGGATGCGATCCACGCCTTGCTTGTCGGCGATCACTTGCATGATGGAGTAAGCCGCCTTACGGTCGTCATCGAGCATGGCGTGCCAGGTAGCGCCGGTGATGCTCCGCGAAAGCTGATCCGCCCCCAGGATCATCGTGTCTACCAATTGTTTCTTTTGGGTGCGGAGGTTGAGGTATCCGCTGATCCCGCTGATTGCCACGATCAGGACTGTCAGTGACAAGATGAGCTTGGGGCCGAGTTTTCGAGGCATGCGGGGCCTTCGGATTTCCCTGCTGGTCGCAAAATCTGCGCCGGACAGAGAAATCCTCGCGTGGTACTCCTCTTTAAGCCTATTTAGTCTTCCGGACGCGCACCGTGACCCTCACCGCGCAGGTTCGTGATTTCGATCACGCCCTGTAAGGCGTGAACGCAGAAGCAGATAGCGCACCCTGGCGAGTCAAACAGGCGTAACCAAGAGCTTGAATTGGATAGCGCCTTTCCGTGGAAATGAAGTTATTAACAAAATGCGGGGAATACCCCAGTTTTTCGAACCATAGAGAGGTGGAAACGCGGGGAGCAAACCTGGCGGATAAAAAAGGTTAGGGCTGCACGACAGGTGAGACCTTCGTTTTGCGCTCAACTTTCGCATGGGCAAGCATTTCGGTCATTCGCTCCACCAGTTCTTCGATATAGAAAGGCTTCCGCATCAAAGCCAGTTCGCCGGAATCTGACATATCGCGCAGCTTGTCGTCGGTATATCCAGACATGTACAAAACTGGAACATCGTGGGTGGCCCGAAGAGCACGCGCTAGTTCGGGCCCGCTCATCTGCGGCATGATCACATCCGTAATCAACAAACGTATGGAGAGGCCGTGCTGCTCGGCGACCCGCAGCGCCTCCACGCCGTTGGCGGCCACCAGAACGTTATATCCCTTCGCCCGCAATCCGTCTCGCAATAGGTCGCGAAACGCGGCTTCGTCTTCGACCACAAGAATTGTCTCCGAGCTTTGACGAACGCTGCCGGACTTACTATCTCCCGGCCCCGTGGTTGCAGAGGCGGCTTCGTTAGCTCTTTCAAACTGCGGCAGATAAATGCTCAGCGTGGTTCCCTTCCCCACCTCGCTGTCAGAAAAAATATAGCCGCCGCTCTGCTTAACGATTCCGTACACCGTTGCCAGGCCTAGTCCTGTGCCCTTGCCGGCTTCCTTGGTGGTAAAAAACGGCTCAAAAATTCGGGCCTGCGTTTCCTCATCCATTCCAATTCCCGTGTCGGTCACCGTGAGCTTCACATAATTTCCGGCTGGCACGTCGACGCCTTTGACCGTCATTACGTCATGAAATGTAACGTTCGCCGTCGCAATGGTTAGCGTGCCTCCTCTTGGCATAGCATCGCGCGCATTGATCGACAGGTTCATGATTACCTGCACCAATTGATTAGGATCAGCTTTGGCCTTCCACAGCCCAGGGTCGAGCACGACCCTGGGCTCGATATCTTCCCGCATCAACCGCTGCAACATCCTCTGCGTCTCGCGTATCAGCAGGTTGAGATTGATCACCGAAGGCTGAAGCACTTGGCGGCGGCTGAAAGCCAGCAGTTGCGAGGTCAGCGAGGCGGCCCGCTCTCCTGCGCGCCGGATAGCTTCCAGGTGCGCTTTCAGCGCTCCCTCGAAAATGGGATTGATCGAGAGTAATTCGCTGTAGCCGATGATCACGCTGAGGAGGTTATTGAAATCATGCGCTACGCTGCCCGACAGCTGTCCCAGTGCTTCCAGCTTCTGCGCCTGCCGAAGTTGTTCCTCCAGCGATCGCCGCGTTGTCACGTCTTCGGCAATAATCTCCGTAAGGTCCCCTTGATCACCCGTTGTCCGAATCCGCCGGCCGCTGGCGCGCACAATGACAGGCTTCCCGTCCTTACGCCTCCAGTTGAATTCCACCGCGCTGAAAAAATCGGCCCGGGTGGGCTGAGCGCGAAATCCCTGCGCCTCTCCATTGCAGTAAAGATCACGGGAGACGTTCAACGCCAGAACTTCCGCTTCGGAGGTGTATCCCAGCAGCTTTACCATCGCGGGATTGGCATGCACGAACCGATCTTGTTTTACATTGATCGTACCGATTCCATAGGGAGCGTGCTCCACGAGCAATCGCATCTCCGCTTCAAATCGCCGAACCGCCTCTTCCGCCTTCTTTCTTTCGGTAAGATCAATTCCGATGGCGGTAATGTAAGGCTTGCCTTCCAGCTCAACCCTCTTCCCCGTGAAATAAAACGACCCAGTCTTGCCATTCTGGAGCAAAAGGTCCACCTCGGCTTCGCCTGCCCCATCCTGGAGCACTCGCTGCCTTGCTTCAAGCGCCGATTGTATGTGCGTATCAGCAACGTTTTTCGGAAACACTGCCTCGGTTAAAGGGAAGCGCGGCAGAGTTGCCGCATTCTTGTTCCAGCGGAGGTTGCGGCCAGCCTCATCCTGCACAAAAAACACTCCCGGAAGGCTCTCGATCACGGCGTCGGCCAGGGTCTTCTCGCGTAGCAGTTCTTTCTCTGCACGCCGCCGCCGTCGTATGTTGAAGACAAGCGCGAACACTAAAACGAATTCCCCGGCACACAGTGCAATCATCCCGAGGATCAGGGTCCGGTGGCGCTCCCACAGCGTTGCTTCGCGGAACAGTTCCAGTGTTGACGGCGGAAGGTGTTTCTCGCTGATTCCCCAACGTTGAAGCTGCCGCCAGTCCACCATGTTAGCCGCGGCATTATCGGCCACGATTGGAATACCGTCTGCTTTCTCTCCTTTCAATACGGCCAACGCAAGGTCGGCGACTCTTCTCGCCGAGATCTCTGGGTTCGTCATCCACCCACCAACCACTCCATGGCCGATATAACTGGAATAAATTGCGTAGATGGGCACCTTCGCTTCGTGGGAGATGTGATCGAGAACCTCCTCCGGTATGAAAAATTGTCCGGTCGCATCCTGGAAGAAGAATGTGCTAAGGATGATCGAATGCGCCGGCAAGGCTGCGACTCGCTTCAGGAGTTCATCCAGCGAAGTCCCTGTCAGATAGATGAGCTCAACTCTCCCGCTATAGGGCGAGAGATCCTGCCTGAGTTGATCGCGCCAGTAATTTTCCAGGGACGAACTGCCTACCACCACCGCGACGTGCTGGGTTTCGGGCTGCAGGCGCAATGCCAGATCAACCGTCCGCGCAGGCTCGTCGGTGCTGGTCACACCTGTAATGTTTTCTCCTGGACTCCTCGCCCGACGCTGCTTCAGGTCGTCCAGCTTCCTCTGGTTAAACAACGCCACCATCGGCGTACCAGAAAACAAATCCTTGCTGTGATCAATGAGAAACTGAAGCGCCGAATAGGAGACCGGAATGATCAGATCCGGTTTTTGTTGCGAGTATTTCAGTTTCAACAACTGGACCATGTCTTCCGCGTGCGAGGCCGTGGGAAACCGGACAAGGTCCAGATATTCGGTGTAGAACTCGACCCGCTGGGGCAAGCGCATTCGAATTCGCTCGCGCAAAACATGGTCGAATCCGGAATAAATGGCCTCATCGTTGTCGAAGGAATAAACGATCAGAACCTTTTTGGGTAGATGGCCTGCGCTCTCGGCGCACATAGGGGGGGTGGAAATGGCAAGCACGAGGAGCGCGGTGACGGCGGCGAAGAGTGCCGCGGCATAACTCCCGACGCAGTCACACGGCCTGGACATAAAAAACCATTCTTTCGAGGACAATCGGCGCTGCACGAGTTGGTCTCACGGTTTCAACCAACCATCGTGGCAGGGGGGGTGGGTGCGGAAGAATATTAGACTATTTCGCTCGCTCATTCCACTGGAAGCGCCCAGCACAAGTTCTAAGGCATGAACAGGTCGTAGCCTATAATGTGGGCGTAGCGAAGGCTTCTGATCATGCCTGCATTCGCAAGCCGAAAGATTTTGCTGGTTGAGGATGACGACGACCTGCGCCGCGCCTATGCCTCGCACATGACTGCAGACGGTTTGGTAGTCGAAGAGGCCGAAGACGTGGCCAGCGGCTTCAACAGTTTTCGCACAACTCGCCCCGACATGGTAATCCTGGATTTTCGCCTGCCGGATGGAACCGCCCTAGAGCTTGTCCCTAAGTTTAAGGAAATGGAACCAACCGTGCCTATCGTCGTGCTGACCGGCTTCGGTTCGATGGAATTGGGCGTGTCGCTGATCAAGAATGGCGCCGAGCAGTGTCTTTCCAAACCCATCGAGCCATCAGCCTTGCTGATGATCGTTCACAAGGTGCTGGAGAATTCGCGCAATCAGCAAAAGCAGCGCGCCAACAGTGCGCGGCGCAAACGTGTCGCCCTGAATCCGTTTCTGGGCGAGAGTGCCGTCATTAAGCGGCTTTCCGAAGCTGCGGCGAAAGTTGCCAATAGCCAGAGCCCGGTCTTGATTCAAGGAGAAACCGGAACCGGAAAAGGCGTCCTGGCCACGTGGCTGCATGAGAATGGACCACGCGCTGAGGAACCTTTTGTGGATCTCAACTGCGCCGGCCTCACGCGCGAGTTCCTGGAATCCGAGTTATTTGGCCATGAGAAGGGAGCCTTCACGGGCGCGCTCAATCCCAAGCCAGGGCTTCTCGAGGTCGGTCACCGGGGTACGATTTTTCTCGACGAGATCGGCGACATTGACCCCAACGTTCAGCCCAAACTACTGAAGGTTTTGGAAGAGAAAAAATTCCGCCGCATGGGAGATGTGCGTGACCGGTTCATTGACGTCCGCCTGATCGCTGCTACGCACCAGGATCTCCGGCACCTGATCGAGACCAAAGCGTTCCGCGGCGACCTTTACTTCCGTATCAGCACCGTGCCGCTCGCCATCCCGCCGCTGCGCGAACGTCAGGATGATATTCCGTACGTCGCGCAGGCCTTGCTGACCAGAATCTGCTCCGACATGGCGCGTCCGCCTGCCGAGCTTTCCACCCCGGCCGTCGAACGTCTCCGCTCTTATTACTGGCCGGGAAACATTCGCGAGCTTCGCAATGTGCTGGAACGGGCTCTCTTATTCACCGATCGCAACCTGCTCGAACCGGCGGATCTTTCCTTTGAATCTCAGTCTCAAGTCCGTCAACATCACTATCAACCGGATTGGACCCTTGAAGAACTGGAGCGCTTCCACATCTCAGCCGCTTTTTCCGCAGAAAAACAAAACGTAGAGAAGACAGCGCAACGCCTGGGGATTGCCCGCAGCACGCTCTATCAGAAGCTGAAGTCTCTGAACCTAACCTAGACAATTTCCGCGTCCCATTCATTCACTGTTCGATTTCCAGAATCGATTCTTGAATTCGAACACTCCGCCTTTGACGCCGTCAAAATCAGACTGTAAACCGCCCGGGAAACCCTGAATTCAAGTACTTAAGAATGCTCTGCGCATCCTGCAGATTGGCATCGTACTTGCCACTGCATATCTGGTCAGCCCCTCCCCCAAAAGTTGACAAACCTATGAGGTCAAGCAATGCCTAAAAAAGTCCTGCTCGTGGACGATTCGTCGACCACGCTCATGATGGAAGAAATGATTTTGAAACAAAGCACGCCGTACGAGTGTGTCACAGCAAAGGACGGGCTGGACGCCATCTCCCGCGCCGTCGTGGAAAATCCGGATCTCGTGCTGATGGATGTGGTCATGCCGCGCCTTAACGGGTTTGAAGCCTGTAAGCGGATGCGCCTGGAAGAGTCTTTGCGGAACACTCCGATCATTCTGGTGACCACACGCGGCGAGGAAGAATACGTCGAAGCCGGCTTCCAGAGCGGCTGCAACGACTACATCACCAAACCCATCAACAGTTTCGAACTGGTCACGTTGCTGCAAGGCTATCTCGGGGAATAAGACGACACCTCCAGGAAAGGATACTTAGGCTCCGGCATGAGCGAAATTTCGAACTTGTGGGGAAGCGAAACGCGCGAGCGTACGCAAGACATTGGCGATCAGGCCAAAGTCTATGCCGCGCGCATGCGAATGCAAAATGCGCTCGACCAGGCCGACGCTCTCGACGGCATTCGCGAGATCGCCGGAAATCTCATCGGCACCGAAGAGGTAGCGGTCTTCAAGGTCGACAAGAAGCGGTCGGAACTATGGCTGTACTGGTCTTTTGGAGTCGATCCCAACAAGCATGCGGTTCTCGAGGTCGGCCGGGAGCAAAAGCTGAAGCAGGTGCTGAACGGAAAATGTGTGTTCCGCCTGCGCTTGTCCAACGAAAACTTGCTCTCCACCGACGACCCGGTCTCGGCGCTTATTCCCATTCGACTGGACGACGCCACCGTCGCGGTCATTGTGCTGTTTCGCCTTTTTCCTCATAAGGCGGGATTGGAAGCGGTTGACCACGAAATCTGCGAAGTGCTGTCGAACTGTTCTGGACGGGCGATCGAGCCGCATCGTTGAGACAAGAGAGAAAAGATTTGAGTATGAACACTAAACGGAAAACACAAAGCTTCAATCCCGCGGCGCTGCCCATGGAATATTTGCCGCGCATTCCATATGCCTTCGACGACAAACACACCCGGCACTATCTCATCCCGGGAAGGATCTTCGTTGCGGCGCAGCCCTTTGCGATCAGCACCATCGTGGGATCGAGTGTCGCTCTTTGTCTTTGGGACTCGTCGCGGGGCATCGGTGGCGCGAATCACTTTATGTTGCCCGACGGGCCAGAAAGCAGCGACAACGCCACGCGCTACGCGAACGTCGCCAACCCTGCCCTGGTCCAAAGAATGCTGGGCCTCGGCGCTGAAATCAAGACGATGGAAGCGAAGATTTTTGGGGGGTCGCTGACTAACGTGAGCTTCGGCTCTGAGCACGATCACCTCGGGGAACGCAACGTTCAAGCGGTCACTCACTTCCTCAACATGAGCGGCATTCGCCTGGCACATAGCGAAATCGGGGGAACACATGGTCGCAAGGTGATCTTTCACACCGACGACGGCCGAGTCTGGGCGGAGCAGTTGTGATGGGAGTAGAGGGTCCAAGACAGGGCACGCTGTCTCGTGCAGCGGGAAACGTACCGCTTCTGGGAGAGCGCCGGCGCGCGTACTTACTGCCTGGGCAATTGCACGCCTCTGCGGAGCCGTGCCAGATCAAGACGATCCTCGGATCGTGTGTGGCCATTTGTCTCTGGGATAAGCGGCGCAGTGCGGGCGGGATGAATCATTTTCTACTTCCCGCGTCTCGCGAAGGTCAAGCAGCCTCGCTGCGATTCGCAGACGAAGCCACCAAGGTTTTGCTCGAGCAGTTGCGCACTCTTGGGTGCCGCCCGCCCAATCTTCGCGCCAAGATTTTCGGCGGAGCCGCGCTCTTCCAGCTCCGTGACCGCTATGCCAACAGCCTGGGCGCAAAAAACGTGGCCGCGGCAATGGATTTGATGAAAAGCGCCGGCATACCCGTGATCGCGCAGGAAACCGGCGGAGCTATGGGACGGAAAGTCATCTTCAATACCGATGACGGAGTCGCCTGGTCGCAAAAGATCTAGAACAATTATGAATTTCGATCGCACAAAAGTCGTAGCAGCTTTTCTGGCCGAGTCCGAGGAGGGTTTGGACCGGACCGAACAGCACTTGATTGCTGCCGAAAGCGATCCCGGCAATCTGGAACTGCTCGACGAGATGTTCCGCGTCTCCCACACGCTCAAGGGCAACGCATCGGCGCTCGACTTCCCTGAATTGGCAGGTTTCGCGCATGTCATGGAAGATATGCTCGAAGCCGTGCGCAAGCACGACCTGGCCATTTCGCGCGAGCTGATTTCTCTGCTTCTGCAGGCTGTGGACGCCCTGCGCGTTCTGATTCCAGCCGCCGCCCAGGGCAATGACCAACTTAGCCCAGCGCAGCTCGAGTTGAAGAGGATCATGGCCAGCCGGGCGGCTGGTCACGATGCGCCGGCACACGCCGATGTCGATCTTTCTGACGAAATGTCCTCCCCCAAAGCGGTTCCGGGCTCAGCCCTCCCTTTTAACGCCCGGAACCGCACCTTACGCGTGGATATCGATAAGCTCGACCACATGCTGAGCCTCACCGGGGAAATTGCCATAGCCCAGGGGTTACTGCGCCGGATGATCGATGAATTGAAGACCGACTCAGGCCGGAAACTGCTGGAAGTGCAACGTGAGATTGAGAGCCTGCAAAAGGACCTGCAGGAACAGGTGATGGGGGTACGCCTGGTTCCGGTGGGGCCGCTGTTCCAGCAATTTGCCCGCTCGGTTCGCGACATGTCTCAGAGCCACGAGAAACTCGCCCGTCTCGAAATCGTCGGCGCAGATGTGGAAGTCGACACCCGCGTCCTGGAGCACCTGAAAGATCCCCTGCTGCATATGATCCGCAACGCTGTGGATCACGGCATTGAATCTCCGCAGACGCGCCGGGCCAAGGGCAAGAAGCCCAGTGGCCTGCTCCGACTCACTGCCTTTCATAAGGCGGGCAACATCCTGATTCAACTCTCCGATGACGGCGCCGGATTCAATCGGCAGCGCATCCTCGCCCGGGCCCGCAGTCTCAATCTCCTGCCCGAAGGCGAGAAGTTCAGCGATCAGGATTTGCTGAATCTGGTTTTCAAAGCCGGCTTTTCCACCGCCGAGGAAGTTACCGATCTCTCCGGCCGTGGAGTCGGCATGGACGTGGTTCGCCGCAACATCGAACTGCTGCGTGGCACGATTGACATTCAGAGCGTGGAGGACCAGGGCACAACAATCACCATTCGCCTGCCGCTCACCCTCGCGATCATTGACGGCTTCTCCGTAATTGCCAACAACGAGACCTACGTCATTCCGCTGGAAATGATCAGCGAATGCCTTGAGTTACCGGCAGACCAGATCTCCCGCGAGAAGGTTGGAGTCATCAACTTGCGCGGAGAGCCCCTGCCCTATGTCCGGCTCCGTGAAGTGTTCGGCGCGCCTGAACATCTTCCCGTGCGTGAACAGATCGTCGTTCTTCACCGCGAAGGGGGACAGGCGGGCATTGCCGTCGAAAAGTTGGTAGGCGAATGCCAGGCGATCATTAAGCCGCTCAACCGCATTTTTCGGGAGGTGCCGGGGGTTTCCGGCTCAACCATTCTCGACAGCGGGCGTGTGGCGCTCATTCTCGACGTCAGCACGCTGCTACGCGACGTGATTACCGAACAGACGCAGTTGGTGAACTGATTTTTGGCCAGCTCTGATTTGGCCAAGACAATTCAGCGCTCCGGCGCAAACGAAACTTGATCTGAAAGGAACAAAGTATGTTGAAGAAATCAACCATCGCAAAACGGCTCGCCCTAGGGTTTGGAGTCGTTCTGTTTCTGCTCATTGTCGTCGCGGCCGCGGGATATTGGGGAATGGACTCCGTGACCCACGAAACAATCTCGATGCTGCGCGGGGATTCCAAGATCTCCCAGCTCGCCGACGAAGCCAAGATCATCACTCTGGAACTGCGCCGCTACGAAAAAGACACTCTGCTCAACATGGACAATAAGCCGGTCATGCAGGCGTATCAGGAGAAGTGGAAGGAGCAGCTGGCCCAACTGCACTCTGTCGTCGGTGATCTCGATTCGCGTGTCACATCAGATAGCAGCAAGCAACTCGTCACCGCGATGGACCGCGAAATTGCCGCCTACGAGCGGGGCGTCAGTGCGGTCGTTACCGGAATCAACGATGGCAGCATCAAGACCCCGCAGCAGGGCAATGCCAAAGTCACGGAGGTAAAAGACGAGATTCACCGCATGGAAGCCGCCGCCACCGACCTGGCGGATAAGCATCGCAAGATCATGGCTGACAAGGAAGAAACCATCAATGCTTTTGCCCGGCAGACCGCTCTAGTCATGTTCACGATCGTGGTCATCACCTTTATCACGGCTACCTTTGTGACCATCGTCGTCTCGCGTGGAATCACGCGTCCTGTGAAGGCAATGGCAGACCACCTCGGCGAAATGGCCCAGGGCAGCGGCGACCTGACCAAGCGAATCGAGATCGGCTCGCACGATGAAGTGGGCCAGATGGCGACTTCGTTCAACTCGTTTGTGAAGAAACTGGAAGAGATCATCGGCGAGGTCCGCACCAGTAGCGATGGGATTGCCAGCGCCGCGTCACAGGTCGCTTCCTCAGCCGCATCGCTCTCTCAGGGTACGAGCGAGCAGGCTGCGTCGATCGAAGAGACCACTTCGAGCCTGGAGGAGATGAGCGCCTCCATTACTCAGAACGCCGAGAACAGCCGCCAGATGGAGCAGATGGCTGTAAAGGGCGCACGCGACAGCGAGGAATCCGGATCGGCAGTGCGGGAAAGCGTGGCCGCGATGAAGCAGATCGCGGAAAAGATCACCATCATCGAAGAGATCGCGTATCAGACCAATCTTCTCGCCCTGAACGCTGCCATCGAAGCAGCACGGGCGGGCGAACATGGCAGAGGATTCGCCGTTGTAGCGACCGAAGTTCGCAAACTCGCCGAGCGAAGCCAGACCGCTGCTCAGGAGATCGGTGGACTTGCCGCAAACAGCGTCGGTGTGGCCGAGCGCAGCGGAGAACTGTTGCGCGAACTCGTCCCCTCCATCAAGAAAACTTCAGAGCTGGTGCAGGAAGTCTCGGCCTCGTCGCGCGAGCAATCTTCCGGTGTGGTCCAGATCAACAAAGCCATGGCCTCGGTAGATACAGTCACTCAGCGCAATGCGTCTTCCGCGGAAGAACTCTCGAGCACGGCGGAAGAACTCGCAGCGCAGTCGGAAGCGTTGCAGCAGTTGATGGCTTTCTTCCGCGTTGCGGGAGAAAGAATCGCCACCGCTCGCCGGACTTCAACCGAACACAGGCCATTCCAGCACGCTGCATCAGTTGTACCTTCGGCTGCCCCCGCTCCAAAGAAGGCCAATGGCTCCGCCGTTGAGCACAACTTCACCCGGTTCTAGGAGGAAAACTTCATGCAAATCACACGAGAAGATACGAACCGGGAAACCGAGCAAAACGTGCAGCAGTATCTGACGTTCATGATTGGTGGCGAAGAATATGCGGTGAGTCTGCTGAAGGTAAAAGAGATCATCGAGTACGACACTGTCACCGAAATCCCCAAAACACCCGAATGGGTGCGCGGCGTCATCAACTTGCGCGGCAATGTCGTGCCGGTGATCGATCTCGCGGTGAAATTTCGCCTGCCGGCCAGCGTTGCGGGTAAGCTGACCTGCATCGTCATCACCGAGGTCGAATGTGAAGGCGAGCCCACGATCATGGGCGTGATGGCTGATTCGGTGCGCCAGGTCATCGACCTCAGGCCGGAAGACATCGAGGTGCCGCCGACTTTCGGCACTCGCGTGAAAGTGGATTACCTTCTGGGCATGGCGCGCGCGGGCAAAAAGTTCTGCCTGCTGCTCGACACCGAAAAGGTTCTTTCGACCGATGAATTGCTCGAGCTTCCCGATTCAATCGAATCTGGCGCTGAGTCGGAGTCAGGCGGAAATCAGAGCGAAGTTCTGGACCTTCGGGATCCGGTTGCGTCCGACGACGATTCGACTGAGGTCAGTCCGGAGTAGTTCAGTCCCATGCCAAGGGCCCACACAGATTCCGCCGGAGGGGACGCCGCACCCCGAGCATCTCGCGACCGCTCCTCCGTCTCTTCGGCCCTGTTTCGCAAGTTCCAGAGCCTGATCTACGAGGAATCGGGCATCTGGCTCGGCGATCACAAGCATGCTCTGCTCACCGGGCGCCTCGCCAAACGCCTGCGCCTGCTTGGCCTCGAAAGCATGCAGGAATATTTCCAGTTGGTCACGCACCCTGACCAGCAGCACGAGCGTGCCGTGATGATTGACTGCATCACCACCAACCAGACGCATTTCTTCCGCGAGCCCCGGCATTTTGAGTTCCTCGCGCAACAGGTTTTCCCTCGCTGGCAGCGCGAGTCCTCAGCCGGAACACGCGCTCAGCATCTGCGCGTCTGGAGTGCAGGATGCTCTACGGGGGAAGAACCGTACTCATTAGCCATGCTTCTTTTGAAGCACTTCCCGCCTGAACAGGGGTGGGAACTCGAGGTTCTTGCCACCGACATCTGCACTCGCGTTCTGGAAAAAGCTCGCGGCGCGGTTTATCCCCTGGAAAAAGCGAAAGAGATTCCGCCTGAGTTTCTGCGCGACTACATGTTGAAGGGACGCGGCGAACAGAAGGGCGTCATGAAGGTGAATCCCGATCTGCATCGGGTCGTGCGCTTTGCGCGCGTCAACCTCCATGCCGATTCATATCCCATCCTCGGCACCTTCGACCTGATCTTCTGC
This sequence comes from Candidatus Sulfotelmatobacter sp., assembly GCA_035710825.1. Lineage (GTDB taxonomy): Bacteria > Acidobacteriota > Terriglobia > Terriglobales > Acidobacteriaceae > Sulfotelmatobacter. Next base: position 84,324 of record DASTCU010000111.1, read on the forward strand.
AGAAATGTTCTCATCTACTTCGACCAGAAGTCGAAAGAAAAGGTGATTGCAGGAATCCTTCGGCACCTGTCGCCTTCAGGTCTCCTGGTCGTGGGCCACTCGGAGCATCTCGGAACTGTTTCTCCGCACTTGAAAACCGTCGCGCCCACTATTTATTCCATTGCGCCGAATGAATACGGTTTGAGTCATCCTCGCGTGACCGCAACCACCGGTTACCCCGCTGGGCCTCGAACCCCGTGACCTCTCACTCTTCAACGAAATCGACGAATGGGCCCATTCACGTGCTGGTCGTGGACGACTCTGCGGTGGTACGCCAGGTGATGCAAGCAGTGCTGGAGTCAGACCCGGCGATTAAAGTCAGCGTCGCCGCCGATCCTCTTATTGCGTTCGCAAAAATTGCTAAAGAAAAGCCTGATGTGGTCATCACCGATCTGGTCATGCCGCGCATGGATGGCCTCACGTTTCTTAAGAGGATTATGTCGGAACAGCCTCTGCCTGTGGTGGTCTGTTCTGAAGTCGCCCATCGCCGGACTGAAGATGCGATCTCGGCTCTCCAGCTAGGCGCGGTCGAAGTCATCAAGAAACCCAAGCTGGGAGTTCGCGGTTTTCTCGAGGAGCACCGGGTGATGCTCCACGACATCGTTCGGAGCGCTGCCCAAGCTCGCGTGTTACCCATCTCACTCCCAAGTCCCCGCAATACTGCCGATGCAGTGCTGCCGCTGGGTCCACTGCCTCGCGCGCGACAGAGAAGCGGCGCGCAGGAAAAAATAATTGCCATTGGCGCCTCCACCGGCGGCACGGAAGCCCTCCGTGAGTTTTTGCAAGCCATGCCACGGCGATGTCCCGCCATTGTGATCGTTCAGCATATGCCGGAAATCTTCACCCGAGCCTTTGCCGACCGCCTCAACCGCGATTGCACGATTGACGTCAAGGAAGCCTCCGACGGCGACCCACTTCTGCCCGGGCGCGCGCTTATCGCACCAGGCAATCACCACTTGCTGATCGAGCGCAGCGGTCCAGGCTATAAAGCTCGAGTTACCGACGGGCCACTCGTCTCGCGGCACCGTCCCAGCGTGGATGTCCTGTTTCGCTCTGCCGCAAAATCGGCCGGGCCCAATGCGGTCGGCGTGATTATGACTGGCATGGGCAATGACGGCGCCCAGGGATTGCTCGAAATGCGCAGCCGTGGCGCTCAGACCATCGCGCAGGACGAATCCAGTTGTATCGTTTTCGGGATGCCGCGCGAGGCGATCCTTCGCGGCGCAGCTATGGTTGTCGTTCCGCTCGCACGCATTGCAGATAACGCGCTAAAGATGTCGCTCAATCCCCTGTGCAGGTGAACCCCTGAACTGCTTCGGGTTTGCAGTATGGCTGTCGAGGACGACAACGGGCAGATCACAAAACGATCGCCAAAATTTCAACCACACCAAGAACACACCAGAACATCGCTCGACGCTGTTCCCCCGACAGCCAATATCCCGTAGCTGCACTGAAGCAAAGGATGGCACTGGTCCAGCCACTCGCCCATGCAGCGGGCTTCGTCAGTAGTTGCAGGAATTTCAGGAATTGCACTTTCCACCTCGCATCAATTTCATTCTGACAGGTTTGTGAATCGCTGCGGGTATTTCCGAAGTACAACAGTCAGCCTGAAGGTTGGGTTTAGCGAAGAATGTTGCGACGCTCGAGACGGAAGACTTCCCTACGATCCAGACTGAGATTACGCGGTCCGTGGCTTGATCCGTCGGCAAAATGTCCGCCGGATCAATCCCCTGTAAGTTAAACTGACAACCCATGACCGGACCGGAGAGCGAAGGCGCCGCAGCGCCGACAGCGTCGATCTGCACGTCGTCAGAAAGTACAAGGCTAAGAGCCACCCCATTTCCGCCGAGCCGCCAAGCGTACCAGGCAGCAGTGACGGCCTTTCTGGTGCTGTTCTGCATCGTTGGGATTTCCCTCTGGGGCCTGCCTTTCTACTACGACTTCATGGTCCAACAGTTCGGCTGGACCCGCGCTCAAGTGACGTCCGGCAACGCGCTGAGCAAACTGGTCGTGGGCCCGATCTTCGGGTTCTTCGCGGGATGGGTTGTGGACCGGTTTGGACCCCGTCGCTTGATGATGATTGGAATATTGATGGCGGGGGGAGCATTGGTAGGACTGGGCTCGATCTCAAGCCTTGGCATGTTTTACTTCTTCTACTTGTTTAATGCACTGGGCTACGTTTGTGGCGGCCCGCTTCCTAACCAGGTCCTATTGACGCAGTGGTTCGATCGATCCCGCGGAAAAGCGATGGGTTTCGCTTACCTCGGAATCGGCATCGGGGGAGCATTGGTCCCATGGATATCGCACCTGCTGGTCGAGCATTTCGGATGGCAGATGGCGTTGCGGATCTTGGGACTCCTGATTGTGGTCGTCTCGTTTCCCATGGCTCTGATGGTGAAAGAGCCAGCAAGATTAAGAACGACCCTCGAAACGGTCACGTCACCGGCTCCGAAGTCAGCATTCAAACAACTGTCCTTCTATCTGCTTACGCTGGGAAGTATGTGCTCGATTGCCGCAGTCAGTGGCACGCAACAGAATTTGAAACTTTTGTTGAGCCTTGATCGGCACTTCACGCAGAGGGATGCCGCCGGTGTCCTATCGCTGGTGCTGGCCTTCAGTATTGCGGGCCGGTTGCTCATTGGTTGGTTAGCTGATCGTTTCTCGAAGAAGTACGTCATGCTGTTGACGTACCTGCTCGTGGCGGCAGGCATCCCTCTGCTGTTCCTCGGGACCACACGGCTGACCCTCGGCGTTTCCGCTGCAATTTTTGGAATCGGTCTTGGCGGCGATTACATGATCATTCCCTTAATGACCGCGGAAATCTTTGGGCTTGAAATCTTGGGACGATTGCTGGGTGTGATCCTGACAGCAGGCGGTATTGCCGACGCCGCTGCGCCCTGGTTGATAGGCCGTTTACGCGACGCCACCGGGAGCTACTCAGAAGGCTGCCTTGTCCTGGTGGGTATGGCGTTGTTAGGGGGCCTGGCCGTAATGGGTTTACCCGCTCGGCGGAGAGCCACATGACCAGCGGAGCAATCGTTCGCCTGGGGACCCTGAAGGATGTTGGACGCTTTCAAGGTCACTTGCAGGCCCTCGGGTTGCATATCCCGTGTGATCCCGAGATCGTAACTGGAACCCAATCTCCGCTGCGCTGGCCGATGGACCGCGGTCCGTTCAAAATCGGCAACCGAATCGCTGTTCAGCCAATGGAAGGATGGGACGCGATTCCCGACGGAGCGCCTTCGGAGAAAACCGTTCGGCGGTGGCAGAGGTTCGGCCGCAGCGGAGGCAAGCTGATTTGGGGTGGAGAAGCCGTTGCGGTTTCCCACGAAGGGCGAGCGAACCCCAACCAACTTCTCGCCGCCCCCCGAACGCAGAAAAGCCTCGTGAACTTGCGTGAGGTTTTGACGCGCGAGCATATTCTGACAACCGGGTCCGACCATGGGTTAGTCATCGGTTTGCAATTGACGCACTCCGGCCGATACTGTCGTCCGAATGAGCATTCCCGCCCGGAACCTCGCATTCTCTATCATCACCCCATTCTGGACCAGCGCCTGAAACTGCCTCCCGATTACCCTCTGCTCACCGATGGGGAAATCGAGTTGATCATCGAAGACTTCCATCGGGCGGCCTTCATGGCTTGGC
>DASTCU010000112.1:0-21947 GCA_035710825.1 Candidatus Sulfotelmatobacter sp.
GTGATCCGGAAATGCGTAGTGCCGCGAACAACGCGATCGAAGCTGCATCGGAGCGGCCAGCAGGGGCTGGATGCCAAGAAAAACAAAACCTCCCTGCCAAGGGTAAAGTGTTTTTACTTGACATCCCCTTTTATAGAACCCGGCCCAATCGAGCTAGCCATTGGCACCGATGAGCCATTTTCTGAATGCGATTCCAGCATTATTCTCAGCGAGTAGATGAATAACTGGAAAGAACAATGATCTCGTTCACCGCTTTCTCCAGCGGGCCTCGATCCCAGGAGCCGTCTTCTGGTCTCATTAGAACTTAAAAATCGAAACCACCGCAACCGACTATTTTCATGGAGGCACCAGTGGAGCATGATCGGAATCGGCACGCCAGTACAATCCAGGTACTCGTAGCCGACAACTCTCCCTTCCACACCCAGCTGCTCGTAGGGGCTCTCGGCCGGGAGCCTGATCTGAAGGTTTTTAGTTCGGACCTGAACGCGGCAAGCGTCATGGCGGCGTCGATCGCTCACAAAATTGATGTCTTCGTTCTGAGCGCATTTATGGACGAAGACGCCGAGCGGGGCTTCAGGATCCTGCAGGAACTGCGGGAAGTAGATCACAATACGCGCGCCGTCATATTGCTGGACTCGTCCAAATTTGAATCCGTCCTGGAATCGTTCCGGGCAGGGGCTCGCGGGGTTTTCGACCATCGAGAATCGCCCAACACGCTCTGCCAATGCATTCGCCAGGTGCATGCAGGGCAAGTCTGGATGAGCAATGAACAAATGGCTTTAGTGCTGGACTCTTTGGCCTCTGCTCCCAAGCTGAAGACCGTGGATGCACGCGGGATGAATCTGTTGTCCAAACGGGAAGTGGAGGTGGTTCGCTGCGTGACCGAGGGCCTGACCAATCGCGAAAGCGCGGACCGCCTGGGCCTGAGTCAACACACCATCAAGAATCATCTGTTTCGGATCTTCGACAAGCTTGGAGTTTCCAACCGAATCGAACTGCTGTTTGTTACCTTGAGCCAGAACAACGCTGATCCGGCGGAGACGCCATTACCTGAACTGCTTGCAGATCCTTGTGGGGATTGCGATCAGGCGAGCTTGGAGGTATGCGAGAAAGCCGCGGAGCACGGCGTTCTGGCGGCACAACTGATGTTGGCTCGGACCTCTCTGGCGGGAGGAATAAGCGATCACAATCCGGCTCGCGCCTACGTCTGGTACTCAATGGCTGTTGATCAACTCACCCGCTCTAAGGACAAGGTAAAGAAGATAATGACCCCTGCTCAGGTGGCTGATGCCGAGAGTCAGCTTCGTGAGCGGTTGAGCAGATGGCGGCATATTGCGCAGCCCATCACCGCGCAGCTGTCTTCACACTCTGACCGCAGCGTGGTGGCCTGATAACTCCTGGGCGCGCCGAGAGGACGGCTCAGCAGACCGGCGACTTGTCCTCGCGAAGTGGTTCTGGCAGCTGGCTCCCGTCGTCCACGAACCGTACGGGTAGCGGTCCAGACCCAGACGAATTATGCACTTCCGCAGTCGAATTCAATGATATAAGCAGCGCATCTGGTGGCCAGCATTCACGTCGGTAATCTGAAGTGTAATTTCTAAAATCAATTTCGATAACGGTGGCGGCATGTCGGATCGGCTCGCAAGCTGAAATGCGCGCCTGGAACAGCTCCTGGAAGAGGTAATGTAGGGTTTTCCACTTTTCTTCATTCTCTGGGATCCAGCGGGCGTACACTGTGGGCCCCGGGGCCCGTCTTCGAATGGAAGAGAAGAAACAGAAACCACGATGTGGTTCGGACGGTGAGGTGCCAGGATGGTGTCGAATCGACGCAGAGACACGCGCGTTCCGATACGGGCGCAGGTGACTTGCGTCGTGGATTCCCAAACGATGCGCGGAGTGAGCCGGAACCTCAGCCAGGGAGAAATGCAGGTAGAAGTTGATGAGTTGAAGACGAAAGATGCAGTCCAATTGACATTCCGGCTACCGGTTTCTGGTGTCGTCGTCGACGCGGTCGGTGCTGTGGTCTGGGGAAGCGAGAGGCGACGCGGACTCCGGTTCACCTCCATGGGTAAGCAAAGTCAGCAGACAATCCGCCAATTCATGGCAGAACAGACCGAGCGCCACTCCAAGATGTAGTTACACTCAATTCGCAAGGTTCTCATTGACCAAACCTTCGCTTGGTGAGACACTGCGCTCACAAAGCGGACTGTGCGGCCTATTTGTGCGCTGGAGCGCAGCCGTGGGCCTGCCGCAAAGTTCCAGCGCCACGGGTCCTACGTATGAGTACCCATTCCAGCGTTGATCGTGAATCTTTCCAACGGTTCCTAGAGAACGCATTTGCACTTCAGGAAAGTGGGTTCGACTCTCAGTCACTCCGTTCCCTTTCGCAAGTTGAACGTGCGATTGCGACAGGCGATGCCGACCAGGATTCAGTCATGCATCTGATCGCCGATCGTGCACGCAACGTGGCCAGCGCCACTGGTGTTGCTATTGCTCTTCTAGAAAACAGTCAACTGGTTTATCGGGCCGGGAGCGGAAGTGCTACCACGTATGTGGGGCAACGCCTCCCAGCTGTACTGAGTGTCGCGCCGCGCGGCGAGGTTCCTCTCGAGATTTTGCGTGTCGAGAATGCCGAGACAGATGCACGGATAGAAGCAGCGATCTGCCGGCAGCGCGGAGCGAAATCCCTGGTGATCCTGCCCATCTATCATCAGCGCAGCGTGGCGGGGCTGCTGGAAGTCTTTTTCAGTGAGGCACACACTTTCCATGATCCAGAGGTACGCGTCCACCGACTGATGGCCGGGGCGGTCGAGCAAGCGATGTTCAGGGACGTTCAGCTTGGCCAAAAAAAAGTGTTGGCGAGCCAACCTGCAACCGTTCCGCTCACAGTTGAACAGATAAGAGTTCAAAGGCAAAAGCCCCCTGTTCAGGAATCTCCGATGCAGTTAATGCTCAAGCATTGGACCGGTTGGGTTCGCGAAAGTGCCAAGGCGGCCAGCGAGTTCGTGTATTCCAGGCCGTCTGGCAAAGCCGCGATAACAGTCACGCGGTCTGTGAAGCGCGGTCTCGGCGAGCTTCGGGGGAACGTGGCAACAATAGGCGTTGTTATCGCGGTCATGATCGCGAGCTGGATTGCCTACCATCGCCCCTCGCGGTCGCCGGTCGGCCTTGCAGCGACTGGATCGAAGGCGGCAGGGCAACTCGCCCCTGTGCTATTGCCGGAAAACCACACTCCTGCGCCCGGGACCGTATCCGGTCGCGCCGAAGACATTAAGGGTAAAAGGTCCGCGTTCAGGCGAGTACGAGTTGGGCAAGACGAAATTGACTACATTGCGGAAGATGTGACGATACGGCAGTTCATGCCTAAAACCAACTATAAGCGGGGATCGAACAGGTACGAGCAGGTTAACATCGGAGACGATGTGACGGTGCGCTATTTCGCATACAAACCAGCGGTTGTATTGCAGACACAACCTGTGCCAGCTGCGGCTAAGGCGGTGGAACGCTCTTCCCCATTGTCGAAATAGACGACAAGTTCTCTTACCGGACCTTTTTATCCCGTGCGCTTCGAGGCCGTTTTCAACCTTCAGATCAGTCGGTGAAGCACTCGGCGCTTCTCTGGAGCTCTGAAGATCCCAAGAACGAAGGGTGCGTGGGAGAGGGTCGCTCGGGGACATCTCTTTCGCTTCTCCCCCTTTGCGTGACCTCCCTCTGGAGTCAGCCTAACATGCGGCCATGGCTACCTCGTCCGACCTCGTTGGCCAGACCATTTCGCACTACCGCATCTTGGAAAAGCTCGGTGCTGGCGGAATGGGAGTGATCTATAAGGCCGAGGATACCGAACTCGGCCGTTTTGTCGCATTGAAGTTTCTCCCTGACGAAGTCTCCAAACACCCTCTGGCACTGGAGCGCCTTCGGCGCGAGGCTCGTGCAGCTTCTGCTCTCAACCATCCGAACATCTGCACGATTCATGAAATCGGCAATGAGGGTAGTCAGCTTTTCATTGTGTTGGAATTTCTGAACGGGATGACCTTGCAAAACCTAATTGGCGGAAAACCGTTGGAAACAGAAACGCTGCTGTCGCTTGGGATCGAAATCGCCGATGCGCTGAACACTGCTCACAGAAAAGGCATCGTCCACCGCGACATCAAGCCCTCGAATATCTTCGTCACCAAGCAAAACCACGCCAAAGTTCTGGATTTCGGTTTGGCCAAACTGATGCCCATCCTGAGCACCGTGGAAGCGGCCGGAACAACTCTACAATCGACTCTATCGCTTCAAGAGCACCTAACCCGTCCAGGAACGGTAGTTGGAACGATTGCCTACATGTCTCCCGAGCAGGTGCGTGGGAAGGAACTCGACGCTCGAACGGATTTGTTTTCGTTTGGCGCGGTTCTTTACGAGATGGCAACGGGTACACGGCCGTTTTCTGGTGAGAGCACAGGAGTGATTTTCGATTCTATCCTGAATAGAGTGCCCATTCCACCGGTACGCCTGAATCCCAACGTGCCAGCGAGGCTCGAAGAGATTATCAATAAGGCCCTAGAAAAGAATCGGAACCTGCGCTACCAGGACGCAGCTGACGTTCGCACTGACCTGCAGCGTGTAAAAACGGGATTTGGAGTCTGGCTCAGCTGGAACCGTAGCTGCTACATCTGCGGAGGCTCATCGCTTGCGTCGAAGCGTGGTTACCCGCGCCGTCATCTTACTGCTCGCAGTCGCGAGCGTCCTCGCGCTGTTGAATGTAGGTCACATCGTTGATCACATAATGACAACAGGGCGACCGCCACAGATCCGATCCATAGCTGTGCTCCCGTTGGCGATGGTTTCCGGCGAGCCACACGAAGATTATTTCGCGGACGGAGTGACCGACGCATTGATCACGGAACTCGCTCAGATCGGCCAACTTCGTGTGATATCGCGGACCTCAGTCATGGTGTACAAGGGCATCAAGAAACCACTACCCGTGATTGCCAGTGAGCTGGGAGTTGATGCTGTGGTCGAAGGTTCAGTTCAGCGTTCGGTGGACAGGGTAAGAATTGATGCTGAGCTGATTCAGGCCTCAAATGATCACCTTTTGTGGGCCAAGAGTTACGAACGAGATTCCCGGGATATCTTGACTCTGCAGAGTGCAATAGCCAAGGCGATCGTTGCCGAAGTGAAAGTGGTGCTCACACCCCAGGAGGAATCTCGCCTGGCGAGGTCTCAATCGGTGAACCCCCAGGCCTACAAGGCGTATCTTACGGGTCGCTTCTAGTGGAATAAACGAACTGCAGAGGGAATCGAGAGCATAGATTATTTCGAACAAGCCATTGCGAATGATCCAACGTACGCACTCGCCTATGCGGGCCTGGCGGACTCCTATCATGCGTTACCTGAATTGACTTCGGCCCCACTCGAAGAAGCTCTGCCAAAAGCCAGAACTGCCGCACTCAAAGCCCTTGAACTTGATGAATCTTTGGCCGAAGCTCACGCCGCACTGGCGATGGTTAAGGAAGATTATGACTGGGACTGGACCGGAGCGGAGGTGGAATACAAACGCGCCATTCAACTGAATCCGGGAAGCTCAGCTACTCGTGCTTTTTATTCCAATCTGTTATTGGAAATGGGACGATTGCCCGAGGCCTTATCTGAAGCTAAGAATGCCGAGCAGTTCGATCTGCTCTCGGCGCTGGCGAACGATAACCTCTCTGCCGTCTTCTATTTTTCCGGTGAGTACGATCAAAGCATTGACCAGTGCCGCAAAACCCTGGAATTCGATCCTATGAATCCCCAGGCACATCGCCATCTCGGGATGGCGGAGGCGCAGAAGCATGATGATGTAGACGCTATTAGAGATTTAAAGAAAGCGATCGAGCTTTCCACCGAAAGCAACGAGGCCGTAGCCGAACTCGGATACGTGTTCGCTGTATCGGGGCATGAAGATGAGGCCCGCAGTATACTGCAACAGCTTATGCGTCCAGCTAAGCCTCACGTTTCTCAGTATCACTTGGCAATCATTTATGCGGGGCTGAGAGAAAGGGGCAAAGCATTGGATTGTTTAGAGCGCGCGGTCAAAGATAGGTCGCCAGGCGTAGTCCATCTCAAAGTTTCTCCACTTTTTCTGGAACTTCGATCTGACCCACGTTTCAGCAACTGCTCAGACCATTCCGACGGTTTCTCCTTTTCCACCGGATGGTGAGCCGACTTTCTGCCCCTCATGAATTCCAGGAGTGCCGGATCGGAGCCAAAGGCGCTTTCAAGCTCCTGCCAGTAAATGCAGGTGGTTTTCTGCTTCCCACCAGGTCGAGAGGCTTGCTATTGACGTCGCGGACGTCTTTTGGACTCTCTGCCTCCATGATTTCGCCTTTATTGACCTTGTAGATTTGGGGCGTGTTATTGTCGTTCCAAACTACAACATGTCCGATTTTCCGCTCAGACGATTCGGAAAGGGCAACAGTAGTCGAATGATCGTTGTCATTGAACAATGCAAAGACAGTGAGGTCCTTATGGTAACTGAACATCGCCGAGTACAATCAGACTCCAATTTACTCCGGACGATGACGGAACGGTCCGCGCGGTGCTGGAATTCTTAAGCGTCCAAACTCAAAATGCCTGATTTCAATTTGCCTCTTAGGCGCAAGGTTTCCGAACTTGTTTCGATTTCACCGCTGACACCGGTTGAGGAAGTTTGCCCGAAGACGATGGCGCGGTTCGCGAACCCAATGGTTAATCCAGTGGTTGCTGTCTTGAGAAAACCGCGTCGCTGTAATTTCATTGCCGTCGCCTTTTCGCTCGCCGGATTGTCGGGCCATCATCTGTCAGGTGTATTTTGGTTGGATCGCGATATCGATTAGAGCCTTATACCCGTGAGTCCGAGGCTTGTCAATACGAGTTCGTGGGCTCTTCGCTCTCGTCGAATCGGACCGCAGCCCGCGACTTGGGTGAATATCGGTCGCACCTTTGTGGAAAAGCCGCCGATCACGGCGGCCTTACCGCACAAAACTGATCTCGCCCGTCGCATTGGCCGGAGGACCTAGAGCCGGTTTCATAAGAATACCCCCCAACTAATTTCGAATGTCTTCAGCTATTCTGATCCAGAATTCCGATTTGTCGGCCGACGTGAAAATGGGGTTTCCAGCAAGTTGTTTATTTTGTTGGCGTCCCCGACGGGATTTGAACCCGTGTTACCGCCGTGAAAGGGCGATGTCCTAGGCCAGGCTAGACGACGGGGACTAGTTGCGAGGCAGGTGTGCCAAGAAACACTTCATCGTAACAGTCGTATCTGGGGCTGTCAAAAAAGCCCCGTGCTGCTGGACGCGTTGGTCAATGAAACGGATATCCTTCCGACTCTGAAGTCGCCGCCGCGACCCCCTGCGCAATCTGGACTGAACCAGGGGCTAGTCATGCCTATTTATTGGTAACCCGAACGCATCGCGCACCCGTCACTAGGGAAAACAATGTATTTACCCGAAATCGGTTTTTCCAAAAAATGAAAGGGCGTTAGCACTGTAGTCGTACGCTGGAGACCGCGCAACCGCGTGCTCACAAACAAGAAAGGAAGCGACAGCCGGTAACATGTTGAACAAACAGTTGGCACCCGCTGTGACTCGCTGCAGTTCCGGATGTGACGGGCTGGATGATGTGCTGGGCGGTGGACTGCCCGTCGGACATTTTTATTTGGTCGAAGGAGAACCAGGCACGGGAAAGACAACGCTGGCGCTGCAATTTGTAGCCGAAGGACTCAAACGGGGCGAAAAGGTTTTGTACGTTACTTTGTCTGAATCTCGGGATGAGCTGCTAGCCGTGGCCACCAGCCATGGTCTGGAGTTGGACGATTCCGTGGTTCTCGAAGTCAGGCCAAGTGAAGACGATCTCAAGCCGGAGGGACAATACACCGTCTTTCATCCTGCGGAAGTCGAACTGAACGATCGGGTGCAAGCCATTATGGCGGAGGTCGACCGCCGCAAGCCCAGTCGCTTGGTGATCGATGCGCTCTCGGAAGTGCGGATGCTGGCCAAGGATCCGTTGCGCTACCGGCGACAGGTGCTTTCGCTGAAAGAATACGCCCCCGAGAACTGCACCGTGATGTTGCTGGATGACCGGAGCAGTCGGTACGCCGATCTGGAACTCCACAGTATTGTGCACGGAGTGGTCTCGATGTCCCGGGTTCCACGGGAATACGGAAAAACCATGCGCCGTATCGAAGTCACGAAGTTGCGCGGGTCTGCTTTTCGCGAAGGTTATCACGACTACCTCATTCGCAGTGGTGGCGTACTGGTTTTTCCGCGGCTCGTTGCGGCTGAATACGCCGATAAACGCGGGGACCAGACCGACGCCATGAGCGGCATTGCTGAACTGGACGCACTCACGGGTGGAGGTTTGGGCCGCGGAACCAGCACGCTGCTCATCGGACCAGCCGGTTGCGGGAAAACCTCACTGGCGCTTCGCTGGCTCAGCACAGCGGCCGAACGCGGCGAGAAGTCAGCCGCTTTCATTTTCGAGGAGACTGTCAACACCTTGATGGGACGAGCGACGGGTCTCGGAATGAATCTTTCTTCTCAAGTCGACTCGGGCCGAGTACATATTGAGCATTTAGATCCTGCAGAGGTATCCCCCGGCGAATTTGTGGACTTGGTCCGGGAATCCGTAGAAATCGACCACGTCCGGTGCGTCCTTATTGACAGCCTGAATGGCTTTCTACAGGCCATGCCGGGCGAGCAGTTTCTCGCTCTCCATCTGCATGAACTGCTGACCTACTTGAACAATCGTGGAGTGGTCACTCTCCTCGTGCTGGCGCAGATGGGACTGGTGGGAAGCGGGATGCAGACACCCATTGATGTGAGTTACCTGGCTGACAACATTCTTGTATTTCGATATTTCGAAGCGCATGGAGAAGTGCGCAAGGCTATTTCGATGATGAAAAAGCGCAGTGGTGGCCATGAACGTTCTATCCGGGAGCTGCAACTCGAGTCCGGGGCAATCCAGGTTGGGGCTCCGCTGTCAAACTTCCAGGGAATTCTCGCCGGAAGTCCGGTTGCTCTTGCTCCGTTGGTGCAAAGGGATTCGCTCAATGGCTGATGTGTGCATTAGCGACCTTCTGGTCCTCGTCTTTGCTCCCTTCGGCAAAGACGCGACGCTTATCGCCAGGGTCTTGCGCCAGTCGGCGATAAACATCTCCACCGTTGAAAGCTTGCAGGAACTGGAGTATTCGATCTCCGAAAATGCCGGCGCAGCGATTATCAGCGAAGAAGTTCTTCAAAATGGAGCCATTGGCACACTCGCGCAAAGAATCTCCGCGCAGCCTCCGTGGTCTGACTTTGCCATTATTGTGCTGACGGGAGGCGGGTTGAGCACTGCGAGTACGGAATCCGCTGTGCGCTCTCGTGCTCCCCTTGGAAACGTGACCTTGTTGGAGCGCCCCCTGCGTCCGGTCACGCTCATCAGTGCTGTGCGCAGTGCCCTGCTGGCGCGACGACGCCAGTACGAAGTGCGCGACCATCTTCGCGAACGCGAGGCAGCCGAGGAAGCTTTACAGCGGGCTCATGACGCCCTGGAAACATTGGTCGAACAGCGGACTGCCGCGCTGCGCCGGCTGTCTGTGAAATTGCTAAGCGTGCAGGATGAAGAGCGGCGCCGCATTGCCCGCGAACTTCACGACAGCTTGGGCCAGGATCTTACCGCGGCGAAAATCAGTCTTGATATGCTCGGCCAGGAGCAATACTTCAACGCTGCTCATCTGCGCGACGCGCAGTCTCTGGTTGAGCGCTGTATCTCCGACACGCGCACCCTATCTCATTTGCTGCACCCTCCATTGCTGGATGAAGCAGGTTTTCTTTCCGCCGCAAAATGGTACGTCGAGGGCTTTGGCCGGCGCAGCGGAATTGAAGCGCGGCTGCAGCTTCCTGAACAACTCCACCGCCTGCCACGGCGAAGCGAGATCGCACTATTCCGAATTTTGCAGGAAGCACTCACCAATGTTCATCGCCATTCCGGCAGCCGTGCTGTGGAAGTGTGCGTCACGGCCAATCGCTCGGATGTGACGCTCACCGTGAGAGATTTCGGTACGGGAGTTCCGGGAGAGGTTCTTGAACGATTTTGGAAAACAGGGAACGTGGGCGTCGGCCTTGCAGGGATCCGCGAAAGACTTCAGGAACTTGGCGGTGTACTGGAGATCGAGTCGACTTCCCAAGGGACTCTGCTGAAGGTCAAAATCCCGATTGAGGAGCGCGAAACCGTCAAATCCGCAGACCGCAGTCCCATTTTGCCGTCGAGCGAATACCCTTCCGCCTTCCCCGCCGACTAGGAGCCTGCGACGGGGCAATGTATCGCATTACAATAACTATGCGGTGCGGAAATCTGGCCGCAGTTTTCTATGGCTGATCCACTCTATTTGAGTCTTTGGTTCCCGGATTTCAATGGCCCGGCGATGCTGCCTCACATCCTGGCGGTGCTGCAGCAATTTCCGTTTTCGGAGCAACGGCCCGGAATCACCTACGTGGCGGTGCAGCCGGTCTCTTGGAATGAAGCCAGCATCCTCGAGCGGCGCTTCTCGCCAGGCATTTCCCCCGAGCAGGCAATGGTCGTTGCCGCCGATCTCATTCACGATGATTTCGCCTACACGTTTGACGCGTACTGGGATCTCTGGACACCGGACGAAAACGGGAACTGGCAGCGCATCCCAAGCCTTGTGCAATTCGTTGTGCAGGGAGAGGAGTTCGACGAGGGACTGCAAGCCGAAACCGGTCACATCCAGATTGATTTCGGATTGGATTCGCTTTTTGTGCAGGAAAATGTCGCGCTGACCGACGAGACCCAAGCCAAAATTCGCGATAATGTTCTCCAGTTGGTCGAGTTCAGTAAGAAACTCGAAATGAAAACGAGGGCAACCTCGCGACGATTGTGGTCCGAATCGGACGAAAGCCTTCCGCAGAAGCTAATTGCACGCCTGCAGAGAGTGCAATAAGACAGAGGGCACCCGAGGAACACAGAGATGGACTCTGTGAACCTCTGTGCCCTCGGTGGTTAAAGCTTTATTTCGTTCTCCCGCCTTCGACCTTCAGCTTCTCAGCCGCAGCAGCCTGAGCCGCTGCCAGACGCGCCGTCAGCACGCGGAAGGGCGAGCAGGACACGTAGTTGAGCCCGGTCCGGTAGCAAAACTCCACCGATGACGGTTCGCCGCCGTGCTCGCCGCAGATTCCTACCTTGAGTGTTGGCCGCGTCTTCCGACCGTTCTCCGTCGCCATCTTGACTAATTGTCCGACGCCCTCCTGATCCAGAGCTGCGAATGGATCCTGTTTTAAGATTCCCTCGTCGATATAAGTCGGAAGGATCTTATTTACGTCGTCTCGTGAGAAGCCAAAAGTAGTCTGCGTAAGATCGTTGGTGCCGAACGAGAAGAACTCCGCCTCTTTCGCAATGTCATTCGCCACCAGCGCCGCACGCGGCAATTCGATCATGGTACCGATCATGTACTCGACCTTGGTCCCCTTCTCTTTGAAAACTTCCTCAGCCACCCTATGCACGATTGCTTTCTGATTCGCCATCTCTTTCACCGTGGCGACCAACGGAATCATGACCTCGGGAAGCACTTTGATGCCCTTCTTTGCGACCTCGACCGCTGCTTCGAAAATGGCGCGAGCCTGCATCTCCGTGATCTCCGGATAGGTGATGCCAAGCCGGCAGCCACGATGACCAAGCATCGGGTTGAACTCGTGCAATTGCTCCACCCGAGCCAGGAGTGTAGGCAGGAGTTTCTTGAGATCACCGACGCCCTTCGCGCCGTAGTCCGCGTATCGCTTGACCAGTTCCTTCTTCTCTTTCGCGTCCGCATGGGCAAGCGTGGCAATTTCCACCATCAAGTCTTCGCGGCGTGGCAAGAACTCGTGGAGCGGTGGATCCAGCGTGCGGATCGTGACCGGCAAACCGTCCATCGCTTTGAAAACGCCAGCAAAGTCTTTACGTTGCAGCGGCAACAACTTCTTCAATGCTGCGCGTCGATCTTTTTCGTTGTCCGCGAGAATCATCGCGCGCATGTGCGGAATTTTGTCTTCGCCAAAGAACATATGCTCGGTCCGGCACAGCCCGATGCCTTCCGCGCCGAATTCGCGCGCCTTCTCAGCATCACGAGGAATGTCGGCGTTTGCTCGAACGCGCATCGTGCGATACGGCTCCGCCCAACTCATGAATTGCGCCAACTTAGCCAGATTGTCTGGGTCTGGAGGAAGCAATTTCTTCTTACCCTTGAAGACCCGACCGGTGGTTCCATCGAGCGTAATCCAATCCCCCTCTTTGAATACCTGGCCCGCTGCTCGCAACTCGCGCGCTTTTTCCAGGACTGCGATCTCTTGGGCACCCGCCACGCACGACTTTCCCATTCCTCGGGTCACTACAGCAGCGTGGCTAGTCATGCCGCCTTGCGAAGTTAGGATACCCACGGCTACTTCCATGCCATGAATGTCTTCTGGGGTGGTTTCGGCGCGTACCAAGATGACTGGATTTTTCTCGGCACCATGTCCTGCTCTTGCAACCGCCTCGTCTGCGGTAAACACAATCTGACCAACAACTGCGCCGGGAGATGCAGGCAGGCCCTTTGCCGTCAGCAGATCCCCAGGCTTTACATCCTTCTCATCCAGTCGTGCCACCAAGAAATCGACGACTTGACCTGGATCAAGACGAAAGATTGCTTCTTCCTTCGTAATCAATCCTTCTTCCACCATCTGGATCGCCACGCGCACCGCGGCCAGACCCGTGCGCTTGCCGTTGCGGGTCTGCAGCATGTAGAGCTTGCCATCCTGGATGGTGAACTCGAAGTCCTGCATGTCCTTGTAATGTTTTTCCAGCCGTGTGGTGATCTCGCGCAGCTGGTCGTAAACATTGGGCATGATCTTCTTCAGTTCAAGAATCGGTACCGGGGTACGCACGCCCGACACCACATCCTCTCCCTGCGCATTCATCAGAAACTCGCCGTAGAATTCGTTGTTTCCGGTCGCAGGATTCCGCGTGAAGCCAACGCCCGTTCCGCTGGTGTCGCCGAGGTTGCCATAGACCATGGCTTGCACGTTGACGGCGGTTCCCAACATGTCGTCGATGTTGTTGATGCGGCGATAGTGCTTGGCGCGATCGTTCTGCCAGGAGCGGAACACGGCGTCACGCGCCATCACCAGCTGTTCGTGCGGATCCTGCGGAAAGTCGCGCTTTGCGTGCTTCTTAACGACTTTCTTGTACTCGGCGATTACTTCCTGCAGCGCCTTCGCATCGAGATCCGTATCGAGCTTCGCTTTTTTCTGCTTCTTCTTGGCATCGAAAACTTCGTCGAAGGCAGATTTTTCAATGTCGAGAACTACGTTGCCAAACATCTGAATCAGCCGCCGGTAGGAGTCGGCCGCAAACCGGGGATTGTTGCTGCGCTTGGCAAGAGCTTCGACGCTCTTGTCGTTCAAGCCCAAGTTGAGGATCGTATCCATCATCCCGGGCATGGAAAACTTGGCACCTGAGCGGACGCTTACCAGCAGAGGATTTTCGCCGGTACCGAGCTTCTGTCCCTGCAGCGTTTCCAATTTTGCCAAAGCTTCATCCATCTGCCGGTCGACATCGGACGACAGCCCGCCACGCATGTATTCGCGGCAAGCTTCGGTCTGGATGGTGAATCCCGGAGGCACGGGAAGCCCGGCGTTGGTCATTTCGGCCAGGCCGGCACCTTTGCCGCCGAGCACATCTTTCATCTTGCCGTTGCCGTCGGCCTTGCCGCCGCCGAACGAGTAAACGTACTTGGTCGCGGACTGCTTGTTTGCGGTCTTACTGTCTTTCACTTCAGTTTCTGGAAGAGTCATTGTTGCCATATATGAATCCTTTTCAATTTCAAAATTTGGTAATTGGGTAATTTGGTAATTGGGTAATTTGGAAAATTCAGAGCACGACGCCTTTCCGATTACCCACTTACCAAATTACGATCTACAATCCGTTTCAGACCCTTGCTTCCTGCACGATTTCGGAGAAATCTGCAATCGTGGAAAATTCTTTCAGTAACATTTGCAGCAGCGCAAGCCGATTTGCCCGCAGGCGCTCATCGTCGACCATCACCATGACTTTGTCAAAGAACGCATCGATGAGCACACGCGCCCTGGAAAGCAGCAGGAGAGCATCAAGATATTCTTCCTTTCCGCGATGAGCTTCCACCTGCGGCCCGGTTTGCTCGAGATAAGTGCTCAGGTTCTTTTCTTCCGGCGCCGACTCTGGTAGATCGTCGAATTTCGCCGCCGCGCGAATTCCCTTCTCTGCCGCCTGCCTCAAAATGTTGCGTATGCGCTTGCAAGCCGCGCCAATCGCCTGAAATTCAGGCATGTGCTGGACCCTCTTCACCGCTTCGGCGCGCGCCACCGAGTCCACAACGTCCTCGGCGTCCGCCGCGAGCACCGCCTTCACTATGTCATAGGGATATCCGCAAACATCCCGCAGATAAAATTCCAGCCGCTCGCGGAAGAACGCGGTCAATGAATCGGCGAATTTCTGATCGTCTACGAATTTCTTTTCGGCCTCAGATTTCTGGTAGCCAGAGCGAGCATCCCGCATCAGATCCGAAAGCCGGAGCGGCAGCTTCTTGTCGGCAATCACTTTGACGATTCCATTGGCCTGCCGGCGCAGCGCAAATGGGTCTTTGGATCCGCTCGGCACCAAGCCGAGCGCAAACATTCCGGCAATCGTGTCCGCTTTGTCGCCAATGGAAAGGATGCCGCCCTCCATGGATCGCGGGACCTCATCATCGGTTGACTCTGGCTTGTAATGATCGTAGATCGCGTCCGCGATGGCGAAACGCGTCGCCTCGGGCAGACTCGCGTCAAGTTGTTGCACTCGCGCGTACAGACCACCCACAATGCCCTGCAGTTCCGTGAACTCCTTCACTAACTCGGTCGTCAGATCAGTCTTTGCCAGGCACGCTGCCTTGTGGATCACGCCGGGACGAACTGCCACGCCATGCTGCTTGAGAATCTCGCTCAGCCAACTGCACAGCCGCTGCACGCGCTGTGTCTTGTCGTAATAGCTGCCGAGATCCTTCTGGAAGGTCACATGTTTCAGCGAGTCCAGCCGATCTAGGAGTGACTTCTTCTGATCCGTTTCCCAGAAGAAACGCGCATCGTTGAAGCGTGCCCGCAACACGCGCTCATTGCCGTGCCTGATGAGGCCCTGGGGATCGCTGTCGGTGTTGAGTACGGCCAGGAAGTGTGGCAGCAGCTTGCCCTGGGAGTCTTCCACCGCGAAATACTTCTGGTGATCGCGCATGACCGTGACCAACACTTCTTCGGGGAGAGCGAGGAATTGAGGATCGAACCCGCCCAGAATCACGGAAGGAAATTCGGTCAGATTCACCACGCTGTCGAGGAGCGCCTTGTCTTCGCGCCAGCGCGCGCCGGAAATGGTGCGGGTGGCCGCGTCCAGAGCCTTGCGGATCTGATGCTCGCGTTCAGCGCGGCCCAGTACTTTCGCTGCTCGCATAGAATCAACGTAAGCAGACCCCGCTCTCGGGATCGCGACTTCACCTTTCGTGAGAATTCGGTGTCCGCGCGAAAGATTCCCTGCCCGGATTCCGTCAAACTCCAGGGGAATCGTCTCTCCATCGAGCATGGCAACCAACCAGCGCACCGGACGCACAAAGCGCTCGTTCGGCTTGCGCCAATACATATTCTTCGGCCAGTAGATCGTGGAGATTTCTTTCGGAAGCGCCTCGGCTAGAATTTCCGCTGCGCTGCGGCCCTTCCTGGTGATTTTGGCGGCGATGTACTCGCCCTTGGGCGTGCTGATTCTTTCCAGCTGTTCGACGTTGATTCCAGCTTTCTTGGCGAACGCGTGGGCGGCAGCCGTGGGCTGGCCATCTTTGTAGGCAACGTTAACCGACGGTCCGCTGATTTGCTCGGCCACATCGGCCTGCGCGGAAGCGATGCCGGAAACCATCACTGCCAGCCGTCGCGAGGTTTCAAAGGACGTCAGCTCACTCCCAGCCAGCCGTTCGCGGGTCAACAGCGTTCCGACGCGCTCCCGCAGTTCTAGCGAGGCGGCGTCGATCATCCGCGCCGGAATCTCTTCGCACCCGATCTCTAGCAGGAAATCTGGCATGCTTTCAAACTATCCAGTGTCTCAAAATCGAGCAGGGCCGAATGTGACAGGCGTCACAGCAACTCGCGCTATGAACCCACTGGCGACAGCGTCTCTTTCTTTGGCTTTGTCTTCTTCTGTCGCACAGGTTCGGGCTCATCGGCCGTTTCCGCCGTTTCACTTTTCTGCTGATCTACCCAGGACTTCGCAATCCCCACCGCCAGAGCCCGCACTCGTGCAATCACGCCGACGCGCTCGGTCACAGAAATGGCACCGCGTGCGTCGAGAATGTTGAACAGGTGCGAACATTTCAGGCACAGGTCATACGCGGCGAGCAGGGGAAAGCGCAATTTCTCGCGCCCGACCCCGTCTCCTCTGGAACTATCCTTCGCGAGAGCGGCATACCGCTCCAAAAGCCCCTTACATTCCGCCTCGCACAACTCGAAATGCTTCCACGCCTTCTCCACGTCGGCGAGTTCGAAGTTGTACACCGAAAACTGCAGCTCGTCGGCTAACCGCACGTCGCCATACTTGACCACGCGCCCAGTGTCAGGATCGCGCGCCCACACGATGTCGTAGATCGAATCCACATCCTGCAGAAAGGCTGCGATGCGCTCCAACCCGTACGTCAACTCCGCGGAAATCGGAAACAGATCGACCCCGCCGCACTGCTGGAAGTAGGTGAACTGGGTGATTTCCAGGCCATCGAGCATGACCTGCCAGCCCACGCCCCATGCACTGAGGGTTGGGGCCTCCCAGTTGTCCTCTTCGAACTTAATGTCATGCTGGCGCAGGTCGATGCCGATCGCGCCCAACGACTCCAGATACAACTCCTGCACATTCTCCGGCGGAGGCTTGAGGATAACCTGCAACTGCATGTGCTTAAACAACCGGTTAGGATTCTCGCCGTAGCGTCCGTCGGCCGGACGCCGCGAGGGCTGCACATACGCAACTTTATAAGGCTGGGGCCCGAGCACGCGCAAAAACGTTTCGGGAGCCATGGTTCCGGCACCGACTTCGACGTCATAAGGCTGCTGCAGCACGCATCCGCGCTCTGCCCAGAAAGTCTGGAGGCGCAGAATAAGCTCCTGGAATGTGGCCGGATTGGAGTTGGCTGGAGTCACCGCTTATTCGAGGTTCCTACGGAGGCTAATCGTTGATTGTAACGGAAGGGGCGGCTACCCGTCAGCTAGCGCTTTGCATCCGCAGACTACGAAGAGCCAAGCCTGCAAGCACCAAAACCGCAAACAACATCGCGGTCCAGAGGATTCCCTTATGCCGCTCGGAAAACGGGCGATCGTCCGGGCGCCCGGTGTAAAGCGGGTTGTGCGCACCGCGATCAAGCCGTGCCGGTGCAGGGGAATCGGCGAGGTGAAAGAAGCGGGCGTAATCGTAGACCGGACCTGAGAGTTTCTCGTCTCCGTAATACAGCTTGAGGCTGGCCCTCCCTTGGGGAGGATCGAAATAAACGCGGCGCTCGACGCTGAGTGGCTGTACCGCGGCGATGTCGAGAGGCGGATTGTCCGCGTTATCAATGTTGATGATGATCTGGCCGGGATTGCCTGAAATGTTCACGGCGAGCTCTTCGTTTGTCACCAGCGTTCCTGCGCGATTGACACGCACGCGGCTAATTTCTCCACTTGTGAACTGAACGCCCTTGACATCCTCGACGCTGACGGTCCTGCGGAAGTTCACCTTGTCAGGCGCAATCTGGAACGAAATGCGGTTGAGCGGGACTCTCGCGGGTACGTCACAGGAGATTAAGGTGGTCCGCTGTTTTTGTTGTGGAGCGGCGCAGGAGCCCACCTTGGTCCATGAGGCCTGCTGCCCGCGCAGATTGGAGATGGACGCTCCTTTCACTTGCTCGGGGCGAATGCCGGGAGACAGTTTGACGTGGAGAAAGCGGTAGGTCGAAGCCGGAAGCTTGAGCCGGGAATTCGATCCGAGTTGCTCTTTGGTGAAGTCGTAGAGCGTCGAAGGCGGGAGTTCGGTTTCCGTTGCCTTCCCGGCGGCACCTCCGCCGGAAACCGAAGCGGTCGCAACGAAATCGTGGGCATCGAGGCGCAGGCGGATGCGATCATATTGTGCCAGCCCTTCGGCATCGATATCGAACTCGGTGTGGCCCGAAACGCTGCCTAGATTCAGAATCTTGGCTTCGACTTCTTCCGAAGACACCCCGGCGCGTTGTTCGGCGAGCGAGTACTGAACGGGAGAATCTCCGTCATAAAGGCGCAAGTCTCCAAGATCGGGGCGGGAGTGGTTCCACAATTCCTCATCGACCACGAAGAAATTCTGCTGGCCGGGCTGAGCGATTTGAACATCGCGGACATTCGTGAAATATGGAATGGCTTGCTCGGGACGGGCAGGAGCGTCCGCAAGCAGAGACAGCAGGAACAGAGCAACAATGAGTTTCATCGACTGGTGGAGGTCCCTTCTGCTTTGGCTCCGCTTTTCGAGGAGAGCTTCAGCCAGTCGCGCTGGTAGACGAACGAGATCGCCAGTAGCAAGACACCCAGAACCATGAAGCTGACGATGCGGTACTCGCGATCCAGTTGGGAAGCATCGTAGACGAAAACTTTCACGGTGGTGGCGGCGATGAGCAGTAGGGCCTGCCAGCGGACGAAGGCACTCTTCCGCAGGAATCCGACGATCATTAACATGGCGCCATAGGCCATCCAGAGAGCGGAATAGGTGCAGTCGCGCTCGATATCGTTGTGGCGAAGGTCAATGTATCCGATCCTTCCTTGATTGAATACAGCCGGGCGAACAGCCGCGACTTGGCGGCTAAAATAATCGGCCACCTCGCGAGTCAGCCCGATCAGGGCAAGGGCGTTGAGCGCGACAACTGCGATTGCAGCAACGGTGCGCGCAGTTTCGTCTTTGCGCTGGGCTGCGTACCAGGCCACGGCTCCCAACACGGCGACCGCCACGGCATAGGTCGCCATGCGCATGTTGAAGATGAGTTGCGTGGTCTGGAAATTATCGATCAACAACAAGCGGCCCACTCCCAGGACGAGGGCAGCCAGCGCGAGAATATCCAGGAAATCGGACTTGATGCGATTGCCTACCCAGAGCAGGACTCCGGCCTCGATGAACCAACCAATGGTGATCCATTGGGCATCGAGCCGAATGGGAATCGCAACCGTGATGAAGCCGATGGCGACGGCGAGATGGAGGAAGTACAGAATCTGTGAGGCGCCGGGGGAAAGATTTCTCGCATGTATCAACCGGCTGAGGAAGATGTAGATTGCCGCCAGGCCCAGGGCGAACCACGCCATGTAGGTCTTGTCGACCTCCTGAATCATGGCGTAGGCCTGGAGGAAATAGACGCCGGCATTCACGAAAGCGAGAACCGCGGGGATCGAAGCCAGGAGCGGGATTTCGCCTTCGGGTTGAAGCGTAACAAGAGGCGCCACGGCGAAAATGGCGAAGAATAGGGTGGCAAAGCCGAGGGTAAGGCCGAGTTGGCTGCGGGTATAAAAGCTTGCGTACCATCCGATATAGAGCGCTAGCGTGCCTGCATAACTCATGACAAGCAGGCGGCGCCAGGGCTTGAAGGTCACCAGGACCAGGGTCGCGAAATCCAGAATGGCAACGTAGGTGAAGAGGACGACTTCGTGATTCTCGCCGGTCGAAAGCAGGAATGGAGTGGAGAATCCTCCGGCGAGGGCGAAGACCGCGAGAATCTTCGCATCCTGCGACAAGGCCATGACTGCCGTGGCCGCGGTCACAATCAGCATCATGGCGAAGGCGAAGCCGCTTGGAATCAGGCTGTAGACGTGGAATGCGGCCCAGAGCGAAAGATAGAGTGTGCCGATGCCGACGGCTTTGAGCGAGTAGGAGAACGCCTTGTAGCCGTGCAGGCGGAAGCGCTCGCTCCAGATTACGATGGCGATGCCGGCGAGGATTCCGATCGTGACGCGCCCGGCAGGACCGATCCAGTTGTTGTCGAAGGCGAACTTCAGGAAGTAGGAGATCCCGATCAGCAGGGCGGCGATGCCAATGCGGTTCAGCCAGTGCGACCCGATCCGCGATTCGAGATCAATTTCCGGCGGAGGCGGCACGATGGAGGATCGAGGCGGGATATTTGGCACACGCGCAAAGTTCGCCGCTTTGTCAGGAGGCAGAACAGGCGGCGGCGGCGACGCGGGGGCGGCCGATGGAGCCTGCGGCTGGGGTGCAGCTTGCACATCCATCTGGAGCCTACGCTCGATGCGGTAGACGCGCGTGGTGAGATCAACCAGCAGGCGCCGGATCGCCTGCAGATCATTTTCTGGTGTGTCCATGGGGACAGGAGATTATCTGCGAAAGGAATCGTGCTTGCACGCTATTTCTGGGCAGAGGAAGCTGGTGGTAACGGGGCGGCAGCGCTCCCGTCCAGGCCCAATTCCTTCGCAACCGGCTTCATGGCTTCAATGCAGAAGGCGATGTGCTCGTCGAGCTCGACGCCAAGATCTTTAGCGCCATTGATAATGTCGTCGCGATTGACCTTTCGGGCGAAGGCCTTGTCCTTCATTCTTTTCCGCACCGACTTGGCGTCCACTTCGGCGAGCGACTTGCTGGGCTTGATAAGGGCGACCGCAGTGATGAACCCAGCGAGTTCGTCGCAGGCGAAGAGTGCCTTTTCCATGGGGGTGTCGCGGCTGACGCCGGAATATTCGGCGTGCGACATGATGGCGCGGCGAATTTCGTCGGAGTAGCCGCGTTCTTTCAGAATCTCGTTGCCTTTGTACGGATGCTCTTCGGGAGTGGGCCAGCGCTCGTAGTCGAAGTCGTGGATGAGGCCGACGACGCCCCAGAGATTCTCGGCGTCCGGAGAACCATCCCCATATTTCTTCGAGCAGGCACGCATGCAGGCTTCGACGGCCAGCGCGTGCTTACGCAAACTTTCCGATTGAGTGAACTCAGTTAGTAAACACCACGCGGACTCGCGATTGATCATGGGTCTCCCTGTTTACTGCGGGGTTTCATCAGCTGGCTTGACTATGCTATCGAAGATGTCGCGCTTTTTGTGCATTTTACCCTTGACTTCCACAGGCTGCATGCCGCAGATTGAGCCTGCAGTTGGACCTCTCCCCCAAAAGAGTTCCTGCAAGGCTGTAAGGAGTAGCCCGCTCTGGCACTCCCACAACCCGATGGCCACGACTCTTGCCCCGGTCGATTCAAGGGAAGTCGTTCGTTGCGATCACTGCCTGTTAGTTCAATTCCGCACATCCAACAACAATTGCCGACGCTGCCACGCGTCTCTGGACGAGGAACCTGAGCCCGAGCCAATTCAGGTCGCGCCACCGGTGATGATGCCGGTGCCCGGCACCGGCCGTGGGCATCTGAACCTGGCGACCTCGATCCGTTCGCTGCGGCTGCGAAGCGGTTTGAGTCAACGCCAACTGGCTGGGCGGATGGCGGTTCCCCGCACTTACGTTTCGAAAATTGAGAACGAGAAGGCCACGCCTACGCTATCGTCCCTGGAGCGGCTGGCGCGCGCACTGGAGGTCACTGTGCCCGAACTGCTCAGCGGCGGGGAACGAACCCGTCAGGAAGAAATCAGCGAATTGATGAAAGATCAATTTATCGCCGAACTCTTGCCCTTCGTTACGCAACTAAATGGGATGCAGATGTCGAGCATCCTCACGCAGGTGCGGGACTTGACGGTGCGGCCAAGAAGGAGTGCGTAGCACCAGGTTTCAAAGTTTCATGTTTTGAAGTTTTTTGATTGGCTGCCGATTTTGTATTGTTCGGCGGTTTGCATAGCAGCACCTCGGTTGGACAGCCAAAGCGGCTGCTCCTACCTAGACTTTTATCCGGGCAACCAGCCAACACTGAGCCGGGACCAAAAAACAGGCCCGGCTTCAGTGTTGGCTGGTTGCCCGGATAAACTC
>DASTCU010000113.1:0-1500 GCA_035710825.1 Candidatus Sulfotelmatobacter sp.
CTGATGCGGGTCTCCAGAGCCAGTCCGCTGTACCCCCACAACTGCCGCTTCGTGCGAAAACGATAGGGAGTCTGAATCAGAGCCACCAGCAAGGCAGCGCGAATCGGCCCTACGTAGGGAATCTGCCGGAGCCGACTGGTGACCTGGTATTTGCGACTCTCCGCCAGCAGTTCCCGCCGTGTTCGCTGCCGCAGTTGCTTCATCATGTCCAACTGTTGGTAGAGGTGTTGGGCTCGCCGGCACACTGGAGCAGCCGACAAGGCTGTGAATCTAGTGGGGTGTAAGTCCCCACACCACCAATTGCCTGGGCAGGTGGTTAGCATATCCGATGCATGCGGAGGCAACGAAGCATGTTCAGCTCGGACGTAAAAGCCTCGGCTGCCCTGCGGCGATAAGCTGCAGCGGTAGGGACGATCGGGGAGGCGAGCAAACCTGAGGGCCTGAACATAACGAAATGGCTGCAGTCTCGAAAAGGGGATCCGTCATGAAATCGTTTTGACGGGGAAACGCGGGAAGCCGACCTCGATAGTGTACGGGGGAAGGCCGATGACGTGGAGGAAGAAACAGGCAGATGCACTCCACGGGACCGCCGTGACAGGGGCCCAGGCACTCAGGGAAGGATTCGCAGAGATAACGTCGGGAAGGTCCCGCCAGCAGCAGGGGCTGGTAGCAACCTGCAGAGACTCCTCGAACGAGGCTAAGGCCGAAGGAGAGGAGAGCGAGTGGGATCGACGCATGAGTCTGTAGGAGCGATGACCGGGGAGTAATGTCCTCGCAGGAGGCGGTTCACGTCTCCCTGATCAAGGTAACGCCAAGATCGGGCAAAGAGACTCTGGGTACTTGGTGGCGCCATCGGCAGCGCGGTGGTCGGACACAGAGCCGACATGAGCCGTACGCATGAGATGGAACTAAGCTGAGAGCAAACCATTCGCAGTCGGGGCGTATGCGAACCAGCGCTTGAACCTCGTGGCGAATGGGAAGGCTCACAGACGAGAGGCCAAGACTTCAAACCGGACCTGGGAAATTCGGCCGTCCGGCATTATAGGGGGGCCTTCGAAAACGTAGCCATGGTGGAAATGAGAACCCAACTCGCAATCGAAAGAGCGGGCTTGGTAACCCTCCACCTACAGCCGGCGCGTCGGAGCTCTATCCCAACCCGTCGAAAGTCGCGCCATAACCCGCTTGGAATCAATGGGCCGTAGAAACACGCGCTCTCATCCCCATGGGTGGGCCGCAGGCCCATGCGAACTCAAAATCCTCCGGCGGCGTATTACTAGATCACCCCAAGTCGGTAGAGAATTGACTTCAGACGTTCCTGATTCCTTCGGCGGGGCCGACTGCGCCCGGCCAATGTTCTTAACAGCATCGAACGGGATCTGCCGCTGAGCCTTATTAGGGCTGCTACCGGGATTTTCTTCAGCACGGGCAGAATTCTGGTCTGCCACTCTTCTCGGCGGGGTCTGGATATTCCGTATAGACGCTTTCGGGTGAGTGAATTAT
>DASTCU010000114.1:0-3656 GCA_035710825.1 Candidatus Sulfotelmatobacter sp.
GCCGCTGGCGAGGCAGCCTGGACCCGCCTTCGGCACGAGATGAGGGGGTTAGTCCTACTCGCGCCGCAGGGGCGCGCGGACGCGTTCTCACGCGGCGCTCCTGAGCCGTAAAAATTGTTCTTGTTCATGGGATGACCTCGCGCCCTACCGCCAAGTGCAATTGCGCTGCGGCCGTGAGATAGGAGCCGACCAGATTGACGTAGCTCAGTTCGACAGCGCGGTACTGGCTCTCCGCATTGAGGAAATCCAACAGGGCGGCACCGCCGTGCTGGTACGAGAAGAGAACCGTTTCGCGTACGCGCGCGGCTTGATCGAGGTATTGGCGTTTATAGGGTTTTAGAAGATTGATGTTGCTGGAGAGGGTGGCATAGGCGGAGTCGACGTCGGCGTAGACCTGGGTCTCAATGCCATCGCGCAGCTTTTCATTGCGCTTGATGTCGATTTTTGTGCGTAGCTTCTCCCCCTGGTTAGTGTCGAAGATGCGCAGGGGGATGCTCACGCTGGCACCGAGCGTGTTCAGGGCGTCGGGATTGTTGAACGAGCCGTTGTGCGTGAACCAGAGACTGACGGTGGGATCCGTTGCGCCGTTGGCTGCAGCGAGTTTGTAATTGGTCTCGGCCTGCTGGAGGGAGAGGACCGCGGCTTTCAGATCGGGGCGCGCGTCGAGAGCGTCTTTGCGGTAATCATCGAGGGAGAGAAGGTCCTCGGTGAAGTCGAAAGGGCCTACAACATCGAAGCTGTCCACGGGGCGGAGATCGTCGAGCAAGGCCAGCAGGTTGATTTTGGTGGTGCGCAGGTTAACGAGCGCGGTTTGCAGATCGGACTCGTACTGCAGGCGCTGGAGTTCGAGGCGGTCGAGATCGATGCGGGCGATGTCGCCGGCCTGGAAGCGGTCGCGGCTGACTTTGAGGATTTTGTCGTAGTAGTCGAGATTGTCTTGCGCGAGGCGCAGGACAGCTTTGGCTTGAAGAACGCCGACGAAAGCTCTACGAAGGTTGAATAAGAGGGTGCGTTCGGAATCGGATTGCTGCGCGACGCCGACGGCAGTGCCTTGTTTGGCCGCTTCGAAGCGCAGGCCGCGCTTGTTTCGGCGCTCGAACAGGTAGCTGACACCGGGAGAAAAGAAGGTTCCGGCGAAGGGCGTCCAAGCGCCATGACTGGGGGCGATCTGGGTACCATCAGCGGAGAGGGTGAAGTCAGGATTCGGCCGGAGGTGAGCGGTGATCTCCTGCGCCTTGAGTTCGTCGATGTTCAGCCGGTTCGCCATCAACGTTGTGTTCTGCAGTTCGAAGAGGTTCTTGACCTGATCCCAGGTCCAGGGCTGAGAGGCAGGTGGGCGGGAAGACGTGGGTCCGGTCTGGGCGCACAGATTGGCGGCACCAAGAACGACTCCGAAGATCAGGTTGAGTAAGGTCCAGCGCATGCACGAAATCCAGGCCCGGATCGAGTGGGGGTGTGAAGATACAACCAAGAGCTGATGGCTTGCGCCGCAGCACTCGCTGTCATACTCCGCACAGATTGCGTTTTGAGAAACAGGTCACCGTGGATGGATTAACTCAACGAACGGCGATCCAGCGGATTTACGCGAGAGGTGATCGAGGTGGAGCGCGGCCGGTGCGCGCGACGGCGGGAGCTGAAAAAAATCCGAACGGCGAAGTTGCTACAAAATGCCAAGCCTCGTCGGTGGGAATAAAGGAATTCGAATTCGACACCAGGGATGGCTGGTTATGCCATTTTCCAGGCGAAGCTTTTTCGGCGCTTTTCTGGCCAATGCTGCGCTTCGTGGAAGCCGACTCTTCCATCTCGGCGCGCATGGCGCGGAGATCGTCCGTGGCCGAAATGACGGGAAAGAGGACGACCAGTACGCAGGCCAGGGAGAGAACGCACTGCAGGGCAGTGAGTCTCCGTCCGGCGGCAGCCCGTGTTGAGCCACGCCATAGCCAAAAGGCGGGCAAGGCCAAAAGCAGCCAGGCAAGATTGAGCAGCAGTTCCATCAGAAATTGGTCGAAAGTGCGCAAGAACAATGCGCGAAGATAGTTTTTCAGAAATACCGAATCTAAGTCAATGTGACCACAGTTTGCGCAGAAGGTCCACGAGGAAGAAAAACCTTAAACCACTGGAGACGCGGAGAGATCGCGGAGAAGAACAAGAATCCAAGTTAAGACCTACCGGTTGCGTCCATTAACGCGCAAGACGGAGGCGGCAGAACATTCCTATACTGAACTGGGAGAACTGTGGGAGAGTAGCTGGCAGGGCTGGAGTCGGGGTACATGGCAAGCAAGCGAAGGATCAGGTGAGGTGAGATGGAGAAGCCAAGAATAGGTCCGATCCTAGCTCTACTGCTGCTGTTGTGCTGGCTAGGCGGGATGGCAGGATGCCAGCTCGAGTTCACTCGCGGGGCCAGCGCCGAAGCTGGCGGTCAGCAAACCCCGGAGGCGGCCCGGAGCGAACCTGGCGTGGTCATCGAAAACGAGTCGGACCTGCCGGAGACATACCCACGCGCGACTTACGAAGTTCGATTCCGAGCCCGCGGCGGCGTGCCAGTGCTGCACTGGCGCGTCGAAAAAGGCGTGCTCCCGCCTGGCATTGGGCTCGAGGACAACGGGTTGTTGCATGGACAGCCGGAGCGCACGGGGGAGTTTCAGGTCACGGTCTCGGTCAGGGACGGGAGCCAGCCACCACAGGCGGTGCAGAAGGAGTTTTTGCTGCGGGTGCGGTCGGCGTTGACCTTGAACTGGAAGAATCTAGCGCATGTGAACGGAAACCGGATTGAGGGGAGCGTCGAGGTGACGAATACCACGCCAGACGATATGGACCTGACCTTTATTGCGCTGGCGGTGGCGGCCAACGGTCGCGCTACGGCGATCGGGTATCAGCGTTTCGTGCTGAAAGCGGGAACAGTGGCCAAGGAGTTGCCGTTTGGGGAGACGCTTCCCCATGGAGGGTACGTGGTGCACGTGGATGCGGTGGCAGAGGAGGCGGCGAAGAACCTCATTTATAGGAACCGGTTGCAGACACCATCGGCGCTGCAAGTGACGGTGGGACCGTAGCGCGGACCCCGCTAGAACGGATCGGCGGCACAGGAGAGGGACGGGGCGAGGGCGCCCCGGTGACAGCCGGCGAGAGCGCTGGCGCTACCGGACGCCGGTACTACGACTTTCGTGACAATCACAACAACCAGTGATGCAGATCACACAGAGGCGTGAGGGAAATAACCCAAGTGGGGGAAGTTTCCATATACCGCGTTCGCCTCGCCCGTCACAGCCTTGCCCGCAACTCCATTGTTTTATGGCAGATAGAAGGAGTGCGAGGATCGGGACCCGGTCGGGCGGGAATGGCGCACCGCTTGCCATTTATCAGAATGTGGGTTAAGGCCGCAAGCGAGATTCAGGAGCCTTAAACCCGAACGGAGGTTCTCGATGCGAGCTCCTTATGGTCTGAACATTCTGGATAACTGTCTGACGTGCCCGGTAAGGGGCGAACATCTTTTCTGCAATCTTTCCCTGCAGGCAGGGCAGCGGCTTAACGAGATCAAGTCGACCGCGGTGTATCCCAAGGGGGCAATGTTGTTTATTGAGGGACAGCAACCGCGCGGCGTGTTTGTATTGTGCACGGGAAAAGTGAAGCTTTCGACGACCTCGCGGGACGGCAAGACC
>DASTCU010000115.1:0-1509 GCA_035710825.1 Candidatus Sulfotelmatobacter sp.
CGAAGACCTGCTGCAGCGCGTCGAGGAATCCCCCGACGCTGGACAGCCGGGACGGCGGGAGCACCAGCAGGATCGCCAGGACGGGGATGCCGTAGAACAGCAGGGTGCCGATCCAGGAACGCAGGACGGCGAAGGGGACGTCCCGTTTCGGGTTGATCATCTCCTCGGACGCGGCGCTGGGCAACTCGAAGCCTTCGAGGTTGAAGATCAGGATGGGCGCGGCGGCCAGGAAGACGAGCCAGGTGGGCTTGAACGCCCCGGCTCCGAACCCATGCAGGCCGTGCTCGCCCGCGTAGATACTAAGGAAAATATGAGTTTGTAGACTCCATATTCCGTGCCCGAGTGTAATTCCATGATGTAAGCGAGCTTCGGATCTCGCAGGAATCCCCGTACGATACCGGGGAGTTTCTGGAGGCGGCGGAGCGCGCCGATGGCCTTCGCCTTGAGGTCGTCCGCGCTCATGATGACACTGCGGCCGATCCGGTCGTTTTTCACGTTGTTCCAGACCCATTCATCGGGGTTAAGGTCTGGCGAATACGGCGGCAGGAAGAATATGCTCAGGCGCCCGTCAGCTTTCTCCTTCACGAACTCGCTGACCTTCCTGGCCTTGTGCACCGGGTGGCCGTCCACGATGAGGAAAATCTTCCCCGGAACACTGTCCAGCAGCGCCTTCAGGAAATCGATGAACTTCCCCGCGTTCATCTTTCCTTCCTGAACCCGGAAACGCAGCTCACCGCGCGGGGAAATCGCCGATATCATGTTCACCGACTTCCGCTCGCCAGTCGTGATGACGACCGGGGTCTGCCCGACCCGCGCCCACGTGGTCCCGGCGTGGTGGTCGGTCCGTATGCTGGCCTCATCTGCGAAGAAGATGCTGGCGCCCTCCTCGGCCGCCAGCTTGCGGATCTTCGGATAAGCGGATTTCTTCCATTCCTCCACACGTTCCGGATCCTGCTGATAAGCGCGGTACAGCGGCCGCTGCGGCGACAGCCCCATCTTGTTCAGCAGCCTGCCAACCTGGACCTCCGAGAGCTTAACACCGAATTCCCGCCGGATCAGCTCGCGGATGATCTTCCGCGTCCACAGCCCGAAATCAAACTCCAGCTGCCGCGGGTCGCTCCCGGTGATAATCGCGTACAGCTTCGACAATTGCGTCGGGCTGAGCCGGGACGCGGGTCCCTGCGTCTTCTTCGTCTCCAGCGCGACCGGACCGCCCTGGTCGTATTTCTGCTGCCACCGGAACAGCATCGCCCGGGAAACACTGAACATCCTCGCGACCACTACTGCTTCATTTCCCTCTTTGAGAAGCTGAACAGCCTGGAGTCGCTCTTCAGGAGTCGACCGCCGCCCTTTCAATGCCATAAGCACAATATATCAGGCGGAGACGCTGGAGTCTACAAACCTATGAATTGATTAGTAACTGCTTCGCAGAAATGATCTTCAGGACCCGCCCTTGAGCGTCGGAGCCTCTGCACCCCCTCCGGTCAGAGGCCAAGGGTCAGGCAGCAG
>DASTCU010000116.1:0-5196 GCA_035710825.1 Candidatus Sulfotelmatobacter sp.
GGAGGCTTACTCTCCAGGTGGCCGACACCGTGGTTTCCCGAGGTGAGCACGCGGATAGGGCGGGAGCCGAATGAGCGGCGGTGCTGTTGCAGGTAGGTTTCGTCCGCCGGCGTTTGTTCCATTTCTGAAGAATAAGCGTCATACATGGCGACTTTGGTTTGCGCGATCTCCAACACCTTGGCGTTCAATTCCGGAGACCACTCGGCTTCCGGCAAACCCCGAAAAAAGAACTGCTGAGCACAATTCTTTTGTGGCTTGCCAGGACCTGAATCTTGTGCCGGCAACGGCTTGTGCTCGGCAATCGCGTTACGACAGTCGCGCAAGTCAGAAGGAATCCCAGCATGTGCTCGATGTTCGTCTTCTCGCATTGACGTCGGTGCGACGTCGGTGGGATCGGCGTCGTCCATTACCAGCCCCGCAACCTCGTCCATATACAGGTCCGCAAACGTGCGCACGTTGTCGCCGCCGAAGGCGCTTCCCACCAGAATGTAGGGGCCTGCGATGCCGGCATTGTGAAGCGCAGTGCGTAGCTCCTGGGCGATGCGCACGCTGGTACGCGGCGTGGGACCTGGATCGCTGAATCCCGTGCCAGCACGGTCATAGCTGCAGGCGCGCGTCCACTTTGCGATTTGTGGCTGCACCTTCGACCACGCTGGCGCCCAGTCTCCCCATCCGGAATCGAAGACCACCGTGGGCGAGCCGCTCCCCATGCAATAGAGGTTCAGCCGAAATCCCCCCGCATCAACGAGTTGGCCAGGCCGTGCGAAAACGATGTCCGCGGGAGCCGCAGACTGGGCGCCCAGTTGCCCCGCCCAAACCAGCACGAAAAGCAACGCCGCGAAAAGGGCAGCGCACTTTGGCAATCGGCTTAACGGCTTCTCCGCGATGAACGTACCGCCATGCCGTTTGGGAATTTGCATCGCGCACCCCTTTATCTACTACATACGAAGGCGTACTGCACAATGAGTTTTCTATGCAACTAGACGCGGCAAGGTCAACTCCGTGAGCGAGGATTATGCAATGGTCGGTGTCTTATCACGAAGCAGCAAGCCGCGTGTGCGACCGTTCCAAAGACGCCGCCCAATCCGCATTCCAGCGAGCTCGTCATTCAGCAGTGATCCGGTCTGCGACTCTGGCACCTCGGTAATTGACACTCCTATCCCAGCTCCCGAAGCCGGTTTGCCCAAAGTGTTTGGGTTGCAGTGAAAAAGGGAGTATGGTTTTTAGCATCTGACCGCACCATCGGACTGCACTGCTGCCGGCCTGGACGCGAAGCGAACTTCCAAGCATGCTTCAACTCATGATCGTCGCACCAACACGTGTAAGAATCCGCAGGCATGCTCGGGCCTGCGCGCGTGCAGCGTTGGCATTGTGTCTCGGGTTCGGTGTGCCGGTGTTGCCTGGAGCAGCACAGCAGAGCGCCCCCAGTCCCGATGACAAGTACCCAGAGAACCCAACCAAGCAAGGAAATGCTCCATCCAGAGCCGCAAAGCTCGAGCGGCTGCCAATTGAGTGGATTATTGGCCCATACATTCCGGTGCAGGAGCCGCTCAGGTCTTTGTCGAATACCGAACGCAGTCAGATTTATATCCGGCAAACCTTCCTCACCGCCGGATCTTACGCGGCAAGGGCGTTTTCAGCCGGAATTGACCAGGCGCGTGGCGCACCTCACGATTGGGGCGGCGGCTTTCCTGGCTACGGCAGACGTTACGCAGCGCGTTACGGGCAGTTTGTAGTTCAGAACAGCGTGATCGCTGGCGGGAACGCCCTGCTCGGCCTTGAGCCTCGGTACGACTTCTGCCGTTGCGACGGGTTCTGGCCTCGCACCCGCCACGCCATATCGAGAAACTTTCTAGCCTATAACCGAACTGAGCGTGAACTCCGGCCACAATTCCCGACGTATGCCGGGGCGTTCGCCGCAGGCGTGCTCTACAACACCTGGCTACCCGGGCGACACAACATATGGACAAGCGGTGCATACGGCCTGTTGTCCCAGGCAGGGATCGGCAGCGGCTACAATTTCGCGAGCGAATTCGCGCTGGACATCCTGCACGCCTTCGGCCTCAAGAAAGACGTGAAGCGGGCGCCATGACCGCGGCATCGCCACGAGTTTCCCTGCATGAACTCCTGCCCGCGCTACCAGAACTTGACGGGATAGTCAGACGATCACTCCGCCCGCAACGCATCGGTCGGATTCACGGATGCAGCCCGACGCGCGGGCAGAAAGCTGGCCGCCATCGACGCCGAGCCCAGCAAGGCTGCCACGCAACCCAGGGTCACGGCGTCCCACGCCCGCACCCCGAACAACAGGCTGCGCATGAGCAGCGATGCTCCCACGGAGCAGACCAACCCGATCGCCAGCCCCGTTCCTGTCAACCATCCCGCCTGCCCCATGAGGAGCCTATAAACCGAACTGCGCTGGGCACCGAGCGCGACGCGCACTCCAATCTCCCGAGTCCGCTGGCTCACCGAGTAAGCAATCACACCATATAGTCCAACCACGGCCAAAACCAGCGCCACCGCTGCAAATCCGCCCACCAGCCACGCCGAAGACCGGTGCAGAAGTGCCGCCTGCGTGCCGCCGATCTGCTCCTGCATGGTCTCTTCGTCGGACACGCCCAGGTTCGGGTCGAGCTGATGCAAGGTGCTCACCAGCAACGGCAGCAGCGCCCCTGGCTCTTGACGTGTGCGCACCGCCAAACTGAAATAGTGGTCGTGCGTCTGGTTGATGGGGAAATACTCCGCAGGCCAGATCTCGACATCGAGGGGTCCCTCGCGGACGTCGTCGACCACTCCGACAATCTCCCACACCGACGGACGCCCGCCCTCGTCATCGGTGATCCGCTGGCCAACCGGATCTTCGCCGGGGAAAAACTTCCGGGCCAGCGCCTGATTGATTACGGCCACTCCGGGCCTGGAAGCATCGTCGGCATCGCTGAAAAGCCGCCCGCGCACCAACTTCGCCTGGAGCGTGGGCAAATACTCCGGGCTGATATGGCGCTCGTCCACATCATTGTGTTCACCGTGCGACGGTCTTCCCTGGATCTGGATCCCGTCGATCTGGCAGTTGCATTGCACCGGGAGCATGCTGCTAAGGCCGGCCGACTCAACCCCCGGTAAAGTGGAGACGCGACGCACAATTTCCTCCTGAAGCCTTGCCGTCTGTTCGTCGCTCGCGTAGACCGTGCCCGGAGCCATCACTTGCACGGTTGCAAGGTGATCTGGATCAAAGCCCAACCGCACATGCAGCAGACGATAGAAGCTCTGTCCCAGCAGTCCGGCGCCGGCCAGCAGCACCACTGCGACTGCCAGTTCCACCATTACCATGTTCGCTCCCAGCCTTTGCCAGAGCCGGCCGGAGGCGCCCCGTTCCCCCTCGGACAATCCCTCGCGCACTCGCTGGAAAGACAGCCGCAATGTCGGGGTCCCAGCGAGCAGGAGCCCGGCCATGAGTGCTACGGCGGCGGTCACTGCGCCTGTGTGAGCATTCAAGGCAACGCCGGCCAGAAAAGGCATGTTCACCGCCATATCCTTGGGCACGAGGCGCGCAAGAAGTTTCATTAGGCCGACGGCAACCAGCACGCCTGCCAAGCTGCCAAATCCGGCGAGCAATAGCCCCTCAGTCACAAACTGACGAACCAGTCGCGTCGGCGTGGCTCCCAGCGCTCCCCTCACAGCAATCTCGCGCCTGCGGCCCTCCGAGCGCACCAGCACCAGGCTGGCCACGTTGACACACGCGATCAACAACAGCAGCCCGGCGCCGCCCAGCAGGGTTAGCAGGATGGGCCTCACCTCGCCAACAATCACCTCATCCAGCGGAACCACGCTGGCGCTCAGGTTGCGACCCGTTATGCCATATTGCAGCTGGAGCTGCTTTGCGATGGCACCCATTTCAGCCAAAGCCGCCCCGGCCGTGACGCCGTCGCGCAGTCTGCCGATTCCCCAAAAATCGTAAAACGTCCGCATCTTCTCGTGCGTGCTGAAGCGGTTGAGCGGGACCCAAAATTCCGCGTTGCCGCTCGGCGCAAAGGTAAAAGTACGGGGTAGGACGCCAATGATCGTGTAGGACTCATGGTCAAGATCCAGGCTCTGACCCACCACCTCGCGCCGCGCGCCAAAGCGATGCAGCCAAGCCCCGTAGCTCAAGAGCACGACGTTTGCGCCGTCCGGCCGATTCTCGCCAGGGTAAAAGTCGCGCCCGAGCATGGGTTGTACACCGAGAGTTTGGAAGAAGCCGCCGCTCACGCGCTCGGCCTGGACCGGTTCCGTACCGGATGAGGTGCGCAACAAGTAGCCAGTTCCGCTGTACAGGTCGAGCGAGCTGAAGGATTTATTCAGCCGTTGCCAGTCAAGATAATCCGAATAAGACAGCGGCCAACGCCGCGATGTAAGGTCGCTTTCATTCACCGACATCAGCCGGCCGGGATTGGCATACGGAAGCGGTTCCAGCAGAGCCGCATCCACAAAACCAA
The DNA here is from genome assembly GCA_035710825.1 of Candidatus Sulfotelmatobacter sp. Taxonomy (GTDB): domain Bacteria; phylum Acidobacteriota; class Terriglobia; order Terriglobales; family Acidobacteriaceae; genus Sulfotelmatobacter. Next base: position 4,473 of record DASTCU010000116.1, read on the forward strand.
AGATGGCCACGCTGGCGCCGACCCCGAGTGCCAGGATAACGATCGCGGTCACGGCAAGCCCGGGATTCTTCGTCCATTGCCGCAGCCCAAAACGCACGTCCTGCACCACCGTCTCCGCCCTAAAGGAGACCACTTCGTGGCTTTGTTCGCGCAACTTCGTCGCGTTGCCAAACTGCCGCATCGCCGCATGCCGAGCGGCCTCCGGCGCCATCCCCTCCGCCACTAATTCCTTCTCCACCTGCTCGCGATGAAATGCCATCTCCTCAGCCAGTTCGTTGGCGAAACGCTCGCGCCTGAACAGAATTGAGAGTTTCTTCACGAACCGGATGAACGGATTCGGATTCATCTAGGCCTCCTGGGCATCCTTCAACACTCGCCCAATGGCAGCAATCATCTGCTCGAACTCCGACACCTCCAGGCCTAACTGCTTGCGCCCCGCTGCCGTGAGCTTATAAAAGCGTGCTCGCCGGTTCGTCTCCGTCATCTTCCATTCCGCCTTCACCCAGCCCTGCAGTAGCAACCGCTGCAACGCCGGGTAAAGCGAACCTTCTTCGACCGTCAGCACGTCGTCGGAGAGGCGCTTGATCGAAAGTGCAATCCCGTATCCGTGCAATGGCGTGCGAGTAAGCGTCTTGAGGATCAGCATGTCGAGAGTTCCGGGGAGCAGCTCGGGCTTCTTGGCCATTCCGCAAGCATAGATAATCTATGTGTAGACTGTCAATGG
>DASTCU010000117.1:0-36787 GCA_035710825.1 Candidatus Sulfotelmatobacter sp.
ACCACCGTCATGGGATAGTGGAAGAGAGGCGCTTTAACGCCCCGTCATCATCGGTGGAAGAGATATGCTCTAGCGCCCGTCATCGGTGGAAGAGCGGCGCATTAGCGCTGCGTTAGCAGCAAACATCGATCGGGCTTAGCCCCGTGCGAGGAACCCGCATCCGCTCCTTCAACCTCTGTTTTCTCGGCTTCGGCAACGTCAACCGCACTCTGGTGCAGTTGCTCGAAAACCGCGCGCCCGAACTCAGCGAACGCTACGGCATCACCTTCCAGATCACCGGCATCGCCTCCCGCCGCCTCGGCTGGACCGCCAATCCGGAAGGCGTATGTGGCGCGGGCGCCTTCGCCCGCGAACTCTCGCCACAACGCGCATCCCTCGCCTCAGGCAATACCCTCGCCAGCAACATAGAAGACTGGCTCGCCGCCGCCCGCGCCGACGTCCTGTTCGAGGCCACGTCCCTCAATGTGAATGACGGCCAGCCTGCGGTCGACCACATCCGCGCCGCCCTCACGCACGGAGCCCACGCCATTACCGCCAATAAAGGCCCCATCGTCCACGCCTATCGCGAACTTCGCGATCTGGCCGCCAAGCAGGGCAAGCGTTTCCTGTTCGAATCCACGGTCATGGACGGCGTACCGATTTTCTCGCTCTTCGGCCAACTCCCAGTCATTCACCTGCAAGGCTTTCACGGCATCCTCAACTCGACGACCAACGTGATCCTCGCGGAAATGGAGAACGGTCTCACCTTCGACGAAGCGTTGAAGAAAGCGCAGTCCCTCGGAGTCGCTGAGACCGACGCCACCCACGACATCGATGGCTGGGACGCCGCCGTCAAAACCGCCGCGCTGATCACAGTGTTGATGGACGTCCCGGTTCGCTTAGATCAGATCGCGCGCGAAGGCATCCGCGACCTGACCCCGCAAGCCGTCCGCAACGCCAAACGGGATGGCTGGCTCTTCAAACTAGTCTGCCGCGCCCGCCGCACTGACAATAGCGTCGAAGCCAGCGTGCAACCCGAGAAAGTTCTCAGCACCCAACCAATGGCCCGCATCACTGGCACGTCGTCATATGTTTATTTTGAAACAGACATCTTCCCCGGCCTAGCCCTCACGGAAGAGAATCCCGGCCTCCACGCCACCGCCTACGGCCTGCTGGCAGATTTCGTGCGCGCCGTAGCGTAGCGCCGGCCTCCCGCCGGCTGTAGCGAGGGCGTCTCGCCCTCGCACTCCCAACCCCATCACGTGATTAAATAGGTTCTTATGCGAACGCTCGAAACCGCCGCGCCCGCCCTCGACCTCACCCACGTCCGTTCCCAGTTCCCCTCGCTCTCCCAGACCGTCAACGGACACCCCGCCGTCTTCCTCGACGGCCCGGGCGGCACCCAGGTCCCGCAACGCGTCATCGACGCCATCAGCAACTACCTTAGCCATGACAACGCCAACACTGGCGGAGCCTATGGCACCAGCCGCCGCACCGACGCCATGATCGCCGAAGCCCGTGCCGCCATGGCCGACTTCCTCCACTGCGGCGCCGACGAAGTAGCCTTTGGCCCGAACATGACCACTCTGACCTACGCCATCTCGCGCGCGATTGGTCGTGAACTGAAGCCCGGAGACGAAATTGTCGTTACTCGCCTCGACCACGATGCCAACGTCTCCCCCTGGCTCGCTATGGCCGAAGATCGCGGTGTAACCGTTCGCTGGGCCGAAATCCACGACGCCGACTGCACCCTCGACATCGCCGACCTTGCTTCAAAAATTAACGAGAAGACCAAACTCGTCGCTGTCGGCTACGCCTCGAACGCCGTGGGCACCATCAATCCGGTAAAGGTCATCTCTCGCCTCGCGCACGCGGCCGGAGCCCTCGCCTACGTTGACGCCGTCCACTACGGCCCGCATGGCCTGATCGATGTGGCGGCGCTCGACTGCGACTTTCTGGCGTGCTCGACTTACAAATTCTTCGGCCCGCACATGGGCGTGCTCTACGGCAAGCGCGAGCACCTCAAGCGCCTCCGTCCTTATAAGGTTCGCCCCAACACCAACGCCATTCCAAATTGCTGGGAGTGGGGCACGCTCAACCACGAATGCATTGCGGGGATTGCGGCGTGCGTGGAATATCTCGCCGATTTAGGCAGGATGGCCCATCCTTCGCGATTTCCGAAGGGTGGGGATTCCGAACTCTCCCGCCGCGCTGCCATCGTAGCTGCCTACTCGGCGATTCACGAGCATGAACGTGCGCTGCTGGAAAGAATGATGACCGGACTCAACAAAATTCCCGGCTTGAAGATCTACGGCATCACGGATCCCGCTCGCTTCAACGAGCGCTGCACTACCTTCGCCGTGCGCATAGAAGGCCATACGCCACTCGAACTCGCCACCAAACTCGGCGACCGCGGCTTCTTCACCTGGGACGGCAACTACTACGCCCTCAACCTGACCGAGCACCTCGACGTCGAAAAATCCGGCGGCTTCCTCCGCATCGGCCTGGTGCATTACAACACTGCCGAAGAAGTCGACCGCCTTCTCGCCGCCCTGCGCGAAATAGTGGCGATACCCTAGAAACACCTACCGGGGAACTTTCGAGAATAGCCCACCACTTTCAGTGGCGGGAATCCGTCCATAATTCTGAATCTCGTGCCGAACCCCGTGTCCTCGCGTCACCCCACAAACACAACAGCCCGGGACGGGCGTCCCGGGCCAGGAAAACTAAAGTTCTTCGCACCTCGATGGTGCGGTACTCGCCGACCTGTAAGTGCTCTCTGTTACGGCCAGCGCTTCGCCGTGTCTTCCCATCCCGCCGCGCGCACCGGCTGTGGCGCCGGGACCGATGGGGTAGAGGGCACCGGAATCCTCGCCGGCGGTTGTGGTCCATTGACCGCTGTCGCCAGGGGCTTCACTGCCTCCATGCTCTCTTTTTCTTCAGAAAGCAGCGGAGCCACTAGCCGCAACGCTTCCACTTCCTTCTCCAAGCGCGTCAGTTCCATCTCTTTTTGTCGTAACACTTCGTAGACATTTTTCATAAGCAGGGCACCTACGGATTTTTGTCGGTTTTCCAAAGCTTCCTTGAACTTTAGCAGAGTTGCCTCTGTTGTCAAGGGTTTCCGAGGTTCGCCGGAGCAGAGATAGGTGGATACGGCGGGCGCCCCCGTCCCCGCAGCAGGGTCATGTGGCGATAGCGGCCCGGGCTATCGGAGCATGAAAAACGCTGCGACAAGCGCCGCAACCACGAGCAAAACCCCAATGATGTACTTGTTCGCCGCGAACCACGACTGCGACGTTTGGAGTCCGCCGCTGAACACAACCGGCGTTGAGGACTCGGAACTCTGCGGCAATGGCTCGACCGGAACTTCGCGCGTAGCCCGCTTGGCGGTTTCAGGAGCAGGTAGCGCCGCAACTTCGACCTTCTGGGTCTCCGCCCGAGGAAGCCCGACTGATGCCGGCATAGCCACCGATGCGGATGGACTCGGCACCGCTGAACTCGTCTTCGCCGCGGCGTGAGCCGCCGCCGCGAGTGCCTGCCCTTCGACCTTGCCATCCGATACCGTGCTCTTGGTGGCGGGAGCGGGAGCCGCAACCGGCCGATCCGCGGCCGATGGCCTTTTTAATTGCCCACGCCACTTCTTCTCTTCACATTCCACGCACAGCACGCGCCCCGCTGTGATCGGAAAACCGCAAGCCTCGCACTTGCGCAAGGCGCGCAACATAGGCGGAATGTGACTTTGATCGGCTTCGGCAGGCTTTTCCGAATCCGTCCCTGCACTGACGGCCGCCGACCAGAACAACTTCTTCGCGGGTGCGGCAGCTTCCGACGAAGGCGCAGGTTCAACAGCGGCGCTCGCCTGGGCCACGGGCAGCGAGTCGGCTACAACTGGCTTCGGCAAGATCTCAGTGGCTGCCGACTCCACGAGGGGCGCATTCGGCACCGCAGCGCTTGCTTGAGATGGCTCAGCAACGACAGAATCATCCCCCACCGGCTTCTGAACTTGAATTGCCGGTTCGGCAAATATCTCTTCATCCAGAATGTGATCGGACGGATCGTCCTGGACTGCCGGCGCAACGGCACTCGCCACTTCCACCCCCGCGCTCTCGGTCGTCTTCAACTTCTCCGGCAGGGTTGCGGTCGCCTGTGCCAGCCGAACCGCGGTCTCCACCATCTCGCTGAGCCGCTGCACCGCCGAAACGTCGCGCTCGCCGAAAGCATTCGCCTTCCCGGAAAACAGCTCGAAGACTCCCAGCACCTCGTCGTCATTGACGACGGGCATCACCACCACCGACGCAATCCCCAACTTCTGGCAGACCTCGCGATTGACGCGCGCATCCCGCTCCGCATCGTCGCAGCGCAAGAGCTGTTTGGTCCGGACGCTCTCTCCCGATAACCCAAATTCGGTCGACAGCAGCGCCCCCAGCTCTGGGGCATTGGGCCCAGTGCTGGCCCGGCACAGCATGTCATTGCGTCCATCGCGACGTAGCGCAATCGCTGCCCCGGTAGCGCCCGTGATGTATTGCGCCCGGTCTGCCAGCAACTGCAGTGCGGCATCGAGATCGCGTTGCGCCATCTCCGCTAAGCTGGCGGTAACAGCATCCGGAGAATTCGGGTTGGAGTGGTTGGGCTGCAGACTTAGACTCCACGACGCATTCCTCCCGCCGCTAACTTATTGCAGTTGTAAAGGATGCGTATTGGAAGTCTCGCTCCCAGCCGGTTCGCTGTCAAGAACCCCCGGGCGCAGAGGTATTAAGCCAAAAGTGTAAGAAAAAGCTGTCAGCTGTCAGCTCTCAGCTTTCAGCCAAGGCATCGCTGATTGCGCCTAAGACCGGAGACTCATAGATGCGCAAGATGTCGAGGGGTTTTTGCTGATAGCTGATAGCTGACAGCTGACAGATAGCTACCGTCTCCGCAGCGCCGACTGCGCCAGCCGGTTGGCCTCGGCATTCAACTCACGCCGCACATGCGAGATAGAGAACTTCAGCGACCGTGCCAGCTTCCGGCAGGTCCAGTGCAGGGAATAGAGACGGGGACTGCGGCAAACATACTCGCCGGTCATCTGCCGGACGACAACTTCCGAGTCCGAATACACGTGGAGCTTACGCGCGTTGCGCGAGATCGCGTACTGCAGGGCTTCCATGAGGGCGACGTACTCGGCAACATTGTTATCTTGATTGCCAATCCACTTGGCGATGCGTACCGGGCCAGTGGCGCTGCCACTGATTACCACGCCAATGCCCGACGGCCCCGGGTTTCCCAGGCATCCGCCGTCCACATAGGCCACAAGCTCTGCCATCACTTCGATTTTTCTCGTCGCTCTTTGCACTGTGCGCTCAACCCCTTTCACCGTCAAGACGATTATTTGGTTCCCTTTCAGCGGCTTGCAGTTGCTCTTAGGGCTGTGGATGTTTTTGTGCAAAAGGCGCTGCCAAACAATTTAGACAGAACTAAGCTTTTCCCTTACAACCGTTTGCATTTTCCAATATGCACAGACGCGAAAATGCGTTTGCACCAAAACTTTGCGTTGACTTTTATGAACCCTCTGCTAAGGTAGCTTGCGTCGACGGTCGAAAGGGTTGGCACAATAATACTGAGCCAGTCCGAAGTAGACTGAGTGATCAGCCGGGCGGGGCGACCCGCAAGGCCGCCAGACCTGAAAAAACCGACGGATCTGCGAGGGTCAGTTGGGGTTTGGGACTGCGAAAGCAGTGATCGCATCAAGGGGCTGTGACGGTACATGCTTCCACGCTGTTAGCTCCCTCGCAGGAGCAGGCGGCTAGAGCATAACCAATGTCACAGCCTTTTCAATTTTTTCCCGCCTTTCCCTCGCCGTAATTCTCCTTGCGCTAGCTAGGTCGTATTCCTCATAGGTCAAAACACTGGCAGAATCTTGCATCTTGACGCTTACACCGCCCCACAGCACAATCGTAGGGCACGACGGGGACTCTAACGATGAAACGAACGGCCTACATCGTCTTGCTATTTTGCGCGGCGTCGATTTCTGCGGCCGCGCAGCTTACCACCTTGGCAAGTTTTAATAAGACCGACGGCAGCGTCCCTGCGTATCCTGCGGCTCCTTTCGTACAGGGAACGAACGGCAACTTTTTCGGGACGACAGCGGCAGGCGGCGCGAACCAAGAGGGCACGGTATTCGAACTGAGCCCTTCGGGCAAGTTGGTCAGGCTGTACAGTTTTTGCTCCCAACCGGGCTGCAGTGACGGCGCCGTCGCCAATGCCGGCTTGATGCAAGCCGTTGATGGAGCTATCTACGGGACGACCGCCTCCGGCGGCACCAACAACCAAGGCACGATCTTCGCAATGACGCCGGCTGGCAAACTGACCACAATCTATCGCTTTTGTTCTATCCCAGGTTGTCCTGATGGCGCGGATCCGTCGGCAGGATTATTGCAGGCCTTCGATCGCAACCTGTACGGGACCACGTTTAGCGGAGGGGCTTACGGCAATGGCACGGTTTTCAAATTAACGAAAGCGGGGACGCTGACCACGCTTGCGAGTTTTGACGGTGTCAACGGCAGCAACCCTGATTTCGGCTCGCTCATCCAGGGCACTGACGGAGGCTTCTACGGGACGACGGTGACCGGGGGAGCCAATACAGGCTGTGGATATAATAATGGCTGCGGCACGATCTTCAGAGTAACCCCTCTTGGCAAGTTGACCAGTCTTTACAGCTTCTGTACGCAGCTGAACTGCGGGGACGGCTACTCTCCTGTCGGGGGACTCGTGCAGGGTACCGATGGAAATCTCTACGGCACAACAACGATCGGTGGAGCCTTTGGCTATGGCACGGTCTTCAAACTTACAACCTCTGGCAAACTCACGACGCTGCACAGCTTCGATTACGGCGACGGTGCCTATCCGGAAGCCGCGCTGATCCTGGCCACCGACGGAAATTTCTATGGCACCACGCCGAATGGCGGAAGGAGCGGCGTCGGCACGCTCTTTTCCATCACGCCCGCAGGCCAGCTTACGATGCTCTACAGCTTCTGTTCCAAGGCGAACTGTGCGGATGGCAACGGTCCCTTTTCAGGTCTGATACAAGCCACCAACGGGCAGTTCTACGGTGCAACTTTCGCCGGTGGCACCAGTTCGAATTGCAACGGTGGTTGCGGCACTGTCTTCAGTCTGTCGACGGGCCTTGGCCCGTTCGTCGAGACACGTCTTACCTCCGGCAAGGCGGGAGCTCACGTGGTCGTCCTCGGGAATAATCTGACCGGTACAACCACTGTAAACTTCAACGGCACACCCGCTGCGTTCACCGTGGTTTCCGCGACGGAAATCGTAGCCACGGTACCCACCGGCGCCACCACCGGATTCGTTACCGTCGCCACGTTGGGCGGGACACTCACGAGTAACCAGCCTTTCCGAGTGATTCCTTGAGAGAGCAAGCATTGGGCCTCCCATTCCAGCACACGACATTTTCTTTTTAGAAAATCGTTTTACTAAATCACCCGCCCGGTGGGATAATTTCTCCCCGTAAGCACTTTCCGCTCCGGCGGATTCGTCTGCGCGGAAAACTACTGCAGCAATGTGAGGGCAGAAAATCTCATGGCTAAACATCCCCTGTCTCGTCGTCAATTCATTCAGATCGGCAGCGGCGCTCTGGCTGCCAACACCGTCGCCAAGAACATATTGCAACCTCACCTGCTCTCTGCCGCTCCGCGCCGCGTTGCGCCCAGCGACACCGTCCGCTTCGCCTCCATCGGCACTGGAATTCGCGGCTGCGAACACCTTGAAGCGTCTTTGAGCGTTCCCGGCATCCAGTGCGTCGCCGTCTGCGATCTCTATGACAGCCGCCACACCGCCGCGCAGGAAGCGGTCAAGAATCCCAACGTTCCGGCGACCCGCGACTACCGCTCCATTCTCGATCGCAAGGACGTCGACTCAGTCCTCATCGCCACCATGGACCACCAGCATCGCCACATCTTCGAAGACGCCTGCGCCGCCGGCAAAGACGTCTACTGCGAAAAGCCCATGTCGCACACCGTCGAAGACGGATTCTCCATGATGGACGCTGCGCACAAGCATAACCGCATGGTCGCGGTCGGCAGCCAGCGCGTCAGCTCCGTCCTCTACGCCAAGGCCAAAGAAATTTACGATTCCGGCAAGCTGGGCGAAGTGTTCTCCATCAACGCCTATTGGGATCGCAACTCGCCCAGCGGCGCCTGGGTCTATCCCATCCCGCCCGATGCCAGCGAAAAAACCATCGACTGGAATGCCTTCATCGATGGCGCTCCCAAGCACCCCTTCGATCCTGTGCGCTTCTTCCGCTGGCGCTGCTTCACCGATTACGGTGAGGGTCTCGGAGGAGACCTCTTCGTCCACCTGATTTCCGGCATCCACTTCATCACCGGCATCAACGAGCCGGCGCAGCGCGCGCAATCCAGCGGCGGCCTCTACCACTTCAAGGATGGACGCGAGTTCCCCGACCTGATCGAGACTCTCTACGACTACCCCAACTGCCGCGTGACCCTGCGCTGCAACCTCAACAACAACGGCGGGGAGTTCATCGGCTTCTACGGCACCAAGGGGACGATGATCATCAAGGACAATAGCCTCAGCTACAAGCCCGAGGACACGCGCCCCGAGCCCGAAGGCTACTCAATCTACGGTTGGCCGAAAGCGTTGCGCGATCAGTATTTGGACAAGTGGCACGAAGAGCATCCGCAACCTGCAGCCCTTCGGTCGAGCGTCGAGGAAGATGGCGAAACCTACGAAACTCCTTCCGGCTACAGCGACACGGTCGATCACCAAGCCAACTTCTACAACGCGGTCCGCACTCGCAAGCCAGTAGTCGAGAACGAGATCTTCGGCAACAACGCCGCCATCGGCTGCCACCTGGCGAATTTCTCATACTTCAACAAATGCGTCGCCGTCTGGGACGCAAGCGCCAAGAAGATCGTAAAGGGCTAAAAAAGCTCCTGAAGTAAGAAGGACTGAGAAGATTAGTAGACTCGGAAGGTGCCCCACTTCTCCCTATCTTTGGGAGAAGTGGGGTTTTTCAGTTCTGCAGGCGAGCGGTCAGTCCGGTGAGCCCCGACCCCGCTCTGCCCCCATGCAGCATAGTGGAAAGCGGCCGTTTGAGGGCCGCGTCAAACTTATCCAATAGACCGGGCTTTAGCCCCCATGGTCGTCCTTCTTGTCGGACGACTATTTCCTCTTCTCCGGCAGATACTTCTTCTCGATCGACGCCACCACCACATAATTCGGATCCACCATTTCGTTCAGATGGAGCCGCGCCACCTTCGACAGCAACTCGTACGCATCCATTTCCGACAATCCGTAATCGCGATGAATCCAGTGCACCAGTTCCGTCAATGCTATCCGTGTCGCGTCTTCCAGTGGACGGTACGCGCCCACCGTCATGATGGCGTCATCATTTTCAAACTGCGGCCACTCGATCATCCGGCCCTTGATCACGCTCAACTGCACCCGCGCCTTCAGCGGTACTTCGACCGCCGACCCCGCCGCCTCGCCGTCGCCCATCGCGGCATGTCCGTCCCCGATGTACAGCAGCCCGCCCTTCACGTTCACGGGAAAATACACCGTGTTCCCCGCGCTCGCCTCCGGAGAATCCATGTTCCCGCCAAACTCCGCGGGCACAATCGAACTCCGCGCCTCGCCGTTCGCCGGCGCGACACCAATGCACCCAAAAAACGGATGCATGGGAATCTTCACCGAGAAATCGGAGTCCAGCGCCTTGAAAGTCGCCGTGTTCGCCGCGTGATCAATGTGATAGAACCAGATCTTATCCGTCCATGGCTTCGCCTCCAGCATCGGCGTGTAATGCGAGGCATTGATCGAGCCGAATCCCGGCGAGAACGCGCCCACTCCTGTATCTCCATCCACTTGCAGATCAAGAATCTTCACCGCCAGCGTGTCCCCCGGCTCCGCGCCTTCGACGTAAAACGGCCCGGCCAGCGGATTGTCCCCTTTCGCCATGTCGAGCGTGTCGCCCGGTTTCTTGAGCCCGTTGCCGAAGCAATCGAGCGTATTGGTATCGAGAATGTCGCCCGATTTCAAATGCAACACCGGCTCCGCCGTCGCAAACAGATATTTCACGTTGGCGTTGGTGGTCGTGTAGTGCACCACATTCTGTGCCGATGCATATTCGGAAACAATCATGAACAACATGCAAATCCCAATTCCCAATCGACTGATCACGCATCCTCCGTAGCGCCGGCGTCCCGCCTGCGCATCTTTCATCGAGCACCTGCACCCTGAAACCTCGTAACGTGCAGCCACCGATTGTAAACGGTGAATGCGGGGTGCCCTACCCCTGTCTCCGGGCATTCTACGGGGACTGCGTTTGCGCCGAGCGAAGTCGAAGGGGCTCGGATTTTGACCTTCGATACCAGCCGACACTGACATCCCTCCCCTCCCTCTGCTATCATCGCCAACCGGAAAAACACTCCTATCAATCGGGAGCCTTGCATGTCCTCCGCCGCCTCTGGTACCAAGACCCTGAACTTATTCCTCGTCATCCTTGCGATCGTCGCAGCTTTCTCGTTGCCCTGCTGCGCGCAGTCCGGCCCGCCGCCCACCGAGCGCCACGACGTCACCGAAACTTTCTTCGGAACCACAATCACCGATCCCTACCGCTGGCTCGAACACTGGCAAGATGGCAAGGGAGCGGAATGGCTCAAAGCGCAGGACACGTATACCCGTTCTCAACTCAGTGCCATTCCCGGCCGCGAAAAATTCCTCGAGCGCGTCCGATCCCTCGACACCTCCAGCACCCGCGTACGCAATGCTCAGGTCTGGGGAGGCAAGCTCTTTTATCTCAAAGCCGATCCGGGCGCCGACAACGTCAAGCTCTATGTCAAGGAACAGGATTCTCCCGAGCGCCTGCTGCTCGATCCCGAAATCTTGACCAAGGACGGAGTCCATTTCTCCATCGACTACTTCGAACCCTCGCTCGATGGCACTCTCGTTGCCTACGGAATCTCTCCCGGTGGCTCGGAGAACAGCGTGATCCACGTCCTCGACACCGCGACCGGGAAAGCGCACTCCGACGCCATCGACCGCTGTCGCTTCGGCGCCGTCACCTGGCTGCCCGGCAACAAGTCGTTCCTCTATAACCGCCTGCAGAAAATGATGCCCGGCATGCCGCAGACCGCCCTCGAGCAGCGCAGCCGTGACTACATCCACGAACTCGGCGCCGATCCGGAGCAGGACCGCTTCGTTTTCGGATGGAATTATTCCCCCGGCGTTAGTATCGCCGACAATGACATCGGCATCACCTTCTATTCGGCTGGCGCGCCATCCTATGTCTTTGGTCTCGTCTTTCACGGCACGCAGAATGAAGGTACCGCCTACTACGCCCCCATCGACCAACTCAAATCGAAGTCCATTCCCTGGAAAAAGCTCTACGACGTGGAAGACGCGGTCGTGCGTTCCGACGTTCACGGCGACGACGTTTATCTGGTGACCCACAAGCGCAAGCCGCGTTACGAAGTCACTCGCGCCAGCCTGAAGAATCCCGATGTCGCCCACGCCGCCGTCGTCGTCCCCGCCAGCGAGGTGGTCATTCAGGATGCCAACGTCGCCGCCGATGCCATATACATACGTGATCTGGATGGTGGCATCGGCCGCATGCGCCGCCTCTCCTTCGAGGGCAAACTCGAATCCATCTCTCCCGGTGAAGGCCAATCCGCGCAGGAAATGTCGGTCACGCCGACCGAAGCCGGTGCGCTCATTCACTCCGTTTCCTGGACCACTTCACCCCGCTGGTTGAAATTCAACTTCAAGACCAAGGCTGTGACCGACACCGGCATTCAGCCTCCACTGCCCATCGACACTTCCTCTTACACCGCCGACGAAGTCAAAGCCAAAAGCGCCGACGGCACTATGATTCCGCTTTCCATCATCCACCCAAGAAACATCGCCCTCGATAGTTCGCATCCTACGCACCTGATCGGCTACGGCGCCTACGGAATTTCTTATGACGCGTTCTTCGATCCCGTCTGGATTGCCTGGCTCGAACGCGGGGGCGTCATCGCCTTCGCTCACGTCCGCGGCGGCGGCGAATACGGCGAAGAGTGGTACCGCGCCGGATACAAGCTCACCAAGCAGCACACCATCGATGACTTCATCGCCGCGGCGCAGTACCTGGTGGAAAATAAATACACGTCCCCGCAGCGCCTCTCCGGCGAGGGCACCAGCGCTGGCGGAATCCTCATCGGCGGCGCCATCACCCAGCGGCCCGATCTTTTTGCCGGCGCCCTCATCCGCGTCGGTGTCTCCGACGCGCTGCGCGGCGAATTCACCCCCAACGGCCCGCCCAACATCGCCGAGTTCGGAACGGTCACCGATCCCGACGGCTTCAAAGGCCTCTACGCAATGGACGCCTACCAGCATGTCAAAGAGGGCACAGCCTATCCCGGCGTGCTACTGACAGCCGGAATCAACGACCCACGCGTCGATCCCAGTCAGCCCGCAAAGATGACCGCCCGCCTGCAAGCCGCCACCTCCAGCAAAAAGCCGGTGCTCCTCCGCGTCGACTACGACGCCGGCCACGGCATGGGATCAACCCGTAGCCAGCACGATATCGAGTATGCCGACGAAATGAGCTTCCTCCTGTGGCAGTTCGGTGACCCCGACTTCCAACCCAAATAATTCTGCAGTACCAGAGCTAATCTTGAATTGCAGGTGCCCCATTTCTCGAGCGTTCTTTGCGCGCTAGAAGCAGGGCTTTTGGACCTGTAATCAGGATTTCCTTCGTGCCCGTCGAGTTTCAGCGTCCTCTCGAGACGCGTTCGGATGTTAATCTAGCGTTCCAATATTCATGCCCCGCCGCCCTCAACCTCTCCGCATCGCGATCGACACCGGAGGCACATTCACCGACTGCATCTGGATCGATCCCACGAGCCGCCGCCTTCGCATGCTGAAAGTTTTTTCCACGCCAGTGGATCCTTCGCAAGCCATCGTCGACGCACTCCGCAAAATTTCGCTAGAAGACGATTTCATCCTCCTCCACGGCACCACCGTCGGCACGAACACGCTGCTGGAACGCAAAGGCGCCCGCACCGCGCTCGTCACCACCGCCGGATTTGAAGACGCCATCGAGATCGGACGCCAGGCGCGGCCCAAGCTCTACGATTTCTTCTTCGATCGCGTCGAACCGCTCGTGCCTAAGGATCTTCGTTTCGGTATTAGTGAACGCACCGCAGCGGACGGCGAAGCCCTCACGGCTCCAAATCAGGAAGAACTGCGCTCGTTAGCCGATCGCATCGCCTCCGCTGCTCCGCAGTCCATCGCTATCTCACTTCTGTTTTCCTTCGCGAATCCCGCCAACGAGGAGGCTGTCGCCGACGTCTTGAGGCCGCTGCAAATCCCGCTCTCCGTCTCGCATCAGATTCTTCCCGAATTCCGCGAATACGAACGCACTTCGACTGTCGTCATCAACGCCTATCTCCAACCCGTCATGCAGACGTACTTGCAGAATCTGGAGACTCGCGCGAGCGAACTAAAGATAGCTCCACATTCGGCGCCGGAGCCCGAAAGCCGGAAGCCCCGAGCCGCGCGCGCCCCGCGCATCTTCGTTATGCAATCCTCGGGCGGCATCACCGCGCTCTCCACCGCCGCCCGCGAACCCGTCCGCACCGTGCTCTCTGGCCCGGCCGGAGGCGTTGTGGGCGCCGCCGCCACCGCCCGGGCCAGCGGCTTCGATCGCATCATCGCCTTCGACATGGGAGGCACCTCCACCGACGTCTCTCTGGTCGAGGACGAAATCAAAACCGCCAACGATGCCCACATCGCAGGACTTCCCGTCAGTGTCCCGATGCTCGACATCCACACCGTCGGCGCCGGCGGAGGCTCCCTCGCCCGCTTCGACGCCGCCGGAGTTCTCCGCGTCGGTCCCGAATCCGCCGGGGCCGATCCCGGTCCCATCTGCTACGGTCATGGCACGCAGCCCACCGTTACCGACGCCAATCTGCTTCTCGGACGTCTGCAGCCCACGCGCTTCTTAGGGGGAGATTTCACGCTCGATCTCGCTCGCACCCGTCGCATCACCCAAGAGTGGTTGAAGAAGCAAAGCCCCAATCTCTCTCTGGAAAAATTCGCCGCCGGCGTGATCCGCGTGGTCAACGCCACCATGGAGAAAGCCATCCGCGTCGTCTCCATCCAGCGCGGACGCGACCCCCGCCAGTTCGTGCTGGTCGCCTTCGGAGGCGCCGGAGGTCTCCACGCCTGCGCCCTGGCCGAGGCCCTCAGCATTCCGCATGTGATCGTCCCCGCATTCCCCGGCGCCCTCTCCGCGCTCGGCATTCTGGCCAGCGACGTCGTCAAAGACTATTCGCGCACGGTGTTATGGCGCGTCCACCGCGAGATGCCGCACGCAGAATTGAATCGACAATTCGCCGCGCTCGAGAAATCTGCGGCACAAGATTTTGCCCGCGAATCCTGGGATGGCACTGCGCACTTCGCCCGCAGCGTCGACCTCCGCTACCGCGGCCAAGGCTACGAACTGAACATTCCTCTCACCAGGAATCTGCTGCAAGCTTTCGCTCAAGAACATCACCGCCGCTACGGTTATCAATATGCAGACCGCGAGATCGAACTAGTCACTCTCCGCCTCCGCGCCACTCTGACATCTACCACAACTCATTTGGGGATGGCCGCCGTCGGCCGTCCGCTCCAAGCAAAGCTCGGTAGAATTTCCGCGCCGAACGCCCCAGTTTTGTTCGACGACAGGAAACTCAAGACGAAGATCCTCTCCCGTGAAGATCTCCACCCGGGGAAGCGGTACCAGGGCCCTGCGATTGTCACTGAATACAGCGCCACGACCGTCATTCCACCGGGCGGTCGCTTTCATCTGGATAAAGCAGAGAATCTCATCGTCACAGTCTGAGCCCGGTCTTGGGCCGGTGTAGAACGAAAGATCGTCTCCGTCCGATCTGCAAGCCGGATCGCGAGCCGATGCTTTGGCCCCCTCCGTGCTCTTTGTTCGCGATAAGGATTGGAATCCTAAGCGCGCTCTAAGACTGATCTGCGCCCCGGATTTTCAGTTCATTTTTACAGAACACGGCGGTAACCATGAAGGGAACAGTTGTCCTGTGCCTGCAGGAACTAGTAGAAAAGCGCTTTGGCGCCCAGCAGTGGGAACAAGCGTTGCGGACCACCGGCCTGCGCGAAGTCCGCTTATTTTCCACCATAGAAGATGTCCCCGATGAGCAGGTCCTCGCGCTCGCAGATACCGTCTCCAAAACAACCAAAACTCCCAGGGACCGGCTCAGGGAAATGTTCGGCGAATATTGGTCCAATCAGTATGCTCCTCGCATTTACGGCTCCTACTATCGAAAAGCCAAAACTGCCCGAGATCTTCTGCTGAACCTCGACCACATTCACACCGCCATGACGAACTCGATGCCCGGCGCCAGGCCGCCACGCTTCAAATACCAGTGGACAGCTCCGAATGTCCTCACTATGCACTACGAGTCCAAGCGAGGTCTGGTGGGATTGATGCCTGGCCTGATCCGAGGTGTCGGCAAGTACTATAACGAGACTTTGAATGTCACCGTGAAGGGCAACTCAGTCACGGTTCGGTTTCCGTAATCATTTTTCTGCTCGCTCCTCTAATCTTGCCGAAATCTCGGAGCGCGGGCGGGTGTTCTTCTCCCCAATTGTTAATATTCGATGAAAATCGCACCCAATCCCCCGCAACTGGGTGCTGAGTGCTAGGTACTGAGTACTGCCTTCGATAAAATACTCTCGTGAAGCCCAGCATCTTCGTCGTTGAAGACGATCCCGACATTTCCCGCTTGGTCCGCCATCACCTGGAAAATGAAGGCTTCGCCGTGCGCGTCTACCCAACCGGCGCGACCGTTCTCACCGACTCCGAACGCCAGCGCCCCGCGCTCTTCGTTCTCGACATCATGGTGCCCGGCAAAGATGGCCTCGAGATCTGCCGCACCATCCGTCAAACTCCCGGCCTCTCCGCCGTGCCGGTAATTTTTCTCACTGCCAAAAGCAGCGAAGCCGACCGCGTTCTCGGCCTCGAACTCGGCGCCGACGACTACATCGCGAAGCCCTTCAGCCCGCGTGAACTTGTCGCCCGCGTGAAAGCCGTCTTGCGCCGCTTTGAGCGCCCGCTCCCACCGATCCCGATGAAGGTCGGCGAAATTGAAATCGATCCTTCAGCCATGACCCTCACCGTCCGCGGCAGCACGGTTCCCACCACCGCCACCGAGTTCCGCCTGCTCGACTTCTTCGCCCGCCACAAGGGACGCGTCTTCTCTCGTGATCACCTTCTCGACTCCGTCTGGCGCGATACCGCCTACGTGACTCCGCGCTCCGTCGATGTGTACGTCCGGCGCATCCGGGAAAAAATCGAGCCCGACCCCGAAAATCCCCGCTACCTGAAAACCGTGCGCGGCGCTGGCTACCGCTTCGAGGTGCCCAAATGAGAAAGGCAGTGGTGAGTGATTAGTGGCGAGGGTTCTGGCATTCGCGGATCACTAGCCACTGATCACTGGCCACTGACCACTTCCACCATGAAGAACCGCATCTTCTTCAAGCTGCTCGCCGTCTTCCTGATCGTTATCGCCGCCACAGCCCTCATTTTGGACGTCATGATTGGCAAGGCTTGGGAAGCCTCGTTGCGCACCGAGATCGAGCGCAATCTCACCCAGAAAACTCTTCTCTTTGCTCACCGCGTCGAAATCGATCACGGCCATCCGCTCGCTGAAATCGCCGCCCAGGAAGGCCTCGCTGCCGGCGCGCGCGCCACTATCATCGATGCTTCCGGCAAAGTGCTAGCCGACTCCGAAGCGAATCCCGCCAACATGGAGAACCACGCCCATCGCGCCGAATTCGCCGCCGCCCTCGCCGGAAAGACGGGGAGCAACGAGCGCCGCAGCGCCACTCTCGGCATCCCCTTTCTTTATGTTGCCGCTCCGCTCTCTGGAGGCGCCGTGCGCCTCGCCTATCCCCTTTCCGACGTCGAAGCCGTCCAAGCCCAGGTACATCGCCGCCTTCTGTGGGGCTCGGCACTCGCATTCCTCATCGCGTTGTTGATCGCCGCCTCCTGGTCCGTCTGGACCTCCCGCCGCCTGCAGCGTATTGTGGACGTCGCTGCCCGCATCGAACAAGGCGATCTCCGCGCCCGCGTCGACGAATCCCCGCTGGACGAAATTGGACGCGTCGCCGCCGCCATCGACAAGACTGCCGAACAAATCGAGCGCAGCTTTGCCGCCGTGCGCTCCAGCCAGCGCCAGCTAGAGACACTGCTCAACAGCATGCAGGACGCCGTGATCGCCGTCAGCTCCGAAGGCTTTGTGCGCTGGGCCAACCAACCCATGGATTGCCTCGTCCCGCAACGAACGCGCCTGAATGCGCCTGTCGTCGAGACCATCCGCGATCCTGATTTCCTCGCCGCGGTCAAGGCTGCCACCGCTGCCAAACAGGTCAAGACAGCGCGCGCCACATCCATCGTTCCCGGCCGCGTCTTCGACGTCACCGCCGCGCCTCTGCCCGATGGCGGTGTCGTCGCCGTGCTTCGCGACCTCACCGAAACTGAGCGCCTCGAAAAAACTCGCCGTGATTTCATCGCCAACGTCTCGCACGAACTGCGCACGCCTCTCACTTCCATTCAGGGATACACCGAAACCTTGCTCGATAGCGTACCTTCCGACAACTCCGGCTCCGCCCGCGACTTTCTCGAGATCATCCGGAAAAATGCAGTCCGCATGTCGCGCCTCACCGAGGACCTGCTGACCCTCGCCCGCGTAGAATCCGGCGAGACCCGCTTCGAGACCGAGCCCGTCCCGCCCGCCGAACTCCTGCACGATGCCGAAGAAAGTTTTCGCGAGATTGCCCGCACTCAAGGCGTGGAATTACAAATTGTGGACCCGCCAGCAACCAGTGGTTCGGTTGAATCGTTGCCCCCAGTGCTTGCCGATCGCGAAGCGATCCACCAGGTATTCTCAAACTTGATCGACAACGCCATGAAATATGGACGGTCGGGCAGCCGCATCGAACTCGGTGCCCGCAGTGTGGGGGCAACCGCCCCCGGCGCCGTCGAGTTCTATGTTCGCGATTTCGGCGCCGGCATCTCCTCCGAGCATTTGCCCCGCCTCTTCGAACGCTTCTACCGCGTCGATAAGGCCCGCTCCCGCGAATCGGGCGGCACCGGCCTCGGCCTGGCCATCGCCAAACACATCATGCGCGCCCACTCCGGCTCTATCCGCGCCGAAAGCGACCTCAACCACGGCAGCACCTTCCTCTTCACCCTCCCGACCGCCTAGACTCATGTGGCGAAGGCCGCCTCGGCCGCCCAGCGAAGCCCGGCTTTTCCCAGCAATGTAGGTAGCGCTGGCGTTTCGCCCGCGGCCCGTCTTTGTTTTATTGAATCCTATCCATGAATGGTGTTACCTAATCTGCAATATCCCGGAAGTCACGCAAAAATTCACAGCTTTTTAACCGCACTCCGTAACCGGAATGCTTATGCTTAGCCGTTGGCGATCCGATCCCAAAAAGGGCAGAACCCCGGCGACGCTCGCAGAACTTCTCGTCGTCGCCCTCGTCCTGTCCCAGCGGACACTCTCATGAGTACAGCAGTCAAAAGTCCGAACCCCGAACCGGCTCACCACTACATCGTGCGTCGCACCGTCGAAGCCTGCCACATGGCCAAAGAAGCCGCCGCCGCGGCCGCAGAAGGCATTGCGACCGGTTCCAACGCCCTGCTCGGCTCCCTGCGCCAGCGCGAGCGCGAACTCGACACTCTCGATCTCGAAATCGACAACGGAGTCACCACCGCCATCACCGAGGTCGGCCCCGCCGAGGCACGCGAGCTTCTCGCCTGCATGAAGTTCATGATCGGCCTCGAGCGCATTGGCGACCTCCTGCTGAGCTTTGCCAACAGTGCGCAGTCGGTCAGCGGACGCATTGACCCCGAAGACACCCGCGACCTCACCCAGATGGCCACGCTTTTGGAAAAGATGCTCACCGACTGCGGCGCCGCCTTCTCCGAGCGCGACGTCAGCAAGGCGGTCGAGGTCCTCCGCGCCGACGCCGAGATGGACCGCCTGCGCAACCTCATCTTCCTGCGCCACATCGAGAATCCCGAAAACATGCCGCGCCAGGCCAGCCTGCAAGTTATCTTCATGACCCAATCGCTCGAGCGCGCCGGCGACCACGCCAAGAATCTCGCCGAAGAAGTCTGCCACTTTGTCAGCGGACGCCCCGTCCGCCACGTCCTCATCGCCTACGACAAGCCGGTCGAACAGATGTTCATCGACTACCTCCGCCGCCGCGACCACAAACCATAAACAGATCAGGGAAGGAGTCTGAAATGTGACGGGGTGCCCCACCCTTGTCGCGCTTTGTGCGACAGGGTGGGGACTTTGACTTCGCACTCTTCGACCGTTCTCGTCCGCAATTCCAGACTCCCGCTCCTCTCCAACCGCGCTATAATCCTTCCGCCATGACCCTCCCTTCGGGAGCGAAACTCGGGCCGTATGAGATTCAATCTCCGCTTGGCGCTGGCGGAATGGGCGAAGTGTACCGCGCGCGCGACCCTCGTCTCGATCGCACCGTCGCTATCAAGATTCTTCCCGAGCATCTCTCGCACAGCGCGGAAGCGAAACAACGCTTCGACCGCGAAGCCCGTGCCATCTCCTCTCTAAGTCACCCCAACATCTGCCACCTCTACGACGTCGGTCAGCAGGACTCCACCAGCTTCCTGGTCATGGAGTATCTGGAAGGCGAAACCCTCGCTGAGCGCCTGCGCAAGGGCCCTCTCCCCTTGGACCAGGTTCTTAAAATCGGGACCGAACTCTGCGAAGGCCTCGAAAAAGCGCACCATAGCGGCGTCGTTCACCGCGATCTCAAACCCGGCAACATCATGCTCACCAAGAGCGGTGCGAAGTTAATGGACTTTGGTCTGGCCAAGACTCCGGCGGCCGCGGTGAAAAGCATCTCGTCCTCCAATTCCCTCGCCACCATGTCGCAGCCGCTCACCAGCGAAGGCACAATCCTCGGCACCATTCAGTACATGTCGCCCGAGCAACTCGAGGGCAAAGAAGCCGATACTCGCAGCGATATCTTTTCGCTGGGCGCCGTCCTCTACGAGATGGTCACCGGAACCCGCGCCTTCGGGGGCAAGACCACCGCCAGTACCATCGCCGCAATCCTGGCGGCTGAGCCGCGACCTATTAGTGCAATCCATCCGTCTTTGCCCGCTGCTCTCGATCACCTCATCCAGACCTGTCTCGCGAAAGATCCTGACGAGCGCCTGCAGACCGTCCACGACGTGAAACTTCAACTCCGCTGGATCGCGCAATCCCCTGCACAGGCGGGCGTAGCCGCGGGAAAGCCTGCAGCGAGCCCGACCGCAACTCGCTTGGCATGGCTCCTCGTGGCCGCGCTGGCTCTAGTCGTGGTGGGCGGCGGCATTGCCTGGTGGTCCAGCGCTCATACCGCGCCGCCGGCAATGTATTTCAGCAGTCCTCTGCCTTTAATCGCCAATGACGTAGCACTCGCGGCCGATGGACGCACCGTTGCCGTCGTCGCCTATTCCGAGCAAGCCAGTAAATATGTCATCTGGAAATATGAAGTGGGCAGCCGGGAGGCCGTCGTGCTTCCCGGCACCGAAGATGCCTCTCACCCCTTTTGGTCCCCTGACGGCAGGGCCATCGCGTTCTTCGCCGACGGGAAACTCAAGAGAGTGGATGCACTTTCCGGAATGTCGGCACAGGTGCTGTGTGACGCTCCCAACGGTCGCGGCGGCACATGGAACCAGGATGGAGTCATTGTGTTTACCCCGGACGCGTTCAAGGGTCTTCACCGCATCTCCGCTGCCGGAGGAACGCCCGTCGAAATTACCAAGCTGGACCCTTCTCGTTCCGAAACCAGCCATCGCTGGCCTGTGTTTCTCCCTGATCAGCGCCACTTCCTTTTCCTCGGCGCCAACTTCTCTGGAGAATTCGATAAGAACGCCATCTTCGTCGGTTCGTTGGATTCGAATGAAAAGCACTTCGTCGTCGCCGCCAGTTCCAACGCCGCCTACGCCGACCCGGGCTATCTTTTGTACGTGCGCAACAACGCCTTGGTGGCGCAGCGCTTCGACCTTCGCACTTTTACTTTGACGGGCGACCCGCGCACCATCACCGACAAGGTTCAATACACGCCCACCACCGACCTCGCTGTTTTCACCGCGAGTGGTAAGGGAACCTTGGCGGTTCAAACTGGCGTGGGAATCGGCACTGCCCAACTGCTCTGGTTCAACCGAAACGGAAAGCAATTGGGGTCTGCCGGGCCCCCCGGACTTATCGGTAATGGCACCGTCTCTCCCGATGGACGGCGCGTCGTCTTCGATCAGATGGAGAGAGATGGCGCTCATTGGGACGTCTGGAGTCATGATCTGGAGAGTGACGCCAATACACGCCTCACCTTCGGCCCGGGGTTGAACCAGCTCCCCGTCTGGAGCCCGGATGGCAAACAGGTTCTCTATGCTGCGATCCGCAAAGGCTCCTGGGGGCTGCATATCAAGAATGCGGACGGCTCTGGCTCCGAACGCCAGATCGCGGACTTGACTACCACCATCATGGGCCCCTGGGATTGGTCTCGCAGCGGCAATGTGCTGTTCTGGAAAAATGGCGAGCTCTGGTATCTTCCTTCGCCCGATGCGCAGGCCAAGCCGCTCATCCGCGAAAACTGGATCGTTCGCAACGCCCAGCTTTCCCCCGATGGAAAGTGGATCGCTTACTCTTCCAATGAATCGGGCAACTGGGAAATCTACGTAACCTCCTTCCCTCGCGCCGACAACAAGTGGCAGGTCTCGCGCGGAGGCGGCAAGGAACCTCGCTGGAGACGCGATGGGAAGGAGCTCTTCTTTCTCTCGGCTGAGGGCAAGATCATCGCCGTACCGATCAAGGCCACCGCGAACTTTGAAGCCGGTTCGCCCGAAACTTTATTTCAGACTCACACCCGGCAGTCCATCTCCGCCCTCGACCGCGTCTCGTACGATGTAAGTGCCGACGGCCAGAAATTTCTTATCGACACCAAAGTCGACGAGCCCAATGCCCTCCCTTTATCCATAATCCTGAACTGGACCTCAGAGCTCGAAAAGTAATTTGAGCAGCGCACCGGGGTATCCTCTACCCCATTGCTCGCGCGTTCGCTGCGGGAGACGTGTCTGTCCCGCCCGAAAGATCACGTCCTATGGTTTTCTGATCGTTACCTTCTTGCGTTGACTACGCCGCCAACGGCTTTTACATTCGACTCAAATCGGCACTGTTTGCCCTGCTCGGGCGCAGCGCTACTGATTTCTCGAAGGGGGCGTTTTCATGGCAAGTTCAGCTACTCGTCTGCGAGGTCAAAGCACCAAAACTTTTCGGCAGAGTGGGGCGGCGCGCATTGCGCCGGTATTCGCAATTCTTCTTACTATCGCATTCAGCGCCCTGGCCATGCCCAGGATCGATCAACAGTATCGCGATCGTGACCGGGACCAATACCGCGACCAGGATCGTGATCACGACCGCGACCACGATAGAGATTACGATCGCGGCCAGGATCGCGGCCGTGATCGATCTTTTCTTTTTCTTTCGCGCGATCGCTTCGCGGCCGATTTTGGCGGCGGCGGCGGCGGCCGTCCTTCTCCCGATGCGCAGTGTGAACCCAACACTGTGGCCGTCGGATTTCACGTGCAGAGTGGCGAGTACTTCCAGCAGGCGTGGCTCGACTGCGCGCCCATTCGTCGCGATGGCAGGCTTGGCGACGAGTTAAGAACCACTGGCCGGACCAGCAGTCCCGGCGACGGTCCCGTGTTGGATGCGTACTGTCCGAATGGCTTTGCGCTGCGCGGAATGCGTGGGCGCACTGGCGCTTCCATCGACGAAGCCGTCGGCGAGTGCAGCCCGTTGCGCGACATTGCCGAGCGCCTCAACGATTCCCGCATCGAGTTGACGCAGCCCGTCATGCGACCCCGGCCCGGAGGTCGTCCCGCTGGAGTTTCATGCCCAGCAGGCACCGTGGTCACCGGCTTCCGCTCCAACAGCGGCACCCACATGGATCACCTGTGGCTGCTCTGTTCTGAGCTGCACCGCGGACACTAAGCGCACCGCTCGATTGTCACCTTCCGATGAACCGGCGGCCTCACCCTTCGCGATTCGGAGGGTGAGGTTCTGCCGGCGCTCGTTTTCTACTCCTACCCCCCGTTGGGCCCGTTGTGACAGTCGTAACAGGTGAACTGATGGAGGGCGGCAAATTTCTTGCTCGCACCTTCAATCGTGAACGTCCGGCTGACCTTGGCCTGGGACAGCACGGACCCGTTGTACTTCACTCCGTGGCAATACGAGCACGACTGGTAGCCGTAGGTGTTCACGTAGTTCTGATGCCCTCCTTGGTTCACCCACGTCTGCCCGATCGTGTGCAGTCCGTGCGGTCCTCCGGTCGGGCTGACGGGCACCGTGCTGTGGCATACCGAGCACTCGGTGATTCTTGCGGCGTAGCCTTGCAACGCTTTGGGATACACGTTGTCGTTAGCTTGCAGGCTGGGAAATTCCGCGTGTTGTGAGCCGTGACAGGCAGAACAGAATAGCGAACCATGGCCCGTGCTGTAGCGATACAAGTTCTTGCCCGGCAGTGGTACGTCCGGCAGCGTGGCGAAGGTTTGATCCTGGGTTTGCCGCCACACTCCTTTCGATGTGAAGGTCGAAGTGTAACGGAGGCTGTTGTTGTGGCACATCTGGCAGCTGGGCTCGTCCAGCCAGCCGGTGCGAGTTGCGGCCCCCACCAGGGTGAGGTTGCCGTGACACGCGGCACAGCGTTGCGTGTTCATGGCTCCGCGTTTGCACTGCGTGACCGGACCCGGGTGACACAAGTAGCACGAGTTCAGATCGCTGGTCGCACTATTCTGATCGAGCGTCATGTTGTTGCTGAGCAGAATCTGTGGTCCGTGCAGCGTGTGCATGTCAGTCGTGAGCGGTCGGATGCCAGTCACTCCTGCCATTCCCAGGGCGTTGTCGCTGTGGCATGCGGCACAAAGCACTGCTGTTCCCGCCGCTTGGGTGTTGTAGAGAGTTGCTTGGTAGGTGTAACCCATCGACTTCAGGGCGGGTAGGTATTTCGAAATCGGCCAGCGGTCATCGTGCTTGCGCAGGATGTTCTGCTTTACATCTTTGGCCGGATCCGGATTGTTCACCCATCCCGCAGCCGGTTTTGCATTGATATCGCTGTTCGAGGCATGGCATGTGCTGCATGTCATCTCGTCGCTGACCGCCAGCACAATGCTCGCCGTTGCCAGCACATTGCCCGACAAATCTTTTGCGACGACCTGTGCCATTGGGAAAGGATTGAACGCCATCTTGTCGTCGTAGGGCACGGTTGGAATGCCCACCGCCTCCCAATATCCCTCGACAGCGTTATACGTCATGGGGAACGGCGCGGTGCTTTGCGTCTGATAGCCTGCCAGCCCCATCTCGGGCGCGAGATTGGCCTGGAACAGCACCGGCACATAATCCCAAAAATTCGTTTTGCTTGCGCTTGAACTGTTGAACGAGCTCTTGGTGTCATTCGTTGCTTGATAGGTAATGGTTACGCCGCTGGTAATCAGCGCGGGCGGTTCTGTGGTTTGGATCAGTTGGGCATGTATGACGTTGTAAGGTGGCAGCACCGAGAACACGGAATAGTCCTTGCCGTCAATGCAGTGCATGCCAAGCTCGCCCCACGCCACCAATTTATAACCTGCGGTCGCGGGGGTGCCTGCTGATTGGGCAGCGACTTTTGCGGCTTTTGCGCTGCCATGCCGGGCTGAAGGTGACGCGATGCCGCTTCCTCCGCTGAGAGTAATCAGAGCGGCCGCAGCGGCCATGATCAGCAGCCTCTTCATTTCCGGCCTCCTTTCTTTAATAGCTGGGGGATGTGTGTAAGAGACGATGAGTACCGAGGATGGGGAGAAGATCAGACACGTGGGGCCCGCTTGCGAATTCAGACAAACGCTACGCCATCAGCGAGCGCCGGCAAATGATAATGATCACCTGGTTTCGTGAGGCCAATCACGCCAACTAAGCGCGTTGAGAACTGTTAAAGATTTTGTACGTACTCGCGGCAGCTCAGGCGCACTGCTCAAACGACTTCGTTTCCGCAAGGGAGGGCGCAATAGGGTCATGCTGCACCGCACGCTCGCCTCTGCGGATCAGCACGATCGCTCCCAGAATCGCTACTGAAGCCAGCGCTACGCGCGCGGTCAGCGGTTCTGCAGCCAGCAGCCATCCCAGTAGCACCGCCACCAATGGATTGGCATAGGTGTGCGTCGCCACCAGAGCGGGAGGGCAGCGCTGCAGAAGCCACGTGTAGGCCGTGAAGGCCACGATCGAGCCGAACACAATCAGGTAGGCCAAACCGAAAATAGACTTGAGAGAAACTGCAGACCAGTGCAGCGATTGAAATTCGCCCGTCACTCCCGCGGCAGCCAGCAGCATGACCGCGCCGCACACCAGCGGTACCGCAGTTCGCGCCAGCGCGTCCGTCGGCAACTTTAACTTCGGTGAGATCACCACGCCCGCGGCCCACGACAGCGAACCCAGCAGCACCGCGAGCATTCCGAGCAAGCTTGTGCCTTTCGCGGACAACTCAATCCCAGTCAAGATTGCGACGCCCGCCACGCCGCAGGCCAGTCCCAGCGCGCTGAGCCGGCTAATCTTCTGCTGCCCGCTGGCCCACGCCAGTATCAAGATGAACATTGGTTCAGTTGCGATCAGCAGCGCGGCCAATCCGGACGCGACGTGTTGTTCTGCCCAATGCAGCGTGCCGTGACCCACCAGAAAAAACAGAGCGCCCAGGATGGCGCCGGCAATCCAGTGCTCACGCTTGGCACGAAATCCGCGCGCATACGCCCACGCCAACAAGATGGATCCCGCAACCGTGTGACGAATGCCTGCGGTGACCAGCGGCGGAATGGTTTCGACCGCATAGCGAATCGCAAGATACGTTGATCCCCACACCAGATAAATCGCGGCAAAAGCGAGCGCAAGCTTGATCGACTCGGAACGGTGGATGGTTCCGCCGCGCGAAGACTTTGAGGTGGGGACGATCACGGGTCTTCCTCCTATGTTTACCAATTTTTCATGGTGCAGCTGGTTTCGGGTCAGTTGGCTTGCGCGGATCAGAGCCAGTGTCTGGGTGGGTGGTTCGATGAACATAATCTAACCTCTAAAACATAATTCATTGGTTAGTTCGATGCTACGTCTGATACACTAACTTGTCAAGAAGTTTTTAATGGTTAGATAATGAAGCATATTACGGAGTGAACTTTCTGGCCGAGAAAAAAATCACACGCCGACGCCCGCCTCGATTTGAGTTGATTGCCGGGGCATTGTGCCTGGACTTCATCAACACACTGGACGATCGCTTCAGCAGCGAGCCAAAAGAATTGCTCAAAAGCTACCTCGATCTCGCGCGTTTCGGCGAGGACACAGGAATTCTTTCGGACCTGCAGGTGGATCGTCTGATGACTAAGAGCATGCAATATCCGGATCAGGCGCAAAGCGCGTTAGAGTCGGCGATCCGGCTGCGGGAGGCGATGTATCAAGTCTTCTGGGCGCTGGTACAGAAGAAGGCGGTGCCGCGGGCGCCGCTGATGATCCTGAACGGGTACGTTAAAGACGCCGCGCAGCACATGAACGTGGTGTCGCAGGACGGACATT
The DNA here is from genome assembly GCA_035710825.1 of Candidatus Sulfotelmatobacter sp. Classification (GTDB taxonomy): domain Bacteria; phylum Acidobacteriota; class Terriglobia; order Terriglobales; family Acidobacteriaceae; genus Sulfotelmatobacter. The sequence continues at coordinate 26,649 of DASTCU010000117.1, forward strand.
TCGAGTGGCAATTCGACTCTACCGATAGCGATTTCGACGCGCCGCTGTGGCCGATTGCGCGTTCGGCGGCGGATCTGTTGGCGTCCGAGCAAGTGCAGTTTGTGCGCGCCTGCGCCTCGAAGTCATGCGAGTGGTTATTCCTGGATGAGAGCAAGAACCACCGCCGGCGTTGGTGCGATATGACCAAGTGCGGCAATCGCGCGAAGGTAAGAAGTTTTTACACGCGGCAGAAGAAGGCTTCGAAGTAGGAATTGTGCCGCGAAGCGCTGGGGCTGGAAAGTGCCGTGATCTGTAACCTTCGTGGCATTGCTGACTCCATCTCTATGGAGGGTTTATGGTTAGCCTGACGGAAATGGCGACCTCGTACGAGATATTGAGTGACGAAGAAGTTGTGGCGCGCGTGCTGGCGGGCGAGACGGCGATGTTCGAGATCATCATGCGCCGCCACAACCAACGCCTCTACCGCGTGGCTCGGGCTATTTTGCGTAACGATATCGAGGCTGAAGACGTAATGCAGGACGCTTACGTGCGCGCGTACGAACATCTCGACCAGTTTGCCGGGAGGGCGAAGTTTGCCACCTGGCTGACACGCATCGCAGTGCACGAGGCTTTAGCGCGGCAGCATCGCGCAAACCGGTACCAGGAGTTGGAGCCAATGTCAGAACGGGAGGGAGACCCCATGGAGAGGCTTGCCTCGCTGGCGCCGGATCCGGAACAGCAGGCCGCGAGTTCGGAAATTCGCAGGCTGCTGGAGGAAGCGGTTGAGAAGCTGCCGGACACCTATCGCGTCATATTTATGCTGCGCGACATAGAAGAATTGGACACGAGCGAAGCTGCAGCGATCCTTGAGATCACGGAAGAAAACGTCAAGGTTCGCCTTCATCGAGCACGAGCACTGTTACGCAAGAGCCTTTACGCGCGTGCTGGGATGGAAAGGAAAGAGGCATTCTCTTTTCATGCCGCGCGATGCGACCGAGTTGTGAAGAACGTGTTTGAAAGAATTCAAAAGTGCGGCTCGAAAATGGAGAACTCCGCGGCGAGTATGCAGTGATATTGGGCTAGTACAGCTGCCGGGGTAGACCGTCGATCGCGCCGTCGAGTCGCCCGGTCCAAACTAATTGCCAGAAGTGTGCTGTTTAGACCGGACGAGCCATTCCTTCAAGTCCAAACTTGTCTTTAGTCGAGCCGATGAACCGTCGCGTCGAAACGCGAACCTCCGGCCTCGTGCAAAAGAAACGACCCAGGGGACCTCTATGCCGATACCTAAACTGCGAAAAGCTCCCCAACCTCCCCTGTCACACGCTGGGGCAATCCCTGACGCAGATCGTGCCAAGAGACCACCGCTTTCCGAGTCCCCTGCCACCAGCGAAGAGTTGACTCCCGGAGACCGGGTCGAGGGTTTGGGGAACTTCGGGAAGCCAACAGGCGAACTCGGCACAGTTGAGCGAGCTAACGAAGATGACGCAGTCGTCAAGTGGGATGATGACGGTCGAATGAGACTCCACCAGGTGTCCCTCAAAAAGATTTAGATGGCCGCTCACTCACCCGCGCCCCCTATCTGCTCCTGTCTCGGATGGTGGTTGGAAGATCGTGGCGATCTATCGAATGGCTGTGCAATGTTGACCAGTTTTGGCGCAAGATAGCGTCCATCATCGTCTTCTGAGGTCTCCCCAGGTTTCCGACAAGGGCTGTGCACCCTGTAGTTCGAGTTCAGTGGCCTGCACGTAGTCGCGCGGGAGAATTACAGGAGGAAGGTGTTCATCATGGCTACGAATCTCAGTACTTGCCATCCCGGCGACGGCATTGAGGCATTGAATCGACTGCCCGGGTTGGCGGAACCTCTGCTACAAATCGACTTCGAACGAGAGCTGGAGCAACTGCGGCGACAAGACTCCTGGCAGCGGGAGACCGGGCGGAGTTCCAAAACCCTCGCGAAATATCCGGATTTCCGAATTGTTCTAATTCTGATGAAGAGCGGCACAAGAATGCGACAGCACAGAGCGGAGGGACGGATCTCCATTCAGCAATTGAAGGGACAGGTCCGTATTCATTTGGCCGATCGAAAGGTGACCTTGTCGACCGGCCATTTGTTGGTGCTGGACTGCGGTGTACTACACGACGTCGAGGCGCTGGAAGAAAGCGCCTTATTGCTAACCATCTCTTGGCGAAGACAGAAGAGTGACGCTGCAGCATCCTTTTCGTCCACTGAACGGCATGTGGATGAAGAGGCTGTGTCGCGAATGGATGATGAGGGCGGCGCCCCCGACACTACAGTCAGCCCGTCCGGTGCCACAGGGAAGGTCGACGCCAGCAGCTAGCGTTTTTCGTGAATCCTTGAGCAAAGAGTGTGCTGCAGGTTGGTGGCGGCTGTAACTGCATAGCATTTATTCACTCTATGAAGGAGGTAGCCATGGCTACCGAAGCGGCCGTGATGCCAAGCCAAACGTCGAAACTGGTGCGTCGGGAGGAAGTTGCGGAAGGTACAATGGCTTTTCACTTCGAGAAGCCCTCTGGATTCAAGTTCAAAGCAGGGCAGTTCGCCGATGTGGCGCTCGTCGATCCGCCGGAAACCGATGCCGAGGGAAACACGCGTACTTTTTCCATCGCGAGCCCTCCATTCGAAAACGAGTTAGTCTTCACCACCCGGATGCGGGACACGGCTTTCAAGCGCTCGTTGAAGACAGTGCCGCTGGCCACCGAAGTGACAATAAGCTCAGCCGCAGGCTCCTTCACCCTGCACAAGAATCGTGCCAAGCCGGCCGTGTTCCTGGCAGGAGGAATCGGAATCACACCTTTTCTCAGCATCCTGCGGCAAGCCCATCACGACCGGCTCCCGCACCAGTTGTATCTTTTCTATTCAAATCGGCGGCCCGAAGACGCACCTTTCCTGGACACTCTGCAGAACTTGGAGAAGACCAATCCCAACTTCCACCTGATCTGCACCATGACAGAAATGTCGAAATCCAGTAAAGAGTGGAAGGGCGAGGTGGTTGCCATCGACCAAGAGATGCTGTCCAGGCATTTGGCCATACTGCAGGGCCCCATCTATTACAGTGCCGGACCGCCCGCGATGGTAGCCGCAATGAAAGAGATGCTGGTAAGCGCGGGCATTGACGAAGACGACATCCGAACCGAAGATTTTGCCGGATACTGAAGCTTGTCCTTGCTCGCGCGGGCGAGAATTGCGCTCGGGTCGAACATGGGGGGCTTCCTGGAGGTGCACAGCATGCTGACAAATAGGCCTAAGACAAAACTTCTAGTAGACGGTGGCGATCCCGAAGAAACCCTCCGGATGAAAAGCTTGATCGGGTATGTTGATGGGCAGACCACCAACCCATCTCTGATCGCAAAAAACCCAGAGATTCAAAGACGCCTTGCATCCGGTCACCAATTGAGTGCGCAAGAAGAAAATGACGCATACAAGAAGATCGTGCAAAGCATCTCGCCACTCGTGGGAGATGCTGGCGTCTCCATTGAGGTATTCGCGGATCTAAGAAGCCGTGCCGAGGACATGCCTGCCCAGGGCCAGGAAATGTTCGCCTGGATCCCCAATGCGTATGTGAAATATCCGTGCACCCCCGAGGGTTTGCGAGCCGCAGAAATGTCGGTGCAAAAGAGTATTCGGGTCAACATGACGCTGTGCTTTTCGCAGGAGCAAGCCGCTGCCGTGTATGCCGCAACGAGAGGGTCGAAGGAGCCGGTGTATGTATCACCGTTTGTCGGCCGGCTCGACGATCGCGGCGAAGACGGCATGGACCTTGTCAGAAATATCAAGAAAATGTACGAACGCGGCGATGGCCATGTGCACGTCTTGGCCGCCAGCATACGCACCATCAACCATTTGCTTTGTTCCTTTTTTCTAGGTGCTGAGCTGGCCACAGTACCGAGCAAGGTTTTACAGGAATGGGCAGCAGCAGGTTTTTCTATGCCTGACAAGGATTTCACGTACAGAGCGACCGACGCGAAGGGCAAGCCCCTGAAACCGATCCCATACAAAGAACTGGATTTGAACCTACCGTGGGAGAGCTTCGATCTTGCACACGAACTCACCACCAAGGGCATTCAGAAGTTTGTGGCGGATTATCAGAGCACACTGAGACGTTCGGCATAGTGGCCTGCAGACAGTCGCAGCTATCGTTGTTTGCGCGACGAACTAAGTTCGTTGCTTTAAGCGGCTTTTGGACCATGGGCTGTGCTCTCTTTATTATCTTCGGGATTGTGCCAGCCGCCCACGTCCAGCGCTAAGCGGTCCGCCTCACGAGGTCCCCACGAGCCTGGCTCGTATGGATGCAGGGCTGCTTCATTTGCGAGTATGGGATCGACAATCGCCCACGCGGCTTCCACCGCGTCTTCGCGAACGAACAGCATGCCATCTCCATGCATCGCATCTCCCAAGAGACGCTCATAGGCATCCACCTCGTCCGCGGTGGGCTCCTCGACTACCGAAAGATGCGCGGGCTTGGAGATAAGTTCTTCGCCAGGTTGCTTCACTCGAGCACTAAGGCTAATTGAAATTTCTCCTGGACCGAGGCGGAAGCGGAAAAGATTGCTCGATTCGTCCCCCAAAATGTCGAGCGGAGGCTTTCTGAGTTTTACGAGTACTTCCGTAGTTGTAACCGGCAGGCACTTTCCAGCGCGAATCAGGAATGGGACACCTGACCACCGCCACGATTGGATCTGCAGGCGCACGGCCGCAAACGTCTCCACCTTCGAATCAGGTGCGACTCCTTTTTCTTTCTTGTATCCATTGAACTGGCCTCGCACTAGATGCTTTGGGTCCAGCGGTGGAATGGTGCGGAATACTTTGACCTGTTCATCGCGGATAGCGTCGCAATGCAGCCCAGTGGGAGGCTCCATGGCCAGAAAAGCTACAACCTGAAGCATGTGGTTCTCGACTACATCGCGGATCGCCCCGGTGGCGTCGTAAAACTCACCTCGCCCCTCGATGCCGAACTTTTCAGCCATCGTGATCTGCACACTCTCGATGTAGTTTCGATTCCAGATCGGCTCCAGAAAACTGTTGGCGAAGCGAAAGAACAGAAGATTGAGGACTGCCTCTTTACCCAGGTAATGGTCGATGCGAAAGATTCTCGATTCCGGAAGCACCGCATGTAGCGCGGCGTTCAACTGCCGTGCGGAAGCCAGGTCGTGTCCAAACGGCTTCTCGACAATGACTCGCGAATTCTTGATGCAACCCGATTTTGCGAGAGATTCGACGACACTGGTAAAGAGATTGGGTGGAATTGCCAGATAATGCGCCGGGCGGCTGGCTGAGCCAAGGGTTTTCTTCAAGAGTTCAAAGGTCCCAGCTTTCTCGTAATCGCCGCCGACGTAGAGAAGCAATTTCAGCAGCTTGGCCAAGGCTTCCTGATCGATCTCGCCTCCTTGCTGCTGGATGCTGTCGCGCACGCGCTCTTTGAGATGTTCGTTGGTGCGTCCGGCTCTGGCAACGCCAATCACGGGCACGTCCAGGCGACCATGCTGGACCATGTGATAAAGCGCAGGAAATATCTTCTTGTGAGCCAAGTCTCCCATGGCTCCGAAAAGAACCAGGGCGTCGGCTGGCGCTGTATCTTCTTGACTGTTTCCTGTCGCGCATCCTTGTCTGAGATCCGGCATGCTCGTCTCCTAATGATGTTCCAGGGTAAGACTCGAATCGTGCCCTTCTAGTTGCCAAGCATACGGTCGAGATTGAATGCGGCGCTGATCAGCGCCAGGTGAGTGAAGGCTTGGGGGAAGTTGCCCAGCGCCTCGCCCTGCGGCCCGGTTTGTTCCGCGTAGAGTCCAAGGTGATTGGCATACCCCAGCACCCGTTCAAACAGTAACCTGGCTTGATCCAGTTTTTCGGGAAATGCCAGGCCAGCGCGGGTCAGCGCCTCTACCAGCCAGAAGGAGCACATGTTGAAAGTGCCTTCCTGGCCCGGGAGTCCGTCAATGCGGGGTTGCGGCGGATAGCGATATACGAGGCTGTCGCTCAGGAGTCCCCCGTCGCGGGGATTCTTGAGAATGGCGTCTACGGTACCGATCATCCGCGGATCGTTCGGAGCCATGAAGAAGACCAGCGGCATGATAAGGAGCGACGCGTCCAGGTCCTCGCTGCCGTAGAACTGCGTAAACGCGTGGCGTTTCGCGTTCCAGCCCTTGGTCATCACTTCTTCATAGATCTTGTCCCGTTCGCGCATCCACTTAGCGCGGTCGGCGGGAAGGGCACGCTTGTCGGCGAGCCGAAGGCCACGATCCAGAGCAACCCAGTTCATGACTTTTGAGTAGACAAACTGTTCCTGGCGATTGCGCATCTCCCAAATGCCGGCATCAGGAAGCTGCCAGTTTTCACAGATCCACTCAAGACGATTGCGGATCTTCACCCAAATGTCGTAAGAGGTGGGACTTACGTACTTGTTGGACAAATAAAACGCGTCCATGAGTTCGCCGTAGATGTCTCCCTGGAATTGCGAAACGGCTGCATTGCCGATGCGCACCGGAGCGGACCCCCGATAGCCTTCCCAATGATCCAATGTATGCTCGGGAAGTTGGTCGTCGCCCGCGATGGTAAAGACTACTGCGCCGGGCGCTTTCGGGTGGGCGTGCTTGGAGGCGTAATCTTCCAGCCAGCCCATGAAGGCAGCAGCCTCGTCTCTGAAACCGATGCGGAGGAATGCATAGACCGTAAAAGCGGCATCGCGGATCCAGGTGTATCGGTAGTCCCAGTTGCGAGCCCCGCCGATGACTTCAGGCAAGCTCGTGGTGGGGGCAGCAATAATCGCTCCGGTAGGTTCAAAGGTGAGAAGCTTTAGCGCCAAAGCTGATCGGTGCACCTGATCTCGCCAACGCCCGTGGTAAGTACAGGCGGAGAGCCAGTTCTGCCAGAATTTCACAGTGCCTCGCAGCAACTCCTCGGCTTCTTCTTCCGACGGCGGACAGGGCACACCGTCCTGGTTGCAGTCGTCTCTAAGAATGAAGACCTGTGATTTTCCTTCCGACAGCATGAACTCGGCGGACACGCCCTCGCGTCCATCATTCCTGAGCGGCACCGAAGTTGAGAGAGCCAAGGTGAAGCTGCCGGTCTTGAATGTCGCTCCGTTAGCATCTACCCGCGTTTCGTGGGTCTGTCGTCCATAGTCGAAAGCGGGGCGGCAAGTGACGGAAATGCGCACTGATCCCCTGACGCAGCGAATGCGGCGGTAGATATGGCGATACTCTGGTGAGTCGGAAGGCAAGCCTACGGGCATGAAGTCTTCTAGTTCGGCGATTCCGTCGGGAAGCAGGAAGCGGGTAACCAGCACGTTCGTGGAAGGCCAATAAAACTGCTTGTGGCGCACGCCATCAGCATCGGCAGAAATTCGGAAACAGCCGCCGTTCTTGTCATCGAGGATCGCTCCAAAAATACTGGGCGAGTCAAAGTGTGGGTAGCAATACCAGTCGATTGAGCCGTTCATGCCCACTAAGGCAACCGTCCGCATGTTGCCGATAATCCCGTAGTTTTCGATAGGCTGGTAAGACATCGTTCTGTCCCTCTATGTTCGGATACGATCGCCACCGAATGTCTTTGTTTTGATTCGTAGCAGGCCGCAAAGGGTACGGACACTCTGTAGAACAGGAATTGGGCCGTGGGCTGACCGTGATGTGGCCCTAGCCACGTACCCGTGAAACTTATACCACTGCCATAGTGCGGCGACTACGCGGTCGACGATGATCCATTGACTGAGCGCCGCTATCACCAACAGGACCGCCACGGCCACTCGAATGGGCATAACTACGTATCCGGCGACCACAAACTGGCAGCGCCGCAGCACTTCCTCCTGTGACGAATGAACATAACATGGAGTCAGAGTCGGTGGTGCCGCGGTTCTCATGAGATCCGCAAAAACCAGAGCTGGGGCCAGCCCGCAAAGCGCGTTAACCCCTGGTTACATCAGTTGACTTCGAGAGTCTAAGGGACCGAATGCAGTGGAGTAGTGCCGAACTCCAGTGCAGGTTTTGTTATCTGTCGTCGTTCTGGTCGGAGGCAAAACAATGAAGCAACATCGGCTGCCATTGGCTCGGTGTGCGTCCGTTGGGCGTATTGTGCAAATCGTGTTGCTCGGGTCCTTCCTGGCAGCCTTCGCCCTCGTCTCGGGTTTTGCTCAGCAGACGCCCGCAGCAGATTCGACAGCTGCTCCGCAGACTTTCCCGCTGGCGGACATCGCCGCTCTTTCCGTCGCCGGCGGAAAAGCCGAGCCGGCCGAATACCTCGGCCGCAAGGCAGTCAGACTCACCCGCTCGGCGGAGGACAGCGACATCTTCGCCTATGTCAACGGGTCGGCTATCCAGGATGGGGTCCTCGATGTGGACTTGGCGGTGAAGATCACCACGCCTCCGGGAGTGCGCATGCCGGGATTCACTGGCATCGCCTTTCGCGCGCGTTCTGATGGTTCGCACTACGACATGTTCTATCTGCGCCCGCGCAATGCCCTCGCCGACGATCAGGCCATGCGCAATCACTCGGTCCAGTACGTCGCCAAGCCAGGCTACGATTGGTACCCGCTGCGCCGGCAGTGGCCGTGGATCTACGAATCGTGGGCCGACCTCAAGCCCGAAACCTGGACCCACGTCAAGATCGAACTCGACGGCCGGTCTGCGCGCCTTTTCCTCAATGGTTCGGATTCTCCCAGTCTAGTTGTGAATGGCCTGAAAGGCGAAGATCTCTCGGGAGGCGTCGCCCTGTGGGGATATCCGGGTGAAGAATCCTACTTCTCCAATCTTCGCGTCACGCCCAAGAAACCGCTGCCGATCCACAACGGTAGTGAGGCTGCGGGAATGTGGAAGGTCACCTTCGCGAGCGACTACGGAAAATTTCAGGGGACGATGGAGTTGCATCGCGAGAGCAAAGCCGTCACAGGAACATGGTCCGGTGACTTCGGCAAAGAGCTCAACCTCAGTGGCACTTGGCGTGACGGCTACGTAGAGCTGACGTTTATCGGCAACTGGCAGGAAGATCCCAAGGCCACGGCGGTCCCGGCGGCGGCGACTCTTGCCGGTTGGATAGACGGCGACTCCGCCGCCGGCCGAATGAAGGTAGAAGGCCATGCCGACGGCCAGTGGACCGCAACCCGGCAGGCTAGCGTACCGATGCGAAAGTGAGATCTAAGTTCGAGATTCCGTGATGTGAAGAGTGGGGTACTGCGGCCGCTCGACACCTCGAACCTTTCTTCCGGTTCCGTCTCCATGTGCGGGGAAACTTCGCGACCGGACGTTCCCATTTGCACGATGGGGCCGGCTGGGCCAGCCCCCTTGGCTACGGTCCGGGTGAACCTTACTGCACGGTCAACGTTCCCGATCCTGTGGTTCCACCGGAATTTGCGCCGATGACCGTCGTCCCTGCAGCCACACAACTGGCCTGTCCGGCGGCGTTTGGACCATTGGCGATCGTGGCCACGCTCGCCACCGACGAACTCCAGTGACTGTTCAGGGTTATGTTCTGCGTGCTCCCGTCGCTGAAAGTGCCGGTTGCCGTGAACTGCTGCACGGTTCCCGCGCTTGCGGTTGTGGGGCTGGGTGTCACCGTCAGCGATACCAGCGTTCCGGTGCCCACCGTCAGAGTCGTGGTCCCGCTTATGCCCGAAGCTGATGCCGTGATCGTGGCCGTTCCGCCTCTCTTGCCGTGCACGATTCCGGTCGAGCGAACTGAAGCCACGCTCGGCTTGGACGACTTCCACGAAACTCCCGCCAGGTTCGAGGCGACGCTTCCGTCACTGAACGTTCCGGTGGCCGTGAGTTGCAGAGAGGTATGCGACGCAATCCGGGGATTGGCCGGAGAGATACTGATCGACACCAAGTGCGCCGTCGATACGGTGAGTCCGGTTGATCCGCTGATCGAGCCGAATGCCGCTTTGATGGTCGTACTGCCGCTGGCGACACTGCTTACGACGCCGCTGCTGTTGATGGAGGCGGCTGCAGGATTGGTGGAACTCCACATCACGGAGCTCGAGATATCCTGCACGCTGCTGTCGCTGAAGGTGCCGGTTGCGGTGAACTGCTTGCTGGTTCCCACAGCCATGGTCGAGTTCGCGGGAGTTACCGCAATCGAGACCAGGCTGGCGCCGGTCACAGTCAGTGAAGTCGTGCCGCTAACACTTCCTGAAGCGGCAGTGATGGTGGCC
>DASTCU010000118.1:0-14996 GCA_035710825.1 Candidatus Sulfotelmatobacter sp.
GGGACGGTCTACGAACAGTGGCACAAAGCATCGCAACCGAACGCGCCTTCCACGCAGTCGCCAACCGAGGCGATCGGAGACAGCCGGCGAACGCCGGCGGCACAAGTGAAAGGCGACGTGCCGGTCGGAGACTTGGGCAGCGGCTCCGACTACACGGGATTTCTGCAGCATCTGGGAGTGCCTTCGAGCGACATGAGTTCCAGCGGTCCGTATGGCGTCTACCACTCGGTATTCGACAATTTCGCCTGGTTCAAGAAGTTCGGCGATCCGGATTTTGCCTACGAGCAACAAATGGCGCGCATTCTTGGGATAGAAGCCGTTCGCATGGCGGATGCGGACATTCTGCCGTACGACTATGAAGAGTACGGGAAGGAAATCGCGGCATACCTGGAGGCCGCGCAGACGCGGGCTCAGGATAAATTTGGCGCTCATGGGCTCGACTTTAACGCCGTGAACGCGGCGGCGCGGCGATTTGAGTCGGCTGGTGCAAAGGTCCTTGCCAGGCAAAGGAGTGCTCCGCGAGATGCGGAGCGGTTGAACCAGGCTCTGATGGCGGCGGAGCGAGCGCTGTTGCTGCCGCAGGGATTGCCGCATCGCCCGTGGTTCCGGCACGCGATTTACGCTCCTGGGGAATATACGGGCTATGCAGCGGTGGTGATTCCGGGCGTGAACGAGGCTCTCGACAAGGGCGATACTGAACGCGCACGGCAGCAACTGGCAGTCCTCACGGCTGCTCTCGAACGGGCCGCAAAAACCCTGGAAGGATACCGCTAGCCTATGGCTTCCGCGCACGCACTCGGACACTTCCTGCGCACGCTGCCCGCTTCGGCCGCGGCGACTTTTCTCGCGCTGTTTCCCATCGTCGATCCTTTCGGCGGCATTCCCATCTTCTTCACCATGACTTCGTCGTGGAGTGCGCGAGACCGCGCTCGCACCGCTTTCAAGACTGGAATGTGGGTGTTCATCATCCTGGTGACGTTTCTGTTCTTCGGGCGGTTCGTGCTTCACTTCTTCGGCATCTCGCTGCCTGTACTGAAGATCGCGGGAGGGCTGATCGTGGCGAACACAGCGTGGGGCATGGTCACGTCGCATGCCCGCATCACGCCGGAAGAAAAGCACGAAGCCGCGGACAAAGAAGACATTTCTCTGACCCCGCTGGCGATGCCGTTGATGTCGGGTCCGGGAGCGATTGGGGTGGTCATGGCGCTGGCGGCGCACGTGGATAACGCCGCAGCGTACATCGGAATGGTGGTTGGCGTCGCGGGAATCGCGCTGAGCGTGGTGCTTTTCTTCTGGCTGGGAGGACCGCTGGTTCGCCGGCTGGGACCGAGCGCAGTGGGCGCAATCAACAAGATCTTCGGTTTCCTGATTCTCGCGATCGCCGTCCAGTTGGTGTGGGACGGTGTTGCCGACTTCAACAGCTGAGGTCGTCTGGACCGCCTCGAATGACCATTCGTCCTCATATTTGTTGGAACTGGTGCGCAGTTGCCTGCGTACCTCCGACAGGCGCTCTCGCGCCTGCGAGGTGTTTCATGTCTGGAAGGTCGCTTCATCACGCTACGCAGATTCAGAGGGTGGTGCTGTTGTGCCTGTTTCTGGTTCCGCTCTCTGTAGCGGACGACTGGAAGTATGAGGAGACGCATCGCGACGCGCGCGAGTTCGTCACCGGTGGCTTTGTGCACGTACGGATGAGCGTGGGCGACATGCACATCAAGCGTGGCGACTCTACCAAGATCAAGCTGGAATACACGGTGAAGTCGCACCGCGAGAAGAACGTCAAGAACGCGACATTGGAGTTCGAGGTCAAAGGCAACGATGCCACAATCGAGTTTCATGCGCCTTCAGGGGGCAACACGCAGTTCGACGTCGAACTCGAGGTGCCGCAGAATACAAATATCGATGTGCACGAGAAGGTCGGCGACTTGACCGTGGACAATATTGAAGGCGACAAGGATCTAAGTTTGGGCGTGGGCGACATCCGGATCGCGGATGGACATGCGGGATACAAGCTGGTGCATGCGAGTACGGGCATTGGCGATGTGAACAGCGACGGCTACGGCGAGACCAGCGGCTGGCTGGGGAAGACGCTGAAATATCACGGCGAAGGAAAATACGAGTTGCGGGCGCACGTCGGAGTTGGGGACATCAAGCTGGAAGGCCGCTAAGCACCGAGCGCGACGAAGCCGCTAAAATTTGTTCGAAATTTCTTTGCTGAAGAACGCGCCGATCGGCATTCCCATTTTGGGAAGCGGCGTCGAGAGGGGTACCCTCCCCCCCTCCCCCCGGTCTATTGGAATCATCGATTTAGCGGAAAATCTCAAAATAATCTATGGGGCTCAATAGCTTAGGGGCAAAATCTTGAGCCGCAGGGAGTTAGCTCCCATCGGCCGATTGCCGCCTACACCGCTTTCGCCTTGGCCATGGTCTGGTATTTGGCTGTCGCGCGCAGTGTTAGTGGTCACACTTGGTTGTGATCCTAATGGAGCAAGTGGATTCGCTGCGGAACGCGGTCTTAAGGCACTACCGTCGCGACGCGCAGGCGGTGAGTTCCCAACCGCATCTTGCTGGCCTGCATCTATCGTTGCGGAACCGGAGGAAAGTATGCCCAGCACGAAACAGCGGAGTGCGGCGCGCCGGAATATCAAGAAAGCTGCCAAGGCCGGCTCGAAGGAAAAGAACAATTGCTCATTTGCCGAAGAAGACCCGCACGGCATTGGGCAAGCAGGCGGCGAATGTGGCGAAACGTAAGCGCCGAGCCGCACGGTAACATCTGCAGACGCTATCTCCCAAGAACCATCTGCTTTAATTCCAAGGCATTCTTGGCGGCGAATCCGGACTGATCGTTATCGAAATAGATAAAGATGTGGCGGAGAGTCTTGCGCCATGCGTCGATGCGATTTGCCCACGTTAGGAGAACCCTCTCGCCGTAGTCTCCCTGATATTTGTTTCCCGGCCCGTGCAAACGGATGTAGGTGAAGTCGGCGGTGATTTCGAGTGGAGATTGAAAGCCGGCCAACTCGTAAATGCAGAAAGCTGCATTGTGGCGGCGCAGGACTTCGTAGACTTGCGGAGTATTCGAGGTCTGGTTGCGAAATTCGAAGACGTAGCGATGCGAGGGCGGGAGGCCAAAGAGGAACTCGTCTAGGCGCTCGACGTTTAGCTTCCAGCTGGGGGGAAGTTGGAACAGGATCGGTCCCAGGCGCCGCTCGAGCTTGTCGATGACGGTGAGGAACTTGTCGACGGCGTTCTGCGGATCCTTGAGCTTTTGATTGTGCGTGATATAACGACTGGCTTTCACGGCAAAACAAAAGTTCGCCGGCGTTTGCCGGCACCACAGCTCGAGGGCGGAGGTGGCGGGGAGGCGGTAGAAGCTGTTGTTGATCTCGACCGTGTCGAAGTGCTCGACGTACCAGGGGAGCCATTTTGTGGAGGCCAAGTCGGCTGGATAGAAAGGCCCTTTCCAGTGCTTGTAGTGCCAGCCGGAGGTGCCGATGTGGACGGGTGCGAGTGAAGGACTGTCGACGGCCATGACACTTGGATGTCAGTTTAAGGGGGAATCGTTCGGTGGCTGATGAGCTTTCCCACGACCTCTGGTCGTAGCAACTACGAGCGGGCGCCAAGCCGTGCTAATATCGTTGGCCGCATGGCTACCGCTGCTTTTCCCCATCCGCTCGTCTCCCGCGCGGCCCGCGACCGCAAGTTCTACATCGGCATCGCCATCGTGATGCTGTTCACCGCTCTGGTCGGCTTCTCGCGGACGTACTTCCTCGGTCTGATCTCCGGGCATGCGACGACCATCACTGGCCGCGTTCCAAACGCGACCGTGCACCTGCACGCGCTGTTGTTTATGTCGTGGCTGGTGCTGTTCATCGTGCAGACGAGCTTAGTCGCGACGCACCGCGTGAAAGTGCATCGCAAACTCGGCTACTTCGGGGTGGCTCTGGCGGCGGCAATGATCGTGGTCGGCGGCCGCACCGCGGTCGAAGCGGCGCGGCTCGGCGCGGTCCCTCCGGGCGCCAAGCCGTGGAACTTTATCGCCATCCCCTTCGGCGACATCACGACTTTCGGCATCTTCTTCCTCGGCGCCGTCCTCTGGCGCAACGACAAGGACAAGCACAAGCGGCTGATGATCCTCGCCTCCACCTGCCTGATGGCCGCTGCGCTGGTGCGCTGGCCCGGCGTACTGGCCCTTGGAGCACTGGTTTCCTACGGCCTCATGCTAGTGTTCCCCATCGCCGGCGCGGTGTACGACCGGTGGTCCCGCGGTCGCGTCCACCCGGTGTACTGGTGGGGACTGGCGCTGATCGTGCTGGGCGTCGGGGTGCGCGTCGCCCTGCTGGGCAGCGCGACCTGGGCGCACGCCATGCAGTCGCTGTTCGGCTAGCCTTGTGCGCCGCACGCCAAGGCTGGCGAGGTTGACAGATGTTCGTATAGCGGGAGAGTCGTACACGGCCAACATCTTTCAGTCACCCGCAGCATACTGTTGCCCCCGGCTACTTTCTAGAGTCGAACCAGTTACCGATTTTGTTTGAGATGGCCTCTAGGATCTGACGGGAGTTCTGCCCTTCGCGCTCGGCAGTAATCAGCACACTGGAATCGAGAATCAGTCCCATGCGGGTGGTTCGAGCGGTTCGCGATGGCCTTCAACGGCGGCCTTAACATCCTTGGCGAAGTCGGGATCGACGGTTGCGGTCGATTCCGCGGGGAGCAGCGCGATGCACTCGGAGATGGAGCGGCGAGGCGGGGCCGGCGCATGAATCACCGCGACTGGCTCCTTGCCGTTCTCGATCACGACCTCTGCACCGGCGCGGACCCGAGCGAGCAGCCGGGCGAAGTCGCCGGCTGCTTCCGCTTCCGAGACGTGGATCACATGGTCAGCCATGAAGTGATTATAGCCTTATCAGGCCACGAAAACGGTTGGCAGCATCGTTCCCACCCTTTCGCAAAAAACGCGAAAGGATGGGGCACCCGGCGATGACCCGATATCTGCTCGACACGAACGTTGTCTCTGAATTGCGAAAGCCAAAGCCGCACGGCGCTGTCGTGGCGTGGATCAAGAGCTTGCGGCCGGAGCAGCTATTTCTCTCTGCAGTCACCATCGGGGAATTGCAGGCAGGGGTGGAATTGATGCGGAAGAACGATGCTGCCAAGGCTCTCGAGATTGAAAATTGGGTGTCGGCAATTGAGGGCGCGCATGCAGTGTTGCCCATGGACTCAGCTTGCTTTCGTGAACGGGCGCGGCTCAAAGCCGGAAAATCTACGGACGTGATCGAAGACGCGATGATCGCGGCGGCGGCTCGAGTTCACGGAATGGAGTTAGCGACTCGGAACGTGCGGGATTTTCATCGATTCGGGGTTGGGGTGTTCAATCCGTTTGAGTTCGCTGCCTGAGGACGCCCGCGGACGAGTGCGTCGGCGGCTACGTGGTTATTTCAGAGTGACTAGTTTCTCCACTAACTCCGAGTAGTCCTTCTTCTCAATGCCATGCACCTGCTTGTTGTACTCATCCACTTTGGAGGAGTAGTTCATCGAGCAGAATTTGGGGCCGCACATCGAGCAGAAGGCGGCCTCTTTGTAGTAGTCATCCGGCAAGGTTTCGTCGTGCATGGAGCGGGCGGTTTCGGGGTCGAGCGAGAGGGCGAACTGCTTTTCCCAGTCGAATTTGTAGCGGGCGTAGCTGAGGGCGTCGTCGCGGTCGCGGGCGCCGGGGCGTCCACGGGCGATGTCGGCGGCGTGGGCGGAAATCTTGTAGGCGATGATGCCGTCTTTCACATCTTTCTCGTTGGGCAGGCCGAGATGCTCTTTGGGCGTGACGTAGCAGAGCATGGCCGCGCCGTACCATCCGATCATGGCCGCGCCGATGGCGCTGGTGATGTGGTCGTAGCCGGGAGCGATGTCGGTGACCAAAGGCCCTAGCGTGTAAAACGGGGCTTCGTAGCAGTACTCGATTTCCTTGTCGACCTGCTCCTTGATCTTATCCATGGAGACGTGGCCTGGGCCTTCGATCATGACCTGGACATCTTCTTGCCACGCTTTTTTCGTGAGCTCGCCTAAAGTTTTCAGTTCGGCGAACTGGGCTTCATCGCTGGCATCGGCGACGCAGCCGGGGCGGAGTCCGTCGCCTAAAGAAAAGCTGACGTCGTACTTCTTGAAAATCTTGACGATGTCGTCGAAGCGGTCGTAAAGAAAATTCTGCTTGTGGTTGTAGGCCATCCATTGGGCGAGGATGGCGCCGCCGCGGCTGACGATGCCGGTGATGCGTTTGGAAATCAGCGGCAAGTATTGGATCAGCACGCCGGCGTGGATGGTCATGTAATCGACGCCCTGGGCGGCCTGTTCCTCGATGACTTCGAGCATGACTTCGGCGTTCAGGTCTTCGACGCGCTTGACGCGGGCGATGGCCTCATAGATCGGCACGGTGCCGATCGGAACGGGCGAGTGGCGCAGGATGGCCTCGCGAATCTCGTGGATGTTGCCGCCGGTGGAGAGATCCATCACGGTGTCGGCGCCGTAGTGGACAGCAGTGTGGAGCTTTTTGAGTTCCTCGGTGATCTCAGAGGTGACGGCGGAGTTGCCGATGTTGGCGTTGATCTTGCACAGCGAGGCCACGCCGATCGCCATGGGCTCGAGCTCGGGATGGTTGATATTGGCGGGGATGATCATGCGTCCACGGGCAACTTCATCGCGAACCAGTTCCGGCGTCAGCTTCTCTTTGTGGGCGATGAAGGCCATTTCTTCCGTGATCGCGCCCTGGCGGGCATAATGCATCTGCGAAAAGTTGCCGTCCGTGTTCTGCTGCTTGCGCCGCGAAATCCAGTCTGCCCGCGGTTGAGGGACGGTGTAGGCAATGCCGTTCGAACCATTCGTGGAAGTCATGGGAACCCCAGCCTTCAAGAAGTGTGTGAATTCTGATTATAAACGCGTTGGAGATGAGCCGCCCTCAAGACTCTCGTCAAGCAAGCCGAAAACCTGCAACCACAGAGGGCACAGAGTGTCACAGAGGCCGGACATACCGACAACTGGTTTGCTCATCTCGCTACGAGCGGCTTAGAATTCCTTGCATTCCTCGAAGGAGCCAATTCTCATGCGTGCAGTTCGTCTTGTTCTCACGTTGTTGATTGCCGCCTCAACCGCCAGTTTCGGGCAGTCTGCCAAGCCGGGACCGGGCTTCAGCGTTGACAACATCGACAAGAGTGCCGATCCCTGCGTGGACTTCTACCAGTACGCTTGCGGAAACTGGATCAAGAATTCGGAGATCCCAGCGGACCGGCCATCGTGGCAGAGTTTCTCGGAATTGAATGAAAGCAATTTGCAGGTCGAGCGCGGCATTCTCGAGAAGGCTGCTTCCGGAGGAACGGGACGGAATGCTATTGATCAGAAGATCGGGGATCTGTACGGTTCGTGCATTGACGAGAAGGCGGCCGACACCAAGGGGATCGCGCCGCTGAAGCCGGAACTGGAGCGCATTGCCGCGGTGAAGGACAAGAGCGGGCTGATCGACGAGATCGCGCACATTCACCTGATTGGTCCGAACCCGCTGTTCAACTTTTACTCGAATTCCGACCTGCACAATGCCGACCAGGTGATTGCGTACATCGATCAGGGCGGCCTCTCGCTGCCCGACCGCGATTACTACGTGAAAGACGATGCTGACAAGGTGGAGATGCGCAAGCATCTGACCGATTACGCGACCGAACTATTCAAGCTGGCAGGGCAGACGCCGCAACAGGCGGCCAGTTCGGCGGATGCGGTGTTGATGGTGGAGACCTTGCTGGCGGCCGATTCCATGGACCGCACCAAACGGCGGGATCCGAAGAATCGTGATCACAAGATGACGCGCGAGGAGGCGGCCGCGCTCGCTCCGAATTTCAAACTCGATCGCTACTTCGACAACATTGGCGCGCCCAAGTTCACCGAGATGAACGTCACGAACCCCGATTTCTTTAAACAGGTGAATGGAGTCGTGGCGGCGCTGCCTCTTGAGTCGCTTAAGACCTATGTGGAGTGGCATGTGCTGCGGGATGCGTCGCCATGGCTGTCGCAACCCTTTGTGGATGCCAATTTTAAAATGCGGCAGGCGCTGACCGGGCAGAAGCAGATCCAGGATCGCTGGAAACGGTGTGTCGGGCTGGTGGATGCGTCACTGGGAGAGGCGCTGGGGCAGCGTTACGTCGAAGCGACGTTCGGAGCGGAAGGCAAGCAGAGGATGCTGAAGATGGTGGACGCGCTCGAGAAATCGCTTGACGAGGACATCCAGAGTCTTGCGTGGATGAGCGACGACACCAAGAAACAGGCGAAGGTCAAGCTGCAAGCGATCCGCAACAAGATTGGATATCCCGATGTGTGGCGCGATTACAGTTCGGTCGTGATCAAGCCGCATGACCTGCTGGGCAATTTGGAGCGGGCAAGGGAATTCGAATCGAAGCGGCAGATCGCTAAGATCGGCAAGCCGCTGGATCGCAAGGAATGGGGCATGACTCCGCCGGAGGTGAACGCGTATTACAGCGGATCGTACAACGAGATTGTGTTTCCGGCGGGCATTCTGCAGCCGCCGTTCTTTGACAAGACCATGGACGACGGGGTGAATTTTGGCGGGATCGGGCTGGTGATTGGTCACGAACTTACACATGGCTTCGACGATCAGGGGAGAAAGTTCGACCCGCAGGGCAACCTGCGCGACTGGTGGACGGAGCAGGATGGGAAGGAATTTGAGAAACGCGTGAGCTGCGTGGCGGATGAGTATTCCAACTTCGTCGCCGTCGACACCATGAAGCTGAACGGCCGCCTCACCCTGGGCGAGAACACGGCGGACAACGGCGGCGCGCGCGTCGCGCTGGCCGCTCTCGAACACATGATTTCCGATGATAAGACCGGGAAGGAAGGGCAGAGCATCGACGGCTATACGCCGGAACAGCGCTTCTTCTTAGGATTCGGGCGCGTGTGGTGCGAGAAGCAGCGTCCGGAATACTTGAGGATGCAGGTCAGCACCAATCCGCACTCGCCCGGGAGATACCGGGTGAATGGCGTGGTGCAGAACATGCCGGAGTTCCAGAAGGCGTGGGGCTGCAAGGCGGGACAGCCGATGGTGGCGGAGAACGCGTGTCACGTGTGGTGACGGGTTAAAGGAGTTGATTGAGCGGGCCGGATTCCCCCGGCCCGTTCTGTTTGCGGCGCGATCCCTTCTGCTACTTCAGACCGGCTATGAAGGCGCGCATCTCGCGCAAAACGTCTGCCTCGTTGCTCAAAAATAGGTAGTGATCGGCGTGAGGCAGATCAACCATACGCACGCCGCCTTTGGCCTTTAGAAGGTTCGTCTTATTCCTGTCGGCGTAGACTTGGGTTGCGGCGTCGAACTCTTCGATGGCTGCGCGTTCTTGGGCATCCTTTGCTTGATAACGATAGTTGATACTTAGCGTGCCGAACAACGCCAGTATGGGCACACGGATTCGAGAATAATCGCGGGGCAGGGCTCCCCGACCGATGGCGAAGTGGACTTTATCGGGAGCATTGTCACTACCCACTGAACCGTCAGGATTTTGATTGGAGCTGGCCCGCAGTTCAGCCTCCGGGTATTCGTAGCCATTCTGCCGTACTTTGAAATCATGAAAGGCTTTAAAAGATCTTAGGTCCGAGGCATCTGGCTCAGACCCGTTGGCACGCATGGCCGCGGGCAATTTATCGAAGAGCGCCGTATAGGCCGCACTGTCCCCCGGATAGTCCGTAGGGTCAGCCGTCGCATCGAGGTAGACCAGACCAGCCAGGCGATCGGAGTGTTCGTCTCCCAAGGTGGTTAATTCCTCTCCGGACATGGAGTGACCAGCCACGACAGGCGCAACCAGTTTCAGCGCGTCGAGGACTTGGAGCACGTCGTGAGCCAGCCGTTGTTGGTCGTAACCTGAATCGGGATGAGTGGAAGCTCCAAATCCGCGTCGCGTGATGCCGTAGACGTGACAGCAAGCCCCGGATAATCTTTCCGCGAAGTCGTCGAAAATGTGCGCGGTGTTTCCGGAACCCGCCAGCAGTACAACCGGTCGACCCGATCCGCCCCAATCGAGCACTTCTAATCGGAGACCCTTTTCCACCGTTACGAATTGCACGGTGTGTTTGGACGGATCGTGCCAAGACGCAGAATCCGCGGCGAACGCGGTTACAGTGACCGCTAGATTTATGACGAGCAAACGAGCAAGTAGATTTGCCATTGGGGATCACGCTACCAAACCAGCCAATCAGGTGTCTGAGCAATTCTGGACACTATCGAAAGGCTGCGCACGCGGGGTACCGGGCTCGCGCCATCGTGAAGAGCGGACGCGGATTGCGCCCGTCAATAACCTCAGTGTCCGAGTTCGACGAGCAAGTCGTAAAGACGGCTTGAATTCGCTGTGAGAGTTTCATCTGAGTCACTTTAGGACTTGGATTTCGGGGTACAGCGGCGATGCAATCTGAGGGGGTGATAAAAATGAATCCTGAAGGTAATCATCGAAAAAAGTATGCAAACAGTATGCTGTCACGGCAAGCTGGCGGTCTCCATCGATCCCTAGCTTACCGATCCTACGGAGGCCCCAACGGAAGGCGTAACTTCTCAAGAGGGCTCCGTCGTCGGTAAAGGTGAAATGGTTCGCACCACGAATCGAAATGCGCAGCCTTCCATTTGGAGGCAGGCGATCGTAAACGGACCTGATGTCCGTTTCGATCTGGCGGACCTCCGCACTGGACGAGAAATCGCCTTCGCTACTTCCAAGGAAAAAAAACGGTGTGGGGATACCGGTGCCAATGACGCTACCGTGCAAAGAACCGTCTACATCGATGCCTGCCTTGCACCGGGAATCCTGCGAACAGAATTGCGCGGCCTGCGCGCCGCCAAAGGAATGCCCGAATACCCCCACGCGCGTCATGTCGAGCCGTCCTGTGAACTTGCCCGACGGATCCGATTTGTTCAGTTGCGCTAGTCGATCAAGCACGTAGCCGATATCGGAAGTCCACGCGATTAGAATCCTGTTCACGCAGCGAGCCTGCTCCTCGCCCACCCTGCCAATGCAGAGTTCCGGATCGTTCTCCGGCAAGCGTCTTATTACCCGTCCGTCAGGGAACGCCACGACGAACGCGCGGTAGGGGGCATCAAGCCCCACGACAACGTAACCGTGACTGGCTAGATCTTCGGCCAGCGTCGAATAATTCCAAACTTCGAGAGAAGCCCCCGCCCTCATGATTACTACTGGGTACGATCGTTGTTGCTGGGACACGTCAGCATCGCGAAGGCTATTCGTGTGAACCTTCGAAAGATCTTTTGTTAGCACCCTGAGCAGCGGACCACGATCGTGTTCGACCGCCTGTCGTGTGGCATCGGGCACGTACTCAGCAATCTTTTCAGGGGAGTGTGCCGCTGCCGGATACCAGACCCAGACAAGAAGTTCGCGTTTGGTACTCGGTACAGGTGCCAACGTATCGGATGTCTTATCATCGCGCCAATCGTACATTGTGCGGGCAACCGCGAACGTTCCCGTAGGCTTCGGCAACGTGACTCCGAAGCTGTGCTCTAGCCAAAGCGATCCCATCAATGCACCGACTCCGAGAACAATGCAAAACCCCAAAACTGCGAAGGCTGCTACGATCTGACGAAAAACCCTTCGACGTTTGTTCGGTGCTGCCATAGGAGGGAGGGCCCGCTCTGTGAAGCACTTTATCAAACAAAGTAGAATTGGTCAAACGGAAAAGGCGAGGCTGGTCAACGCAACTCGCGAGCTGGCGAAGTCGTACGGCGAACGCTCGCGCGGCTGCAACGTCGTGCAGAACATGCCGGAGTTCCAGAAGGCGTGGGGCTGCAAGGCTGGACGGCCGATGGTGGGCGGAGAACGCCTGCCATGCGTGGTGAGGCACCATCCGGCCCGGAGCTTGCTGCAGACGATCACTTCAGCCCGGCCAGAAACAGTTGCGTTTCGCGCAGCACGTCAGACTCGTTGGTGAGAAAAACATAATGGTTGGCCCTCTGCAAATCGACGATCTTTACGCCACCGGAGGCCTTCACTAGACTCTGTTTGTATCGGTTCACATAAACGGCAGTAGCGTCGTTGAAAGCCTTGATGGCGGCGCGTTCCGTGTCGTTTTTAGGCTGATATTTCGAGTCGCCGCCAATTGCCGGAAAGAACACAAGGATGGGGACGCGGATCCGCGAATAGTCCCGCTTCTGTGCTCCATCCCCGACGGCGCGATGGATCTCGTCCGAGGTCTTGAATTCGCCTACAGAGCCGTCAGGATTCTCGTCAAACTGATTGCGCAGCTCCGATTCTGGAAAGGGAGCGTCGCGGTTCTGCAACTGCCACTCGTAATAGGCATGAAACGACTTCATGTCCGCGTCTGTCGGGTCGGGTCGTGTTCGCGTTGCCTCCGGCAATTTTTTGAACAGTTCGAGATATGCAGGACTGCTTCCCGGAAAGTCTTTTGGATCGGACGCCGCGTCCATGTAGATCAGACCCGCCAGGCGGTCCGAATGTTCACCACCCAACCTCGTCATTTCTTCACCCGACATCGAATGACCCATCAAGACTGGTTTCTCCAATTTGAGTTGGTCCATGACCTGTAGAACATCCTCCGCCAGCCGCTGCTCTGAATATCCCGAATCCGGATGGCTGGATGCGCCATAGCCCCTGCGCGCGATGCCATAAACGTGACAGAACTGGTGGAGCTTGGGAGCGAACTCATCGAAGATGTGCGCCGTATTCCCTGATCCCGCAAGCAGGACGACGGCCCGACCTGTTCCTCCCCAATCGAGCACTTCCAGGCGGACCCCCGGCTCAACCGTAACGAACTGCACCTGGTGCGGCGATGGGTCGTGCCATGCCTCTGGTGCGTCTCTACGAGCCAACGGGCCGACGGCCAGCATTGCGGTGAGAAGAAAGATTTCGATTGCGAGCCTCATGACGGGTCTCCTTGCAAGTGGGAATTTGAAACGGCGTGGAACTCTGAAACCGTATGGTGTGCTCCAGGTCTCGCCGCTTTTGCGAGAACTGGAGCAGCACCACGAGGGGTCACCCCCGAAACTTAGATTTGTGGTGTTGGCACAACCGTTTTGGCTCCGACCGAAGTGCAAATATCGACGACGTTTATGAAGTCGCGGAATGGAACCACGCCGTCAGCTCTTACAATGACGACATGATCGGTGGTGTTCTGAATCAGCCCCCGCACAGTTCCTTGCAGAGCCGCCGGGGAAGTTTCCTCATTGTTCACGCTGACCGTAGATGAATCCTGGCTGCGGGCGATACGCACGACGATTGCGTTGGCATTCGCCGGTGCATCCACCGATACCGCCAGGCCCTTGGGAGGCACCATGACTCCCGGCGTCTTCGGCTCGATCTGCGAAGTCAGCAGGACCGGAGCGTCGAAACCCACAGTGCGGCCAATATCCAGAACCTTTGCCACATTCGCGAAGGAAGCGCGAGCATCAGCCTTGATATACAGATTCGCCTCGCGACTGCGCGGATGGGACCTCATCCACTCCGCCAGTTGGTCTGGCGTCATGGCTTCAGCTCCTAAGTAAAGATCACCCCCGGCGGTGACGGCGACGACCCAGGCGTCGTCATTATCCGCCTCCGCCATCGGTGAGGCGTTGCGGGTGGACGCCATTTGCACGCTGACGCCTTTCCGCAGCGCCGGAGCTTGCGCCCGAGCGGGCAACGCGATCGTTATTGTGAACGTTACAGCGATTAGACACACGAGTAGCATGCGATTCATGTGAACCTCCATTTTTGACCTATTCAGCCGAAATTGTTAGGGTTTGGCTCCGCCTAGGGCGGCGGTGGCGAGAGTGCCGCCGAGGCCCATGGTTTCCACAGCGGACGAGGGCACGATAATCATCGAGCCGCGTTCCTTGATGGCTTCGTAGAGCATGTTCATGGCGCGCAGGTGCAAGGCCACGGGGTTCTCAGCGTAGGACTCAGCGGCTTGCACAAAGCTGTCGGCAACTTCTTTTTCTGCCTGGCCCAGAATGATGCGAGCCTGGCGCTCGCGCTCGGCCTGTGCCTGGCGCGACATGGCGTCCTCCAGACCCTGAGGAATTTTCACGTCGCGAATTTCCACCGACTGCACGGTGATGCCCCAGGGATTGGTCTTTTCGTCGAGAATGCGCTGCAGTTCGCGGCCCATGGTTTCGCGCTCGGTGATCATCTGCGCCAGTTCATGGCGGCCAATCGATTCGCGCAGCGCGGTTTGCGCACTCATGTTGATGGCGTCAATGAAGTTCTCGACTTCGAGGATGGATTTCTCGGCGTTCCATACCATCCAGAAGACGATCGCATCCACATTGACCGGCACTGTGTCGCGAGTCAGCGTGGATTCAGCCGATACGCTGGCCACGCGGACACGCTGGTCCACGTACGGGCTCAGAGTCTCGAGGATCGGCACAATGTGGCACATTCCCGGACCGCGCAAGCCGACATAACGTCCCAGGCGCAACACTGCCACCTTTTCCCACTGGCGCACGATTTTGATGGCAAAGAGAAAATAGATACCCACCAGCGCTCCGAAGATAATCGGCCACCGTTGCTGAATGGTTTGTGATACCGCGATTCCAGCCAACACGCAGACTGTGAACAGCAACAAAGCGACGCCGTTGACTTCCTGGACTCGAATTCTTGCCATGACTATCTCCTTGATGCGGGACTTGGCAGCAAGTCGCGCAGACGATCGATTAAATCCTCAAGCGTGAATCCGGCGGCACCGGCGCGGGCCGCAAACTCGCCGGCCATTTGAGTGAGGCGGCGGTCGCGCTCGGCGGAATTTTTCTCTACTTTCTTGTTCGCGACGAAGGTGCCAGTGCCCTGGTGAGTTTCCAACAGGCCGCCCAACTCCAGTTCCCGGTAGGCGCGCAATACGGTATTGGGATTGATCGCCAGATCAACCGCGAGCTGACGCACCGTGGGCAACTGATCGCCCGCATTCAGCGAGCCCGAAGCCACTCCGGATCGCACTTGATCGATGATCTGACGATAGACCGGGACGCCGCT
>DASTCU010000119.1:0-38180 GCA_035710825.1 Candidatus Sulfotelmatobacter sp.
ACGACCAGGCCGGAAGCATCGATGACGCGTTTTGCCTGTGCGTTTGGGAAATATCCGATGGCCACAATGCGATCGCCACGAACAGCCACGTCGCCCGAGACCCAGGGATTGCCGGAGCCGTCGATGATGCGACCGTTACGAATCAGAACGTCGTACGCGGCGCTCTCCTCCTGAATTGCCGCGGCGGCAGGCGGAGCATCATAAGCGGCGGCCGCGATTTCCCCCAAAGCCTGCCCCGCGATATTTTGGACGGCGTCGGGATCGTCCATGGGCGCGGCCACCATGTTGAGGTACGCGGCAAACGCCAAGTGCTCGCCGGTCGCGGTCTGCATGTACCCGGCAAGACCCTTACCGGTGACCATGAGATTTTTATTGAGCGCGTCATAGACGTCGTAAGTTCCGGTTTTCGCCTGCACGTGTCCGGCGGCTGGGGCGTTCACTTGAATCTTGTACAGCGTTCCATCGCGCCCCAGAATCGGGAGTCCACGGTGAAAATCGGCGAAATCTTTCTGCGTGGACATGTAGGTGAGGTAGCGCACCATGAAGTCCGGAGTGAAGAACGCGTTTCCACCGGCTCCGTCGGTTTGCGATGCGGCGGTTAAATCCAGATTGGCCTTCTTCAGAAAGTCGTGCTCCAGATCGAAGCCACCCTGGTCAATTTCTTTGTCTTTGTGCGCCAGCAACGCGCCGAGCAGAAATGGCCCCATCGTGGCGTGCAGGTTCTGACTTACCTTGAGGGTGATCTTCACGTCTTCTTTGAGAGGCGGGGAGACATGCTCAGCGAGCTGGTTTTCGGCTTTGTAATTAGTAGCCAACGCCTTGAAATCTGAGGCACCGGTGGCAGCTGGTACGGCTACTTTGACGCCGGCGTCATTCAGAGCTTCAGCCAGCACCGTGGCTGCAAACCGGCTGGGCTCGGGAACGGCATAGGAGTTCATCTCTGGACCCTTGCCTACTGGCAATGTGCCGCTCAAAGTCACGCTGCGCGTTCCATCCGCATTGAGTTTTTCCGCCGTGTAGTTCAAGTTCGGGGTGGAACCGGCCTTGCCGGTCACAGCCTGGTTGATGATTTGTACATACGACGTTTTCGGGGAAATCTGCAGGCTGACGGGTGCGCCCTCTTTGTCGCCTGCAGTGGCGACGACATCGATGACGTTGTCATTCACGACGATGGGAGAGATCACAACATTGGTTCCGAGTTCCCGATCGCCCTCTGGAAACAGGCTCACATCCACCAACACTCGGCCGCGCACGCGCTTGATTCCCTTGCTTGCGATCTGCTGCGCCAGTTCGCGGATCACTTTTAACGGATCTCCCAGGCCCTTGCTGTCGGGACCGCCGTAGGAATGATCCATGTTTTCATAGGCGAGCGTCTCGTCAGATTGAATGCGGCCGGAGAGATCGGGGTCGCCGCTCGCGACCAGCACGATGTCGCCATCGAGCGTGCCGTCTTTCTTGATTGGGCCGGTGCGGTACACACGCGTATGAAAGCGGTAATCACCGCCGAGCAATTCCAGCACGGTGCCTTCGGTCAGGAGCTTGGTGGTCGAACCCGGGACCATGAGCTTGTCGGGATTGTGCTGAAAAATGATCTGCCGTCGATCGAGGGAATAGAACTCAACTCCAAAGGTCGAGTGCGCGAACTCCGGGCGATTCATGACCGCGTGAATGCGTTCCGGCAGGTCGGTGACTTTCTGACACAATAAATTTGGACACAGCCAGAATGCGCCCAACAGCCAGGGGAGCTTGTTGTTCATTCGATCTCCTCGATTCCTTCCCCACTAAAACTATTTGGCAAAAAAGAATCTCATGCGCTGATCTGAGCACCGTTGGTCCACTGCCTGCGGCGGACCGTGAGCCGGTCGATCAACTCTCGTTTTACGGCGAACCCAAGACCAGGACTAGCGGGAGAAGAAATAGTACCGCGCGCGCTGACCTGGACTTCCGGCTCAATGATGTCTTCATTCCAATACCGGCTGCTGGCGGAAACGTCCCCCGGAAGAGTAAATCCCGGCATGGTTGACATGGCAATGTTGTGGGCACGGCCGATTCCTGACTCCAACATGCCTCCGCACCAAACGGGAACGCCGCGTTCAGCGCAGACATCGTGCACTCTGCGTGCACCACCGTGTCCGCCAACCCGGCCCAGCTTGATATTGACTATCCGGCAGGCTTGGATTTCAAGGGCAGTTTGAGCGTCGCGCGAATTGTTGATGCACTCATCCAGGCAAATTGAGGTTCGAATCTGGCCTTGCAGGCGGGCGTGGGAGTAAATGTCATCCCATCCGAGCGGCTGCTCCATCATGAGCAGGTCGAAGGCATCTAGTTCCCGCAAATGATCGGTATCCTCCGGAGAGTAGGCGGAATTGGCGTCGACCGACAACATGAGTTTTGGAAACTTCTTACGCACGGCGGCGACAAACTCAATGTCTTTGCCGGGTTTGATTTTGAGCTTAATACGCTGGTAGCCGCAGCTCAGCTCCTGCTCGACCTTGTCGATGAGCGACGCAGGATCGGGTCGAATGCCGAGAGAGACTCCGCAGGCAATCTCGTGGCGGGAGCCTCCTACGAGCCGCCAAAGAGGAATCCCCTTCTGCTGCGATTCAATATCCCAAACAGCGTTCTCGACGCCAGCTTTGGCCATGGAGTGGCCGCGAATTCCGGTGAGCAAGGCTGCCGCCTCCGCAGCACACGCGAGGTCCCGGCCTATTACCAGCGGCGCGATGAAATCACAAACAACATGCCAGGCGGTGTCGGTGGTTTCCGAGTTGTAGGAGGGAGTTTCTAATGCGGTGATCTCGCCCCAACCGGCCACGGCGTCCGCAACCACCTCGACGAGCAAGATACGCCGCTGTTCGATGACGCCGAAACTGGTCTCGAAAGGCGCCTTGAGACGCATGTGGATCTCGCGCAAGGTGACTCTCTCGATCTTCATGAACCTCCAGACGACAGCTTGCGACGCGAGCGGTGCGCCATCCACTTTTAGAGCCGGTTGAAAGCGCTGTCAAGCGAAATGCACCATTTGGTGATTTTAATTGACAGCGTGCACCATTCGGTGTCAATGTGTTGCCCACCTAAAGGGGCGGCCTCGAAAGAATGGGCTCACGAGCAAAGGACGAATCTGCCGCGGTTCGGGGGAATGGGAGTCTTTCCGAACGCAAGCCATGGATGACTGCGCTCGAGCAACGGCTGGCGCACTCGCAGTCGAGCCTGAGCACCAGTCGCAATCGGCTGCTGCAGGAAATTCTCGACAACGCGGAAGAGAATCATTTTCTGTCTTCCCGCGCGCTGGCGAAACGCTATGCGGTCGACAAGGCCACGATTGTTCGCAGTATTCAAGTGTTGGGATACAAGAAGTACGCGGAGTTCGCGGCTGACCTGCGCGCGCACTTCATCAGCCGGATTACGCCTTACACCTTGATGAAGTCTGCGTCGCGCGAGAAACGCAGCATCGCCGATCACGTCGCCCACAGTCTGGAAATGGAAGTGAACAATTTGCAGGCCTTGCGCTCGAGCCTCGATCCCGAGCACGTGATCGCGATGGCGAAGCGCCTGAACCGGGCGCGGCGAATTATCGTCGTCGGGGTAGATTTCGCGGCGGGACTGGCATATTTGCTCGCCTATGGCCTAGTATCGCTGGGTTACAACGCGGAAGCGCCCGTGGGATCGGCGGGCAATATCCACCAGAAAATTAGCCTGCTGGGCCCCAAGGACTTGCTGGTTGCCATCAGCTTCGGGCGTTGCCTGCAGGCGACCGTGGACGCGGTGATGCACGCGCGGCAAAACGAAGTCCCAACGTTCGGAATCACCGACAGCGACAAAACTCCGATCGCACGTTTTTGCGATTTCTTCTGGATCGCGTCGATCGCGAATCCGTCATTTCACGGATCGTATGTGGCTCCCCTGGCTGCGATGGATACGCTGTTCGTGGCTTGCGCGCATCTGCAGCCGAAACGGGCACTCGCGATGTTGCGGCGCAAAGATCAGGATTCCCGGTCCCGCTGGTATTCACCGAATCCCGATGGGAAATCGGTCCCAGGCAGCGCGCCAGAGATCGAGCCCAGTTCGTCTCGCATTTTTTCAGAAACCTGAAGTTTGCGATGTGCGCAGTGTGGCAGATCGGATGACGAATCGTGTCAGAACAGACAAAGTCGAGGGAGGATGCCATGAAACCGACGATTCCAGGCAGAGATGTCCAGGTTGCGAAGAGTCATTTCAGCGCATGCCGTTTGCAGGTAGCGTCGATCCTGATTGCAATTCTGCTCCTTTCGACCGGCGTCTTTGGCCAAACCGCTTCGACGGGCGCTCTGAGCGGCACAGTCACCGACTCAAGCGGAGCCGTGGTTGCGGGCGCCTTGGTGAAGGTCACCAACGAGGTCACCGGTGAATCCCGGACCATCAGTACCGAGCGTGACGGAAGCTTCCTCGCGCCTCTGTTACTGCCCGGAAGGTACCGACTCGAGGTGGGAAGCAAGGGGTTTAAGACGCTGGTGCGAACCGGCGTGCAGGTATTCGTCACGGAGAAGGAAGACGTGCGCATGACCCTGAACGTGGGAACCCCAACTGAGACGGTTGAGGTCGCAGCGGAAGGGGAAGCGCTCAAGACGGAAGATTCCGCTCTGGGCAATGTTACAGAAGGAGAGGCGGTGCGCGAGTTGCCGCTGGTGAACCGCAACTTCACGCAAATTGTCGGACTCTCGCCCGGGGTGATCGCCGACGTGAATAACGCATCCGACCTCGGGCGCGGAAATTCAGGGTTCAACTCAACGGAGGGAGGGTTCTCGTCGCACGGCGGAGCCACCAATGACAACAACTATCAGATGAACGGGGCGCAGGTGAACGATCTGATGGCTGCCGGCAATTTCAGCGGCGGAGTGCCCATTCCCAATCCGGATGCCATCCAGGAATTCAAGGTGCAGACCGGACAGTATGACGCTTCTTACGGTCGCAACGGCGGTGCGAACGTCAATCTCATTACGAAAAGCGGCACCAACGAGCTGCATGGCACCATCTTCGAGTTTGTTCGAAACGACATCTTTAACGCGAACGACTATTTCCTGAATCGAGCTGGAAAACCGCGCGCATCGCTCAAGCAGAACCAATTCGGATTCACACTGGGCGGTCCCATCGTAAAGGACAAGTTGTTCGCTTTCGGGTCGTACCAGGGAACGCGCCAGATTAATGGCCTCGATTCCACTGCTGCGTGCCTGAGCACGTTTTTCACTCCCACAGAACTTGCCGGCCTGCCCGATCGATCGCGGGCCTCGCTCGGTGCTGCATTCCAGGGCCAAACCAGCCTGCTCGGCGACGCAGTTGCCGCCGATGGCTCCAATATCGCCCCGGAAGCAATCAACCTTCTCAATCTAACTATGGCTGACGGCAGCTATCTGATTCCCTCTCCCCAGAACACAACTACCGGTCAGTCAACGATCACGCAGAACTGCTTCTACAATGCGGACCAGTTTCTGACTGATGTTGACTATGCCCAGAGCGAGAAGAGCAAACTTTCAGGAAGATTTTTCTTTGAAGACGGCAATCAGAACGCGACCTTTCCACAAAGCTTCGCGCCGATGCTGAAGGGTTTCGACCAGCCGACTCATACCTCGTTTCGCGATGTATCCCTGACGCACACGTACACTTTTAGTCCCCGTCTGCTGAACCAAATTGTGCTTTCCTACAATCGGCTGAACAACCTGCTGGCCCAGTCAGAGCCACAAGTGCAAGTGCAGGGACAGTCCGGCCTGGTGCCCTTTTCGTATGCGGCGATCGGAGCGACCGCGCCGGGACTGGACAATCAATATCCCGGTATTGGAGTACTGGGCCAATTCGACCTGGGTGGAAATGGCCAGGGAACCAGCCTGATTCAAAACAATTACAACCTCGACGATACGGTCTCCTACACTCGCGGGCGGCACTCGCTGCGCTTCGGCGGGGGATTGTCGCGCCAGGAAATCAATTTGGAAGGCTTTCACTTTCTCGGCCTATCGGCGTTCTTCAACATGGACGATCTTCTACTGGGACACGTTATCGAGTCGGAAGATTTTGTAGGACAACCAGACCGCGCGTGGCGTGCCTGGAACGGTGACTTGTACGCCCAGGACGACGTCAAAGTTACTAGCCGCCTTACTCTGAACCTAGGAATTCGGTACGAGCGGCAAGGCCTGATCGGCGACGCACTGGGACGTGCGTCAATCTTCGACATCACTCGTGCCAACCCGAATCCTCCAGCTGGGGGAACCTTGGACGGCTATGTCGTAGCCTCGAACTTCCACGGCACACTTCCGGCGGGAGTAACCCGAAGCAGCAACGATGCCGCTCTCAATGGCAATGGACAAAACGAATGGGCGCCACGGGTCGGATTCTCCTGGAGGCTGCCGAAAACGGACCGCTTGGTGCTTCGCGGAGGGTACGGACTGTTCTACACAAGAACCACCGGACAGCCCTTCCTACAATTGCTCGCCGTTCCTCCCTACGGGCTGATTCGAATTCAGCAAGTGCAGCCGCTAAACGCCCCTTTCCAACCCGTTCCTCAATTTCCGACGTTCCTGCCGTATTCGCCGACGACAGACCTTACTCCAACCACCTTCGCGGCGAATTTCCGTCCGCCCATCGTGCAGGAGTACAGCCTAAACCTGCAGAGCGAACTGCTGCGAAGCCTGGTTCTCGAAGTCGGGTATGAAGGTTCGCGGGGCACACACCTGCTGCAGCAGAGGCTCTTCAATCAAGCGCTCTCCGCAAGCCCGTCGAATCCCATCCGTGGAGTGACCGAGAATCTTATAGATCCAGTGAATATCGCCGAGCGGGCGCCACTCCTCGGATTCGCGACGGATGCAGGAACCATCATCGACTCAGAAGGGACCTCCTGGTACAACGGGTTGAACGCGAGTTTGAAAAAACGCTTCAGCCACGGGCTGCAGTTTCTCGCCTCGTATACGTGGGATCGCTCGCTGACAGCGGATAACGGCTACAGCACCGGGCCCAACGGTGGACTTCCGACCGGAAATCAAAACGACCCGAGGGCGCGCTACGGACCGGACGGTTTCGTTCGTCCGCAACGGCTCGTTCTCAGCTACCAATATGACCTGCCTGGACCAGCCAACAAATCGTCCCTCAAGGGACGAACTTTGGGCGGCTGGGGCGTAGCTGGAGTCACGACTGTTCAAGCAGGCCAATTCATGACAATCACCGAGCAGAATGCCACGAATGCCTTCGGCCTCGATTTACCACAGCAAGACAGGCCAGAAATGGCTCCCGGATGCTCGAATGCGCAGCTTTCCACGCGCGGTTCTGTGACCAGCCGCCTCGACAATTTTCTCAATGCCGCCTGCATTACGAGCCCTCCGGTCATCACCAGCGATGGTGGCACCGACTTCGGCAATATTGGGGTAGGCGCAGTGCGCGGTCCGGCCCAAAATAACTTCGACATCGCGGTGCTCAAGAGCACCAGGCTGACAGAGCGCTTTGGCTTGGACTTTCGGGCAGAGTTCTTCAATGCCTTCAACAAGCCGCAGTTTGCGAATCCCAGTAACCTGAATGCGGGGGCTGCGGCTTCCGGGACCTTTATTCCCGATCCTACCTTTGGGCAGATCCTTGCGACGAGCGTGAACCCAAGACTGATTCAGTTCGCACTGAAACTGAATTTCTGAGCGGCATTGCCATACACAATGGATTTCTGCGTACCAGGAGAGATAGATGAAGACAGAGAAACTGGAGTGCTGGAGAGAAAACCTCCATTCGTGGGTGGTCCAAACCGGGCGCGTGTTGTATCAAGCGGTGAAATTGGATGTGCTGCCGGGTCTCTCTAGCCATTTGTGTCGTGCAGTCTGCGGGGGTCTGCTGATCCTGATCTTCTGTCCACTCGGTTCGAGGGCACAAGGGCCAAAGCCGGTCACCCGAAAACCTGAGACCAAGGCTGAGAACGTTCCTGCCAGTTCCACGACGACGCACGAAATGACTGCGGATGATGTAGGAGCGTTTCTCGATGGCATCATGCCGCAACAGTTGCAGAGAGAAGATATTGCGGGAGCCGTGATTTCTGTGGTGAAAGATGGGAAGGTTCTCTTCGCGAAAGGATACGGATACTCCGACGTTGAAAAGAAAACACTCGTATCCCCCGAGAACACCCTATTTCGCCCCGGGTCTATCTCCAAGCTCTTTACGTGGACTTCAGTGATGCAACTGGTCGAAGAAGGCAAGCTGGATCTGGATCGCGATGTAAACGATTATCTCGACTTCAAGATTCCGGCGACTTATCCCAAGCCAATCACTCTTCGGAATATCATGACGCACACGTCCGGATTCGAAGAGACGGTGCAGGAGTTGTTCGTCGCCGACGACAAAGACTTAATGCCGCTCGGCGCCTATCTGAAAGAGCACTTGCCGGCGCGTATTTATCTGCCAGGCACAACTCCGGCTTATTCGAACTATGCGACCGCGGTGGCGGGATACATCGTGCAGCGCGTTTCCGGCGAGGATTATTTCGACTACATTGACAACCACATCATAAAACCCTTGGGCATGACGCATTCGACGTTTCGGCAGCCCCTCCCCGCGGCTTTACTCCCGCTCATGTCCAAGGGTTACGAGGCGGCGTCGCAACCCGCAAAGAAATTCGAATTTGTGGAAGCTGCGCCCGCCGGGAGTTCCTCGGTCTCGGCAATGGACATGACGCACTTCATGATGGCCCACCTCCAGGACGGGCACTACGAGAATGTACAGATCCTCAAGCCAGACACCGCGCGCCTGATGCACTCGCGCCAGTTCGCGAACTTGCCTGACATGAACGGCATGTGCCTGGGATTCTATGAAGAGACCCGCAATGGCAATCGCATCATCGGCCACGGGGGAGACACGCAGTACTTCCACAGCGACCTTCACCTGATTCCCGACGCGCAGGTGGGATTCTTCGTTTCCTACAACAGCGCCGGCAAAGGCGAGATCCGCGGCCGTGAAGCGGTGTGGCATGCGTTTCTGGACCGCTATTTTCCGATTCAAATGAAAGATGAGCCGCCGGCCGCCACCGCAGCACAAGACGCCCAGATTGTTTCCGGACACTACATCAGCAGCCGCCGCTCGGAAACGAACATTCTCGCGGTGCTCAATGTGGCGGGAGAAGCGAAAATCTTTCGCAACGGCGATGGCACGATCAGCGCCAGTGACTTTAAAGATATGAGCGGCCAGCCGAGGAAGTTCCGCGAGATCGGGCCGATGATGTTTCGGGATGTGAATGATCAGGATCGCATCGGGTTTAAGCGCGACGATTCGGGAAATCTGGTTGGAGTTGTGGATTTTCCGTTCTTGGTGGTGCAACGCGCCTCGTGGTGGGAAAACAGCGCGTTCCAGTTGCCGCTCATCGTCGTTTCACTCGTGATCGTCGTTCTGGCGGTAGTGCTGTGGCCTGTCATGGCCCTGCTGCGAAAGCACTATGCCAAACCGCTTAACCTGACTCAGCAACAGCGCAGGCTACGATTACTGGTGCGATTGGTGTGTATCGCATTCATCATCTTCTTTGCCGCATACGTGACATTCTTCATGGTGGCGCTCAAAGACATTGGCATGCTGAGCCCCGAGGGCAATCCCTGGCTGCGACTGATTCAATTATTCGGATGGCTTGGGGTTCTTGGCACACTTATTGCGCTCTACCATGCCATGCGTTCGTGGCAGGATTCATCGCGCTGGCTCTGGAGCAAGATCGGCGACACGCTGATTGCGCTGGCCTGCGTCGGCGTGATCTGCTTCGTCTTCACCTGGCACATGCTGCACTGGAGCCTCAAATATTAGGTCCGCAACAGCAGCGAAATAACGGGCTATCCATGCGTCCGAAGTGCAGGTCTAGTCAGATCCAGATTTTTCCGTTGTGGAAAGCTCGATCGCGCCCGAGGAGTGAT
The DNA here is from genome assembly GCA_035710825.1 of Candidatus Sulfotelmatobacter sp. Taxonomy (GTDB): domain Bacteria; phylum Acidobacteriota; class Terriglobia; order Terriglobales; family Acidobacteriaceae; genus Sulfotelmatobacter. The sequence goes on from DASTCU010000119.1 coordinate 9,888, forward strand.
TGAGCATAGAAGCCTTGCCAATCGCTTGCACGCAGAGACCGGCGGTTCCGGGCTCAATGTGGAGATCGCGGATCGCAATGGCACTGGGCTTGGCTGGCAGATCCGCGACATATCTCCATTGAGACGCTCTCTGGGCAAGAATGGCGATGTGATCCAATGTGTTCTCGTCGCCAGAAAGTGACCAGGAAAGGCGCTCATCACTGACCGCGGCTCTCACGCTCACACAATTGTCTATGCCAGTTTCGATTTCGGTGCCTTCCTCGTAGTCGTTCCAGGTCGGAATGATCAGTGCGGGAAGCTGATGCTTGGAGGAGAAGAAGCGTCCCGCAACAGCGAAAGTAGCGAGCCAGGTTCGACCGCATTGTTGATCGATCACGCGCCGTTTCCCCCAGCTGGCATCGGCATCGTCAAATCCCTTGTAGGCGGAGCCCATCGCGATCTTATTCGAGCCTTGGCCCTTGGAATAGAAGCGGTCGAGATATTGCATCGCCATGGGATCACTGGAACTCGCAGTTTCAGGAGCGATCCAGGAGTAGGCGCCGTCCGCATCGGGATTGGCGAACGACCCTGAGTTTCTAAAGAAGAGCAAAGGCCGCATGGGGAGCGATCGCCGCACGCGCTGCCACTCGATGGGATACTTCTCGAGTCCAAAGAAGAACACCGCCGGACGATTGTCGAAGCGCACATATGCCGGAGAATTCTCAAAGTGCTCGGCGGCATAACGCAAATCTGAAATCAGCTGATCGGTCACGTTGCAGCCGTGTTTTTGGCACTCTCCGAGCGAGCCGGCATCTTCCGAGATCGCGAACTGGAAATTCTGGCGCTCGGCTTCTTTCAACAGATGCATCGTGCTCTCATTCTTCAGGCCGGAGTTGGGGCCGTACCAATCGACAACGGCCCCGTCGATACCGCGGCTGATCATGTCCGCGACCTGCAGGCTGACTTGCTCGCGGTCGTTCGAACGGTAGCCCACGTCACGGTGCTTGGGATCGCCGAACCAGGGCATGTAGCGCGTGAAGATCCGCGTCTGCGAGCCTTTATAGAGCAGAGATCGAATGGGAAGTTTGCTGACGTTTCCCGGCGGGGCATTCGCCTTGCTTCCACGGTAGCGAGGATTCGCGCTGGTGTTGTTCATGGGCTCGCAGGAGACCAAGTTTTGCTTGGTCTCTTGCGCCGGGCAAAGCACAGCCCCAGCCAGCAGCCAAGCGAGAAGAAGCATGCGAGACATGCGCAACTTGGATGCAAGCGCCCACGGAGAAGATTGCGTCGAATATGGACGCCACCATCTTGCCATCCACCCATCTGCTTGAAATACAGATTCCACAAAATAAAAATCCCACCCTCTGCAAACGCAAAGGGTGGGATCGTTCGGCAGGACTGCCCCTCAGTAGTAAGTAAAGTTGAGCTTGTCGAGATAAACGGTATAGGGCGACTGTTTGTAGTTGCCGTCCAGTTGGAAGTTGATGACGACACCCCACCATCCTGGAGCGGAGAAATGAGGATAGGTCATGTTCAGCGTGGTGGTGACGCCGTTCAAGGTGATCGTCTTGTACAACAACTTGTCATCGGAAGTGCGTTGCACAACCAGCGTCAAGTGATTCCACGAATTGCTCGAGGGCTTGCATGGAGCCTTGGTGGAAACCCACTTGGCATTCACGTTGTCCCAGATTCCCCATACGCTGCCGTTCACAATCTGGCACTGCGTGCCAAACATGAATCCCATGTCGTTGACGAACTGCGCAATGTCGAACTCCAGGTTCTCCGCCAGAGACAGGTTCGTCCCATAGAAGTACACGTCGTAGGTGAAATTGTGAAGCGTGGGCACGAGCGTGTGACTCGTGTCAGGCAGTCCTTGAGAGGAACCATCGCCGATCAGGTGATTGTTCCAGAGAACGTCGGCATAGGGGGTAGTTCCGCCGATATTGAATTTCGCAGCCTTGCTATCCATCGACGGCGAAGTGATTCCCTGGCTCATCGACCAGGTGACGCCAGAGCCGCAACTGGTGCAGATGTCATATTTCGGAGGCAACTCACCGTAGCCGGCCCATCCTTTGCTGGCCTGCAGGCTGGAGAAAGTTTTACCAGTGGTACCGCCGCTGACTGTAATCGTGACCGGAGTGCTGGACGCTCCACCGCAATTGTCCCACTCTTCCACCGTGGTGTTGTAGGTACCGGCACTCAGGGTCAAGTTGGTATCCAAACTCGCTCCTGAAACCGTATACGCTTTCTGGTAGGGAGCAGTGTAGATGCCCATCGAAGCGACACCCTTGGAGCACGTAGTGGTGGCCGTGGCGACGTAGTGTACCGGCGAGCTTACCGTGCTGTTTTTGGCGGGCGAAGTGACGAAAACACCGTTGCTAGAAGTAACGGTGATGGTGATCGCGGTACTCGAAGCTCCCCCGCAGTAATCCCACTGTTCCACGGTGGTGTTGTAGGTTCCCGGACTCAACGTAAGGTCCGTGTCTATGGACGTACCATTGGCCACGTAAGACAGAACGCCTGGGGCGGTGTAGATTCCCATCGACGCAACGCCTTTTGAGCATGAGGTGCCACCGGCGGTGGCGCTGTAGTGGACCGGAGAAGACACGGTCGCACCACTTTTGGGAGACGTAACATTGACGCCTGCGAAGACATAGGAAGCAAACATCGCAAAACAGGCGATCAACAGGGCATGCTTGTAGAACATACATTTCTCCGAATGTTGTTATTTTCGTGCGACTTGCTGGGAACTGCTCTGGCCGCAAAGCCATCCCAGTGCGTGAGCGGGACGCATGGGGAACACCGAAAGACCGTTTGGAGTAACGGTGCGAACTCTACGTCTTGCGGCGAGAACTGGAGCTATCCAGCGAGAGCTGGACTTGGAATTCCTAGCTAAAGCCGAAAGGTGGTGAAGAGTTAGACTGAGAATACCAGAAACACCGTATGGAGGCTAGGGAAAACCACTATGGATATACTGGAAAGTTCTAATCCCGTTTAGTACTTTCCCCAAAAAGTTGGGCGGATACCGCGCATTGCCCAATCCGATGCCGGCGTTTGTAAACCGCGCCCGCCGCGTCACTTAGCTTTGTTTGATCTCAAACAAAATGCCTCCGTTCATGCTCGACTCCGGTTGCTTCAGCGCGCCCTCCAACAGGCTTTTCGGGTGAGGGCCAACCTATTTTAAGCCGCGAGACATCGAAACTCGGCTCCATGAAATAGCAAGCGGAGGCACAATGAGGAAGCGGGCCCTGCACCGAACCGGACAAATCTGTCTCGTGTTTGCGATTGCATGTCTTCTCGTCAACTGCCAGGCAGCACATCAGGCGACTACGACGCCACCACCCCCTACCGTCACGTTGGTTCCCACGCCCGATTTAACAGGAGTATTGATGTGGAAGGGGAACCCATCTGTGAACGGCTTATATGCAAACGAGACCAAGCTTACGCCGGCCAACGTAAATGTGAGTCAGTTCGGCAAGTTGGGAGAGTTCAAAACCGATGCAATCGTGATGGCCCAACCTCTCTACGTTTCTGGCCTCGACATGGGCGCAGGACAAACACACGATGTGGTGATCGTCGCGACGGAAGACGACAGCGTGTACGCGTTCGACGCCGCCAATCCCGGTGGAGGCTCATTGTGGGAAAGGCACTACGTGGATCCTGCGAACGGCATTCTAACCATGCCAGATAACTTTGGGGGCAGGACAACGCTGGGTGGCGAGGTTGGAATTACCGGCACACCTTACATCGATCCATCGTCAGGAGTGATGTACTTCGTAACCACCTTGACCGATCACGGCGTGCCGCAGCAGTGGCTCAGAGCAATCGATATACACAACGGAAAAGATTTCGGGCCCGGCAGCGTGCAAATCGCTGCGAGCGTCCCAGGCGATGGGAGGGGGAGCGTGAACGGGCAAATTGCCTTTGATCCCTCCAACCAGAATCAACGTGCCGGATTGACTGAGGCCAACGGCGAAATCATTGTGAGTTGGGGATCGTTTTCCGATTGGGGCGTGTATCACGGCTGGATGATGGCCTTCGATCCGACCACGTTGCACCAGGTCGCGGTCTTCAACCCGACCACCCAGTTCCAGGCGGTGGACGCGGCGAATGGTCCGTCCGACCATGGCGGCGGAGGATCGTTCTGGCAGGGTGGCGCTGCCCCAGCGGTGGATTCGGGCGGCGATATCTATGTCAACGCCGCAGACGGCAGTTTCAACGCCAACCAGGGTGGCAATAATTATGGCGACACGATGTTGAAACTGAAGCTCAGCGCCAGCGGCTTTCAGGTCGCCGATTGGTTCACGCCCTTTAATGCTGACTGCATCGATTTATACGACCTGGAAATCGGTTCGGGAGGAGTTGCGCTGCTGCCGACCGATTCCACGAACGGCCTTAGCCTCGCCCTGGCTGCCGGCAAAGAGGGTCGGCTGTTCCTTGTGAATCTGAATTCGATGGGACATTTCAATGCTACCGCCGATACGCAGATCACTGAGGATTTCATGATCGGCAGCAACGTCTGCTCGGACTCCATTACCGGTGACGTGGCAGAGGGAACGACTTGGAACCGGCTCTACGGCACTGCCTCGTATTGGAACGGTAACGTGTATGCGGCGCCCGCCAACTCGCCCCTGAAGCAGTATCAGTTTCAGTCGGGGTTATTGAACCAAGCGCCGCTCGCGACGTCCCCCGACAGTTACGGATTGCGGGGCGCCAATACCGTCGTATCCGCAAAGGGCAAACAGAACGGAATCGTTTGGGCCTACGAAAAGACTGCTGCGGGTACCGGTACGTTGCACGCCTATGATGCAACCAACGTTTCAAACGAGATTTGGAACAGCAATATGAACGCAGAGCGCGATGCGCTGGGCGGAGGAATTGGCTTTGCCGTGCCGGCGGTGGCCGACGGCCGGGTCATAGTGCCGTACGACATGAGAGTCGGCGTGTTCGGATTGCTGCAATAAAACGGAATGTCGACGGTGGTGCACACAATTTTCTTCCAGGGAGCCATCAGCACCGCGTGAGCAGCCTCCGGATCGAACCATAGATTGAATTCATGGCGAGGTGTGTTCACGAATTCCGGATCATCCGTGGTGGGATTCAAGCTCCGCCCACGAATACAGCTCTTTCGCCAAGCTTGCGAATTGCGGATCGATGGCAATGGCCAACGCCAGATTGGTCATTGGGCCGCCGGCGTAGATTGTGATCTCGTGTTCTTTGCGTCCTCTGCGTAACCGAACAACAACCCGCGAGGGCGCTCCCCCGCCGCATGTGTTACACTTTTTAATTCATTAAAAGGAAGTGTTTGCAGGCGGTAACTCAATCCATACATGCTTCTTTCCAAAGAATATGTGGGCTATCTGGCCCGCGAAGTCACTAAGAAACTGATCGCCGGCAAGTTCATCGAGACCTCCTCGGTTCCGGCGGTGACCGAACGCGTAAACGCCGCGCTCGTCGACGAACTTTCGTTGGAAGATCGCATTAACGACGAAGTCCGCGTCATCCTTGAAGCTTATTCGGACGAGATGCGGAACACCGGCGCGAACTACCAGGAGATGTTCCGCAAAGTGAAGACCGAACTGGTGCGTAAATATAAGGCGGTGTTGTGAGACTGAGCCGCGATAAAGTCAACGTGCTGGCCCGCGCAGTCTCAGACGTTCTCAAGCAGATGGACGAAGTCGATTTCATTGAAGATCCCAACACGATCCGCCAGGAAACCCGCAAAATTCTAGAAGACCTGCTCAACCAGGAAGCGAGAATCGATCTCGCCGCCCGCCAGAAAATTGATACTCAGAAGAGGACCATCCTGGAAGGCTCCCAGGAGTGGGATATTCTCTACCGCAAGTATTACAACGAAGAAGTCAAGAAGCTGGGCTTCTAGCCTCGGGCAGGTCAGACCAGAAATTTTCCTCGCCATGCAAGCCCCACAGCAAACAGGTTAACCTAGTCGGAGTGACCTCGATTTCTGACATAAAGTCAGTCGTTCAGCGGGCGGCAAGCGACGCTGGATTCGACCTTGCCGGTATCGCTCCGGCTGCGGATACGGCTGACCACCAGCATTTCCCCGCCTGGATCGCCGCCGGTCGCGCCGGCGAAATGAAATATATGGAGGCGCGGGATGAGGAAGGCGAACTCAAGCGCGGCTCGCTCGCCCGCGTCGCGCCCTGGGCCAAAAGCGTCGTGGTGTGTGCCATCAATTACAACGCCGCTGAGCCGTATTCAACGCAGGTTCAAGACCCGAACCGAGGATGGATCTCGCGTTATGCCTGGAGCCGCGAAGACTACCATGATGTTGTCCTCCGGCGCCTGAAACAGGTGGAAACGGCGCTGCATGACGTTGCGGAGGGCTTTGAGCCCGCACTGATGACTCGCAGTTATGTTGACACCGGACCCATTGTCGAACGAGTGTTCGCGAAATATGCAGGCGTGGGCTGGATTGGCAAAAACACCTGCCTTATCAATCAGAAAAAGGGCTCGTGGCTCTTTCTTGGCGTGATCCTTACATCTCTCGATCTTGCGCCCGATCTGCCAGCTCCCGACCGCTGCGGCACCTGCACCCGCTGCATCGAGGCCTGCCCCACCGAGGCCATCGTCGCTCCGTACCAGCTTGATTCCAATCGTTGTATCTCTTACCTGACCATCGAAAAGCGCGGCTCGATCCCGGAAGATCTGCGCGCCGGCATCGGCCGTCATGTCTTTGGTTGCGATATCTGCCAGGACGTGTGTCCCTGGAACCGGAAAGCTCCCGTGACCAGCGCTCAAGAATTTGGCCCGCGCCCCGGCCTGGTGAATCCAGCGCTGGACTGGCTGGCGGAAATGTCCGCCGAAGAATTCCGCGATCACTTCCGTCATTCGCCCATTCGCCGCACCAAGCGCTCTGGCCTGCGCCGCAATGCCATCATCGCCATCGGGAACAGTGGAAATCACGAATTCCTGCCCATCCTCGAGCGGTTGGCGTCGGATGAGGATGACTCGGTAGCCGAGAGTGCCCGCTGGGCTACGGCGCGCCTTCAAAACCCTGTAAAATAGAAGCAACCTGTAGGCTCATTCGCACCACCTCTGCGGATGCCAGATTCGCTCTATCTTCGCCGTTCTTGCCTACCCTGATTCTTCGAACTTCGGTAACTGGTTTTTCCCAAAACCAGCAACTAATCTTGCGCTAAAGGGTTCTTATTAAGAAGCTTAGGATCCAATCGCTGGGGGGAGTGAGTAATCATGCAGTTACGCCACATTGAGCGGATGCGGCGCATTTGTATTTGCCTGGCTCTGGCAGTTCTGGGGTGCTGTGCCGCGGCATCGGCCTCGGCGACCCTGCTGCTCGAAGAACCCTACGGAACCTTGGGATTCTTTACTGCCACGGGGCACGCTGCCGTATATCTTTCTGGCGTTTGCGCCGAAACCCCGGTTATGCTCCGCCGCTGCGCTCCTGGAGAGACCGGAGTTGTCATCAGCCGCTACGATGGCGTCGCAGGCTATGACTGGGTCGCCATTCCTCTGATTCCGTATCTCTATGCGGTCGAACGCCCCGGGGACGTTCCCTTGTTCTCAGACGCGAAGATGACCGCCTTTCTGCGCGATCGCTACCGGCGAAAATACCTCGAAGATCTGATTCCTGATGCGAAGAACGGCGGCACGCCGGGCGGAAACTGGTACGAACTGGTGGGTTCTTCCTACGATCGCACCATTTACGGCTTTGAGATTGAAACCACGCCGCGGCAGGATGAGGCGCTAATCCGCAAGCTGAACTCCTCCGCGAACAAGTCTCACTTTCATCTCGTCTCCAGAAATTGTGCCGACTTCGCGAAAGATATTCTGAACTTCTATCATCCGAAAACGTTTCACCGCAGTATTGTCGCCGATGCCGGAATGACCACCCCCAAGCAACTGGCCAAGCTGATGGTCCGCTACAGCGAGCGCCATCCGCAACTTCAGTTCTCCCGCATTGTCATTCCGCAGGTGCCCGGAAGCATGCAGCGCAGCACTCCGGTGCACGGAGTCGTCGAATCGTTCTTCAAATCGAAGAAGTACATCGTGCCCAGCGCGGTGGTCAGCCCCATTTTTGCAGGATGTGTCGCGGCAGTGTACGTAGGAACCGGCACCCGTCAATTCCAACCTGACCGCAATGCCATGGTATTCGTCGTGGGCAGGAATCCTGAGCAGCCACTAGACCGCGAAGACCTCCGCGCGTACCGGCAAGAACTGAAACATCTCCTGGCCGGCACCTATCCGGAAAAAACGCACGGAAATCCCGATAAAACCTGGGCGAAACTGCAATCTCGAGCGAAGACGGCGGTTGATGCGCAGGGCCGCCCCGTTCTTGAAATGCAGGTGGGGGATGACCTCGTCCAGATCGGGATTTCAGCCGACAATATTCTGAGTGGAAACGCCCCGCCGGAACTGGTTCGTCAGCTGCTCGAAGCTCGACTGGAGTCGGAGTTGGGCCGCAGACGTAGTTCGCCACACGGGGTTACCGAAACTGAAGTCGCTCGTGATTGGGAATTGCTCCGGCTGACACTGCGACCTGGCGACTTCCCTGTTGCTTCCCGCTCCACACAGCACTCAGCAGCCACTCGCGGCAACGCTCCGTAACCTCGTCACAGGGCAACCCGGGGCAGGTTTCCCGCAGGGAATGGCCTCCCATCACATTCTTAGAAAGAAAAAAAGAAGACCGCACCGGCTGGTGCGGCCTCGACTTTCGAATTACGGTTCTTGGGGAGGGTGCGGCGGCATGCCTGATCCGGGGATCGGTGGCTGTCCCGGCGGCTGTTGCTGTTGCAGTTGCATCTGTCGCTGCTGCATCTCTTGCAGCATCTGTTGCGGCGTCTTCACTCCCGGTTGATCCGGGTTTTGCTGCTGTTGCTGTTGCTGCTGCTGGTCAGCTTCTTGTGCGGCCTGATCTGTCGTTGCGGCGTCATCTCCGTTCGCTGCATTGTCGTCCTGCTGCTCGGCATCCGCGGGGTCGGGGGGCGGTTCCTGCGGCGGGGCCGAATTGTTTGCCTGCGTGATTCCCAGGGGGGGATTCGGGGCTGAAGGCGGAGGAGTAATCGTATCCGGGCCTGTCTTTGCGACCAGAACCACCTTTGTCAAAACTGCGTCGTCCGACGGAGATCCCAGCAACACGTAATTGAAGCGTGACCCATTTAACAGTTGCGCAACCACATCGCGGGCAGGACCCGGTCCAAGACGAGTCACTACGCGCTCCGGGGCCGAGGGAACCTCAATCTCCGCTCCCGTCTGCTTGCGCACGGCCCGCAGGATGTCCGCCAATGTCGAATTGGGCGCATTAATCGTTAGCTGATCATTCGCATAACTGACCTGCGGGGGCACGGCGGCAATGGCATCCAGCGGAATGGGCTGCACGGGCCCTGTTGGACCAGAGGGAAGAGGCGGTAGTTGCGGAGCCTTGGGTTTCTTTTTACTGTGCTTCGAGTTACTTTGCTGGGAGGAGGTGCTGGCAAAACTGATATTCCCCGGTCCCAGCACAGCGACGCCCAGCACCAAAGCCAGGGCCGCCCTGTTCCATCGCAATCCCGTGCTCATATCAAACAACTCCTCTCGAGCGTTGTTCTGGGGGGTCACGCAGGCCGTCCTTAAGATTTTACCATCGGAATGGCCTCCAGCATCACCTTCGAATCCCATGCCATAAGGAACGTGGACTGGTTACTTTCTTGCGCCAGATTCCCCCTCGAGCCCCAGAAGTCAGCTTCCAAGCCGATTGTAGTCAACCATTTCCGTCAATCGAAAATCTTAACAGGGCACACTGAATCAGGCGTAAACTTAGCCGAGGCTCCTAACTATCTGAAAGTAAAGGTGGATTTCCCCATGACAACGGCGTCCCGTGTCCCTGCTCTGCTCGCCACGTTCATCGCGCTTTCCGCGCTCGCCGTTTTACCGGGGATCGCCGCCGCACAGACCTGCCAAACCTCAGCTGAACTGGACGAAGCCACGCGGACGGCCATCACAAACGCAGCCCAGCGCTATTTCGGGCTGGCCGTGCGCGGAGACACCGCCTCTTTGCGTCAGAATGCCATTCCGAGCCTCGCATCCGACTTTGCCGGAATCGAAAACACCATCAAGGACCACCAACAGGACCTTGCGGGAGCCCAAGCGACGGTCAAATCATCTTTCTTGCTCGATGCCAGCGGAGCGGCTCCCAATCCTCATGCGGAATTCTATTGTGGAGTCTTCGGCAAGAACGGCCAAACATCGAACAGCGCTGCTTTCTACCTGGACAACCTCCCTCCAGGCAAATACGCTGTCGCTCTGCTGGATGCCAGTTCGCCCAAAGGTCGAACCATGTTTTCGGAAGTACTGCAGCAGGCCGGCACCGATTGGAAACTCGGCGGGCTGTACCTGAAAGCCGCGCTGATCGGAGGTCATGACAGCGACTGGTTTCTGGCTCGTGCCAACGAGTACAAGAGTAAGGGACAATTGCACAATGCCTGGTTCTATTCGCTCGAGGCCCGCAGCCTGATTTCGCCGCTTCCATTCATGAGCACTTTGGCGACCGACAAGCTTTTCGACGCAGCACAAAGCGCCCAGCCCCCAGACATGCCCGCCGGCGGAAAGACCGCCGATATTGTGGCTGGAACAACCACCTATAAACTCACCGCGGTATTTCCGGAGGTCGTCGGCACCGATCTGGATTTGATCGTGAGATATCAGTCCGCCAATGTGGACAACCCCAACGTGGCCTATCAGGACAATGTGAATGTCATGAAGGCTCTGGTAACCAAGTATCCGGAAGTGCGAGACGCGTTTGCGGCGGTAGTGGCCCGCGCTGTAGACGCCAGCGGCCGCGACTATGGCACGCTCCTGGCGATGAAAGATATCAAGTAGCGCCGGCGTATCACCGGCTGTCGCGTGGGCGTCCCCGCCCACGCGCTTGTCCCGAGAACGAAACCTTGTCGATCACTCTACGATTGCCAGCACGTCACCCGCATTCACCGCGTCGCCTTCTGTGGCCAGGATCTTCTGCACCGTCCCTTTCTTCGGCGACTTAACTTCGTTCTGCATCTTCATTGCCTCGACCACGAGCACGCCTGTGCCCGCCTCGACTTCAGCACCCTGGCTCACGAGCACGCGCACCACCCTGCCGGGCATTGGAGCCAGCAATTTTTTAGGGCCGTGATCATCGGCAGTGCGAACACGTCCACGAAACGACCGCGGATCGCGAACCTCGACTGCAAACCGGACGCTGCCCACCCAGAGATGCATCTCGCTGCCGACGCGCTCGCACTTCACCTCATAGGCCTTATTGTCGATGCGCAGGGAGAGCACATCGGGCCGCGCCAGCACGGCGTCAACCGCGATCTCACGCCCGTCGAGGCGACACGTCCAGCGCCCTTCGACCTGATTGAGGTCCAGCCGGTGATTCTTACCGTCAATGGAGATATCGTAAGTCATGAAAAGCTGTGGTCAGTGGCCAGTTCCAGAAAGCAAAGGAATCGCGGATGTTCATTACCGCAGGGCTTCCCGGTGCGCCGTGGCCTTCCAGTTTGAAGCAGAATTCGTTTTGCTGGCTGAGTCGCCGATTACGGCACGTTCCCCCGCGCCGGCAGCAGCCTGGCCGAGGACGGCGAACATGCCCGCGGCAATCACAGCGACCTCAACCGCGTGCGGATCAACAGGCAAGTCACTCTGGCCGTCTTTTTCTTTGAGCAGACGGTCGAGAAACCCGGTATCGATCTTCGCCGCCTGAAAATCCGGATTGCTCAAGATGTGCCGGAACAGCGAAATATTCGTCTTGATACCGCCCACAAAATATTCGTTAAGAGCGCGCCGCAACCGGCCAATCGCCTGGTCCCGGTCCGTACCATAGCCGATCAACTTCGCCAGCAGCGGATCGTAATCCATGGGCACAGTCCAGCCTTCGTACATGCCGCTGTCGCGCCGGATTCCCGGGCCCGAGGGTAAGAGCAGCAGCGTGATCTTGCCGGGGCTTGGAAAATAGTTATTGTCCGGATCTTCAGCGTAAATGCGGCATTCGATGGCGTGTCCGCGAATCTGTACGTCATCTTGCGTAAACGGCAAGCGTTCTCCATTCGCAATATGAATCTGCAGGTGCACCAGATCGAGCCCGGTGACCAACTCCGTGACCGGGTGTTCCACCTGCAGTCGCGTGTTCATCTCCAGAAAATAAAAATTCTTCTGCTGGTCCACTAGAAACTCGACGGTACCGGCATTGGTGTACCCGGCAGCCTGGGCCACACGTACCGCGATCTCGCCCATCCTGCGGCGCATGTCCGCATCGACCACCGGCGAGGGGGCCTCTTCGACTACCTTCTGATGACGCCGTTGCAGCGAGCATTCCCGCTCGCCGAGATAGACAGTATTGCCGTGCTCGTCGGCCAGCACCTGCATTTCGATGTGGCGGGGATTGATGATCGCCTTCTCGATGTAGACTTCGTGGTCGCCAAATGCGCGCTCAGCCTCGCTGCGAGCCCCTTCCAGCGCCGATTTCAATTCCGCAGGCGTATGCACCAGGCGCATGCCCTTGCCGCCGCCTCCGGCCGCGGCTTTCAGCATCACCGGATATCCAATGCGAGCCGCTTCCTGCTCGGCCTGCTCAGACGACTCGAGGCCGCGAGACGTGCCGGGCACAAACGGTACTCCCGCTCTCTCCATAGCCTGCCGCGCCCGGGTCTTCGAGCCCATGGCGTCCATTGCCGCCGCCGTGGGCCCAATGAACTTCACGCCTGCGGCGGCACAGGCGCGCGCAAATTTCGCATTCTCAGAAAGGAATCCGTAGCCCGGATGAATGGCGTCGGCTCCCGAGCGCTCGGCTACGTCAATAATTTTCTGGATATTGAGATACGACTCGGAGGCGGCAGGAGCGCCGATGGGGTAGGCCTCGTCCGCTTTGCGCACATGCAACGCAGCCCGGTCCACGTCGGAGTACACGGCCATAGCCGCAATTCCCATCTCATGGCAGGCGCGGATCACGCGCACCGCAATCTCGCCTCGATTTGCGATGAGAATCTTCTTAAACATAGGATCGGTGTAGTAGCCCCGGCGTCAAGTAGCGTCGGCGTTCCGGCCGGCTGTCGCTTGGGCGTCCTCGCCCAAGCGTCTCTCCGCGGAATCAGCGCTAGCCAAACCGGATATTGTACTGGACAGACCACCGTTCGTGACGCGATTGAGCGCTTGGTGAATGGATGTATGATCAAGCGACCGCATCCAGCGCCCAGCATGCCGCCTTCTGAAACCCCAAGCCAGAGCAGTCTTCCCACGCCGCAGATTGAAAGCTTTGGCAAAACTCAGGGACTCTCGCTCCTGCTCTTGCTTGCAGTAAGCGTCGCCGTACGCGTTTTCTGCCTGGCTTGCAAGCCCTTCTGGTTTGACGAGTGTTTTAGCGTCCAACTCGCCCGCATCAGCTGGCACAATTTTGTGCGCCTGTTGTGGTGGCGCGAAGCCAACATGTCGCTGTATTACCTGCTGCTGCGCATCTGGCTGCATTTCGGGCAAAGCCCATCTTTTGTCCGAGGTCTGTCAGTTCTATTCTCGGTGGCGACACTGCCCGCCATTTACTGGCTCGCTCGCTTGCTTTACGACCGCAAAGTTGCGCTGATCAGTGCCAGCCTGTTCGCATTCAACGCCTACAGCCTTCGCTATGCACAGGAAGCCCGCAGCTATGCGCTTTTTTTGTTGCTAGCGACGCTTTCGTCGGCATCGCTGATCGCATTTCTGCGGACTCCAGGGCCGCGTACCCGGCTCGGCTATGTCGTGACCAGCATTCTCGCAGCCTATGCCCATTTTTACGCGCTGCTGCTCATGGCGGCGCAATGGCTGGCATTACGATTTGCAGTTTCAAGTTTCGACTTTCAACGTTCCAGCGGTACGGATTCTGGAGACTTGAAACCCGAAACTCGAAACTCAACTCGTCAGTTGGGCAGTGCCTGGCGCGCCATCGCCATTGCCGTCGCGCCTCTGCTGATCTTTGTCGCGAAAACCGGAGCCGGCCCCATCCGCTGGATTCACCGTCCCAGCGTCCGAGATGTGCTGGATTTTTATGCCCACCTGGCTGGCGGCAATTCATGGTTCCTTCTCGTCATCTATGCCGCTGCCTGCATCGCCGCAATTGCTGGACACTGGAATCGTCTGTTCCAGCGCGAGCAGACCTGGGAGACGTGGCGCTGCCAATTTCTGCTGCTCTGGCTCTTCTTTCCGGTAGTACTCACAGTTCTGTTGTCGTTTGCCCGCCCGGTCTTCCTCGATCGTTACATGATTTTCTGCCTGCCCCCGCTTCTAATCCTGGCATCTGCGGGGCTGGCGCGAGTGCGACGACCATGGCTGCTCGGCGTGACTCTCGCCGCAATCTTGCTGGCCTCATCCCAGGGAGTTCTTTTCGTCTACAGTCACGACTTCGACAACGAGCGTGACGCCTCTGGCGCAGCCAGCGATTTCATCCTCGACCACGCCCAAGCCGGAGATGGAGTGATCTTCCATATCGCGGCGACCCGCGTGGCGTATGAATTTTTCCGTTCCCTTCGCGCCGGAGAGAATACTGCCAGCCCCCAATTCCGCGCTCAACTCGGACCCGAAATTCTTTATCCTCACCATGCCGATGGGCTCGATTATCGGGACTTCACCGGCAAACCCGCGGCCGAGATGCTGCGTAATATGAGTTCGGGCCGTCCGCGCGTCTGGGTCATGCTGATGAATAATGCACCCACAGGGAAACCGGATCCCACGACAGTGATGCTCACCCAAGTTCTTGCGGAATCGTTCCCGAAGGTGCAACGCTGGCAGTTCCCGCTGGTCGAGGTTCGTCTTTATGGCAGTCAATGAGGCGCATCTCGAATGGGGGCAAAAGAAAAGCCTCCCGCGCTCGCGAGAGGCTAAACTTTAGACGGCGACTCAGAACTATTTCGACTGATCGATCGTAATTCCACCGCTCTGGTTCTGCGCGGCTTTTTCTGCTTTCGCCTTCTTGATCCGCAAGGTTTCGTCGACCCAATGATCGGCAGTCTTCAGGTCTTCGGTGCGCGCAGCGAGATCGTCGCATTCCACATCGGCTCGTTCGCGATACATCAGGTTCATGTACGCCATGGCGTCATCGTAGTCCGGACGAAGTTGAATCGCCTTGTTCAGGCTGTCAATGCCTTCCTGGATTGCCGGCGTATTTTTTTCCTTCAATTGGTCGCAGACTTTTTTCTGTTCTTTGTTCTTGGCGTTCAAATGCTCATCGGGCTTCATGCCCAACTTGGCGCGCTCTTCCATGCGCGGCTGGTAGGCGGCGGTCCAGTCGATTACACCGATCGAGTAGTAAGGCTCGGGATCGTTCGGGTCCGAGTCAGACGCCAGGCGGTAATACTTTTTGGAATCGTCCCACCTCTTCATGTTCAGATACAGGTAAGCGATGCCTTTTGCGCTGTTGACCTTCTGCTCGCGCGAAGGCTTATCGTCAATCACTTTCTGATATTCATCGATCGCCTGCTGCGCCGTTCGCATATTGTCCGGCGAATCTACGCCGGGAATGTATTGCGAGACAAATGCGGTCGCCAGATACATGCGAGCGTTGATCAGGGCAGGATCCAGCCGCACCGCTTCCTGGAAGTGGTCGATGGCCTGCTCGTAATGGTTGTCCTTATAGGCCTTGACGCCCTTGTTGAGCTGGTCGCGTGCCCGAAGTTTGTCGCATCCCAGTGAGGAGATGAGCGCCAGCGCTACCGCAGCCAGCGTTAGCATTCTTAAGTTCTTATTCATTGCGGTATTAGTCTCCCTCGCCACAGCATCCTAGGCCCAGAGACAGCGGTTTGACAAGCGGAGCCACCGGCGGCACGGAAGCGCGAGGCTTCCGTGCCGTGGGGCGAACGAGAAGAATGCCACTCCGGGCCTTACCCAGCGGGCAGTTTAGCTGCCCGACTCAATCTTCGCGGTAATCAGGCCGACCTTGTCCACACCGGCAGCATGGGCAATATCGATGACGTTGGCGACATTGGCGAAAGGAATGGAATCGTCTCCCTTCACGAACATCACCTTTTCCGCGCGCTGCTTGTAAATGTCAGTCAGGCGCCCCTGCAGATTGTCCCAGGTTGCGTCTTCGGTGTTGATCTTCACGCCTGGTTCCTGGCCTGGGCCACGGTCGATCAATTGCACGACAACGGTGCGGTCAGGAGAGGTGTTCTTGGGCGCGTTCGGCGGCGGCGGCTGGGGAACCAGCGCATCCAACCCCTTCGGCGTCACCGGCGAGATCACCATGAAGATGATCAGCAACACCAGGAGCACATCGATGAGCGGCGTAACGTTGATGTTCGCATTTTGGCCCCCGCTGGGGCCCACTGCCATACCCATGGTCGTTCTCCTCTATTGCCCTGCCGCCGGTGGAGCGGGCGGGGGCGTGCCTGTCTTCTTCTGATCGGTGAGCAAGCCCAGGTCATCGACCCCGGCAGCCCGGACTGCATCCACAACTTGCACCACACCGCCAAAACGGGTGCGCATGTCAGCCTTCACGTATACGCGTTTATCCGCCTTATTGGCCAAGCGATCTTTCACCTTGGTGGTCAAGTTGTCGACCTGAATCTGTTCGCTGCCAAAATAAACCTTGTTGTCGCGCGTAATGGAGACCAGCAACGCGTCTTCCTTATCGGCGTCCGGCATCTGCTCCGGGTTGTTCACCTTCGCCATGTCCACGCTGATACCTTTTTGCAACATGGGCGTGACCACCATAAAGATGATCAGCAGAACCAGCATCACGTCCACCATAGGCGTGACGTTGATTTCTGAGGTGACCTTCGCTCCTTCGTTTCGTTTCGAGATTGCCATTGATATCCCTCGCTACGCCGCGATCCGCACTTTCCTGCTCCGCTTTGAAGTTGGAGAGATCCGGCGCTGGAGCGTTCCAGCGCCGGACAAGCAACTCACTGCGGAAACCAGACCGCGATCTTCCTACCGGCGAATGTCGCCGCGCTTCTTCAGGAAGTAGTCGATCAGTTCGCTCGATGAGTTATCCATCTCGACGTCGAACGCTTCCACGCGGCCGGTCAGGTAGTTGAACATCATGACGGCCGGGATGGCGACGAGCAGCCCGATGGCCGTCGTAACCAGCGCTTCCGCGATACCGCCGGCGACTGCTGCCAGACCGGTGGCCTTCGAGTTGTTGATGCCGATGAACGCGTTCAGAATGCCCATCACCGTTCCGAACAGTCCCACGAAGGGAGCGGTCGATCCGATGGTGGCGAGGCCGCCCAATCCGCGCTTCAGTTCGGCGTGGACGATGGCTTCTGTACGTTCCAAGGCGCGCTTCGAGGCTTCAATGGTTTCGCCGGGGATAGCGCCGGGGCTGTCCTGGTGAGCCTTGAATTCCATCAAACCGGCTGTGACTACCTTGGCCAGGTGGCTCTTCTTGTTGCGCTCTGCGACCTTGATAGCCTCATCGATGCGGCCATCGCGCAGTGCGCCGGCTACTGCCGGGGCAAAGGCGCGCGATTGCTTGCGGGCGGCGCTGTACGCCATCCAGCGATCAATCATCACGCCGATCGACCAGCCCGACATGATGAATAGGATGATAACCACGGTTTTGGCAACCCATCCCATTGCTTTCCACAAGCCCAATGGATCGGTCGCCATGGCGCCGCCTTCCTGGACAATCCAGGTGGCTGCGGCGGGTACGTGACTGAGAATGACTCCAGCGTGAGTTGCGAACATGAGTTGCTTTTCCTCCTCGGAACTCTCTACTTACTTGGACACTTTGATGCGCTTTGCGGTGCCAACCGCTGGCTAGAAATCGCCGGCGGGCGTGCAGCGTGGGCCGCACTTACGCGGACTGCGCTGGCCATTTGCGACAGGGCGGCGAGTCCGGACTCTCGAAGGCCCTTCCCAGCCACCATTCTTCAGGTAGGAAGGGGAGGGCCATCACACGGTGCTACAGAACATTCAAAACTGCGCCACTTGCGGGAGTTTAACCTCCAGCCAGCGTGAAGTTCACCTGCACCGTAGTCTCAACTTCGACCGGTTCTCCATTGAGCAGATACGGCTTGTACTTCCACTGCTTCACGGCCTCGATCGCAGCCGGGGCCAGCATCGGGTGCCCGCTGACCAACTGCAGGTTCTCGATGTTGCCGTCCTTGCTGATCTGCGCCTGCAGGATCACGGTTCCCTGAATGCGAGCCTGGCGCGCCAGCGGCGGATAGGTCGGTGGTACCTTGCGTACCAGAAGTCCCGACTGCACGCCGGAGGAAACGCGCACACGCTGCGGGGTGGCAACCTTCGGCGCCACCGTGGGCGTGGAGCTCAGAATGCTGCCCATCACACCGCCCATGGATCCGCCCGGCACACCGCCGGGAACACCGCCGACTACGCCCGTCGTCGCCATTGCCGGCGGCGGCGCTTCGTCTTCCTTGATCATCTGCACTTTCTTTGGAATCTTGGTGGGGGTGCGCAGCTCACCATTCACGATGTCGGTCTGAATCTGCTTTACGACCTTGACCGGAGCTGCGGCTGGAGGTGGCGGCGGTGGTGGCGGCGGGGGGGCCACCAGGAATGTCATTAATTGCTGTTTCGGCAAGGCTTCCGTGAAAATCAGCGGGATCAGCACCATGACGCCGATAATCATCATCTGTATCGCGAAGGACACAATCGACGTCCACCCGCGCTTCGTTTTCAGCCTGCCGCCGGACTCGATAAGACTGTCTTCAAACATGAGATTCTCCCCAAACTTCTTCAGACCCCTACGAATACTTAGACACCGGCTAATTCTCCTTTGCTCCCGATTTCTTTAAGCCACGCCAGGGGTCCTTTTCGACCGAAAACGGCGCGCGAGCAAACCTCCTATAAGAAGGCCTAAACCAATGATTCCGAAGGCGCCATAGGGTAACTTACCTAGCTCTGCCCGGCATGGCCACCGGACGCTTACCCTTTTCAATCCGCCAATCCTGATATGCCACCAGGATCGGAGCTGCAATCGCGATGGACGAGTACGTCCCGATTAGGATGCCGATTACCAGCGCGAGGCTGAATCCACGAAGCACCTCGCCGCCAAATAAAAAGAGTGCCAGTACGGTAAGGAAGGTTAGGCCCGCTGTCAAGATCGTTCTGCTCAGGGTCTGATTAATGCTCCGGTTGACGATCTCCGACAGCTTCTCTCGCCGCATGAGTTTAATGTTTTCCCGGATGCGGTCAAATACCACGATCGTGTCGTTATTGGAGTAACCAATGAGCGTAAGAATGGCCGCAATCACGGTCAGGGAGATCTCCGTATTTGTCAACGAAAAAGCCCCTACGGTGATCAGCGTATCGTGAAACACCGTGATGACCGCAGCCACCCCATAAATCCACTCGAACCGGAATCCCAGGTAAACCAGCATTCCCAGCAACGAGTAAAGCGTTGCCAGCCCGGCTTGCGTCCGCAGTTGGCCGCCGACCTGAGGACCAACGATCTCCACATTGAAAACTCCGAAATCGGAGAGGAAAAATCCGTCTGGAAGCACGGCGGCAACCGCTGGATCCACGCCAGGTGCGCCGTTCAGCTGATCGAATGAATTGAAGACCCAGCCCAGTGTTTTGTCGCGGTAATCCAAAACCGCCTTCGCCTGCGCCGAATATTTCTGATCGGCATCAGTGCCGAGGTGCATCGGATCCTTATCCATCAGAAAATTCTTGACTGTCAGAAAGCTGGCGTTATTCAAGTCTTGTTTGCCGGCGGGAGCATTGCTCTCCAGCGCCTGAATGATCTTCTGCTTGCCTTGATCGAGCGCTTTCTCGCTGGTCTCGCGCACATCAAGGTCGATCAGCACCTTGTTCAACGAGGCCTGGTCATAGGGTTGAATCTTTGGGTTGTGCAGACCGGCGCGATCCAACTCGGCGCGCACTGCCTGGACATCCGGCTTGTGCGTGAACTTCACGTACACCAGCGTGCCGCCGCGGAAATCCACGCCCCACGGGATGTGGTGCCAAAACAGCATCGAGAACACACCCGCGACGCTAAAGATCAACGAAAAGGCGAGAAAATACCACTTCTTCCCAAGAAAATCTATGTTTACGCTATGAAAGAACTCCACCGGTTTGTCTAACCCCTTATCTTTAAATCCATTTGGTTATTGGGAAACTTGGTAATTTTGTAATTGAAAACCTTCAGCAGTGCCGCGTTTTCAAATTACCAAATTCCCCAATTACTCAATCTCTTAAATGCTGAGCGCTTCTCCGCGCTGTTTGCGGCTGAGCACCCACTCGAAAATCGCGCGCGACACGAACACCGCCGTAAACAGGTTGGCCAACAAACCAAACGTGAGCGTGGTGGCAAACCCTTTCACTGGGCCGGAACCGAAAATGAACAGAATCGCGGCCGATACGATGGTTGTAACGTGCGTATCAACAATGGTGATCCAGGCATGGCTGAACCCTTGATCCACGGCTGAAGGCGGCGTCTTGCCGTTGTGCAGTTCTTCACGGATGCGCTCAAAAATCAGCACATTTGAATCGACGCCCATACCGACCGTCAGGATCACTCCCGCAATTCCCGGCAAAGTGAGCGCGACGTTCACTCCTGCAATCGTCGACCATCCCAGAAATCCGAGGAGGATGATCAGGTTCATGATGAGCGCCACATCTGCATTGACGCCCGCCCCGCGGTAGTAGATGAGCATGAAAATCAATACCGCAACCATACCGATTACCGCCGCGCGCACGCCCGAGCGGATCGAATCCGCTCCCAGCGACGGTCCAATCGTGCGCTCCTCCAGATACTTGATGCTGGCCGGCAGCGCACCCGAATTCAGGATCATCGCGAGATCTTTGGCGGACTGATTATCCATGTGCCCGCGGATTTCCACTTGATCGCGAATGGGCTCGTCAATCGTTGCCACTTCCCGGACTTTCCCGTCGAGCACTACGCCCAGGCTGTCTTTGACGTGGGCTGAGGTGAAGGAGAAGAAACGCTGGCCACCTTCGCCCGTTAGCTGGAAATTCACATCCGGCTGGCCGTTCTGATCTGAACCGGGGCTGGCATGGCGCAGGTCCTTGCCGCTGATCGCAGACACCCGAGACACAAAAAACCATTGCTCGCCTTCAGCGTGCCCGCCGAGGGTGTTTCCCGGGAGCAGCATCTGGTCCACAGGTACGATACCGCCCTTCTCCTGCAGCGCCGCCTGCTCACTCGGATACGGTCCGCCGATCACCTGCTTGATCTCGAGCATAGCCGTGTTCTGCATGATGTCTTTCACGCGCTCGGGGTCGTCCACGCTCGGCAACTGCACCAGAATCTGGTACTGCCCCAGGCCATGTTCCTGAATCGTAGGCTCGCTGACGCCGAGGGCGTCCACACGATTCCGGATCGTTTCGATCGCCTGCGTCACCGCCTTGCTCTTCAGATCGCGCAGCATCGAAGGCTTCATCGCCATGTTCCAGGAATTGTCCGGGCCGCCGGTAATGTCATATTCCGCCAGTCGGTCCTGCACGATGCTGACCAGGTCCCCGCGCGCGCCGGGCTGGACGCCTTTGATCACGATGTGGTCCGGATTGTTCTGCGGATCGGACTGGGAGATATCGGAGTAGTCGATCTTGTGCGCGCGGAACTGGTCCTTCAATACCTCGATCGCATTCTGCGCATCCACGTTGACTGCGTCATTCACCTGCACCTGCAGGATCAGGTGGGTTCCACCCTTCAGATCGAGCCCCAGGTGAATGTGATCGGTCAAGGCATTCAGCAGTCCCTCGCCCGACAGACTCTTCGGAATCCCAAAAATTCCAAAAAGAAAGAAGAGCGTCGTGCCTACGATGAGTCCCCACTTCCAGAGAATATTCTTGTTCATATGAATTCAGTGGTCAGTGGCTAGTGGTCGGTAATCAGTCTGACACTGATCACCGATCACTGACCACTCATTTTGTCTTCACTTCGTCCTCGGCCGTGCTTACCTGCACCACCGAAGCCTTGGTGACCTCCACGAGCAGATTCTGTGGCGGGACGCGCAGATGAATGCAGTCATCTTTGAGTGCCATGATCGTACCCCGCAGGCCGCCGCTGGTTGTCACCCGGTCGCCGGTTTTGAGCTGATCCAGCATCCCCTGCCATTTTTTCTGGCGCCGCTGCTGCGGCAAAATCAATAGGAAATAAAAGATGGCGAAGATGAGAACAAGCGGAGCAATCCCGAGCCATCCCATACCGCCGCCACCGGCCTGTACCGCCAAAATATATTGCATTCTCGTTTGAGGTCTGAGCGGATGGTTTCCGCGAAAAGCCGCCCGCGCCCATCAGCGCCGCGGGAGTTGTTATGTCACCACGGGATTTGGATCGACTTCAGCCGGTGCCACGGCTTCGGGCGTGAATCCGGGGAGCGCTTCCCGTCCATCCTACGCTTTCCGCTGCGACCAGACACCAGACAGAAAACGGGACACTTCCCCAAGTGAGATAGAATGCCGCACCCGCTGCATAGTGTCAAGGTAGAAACTCAGGTTGTGGATGGTGTTCAAGACCTGCGCCAATACTTCATTAGATGCATAAAGGTGCCGTAAGTAGGCCCGCGAGTAGCGCTGGCACACGCGGCAGCCGCAATTCGGATCGAGCGGCCCCGAATCCTGCGCATACCGCGCCTGCTTGATCGAGACCTTGCCCTCGGACGTGAACAGCAGCCCGTGCCGCGCCGCCCGCGTGGGCAGCACGCAGTCCATCATGTCCACGCCGAGATTGGCGTATTCGACGATCTCTTCCGGAGTGCCAACGCCCATCAGGTAGCGCGGCTTGTCCTCAGGAAGATGCTCCAGCGTGGACTCGACAATCTCCCGGGTAAGCTCCCGCGGCTCGCCCACGCTGAGCCCGCCGATCGCGTAGCCGGGAAACCCGATTTCGATCGTGCGCTCGGCAGACTCCTTGCGCAGCGCCCGATCCATCCCGCCCTGAACAATGCCAAACAAAGCCTGGGTCTGTCCTGAACATGTGGGGACAGCCGCCCTCGGCTGTCCGGCGGAGCGAAGCTCCGCAGCATCTCCGGCGAGCTCGCGCTCGCCCGCACAGCCGATGGCGGCTGTTCCCACATGGCTGTTGCCGGAAGCCGAAAGCCGAAAGCCGGACGCCGTTCTCCACGGCACTTCATTCTTATGCTCCTCGAAATACTTCTTGCTGCGCGCCGCCCAGCGCGCTGTTAACTCCATGGAAGCTCGTAACCGTGCAGCATCCGCCGGATACTCCGTGCACTCATCAAACGCCATGATGATGTCAGCGCCCAGCCCAATCTGTGCCTCGATCGCGCTCTCGGGAGTAAAAAAATGAGACGAGCCGTCCAGGTGTGAGCGAAACGTCACGCCCTCTTCCGTGATTTTGCGCAATTCGCTCAAGCTGAAAACCTGGAATCCGCCCGAGTCGGTCAGAAGGGCACGCCGCCACGACATGAACCCGTGCAGCCCGCCCATGCGGCGCACCGTCTCAACGCCGGGCCGCAGGTAGAGGTGGTAGGTGTTACCGAGAATAATCTGCGCGCCCAGATCTTCGAGAATGTCCTGCGGCACTCCCTTCACGGTCGCCACGGTTCCAACCGGCATGAACACCGGCGTCTCAATCACCGCGTGCGGCGTAACCAGGCGCCCGGTCCGCGCCTTACCGGCGCTTTTCTCCCGCTGGAACGTAATAGGCACTCAGTGAGGATTGTAGCAACGGCTAGCGCCAGCATCCTGCCGGCTGTCGCGGGGGCGTCCCGCCCGCGCAGTAATTTTGAATCTGAAATCTTCAATCTTCAATCTGCAATGGCACGATCTCTCCGCGGACCTCGTTCCGCTCAACCACAAGCCTTCCCGCGCAGATGGGTAGCTTGAACCGCCTCGGTCCCGCGCTCCCGGGATTGAAATAAAGCACGCCACTACGCGTCTCTTGTTTGGGCACGTGGCTGTGCCCGTAGATCACCGCCTTGAATCCTGCGGCCTCGGGATTGAGATCGAGCTGCGCAATATCGTGCAGCATGTAAATCGAGATCCCTCCGATCTCGAGCACCTCGGTTTCGGGTAGCTTGCGCGCCCATGCCGCCTTGTCGATGTTTCCGCGAACCGCGGTCACGGGCGCGATGATTGCAAGCTTGTCGAGAATTTCCGGATCCCCGACATCGCCCGCGTGAATGATGTGCTGCGATCCGCGCAGTGCTTTGAGCGCTTCAGGCCGGAGCACGCCGTGGGTGTCGGAGATGACGCCGATGAGGACGGGAGTTCTCAAGCTCGATTCATCAGCGCATTCATCTCGGCGTGAGATGGCGAACCCTCCATGCTGGTGTACGTACCCTGCGCTTTTAGTTCCGCCGCCAGACGCCGCAGCAGACCCAACGTCGCCCGCATCGGCCCTGATCCGAGGCTGATTCTTTTCACTCCCAGTGCGGCCAGCTCAGGCACGGAAGGCGACCCGGGAACGGCCAGAACATTGACGGGACACCCAAGGTCAGCAACCATCCTGCGAATCGTCTCCGCATCCCGGACGCCGGGGAGGAAGACACAATCTGAGCCTGCGTCGCGGTAGGCCTGCAGCCGTCGCACTGCCTCATCGTAACGCGTGGCGGGATCTCCGACTTGTAGAAGGTACACATCGGTGCGCGCGTTCAGCACCAACCGCACTCCAGCTTGTGCAGATGTTTCGCGGATCGCCCGGATTCTTTCCAATTGAAGACTCAATTCCATGAGAGGACGTGCGGCGTCGCCCGTCGCGTCTTCAAAGTTCATGCCCACAGCGCCAGCCTCCATCACGTCCCGCGCGGTCCGTGCCGCATCCTCCGGCTTGGGTCCGTATCCCGCTTCGACGTCCGCCGTGACGGGCACCTTCACCGCGCCTGCGATGTCTGCAGTGGCCGCCATCATTCGGTCAGCGGGAATCTTCTGCCCATCCGGGAACCCATGCGTAAAGGCTACGCCCGCGCTGGTCGTGGCGAGAGCTGGGAATCCTGCTTCTTCAATGATGCGGGCGCTGGCAACATCCCAGACATTGGGAAGTACAAGCGGTTCTTTGCCGAGGTGCAACGCTTTGAGCGCTTCTGCTTTTTTCTTTTGCTCGAGATTTGCCATACGCTGGCATTGGATGCGCTCAGCGCGCGCCGGTCTTCATCTTTTCCAGGAATCTGGAGACGTGAATGACGGCGCGTCCCACCGTCCCTCGTCCAATCTCCTGTGCATCGTCGCGGGCCGTGACGCGCAGCGTGTAGAAACGTCCGTCGAAGGATTCGAGCACAGCTTCAGCCTTAATCCGCGCACCGATCCCGCTCGCCGCGCGATGCTCGATGTTGATCGAAGTCCCCACGGTAATTTCGTCGCCTTCGCAGTAAGGCTGCAGCGCCCGAAATGCCGCCGTCTCCATCAGCCGGATCATGTCGGGCGTCGAGTACACCGGCGGCAATTCTGGATGGTGCGAGGTCAGCGTGTGCTCGAAAACCACGGTTTCTTCAGCCTCGCCCGTGGCGCCGGTTGCTACTTCTCTCACGAGATTTCCTTTCCAAAAGAAATGAGCCAACGATTCGGATCATTGGCTCAAACTATGGCCGCATTGTTTGCCACTACGCGGCCATAGCCGTCCGCCGCGCTTCTATCCCGTCCAGCGCCTTCCACAGCATGCGAGCCGCGCTTTCAGCGGCGTCCAAAGCTGCACCGGCAGTCTCCGGATGGGCGGCAACCCGCTTTTCGAGCTGGTTGCGCCAGACCCGGGAATGGTGCACGTCGGCCGTGGCGTGCAGCGCAAAGTAGCCGCAAGACTTGTCATCGGCCCCGTACATTCCGCGCAAGCCGGATTCCTTTTCCGTCGCAATCCGCGGGACCTGCGACTCGTACGCGTAGAATGCGGCCAGCGCTTCTTCTATTGAACCTTCACTGGCCACACGATGGAAATGCCGGATAAGCTGCCGAATCTCTGGGACGGGCGTATGCCATTCCAGGTTGCGGCTCGATCCCATGCCCTCGGCGAAGTCCAGCCAGAGGTCGGAATGCGGAATGGAACTCTTCCCAGCCGAGCCTTCCACACCTTTTTCGTCGCACATATTGGCCAGCACCGCACTGCGCAGTTCGCCATCTTCCAGGCGCAATCCCAGCGCTGCGAGATACGACGGAAATGCTTCCACATGGTGAAAATAATCCTGCGCATATTCGCGCAAGTCATCGCGCGTAAGCCGCCCGGCCGACCACGCCTTGTAAAAAGGATGACAAAGCAGGTCGTACTTGGCGATGCGCTTGTCAAGTTGATCGAGAAATTCCGCCGTATTCATGACTTCTCCTGGTGAACTGAAGCGACAGGCCAATATACGGTCGAATCGCCAGGTCGGCAAGTGATAGCGATCACCGCTACGCCGCAAGTTGCTAGAATGAAAGCAGAAACAGCCGGAAGGATTTTCTGGGGTTCAGTTCCACACATCCTCCATGCAGTTCACGGAACAATTCGAGGTCGTAGTCGTGGGCGCCGGCCACGCCGGATGCGAGGCCGCCATGGCCTCCGCCCGCATGGGCCTGAAGACCGCGCTTTACACGCTGAACGTCGACCTGATCGCGCAGATGTCATGCAATCCCGCGGTTGGCGGCATCGCTAAGGGACACCTGGTGCGCGAGGTCGACGCACTTGGCGGAATCATGGGCGAAATCACCGACGCCGTCGGCATCCAGTTTCGCCTGCTGAATACCTCTCGCGGCCCCGCCGTATGGTCGCCTCGGGCGCAATGCGATAAACAGGCCTATCGCCTGAAGATGCGCGAGGTCTTGGAGTCGCAGCCGAATCTGAAGATCAAGCAGGCAGAAGTGGCGGATCTGATTGTGGAACGGGCTTCCAGCTCCCGGCTTCCGGCTTCCGGAGAGCATGGCGATCAGTATTCATCAGGCGACATTGAACGAGAGGACTGCGGAAGCCGGGTTCTCGGCGTTCGCCTTCGCGACGGCCGCACTGTCGGCGCGAAGGCAGTCATCATCACGACAGGAACGTTTCTCAATGGGTTGATTCATTGCGGCGAGCAGCAGTATCCCGCGGGGCGCTCCGGTGAGCCCAACGCTGTCCTGCTGGGGGAGGCGCTCAAGAAGCTTGGTCTGCGCGGATGCCGGCTGAAGACCGGCACGCCGCCGCGTCTCGATGGTCGCACCATCGACTGGTCGCGCTTTCCCGCGCAACCGGGCGACGACGATCCCACTCCATTCAGCTTTCGCACCAAGCGCGTCGCGCACCACGACTCGCAAGTGCACTGCTACATTGCCTGGACTACGGCCGAGACCCACCGCATCATCCGCGAAAACGTCCACCGCTCGCCCATGTACAGCGGGCAGATCCAGTCGATCGGCCCGCGCTATTGCCCGTCGATTGAAGACAAGATCGTGAAGTTTCCTGACAAGGAGATGCACCAGCTCTTCCTCGAACCGGAGGGACTGAACACGCACGAGATCTATGTCAATGGGATGAGCACGTCGCTGCCGGTGGAAGTGCAGCTCGAAATTCTGAAGTCGATTCCGGGACTCGAACATGCCGAAATGCTTCGGCCTGGCTACGCCATCGAATATGACTCGATCGACCCAACCGAACTCGAGCGCACTTTGGAGACTCGCAAGATTGCGAGCTTGTTTCTCGCCGGCCAGATCAATGGGACCTCTGGCTACGAAGAGGCCGCATGTCAGGGATTAATGGCGGGAATCAACGCCGCCCTGCAAGTAAAGCGCGAGGAACCGCTGATCCTCGACCGCACTGAGGCCTACACCGCAATTCTGATCGACGATTTGATCTCGAAGGGCACGAACGAGCCCTATCGCATGTTCACGTCGCGCGCCGAGTTCCGCCTGCACTTGCGTATTGATAACGCCGACCGCCGCCTCACTCCTCACGGACGCCGCGTAGGCCTGATCTCGGACCAGGCGTGGTCCGATTTTCAATCGAAGCAAGAGCGCGCGGCGCAGATGAAGAAGCTCCTGGAAGGCACGCGCCTCACGCCGGAAATGCTGTCAGAGGTTACGCCCGCCGACGTGGGGACAGCCGCCCCTGGCGATCCGGCCGAGCCAAGGGCGCTTTCGTCGGCCGCTGGTCAGACGCTTGCCCAACTCCTGAAACGTCCGGAAGTCACGGTCGAAAACCTGGTACCGATCCTGCGAAGGCTGGCGCCAGAATTTTTCAGCAGAGATTCCGCTGTGTCCTCTGTGGTTAAGCTTTCCTCCGAAGTCCGCAACGAGCTCAAGTCGGTAGAAACCGAAATCAAGTACGAAGGCTACCTTTTGCAGCAACAGCGAGCGATGGAACGCCTCAAGAAGTCCGAGCAGCACTCCATTCCCGAGTGGTTCGACTACCGTTCGGTCAGCGGCCTCTCCCGCGAGATGCAGGAAAAGTTAACCAAGTTGCGCCCGCACACCATCGGTCAAGCCTCGCGCATTCCGGGCGTGACCCCGGCGGCGGTGTCGCTG
>DASTCU010000120.1:0-28516 GCA_035710825.1 Candidatus Sulfotelmatobacter sp.
GTCACCTTGCCTGCGCTCAGCTCGACGACTTTCAGGCTGCATTCGTCGGCGACGGCACGCAGCACACCGGAACCGACGAAGCAGGCGCGGCTGCAGCCCAGAGTGGTGACCTCAGCGGCAGCTTCCGCCGCGGCGGGAAGGAACTGCCTGCCGGTTTCGGACATGCGCGCGACGACCTCGCCGAACTGCGCGAGATCGTCCAGATGGGCCACGCACTGGCCGGCGAGGACCATATTACTGAAGGAACTGGTCATCGCCAGACCGCGGTCGTTCACCGCATCGTCGAGCACCAGGGCAAGAGCACGGTCCTGATGGCGCTCGCAAAGTTGGGCCATCGGTCCCCGCGGATTGCAGGTGATCACCAGATGACGAATTTGCGGGTGCCGCTCGAGCGCGCGCTCCAGCAGGGCGACGCCCTCGGGACTTTCCCCGGAGCGGGAGAACGAAATCCAGAAGTATTCCCTGCCCGCACGGTGAAACTCTTCAAATTCGGTAAGCAGGGTAGTGCTGGGAACCGGCCAAACATCGCAGCCCCAGCGCGCCCGCAGCAGGGGCGCCAAAGCACGGCCAGTGTAATCCGACGTGCCCGCACCCACTAGATACACGGTAGGCGACGAAGTGCTGCCGCGGCCAATTCCCGCGCGCCTCACGGCATCCTGCAATTCACGCTGAGCTCTGGCGCATAGCCGGTAGGTCACGCCCCAGGTGTCAGGCTGCTGCCAGATCTCTCGCGGCGTATGCTCCAAGCCGCGCTCAGCTTTCTCCTGCTCCGGCAAATCCAGCAGCGTGAGCAATGGATTTCCCAACGAAAAATCTCCTTCCGTCGAAGACTCAGTAGTCTATTACAACCTTGGCCCGGTGAAAAGCTTTCGAAAGCAAAGGAAATGCCTTTCGCAAGTAAACGGTACCAGCGATTCCCAGGCCAGGATTTCCGGCGGTCCAGAAGCTAAGAACTGTGATTCTCGGTGCCGATTTTCTGAAACCGATGTGATCGCTTCGGCAACTAATCAGTTCCGGAGGGGTTTTGCTTTGCTGAGGAGAAAAATGAGCCGTGGTTCGCATTCATTGAGTACTCTGCTGCTGGCCGGGGCGATGGCTTCATCCCTGGCGGGGATTGCCTGTGAACATCATCACTACTACCGGGTATACGACCCTTACTATACCGATTATCACGACTGGAACGGGAACGAGCAGATTTACTACCAGCGCTGGGCCCGTGAAACGCAACGCAGTCCGCACCGCGACTTCCGCAAGCTTTCTGCAGGCGAACAGAAAGAGTATTGGACCTGGCGGCATAACCACGGAGATCAGGATCATGACCGCGATCACGACAATCGCTAGCGTTGCGACCTTGCCCTCAGCTACCGACTGCCGCGAGCGCCTGGTCGGTGGTGGTTAGACGGGCTCCGAGCCGGCGGAACTCGGCAAGCGTATTTTTTCCTTCCTCCGGCTTCAGGGTCTCAATCGCATCCTGCACGACAGCTACGCGGCGGCCGCGTTCAATCAAGCCCTTGACCGCAAAACTCACGCAATATTCGGTGACCACGCCGAAGACCACAAACTCGGCTTCATTTCCCAGTCGCTTGAGCAACTGATCGGCGTGCCGGCTCTCAAAGATATTCAGTGTCTGCTTCTCCAGCAGAACTTGCTGAAAGCTCGAAAAGTCCTCCGGCAGCTTCGCCGACTCGTCATTGGGCACGCGCACGACTTTGTCGGTCAGGGCCTCGGGAACCAACTCGGCTCCAGTTGTGCCCTTAACGCAATGTGGTGGAAAGATTTTGAACTCGGGATCGTCCGGCGTATGAAAGCATCCGTGCGACACAAGAAATACCTTGCCCTGGCGGGCGGCATCGGTCAGCCGGCGGATGTTGGGCAGCAACTTCTCCGCGCCCGGAACATAGAGCTTTCCCCCCGGCAGCATGAAGTCGCGCTGCACGTCTACTTCCCAGAATATGAAGTCGCGTGAAACCATGGTCTCCCTTTCCTGGAGAAAACTGCATCCTGCAATCCCGGCTCGATTTCCTTCGTGCTCCTTCGTGCCCTTGGTGGTTGAATGCCCTCAGCCCTAAGCTACTAGAATCTCATCCATGAAGAAACCGCGCGTCACTTACGACACGGTACGCCGACTGGGGTTGGCGCTGCCCGGCGCGGAAGAAAGCACATCTTACGGAACTCCGGCGCTGAAGGTAAAAGGAAAATTGTTCGTGCGCCTGCATCAGGATCTGGACAAGATCGTCCTTCCCGTGTCTTTTGAGCAGCGAGAGGAAATGATGGCTGCCGATCCGGAGACCTACTTCATCACCGATCACTACCGCGAGTACCCGTACATTCTTGTGAGCCTGGCGCACGTGCAACCAGATGCCTTGCCCGACCTGCTGAACCTTGCCTATCGCACCGCTTTGAAGCCCAAGAAGCGTCGCGTATGATTCTGTGATTTCAGAACGTCGCGCGAGAGATGAATTCATGAGCCAAGACGCCCCGGCGAAATCCGCAGCACAAAACAAACTGGTGATCCGCAACATTGGGCTGTTGCTCAGCGGAGACCTCGACCATCCCATCCTCGACGCTGACACCGTTGTGGCTATCGATGGCGTAATACATGCCGTGGGCAAAGCCAAAGATATCGACTCAGCAGGCGCGACCACCACAATCGACGCCAAGGGTACGGCCCTTGCTCCGGGATTAATCGACAGCCACGTACATCCGGTGTGCGGCGATTGGACACCTCGCCAGAATCAACTGGGCTGGATCGACAGCTGCCTGCACGGCGGCGTCACCACGATGGTTTCGGCAGGAGAAGTCCACACGCCGGGCCGGCCAAAAGATATCGTTGGCTTGAAAGCGATGGCGATTTTCGCGCAACGCGCGTTCCAGGCGTTTCGCCCCGGAGGCGTGAAGATCTACGCCGGCGCTCCGGTGCTGGAGCAAGGCATGGTGGAGGAAGACTTCAAGGACCTCGCTGCCGCGGGCGTGAAGTTTCTGGGTGAAGTCGGGCTGGGCAGCGTGAAAGACGGAACCACCGGACGCCGCATGGTGGCGTGGGCGCGCAAGTACGGCATCCAGAGCACGATTCACACCGGCGGCCCTTCCATTCCTGGCTCCAGCCTGATCGATAAGGATATGGTTCTTGAAACCGATGCCGACGTGATCGGCCACGTCAACGGCGGCCACACTGCTTTGCCCGACGACCAGATCGTCGCCCTATGCGAGCGCTCACCGCGAGCGTTGGAAGTCGTTCACAATGGCAACGAACGGGCCGCGCTTCTCGCACTGCGGACGGCCAAAGAATTGAAGCAGCTTCACCGCGTCATTCTGGGCACCGATTCCCCGGCCGGCTCGGGTGTGCAACCGCTGGGCGTACTCCGCATGATTTCCATGCTGTCATCGCTGGGAGAAATTCCTGCGGAAGTTGCGATTTGTCTGGCAAGCGGCAACACGGCGAAGATGCGCAGCCTCAATTGCGGATGGATTGCGCCCGGCCGCGAAGCGAGTTTCGTGTTCCTCGACACAGCCCAGCAATCCGCGGGCAAGAATTTGCTCGACAGCATTCAAAAAGGAGACTTAGGCGGAGTGGGCATGGTGATCACCGATGGGGCTGTCAGCATCCAGCGCAGCCGGAACACGCCCCCCGCTACGCGTGTACCGGAGGTGGTTCGTGTGTAATCCACGAATCATGGTGTTTTTACTGCTGGCTTCGGCGCTTTTCGGGCAATCCGTTCCGGACTGGTGCAAGCAGCTGCCACGTCCGGAATACAAGCAGCTCGAACGAGTGCCTGTGAGCGATCTCTGGTTCGAAGTCTACGAGCCTGCGCCGAACGTTTATGCCATCTATGAACCGCACCAGTCCGAAGAAGTGATCAGTTATCTTATCGCCGGCGAGAAGAAGGCGCTGTTATTCGACACCGGCATGGGAATCAGCGACATCAAAAAAGTTACGGCGGAACTGACGAAACTACCGATCATCGTCTTGAATTCTCATACGCACGACGATCACGTGGGCGGCAACTGGGAATTCGACACGATCTACGCGATGGATACGGACTTTACTCGCAAGAATGCGAAGGGATCGCGCGAGGATGCGCAGGCGGAAGTCGCGCCCGACCAGATCTGCGGTACGCTGCCCAAAGGATTCGATCCGAAGATGTACGAGACTCGGCCGTGGAACATCACGGCTTACATGCACGATGGCGACAAGTTCGATCTCGGCGGACGCGCGATCGAAGTTATCGCGACCCCAGGGCACACGCCCGACGCAATTTCATTGATTGACCGCGACCATGGCCTGATCTTCACTGGCGACACGTATTATCCCGCGCCGATCTGGCTCTTTCGCCCGGAGACGGATCTCGATGCCTATGCTGCTTCAATTCGGCGGCTCAGCGCTTTGAGGTCGCAGGTTAAGACCGTGCTCGGCGCGCACAATATTCCGGTCGCGCCGCCTACCGTGTTGCCGCGCCTGGTGGCTGCGTTCGACACCGTACGCGCGGGGAAGGTTGCTCCCACCCCGGAGTCGCCGGGCAAGGTCCTCTACAAGGTGGACAATATTCTTTTTCTGATGCGCGCTCCAGGCAAGTGAGCTAGCGCAGCCCGTCTTCGCCCTTGATCTGATCTTTAGTCAGCCCGCCAACGCGCGCGAGCGGACGGCCGCTGTCGGTGACTGCGACAGCCACGATGATTTCATTGGCCCGGGGCGCGTCGTTGATGCGCACTTCCATGCCATCGAAATGACTGCGGACAAATGCTGCGTCTTTATGGCCCAGAGGAATGTCGAGCACCACGCCCATCCCGCCACGCTTCTTCGACGACGGAATCAGGGCCGCGCCCTTGCCCAGCACGCGACGCACTGGGGTACCTAACTTCGGATGCAGAATCGCCGCGGCGTGTTCGAGTTCGCCGTTTTCGCCCACGGCTGCGGCCTTGCCGTAGCTCTCTGCCGACGGACCTGAAATGCCCAGCGCCGCTACCGCGCGCGCCGTGAGCAGTTCGCCGAGTTCCTCGCCAATGGCCATCAACTCGGAAAGGTCTTCGACATATTTTCCGGCGCACGGATTCTCGATCACTGCGACAGCCGCTGCTTTCCGTGTCGGCGGAGAAATCTCGCGCTCCATCTCGCGCTGGGTCTCCTCCACAAATACGGCGATCTTGCGGATCTTCGCTTTCATCCCTTCGTCCTCGTGAGTTTCATTCTCATCGCAGCCCATCTTCCCCCTTGATCTCCGACGCCTTGAGGCCGCCGACGCGGGCATGCACGCGGGGACCGGTGGTCATCACCAGCGCGAGCAGGATTTCGTCCGCGCGCGGGGCATCGTTGATCCCAACTTCCATCGCGTCGAAATGACTGCGCACGTACGACGCGTCGATGTGGGTGATGGGCACGTCGAGCCGCGTGCCCGGACCACCGACTTTTTTTGTAGACGCTACGATCGCCTTCGCGCCACCGAGAATTTCGCGCATCGCATATCCGCCCGGCACGTGCCACAAAGCTCCGTGTTCGATCTCTCCCGCCGATCCGACAATCGCGCCCTTGCCGTAGCCCTCGACGACTTTCGGGTCGCCACCTAGTGCTGCGACCAGAGTTCGAGCCATCTCCAGGCCGAGAGGCTTCAGATCGTCCATAAAGCCTTCGATGTTCGCGATGTAAGATCCCGCAAATGGATTGCGAATGACGGCCAGCGCGGCCGCGCGCCGC
The DNA here is from genome assembly GCA_035710825.1 of Candidatus Sulfotelmatobacter sp. GTDB lineage: Bacteria > Acidobacteriota > Terriglobia > Terriglobales > Acidobacteriaceae > Sulfotelmatobacter. Next base: position 5,690 of record DASTCU010000120.1, read on the forward strand.
AGAGGCTTTGCAGCCATGGGCCCGCCCTCGTGGAAAATTTCTTCGATGCACGTGAGCTTCTTCCGTACCACGACCTCAGGCATGCACCAGGCCCCTTTCCTGAACCGGCGCGGTGGAAATCAGGCGCAACCCGTCAATCGCTCCCACCACGCGTGTTTCTCCCTGGAGATGAAGTGCCGCCGCCCGGATCAGACCAATCCTGAGCAGGCGCTCGGCAGTCCGCACGCCGGCTGCGAGCGCCTCCTGGACTTCCGATGCACTCAACTTGCCGACTGCCTGCGTGACCAGAAGATCGTCGAGATCGCTGTCGGGCGCGAGCTCGCGCGCCGGAATTCGAACCACCGCCGCGTGTCCCGGAAGATCGACTGCGTTGGCGATGATCGTTGCCGCCGCATCCGCGGCGGCCGCCCGATCTGCAAGCACGGTTACAGCGTCGGCGATGCCCAGAGAAAAGCTCCGTCCGCGCCATCCGCTGGTCGCAATGCCCCGCACTGGTTCCTCTGACGTAAGCGTCGTCGTTCCGAAAAGCGAGGGACGGTCCGGGCGCTCCACCATTCCCACGACAAATTTCTCTCCCGCGCCCAAGTGCAGCGCGATGTCTCCTCCATCGTTCACATAAGCTCGCGAGAGGGTAGCCGCCGCCAGCATCGCTGCGAGAATCTCTTCGGCTACCGCCCCGGCGACCGCCGCCATGGGCGTGATGAAGCATTCGCCGGCATACGGCATCACAGCTGCCATCATGCGCCGGGCGACCGCGCCCCGCGGCCATTGCGACTCCGGAGTACAGCGGCGCCGCAGCGACGCGAGTTCGCCGCACAATTCGTCGAGTACAGTTTCGAACCGCGCGCACGCCGCTCGATAGGCCCTTTCGATTTCCCCAGGCTCGCCGAACGCTTCCACGATCAGATCGATCGGGCCATCCTGCAGATGGAGGCGACGCCCGCCGGGCAAGAGTCGAATTTGCGCTCGTCCGTTCATTTCTTCTTTCCTGCTTCTGCCGCGAGAGGCCAGGGATTATCTCCACGAGCAGTTACTCGCCTTCGACCATCGTCGCCGGAGACAATTGCACTCAGCGGCCGCACGTGATCCACATACCCGCCCAGTGCCGCATAATCCGCCAGCTTCAAGGTGAACTCAATGGGAGCCACCAGCGCGGGAGTGGGCACGTAGCCAAACGCATTCTGCGGCATGCGCGTCACATCAGCCATGAACGTGATTCCGCCGCCCGGCCACACGTAGACGGGCGCGCCGCCGCAGGTCACACGCGTCAAGGCGTCGCGAACCGAGTGCGTCAGCTTGACGGGATTCTCCGTCACCCCGGCGCGCAACGATCCTCCGGCGCCGCCCATGAAGAGCACGGTGCACAGTGCCGGCTCGCAATTCTCCTTGATGCGGGCCACGGACTGGCGCAGATTTGCCGGCAATTCCGTTTCCTGCGGACGAAGATTTTGGTCCAATTCGAAATACGCGTAGTGCTCACCGGTCGTGCTCACCATCAGCAACCGCAGTCCCGGCCACGCTTTCTTCGCATTGAATTTGCCCAGAATCGACAGCGGATCGTCAATATTAGTACCGCCCCACGACGTGCCCGGCTCCGCCACCTGAAAATAACGACCCGGCGTGGAGCGCCTTCCCTTCAGCTTAATTCCGGTCTCCGGCACGCCCAGCAACTTTCCAGCCTGATGCTCGGACAGCACACCCGTGATGTGATCGTCGACTACAACCACCTCATCGACTTTGCCGAACCACTGTTGGGCAAACATGCCGATAGTCGCCGAGCCACAGCCCACGCGCATGCGCTCTTCCTGCGCGCCGTCGACAACCGGCGCCTTGCCCGCCTGCACGATCACTTTGGCGCCGTCGTCAATTTCGAGTTCCACCGCCTTGCCGTTGCACAAATTCAGCAACGCATCGCAAGTGGCGGTGCCTTCCTGGCGGCTGCCTCCGGTCAAATGCCGCACGCCGCCGAGCGACAGCATCTGCGATCCGTACTCGCTGGTGGTCACATGCCCCACCGCCTCGCCGTGCGCGCGCACCGTCCTGCACTCCGCGCCCAGATGGCGGTCGGTATCGATCTTCACCTTCACGCCGCAGTAGCTGAAAATTCCTTCGGTCACGACCGTGACCATGTCCACGCCTTCGACCTGCGAGGAAATAATGAACGGCGCCGGCTTGTAGTCGGGATAAGTGGTGCCCGCGCCAATGGCGGTCACAAAGGTTTCGCGGTGACTGACGAGAGTTCCGTCCCAGTTCTCACTTCGCTCGAGAAACGGAACCACCGACTCTCCCCGCTCCACCGCGCGATCAAGCACCACATGCGGATCGAGCCGCACCAACTTGCCTTCATGGTTGCCGTAGCGGTCGCAGGACCCCGTGCGTCCCGGCTTGATGTAACAAAGCACCGGACAGGCGTCGCAACGAATGGCGTCGTCAGCCACGCGTGTCTCCGCCGTTCCTAGACAGGATGGCCGCACGCACGCGGTCGGGCGTGGCCGGGACTTTGTGAATGCGCACGCCGATCGCGTCGTGAATCGCATTGAGAATCGCCGGCGCGGTCGGAATCACCGCCTGCTCGCCGATTCCCTTGGCGCCGAACGGCCCAATCGAACTCGGATCTTCAATCAGAATCGATTCCACGGGAGGAATGTCTCCCGCGGACGGAATGAGGTAGTCGTGCAGGTTCTCGCCTTTGCCCGGAAAAAATTCCTCCATCAGAGCCATTCCCAAGCCTTGCGCGACGCCGCCTTCGATCTGGCCTTCAATCAGCGTGGGATTGATGGCGCGGCCGACGTCGTGCGCGGCCGTGACCTTCAGCACGCGCACCGTGCCCAACTCGACATCGACTTCGATCTCGGCCATGTGCGCGCCGAATCCGTAGACTGCATAGGGCTTTCCCTGCCCGTTTTCATCGAGCGGCGTGATCGGCGGATCGAAGGTGGCCTCGCAGGTGATGACATAGCCATGGGCATCGAGCGGTAGTGCGCGCAAATCAATCGCCTTGCGGTTTCCGTTTTCGACAACCGCAATGCTGCCGTCGCTGAACTCGAGCGTTCCGCACTTGCACGAGCCGGCCAGTTTGAGAATTTCGTCGCGCAATTTGCTGCCTGCCATGTGCGCGGCTTTGCCCGTCACAAAAGTCTGCCGCGATGCAGAAGTCTTGCCGCAATCGGGCGTAATGGACGTATCTCCCGAGATCAAATCAAACTGCGTGATGGGTGCGCCCATCGCGTCCGCACAAATCTGGGTCACGATCGTATTCGATCCCTGGCCAATATCCACCGCGCCTTGGTGCAGGGCGATGCGGCCTTCGCGCTTCAATCCAACGCGCACCGTCGAGGGATTCGGCAGAGACGTATTTCCGCAGCCGTACCACATTCCGGCAATGCCAACCCCGCGCCTTAGCGGTTTTTTCGTATGCGCATTGAACTTCTCTGCCGCGATGCGTGCGGCCTTCCACTTCGGACGCAGAGCTTCGAAGCAGGCTCGAATGCCCACGCCCTCGCCCAGAACCTGTCCGGTCACGGTCGGCGTGTCATCCTCCAACGCGTTGAGGATGCGAAATTCCAGCCGGTCCATTCCCAGCTTGTCGGCGAGATCGTCGTAAACCTGCTCCTGGGCGATGGCCGCCTGCGGAACTCCGAATCCTCGAAACGCTCCTGCGGGAACAATGTTGGTATGAACGGCGCGAGTCAGCGCGCGATAGTTGGGGACTCGATATGGACCCGAGGCATGCACCGGCACCCGCCCGGCAACCGTCGGCCCCCACGAAGAGTAGGCGCCGGTGTTGAAGTCAGCGGCAAAATCGAGCGCGGTCAGCTTTCCATCGCGCGTGGCCCCGGCACGCAGTCGCATACGCGCGGGATGCCGCTTGGTTGTCGACACGATCGACTCCGTGCGCGAATACACCATGCGCACCGGGCGTCCCAGCTTCCACGCCGCGAGCGCCACAAACGGCTGCACCGAAAGATCGAGTTTCGATCCGAATCCTCCGCCCACTGCCGTCGGGATGATTCGAACCTGCTCGGGCGCCAGCCCGAGAATCTTCGCGATGTCAGCGCGATCCATGTAGGGCGATTGCGTGCACGCCTGAACTTCGATCGTGTCACCAACACGGCGCGCAAATCCTGCTTCTGGCTCGATGTAAGCGTGCTCCACAAATCCGGTCTCGTACTCACCCTCGACCACGGCGTCAGCATCGGCCAGTGCCCGATCCACGTCTCCGCAAACCACCCGCCCCCTCACCAGAACGTTGCCTTCGCGCTGGCCGTGAATGCGGGGGGCTTGCTCGGCAATTCCCTCGTCGATCGTCTGGATTGCGGGCAACGGCTCCCAGCGGACGGGGAACTCCGCCGGATCAAGGGCCTCCAGTGCATCAGGCTCGCCCGCTACCGCTGCGACTGCTTCCCCTCGATAGCGAGCCTCGTTGTGCGCAAACACGGGCTGGTCCGCAAAGCGTGGAATCACGCCGTAACAATCTGTGCCGGGCACATCTTTTGCCGTTAGCACAAGCTCCACGCCCGGATGCGAGGCCGCGAAGCGTTCCAGATCGCCAAATTGAAAACGCGCCCGGTGATGCGGGCAACGAATCGCACGAACGCCGAGCGCTCCTGCGGGAATCTCATCGGCTCCAAACACTTCCGTGCCGTTCACCTTTTGCCTACCGTCAAGGCGTACCAGCCGGGCTCCGACTGCCTGTCCTGCTAGCGGTGAAACCTCGGTCGCAACCTGGCCAGCTTCCATAACCGCGTCAATGATCTTGCGATAGCCCGTGCAGCGGCACAGCACTCCGCCAAGCGCATCCATCACTTGGTTTTCATGGGGAGATGAATTTTTTTCGAGCAGCGCCGTCGCCGCGACCAGCATTCCCGGCGTGCACGCGCCGCACTGGGCAGCGCCGTGATGAAGAAATGATTGCTGTAACCGGTCCGCCTGTGGAGATCGCGTCGCCAGTCCCTCGACGGTCGTGATTTCACAGCCTGCTACTTGCCCGGCAGCGACCAGGCATGCGCAGACGGGGTCGCCGTTGAGCAGCACCGTGCAGGCACCGCAATCGCCGGCATCGCATCCGACCTTGGTTCCTGTCAGTCCGAGATCTTCGCGCAGCACGCGAGAGAGCCTTCGCGCACCCGGCGCCGCGACCACAACGGCACGTCCGTTCACCGAAAATGCAATCGTCTCGGTCGAAGCGGGGCGGAGGCTCTCGGTCGTGGCCATATCAGCAAGCCCCCATGCAGGCTTCCAAAGCGCGCCGCACCAGCGTCAGCGAGGCATCCCGCCGGTACTCCGCCGTCGCGCGCACATCGTCAATGGGAGAGATCGGTTCCAGATGCTCAGCTCGTATTGCATTGCCGATCCCAGCGGTGCAGGCGTGTCCCACCAGATTCTTTTCCAAATTGCGCAGCCGTTGTGCCGTCGCCGAGCACGAGCCAACTGCGACGCGAACCTCTGCAACGCGGCCCGCCGCGTCGGCCTGCACGATCGCCGCGACCATCGAAATCGAAATGACCAAATACCTTCGTGCTCCCAATTTCAGGAAAGCTGATGCGGCATTTTCGATCGCTCGTGGAACGTTCACGGCAGATAGAATTTCGTCGGCCTTGCGCAGCGTCTTGCGATTTCCCGTGATGAACTGAGCCAGAGGCATGCGGCGCCTTCCGGCTTTTGAGGTCAACTCCACCTCCGCATCCAAGGCCAGGAGCGGAGGAACGCCATCAGCCGCAGGCGATGCATTACACAAATTTCCCGCGACCGTTCCACGATTCTGAATCTGCACTGAACCGACTTCTCGGGCGGCAGCCTTCAGCGCGTCAAAACACCGAGGCAGTGGAGTGCGAATCACGTCTGTCCAGGTGCTGAGCCCGCCAATTCGAATCCAGTCGTTCTCAAAAGAAATCCCGCGAATTTCGGTTAGCAAACTAATATCCACAACGTCGCCCGCGGGCAGACGTTCGCCCAATGCGGGATAAAAATCCGTCCCGCCGGACAGGACTTGTCCGCCCGTAGTCGCCAACACGCTCACGGCTTCATCCAAAGTTTTTGGTTTGAGGTACAAAGGCCCGAGTCCCCCGCGACGCCCGACACGCCCCCACTTCCTGAGTTTGTATACGATGCCGCAGGCTTTGTACAGCGGCCTTTCTTCCCCTTTTTGATTCGCGAAACCATGGTTAAAAATGTTTCTTGCAGAAAAAATGCGAGAATCGCAAATGCCACTGTTTCCGGCTTGACAGCATCAAAAAACTCAGCAAAACTGTTGCAGCTTATGTCGAAGTGGAACGTAAAAGCGTCGACGCTGTGGGTGCTGGGCGGCTTGGTATTTCTCATGCTGCTCATCCTCGTCCTGCCCGACGTCGATCTGCCCGACACGGCGTTCCATCGAGGTACGGCCCCGGTCGTCGTTCACTCTAATGCCACTTCGGCGCCTGCCCCCGTGATGGTGGCTTCCGCACTTCCGCTGCACAGCAGCGTTCCATATGCATTGACATGGCATCGGTCAAGTGAGTTCGACCTCACTCTTGAGCCCAACTTCCGCCCTATCCTGCTCCGCTCGATTCGCTGCTGATTCGCGTTTGTGCGTCGTCCCAGCTTCGTCCGCGAACAGCGCAAATCTCATCAGCAACAATATCGAGGAGCATGCAATGACGTTCTATCCCGACCCGACTCCATCCTCTTCCATGGCAGAACTGCTGCAGGAAGCCGCGGCGCGAACCGGATTCACTGCAAATGAAATGCAAGAAGTGCTGGAGTCCGAACTTAGCGTCGATGAATTGCTCGCCTACATCGATGCCGTTGTCTCGCAACGCATGAACTGAACGATCCGATCGTGCCTGGGGCCGCTTTGGTGGCCCCAGGCGTCTTCTTCATTTACTCCTTCATTCGCTTCTCCATTCGAAAATTCCGCGATCTATGTTCTAATCTCGGCGTCGTACTCTCACACTTTCATTTTCATTGGGAGATGTTCATGGCTCAGATCGGCCGAAAACACATTGCTGTACTTTTTTTTACCCTATTCCTCGCAATTTCCTTAGAAGCCCAAACGGCCGCGTCGAGTGCTCCGCCGGCTGATCTGGATGCTTACGTTGCGACCTCGCTGAAAACTTTTGACGTCCCGGGTATGGCGGTGGCCATCGTGAAAGACGGAAGGATTCTCGTCGCCAAAGGCTACGGGGTTCGCAAGCTGGGCGACCCCACGCCGGTCGACGAATTCACCATGTTCGGCATTGGCTCCAACACCAAGGCCTTCACCACCGCGGCGCTGGCTACTCTGGTAGATGAACACAAGCTCTCCTGGGACGATCCTGTTTACCAGCGCCTGCCCGGCTTCGTCATGTACGACCCCTATGTTTCGCATGAGATGACCATCCGCGACCTGCTCACGCATCGCAGCGGCATGGGACTGGGCGAGGGCGATCTTCTCTTCTGGCCGCATACGACCTATTCGCGCGAGGACGTCATCTACAAGCTGCGGTTTATGAAGCCGCAGTCGAGTTTCCGCAGCCACTACGCTTACGACAACCTGCTTTATATGACCGCCGGACAAATCATTCCCGCCGTAACCGGCACTTCCTGGGACGATTACATTCGCCAACACATCTTCGCGCCGCTGGGAATGAGCCATTCCAATGTCAGCAACGCGGAATTCAAATCGGGTGACGACTACGCGTTTCCGCATTCGCGGGTTGACGGCAAGCTGCAAGTCATTCCTTTCGGGCCGCTCGACAATGCCGGTCCTGCGGGCGCGATCAACTCCTGCGCCGCTGATATGGCGAAATGGGTGCAGCTGCAACTCAATCGCGGGAAGTTCACCGGCCGGGAAGGCCGCATGTTCTCCGAGGAGCGCTCGAAAGAAATGTGGTCGGGGCAGACTATTCTTGCGGTTGGAGATCCTCCGCCACCGCTGGCGGCGCTCAAAGCGAGTTTCGCCGACTACGCTCTGGGCTGGGGACTCCGCGACTATCACGGGCGCAAGCTCGTAGGACACACTGGGGGCGTTGGCGGCTTCGTTTCGCGCGTCATGCTCGTACCGGAAGAAAATCTGGGAGTCGTCGTGCTCACCAACGGCGAAGAAGGCGGAGCGTTCGACTCCATCCTCTACCACGTGCTCGATTATTACTTCCACCTGCCGCCGAAGGATTGGGTAGCCGCATTCAAGGCGGTCAAGGACAAAGAAGAAGCCGATGCCGCCGAAACCATGAAGAAGGCCGAGGGAGCGCGCGACGCCAATTCCAGGCCTTCGCTTCCTCTCGAAAAATACGCCGGCGTTTATAACGATGCCTGGTACGGGCCCATCACCATCCGCATGGAAAATGGCGGCCTGGTGATCAGCTTTGACCACACGCCGGGCATGGTCGGCGATATGCAGCACTGGCAGTACGACACGTTCAAGGCACACTGGCGAGTGCGCACCATTGAAGACGCATTTGTCACTTTCGCGCTGAATCCCGATGGCTCGATCGACAGCGCCCGCATGGCCGCCGTTTCTCCGCTTGCCGACTTCAGCTTCGATTACCAGGATTTGTTACTAAAACCGGCGGTGACACCGGCGCCTGAAAAGAAATGAGTGAGGGAAAATTAACGCGAGGGTGCCCCACCCTTGTCGCGTATTTGGCGACAGGGTGGGGATTTTGACTTTGATCTAGAAGAATCGAATCCTGACTACCATTTCCAACCCGACTCTCGCTGCAGCCGAGGCAAACGTCCGGGCACACAGCACCAGCCTGCGCCGCGAACTCGGCCTCCTGGACCTGGTTCTCGCGCAAATCCTGCTCGTCGTGGTGCCTGACTTCTTTGGCACAGCCGTCAAAGCCGGACCCACACACGTCGCGCTCTGGCTCTCGGCGATCCTGTTGTTCTTTATTCCGCTGTCTCTGATCGTCGCCCACCTCAACCGCCTGATGCCGTTGGAGGGCGGCCTCTACGAGTGGGCGCGCCTGGCCTTCAACGATCAAATCGGATTCCTGGTCGCCTGGAATCTATGGCTTTTTATCATGCTCTACGTCGCCATCATTGGCCTGGTCACAACCACGTTCATCGCTTACTCATTTCCTTCTGCCAGTTGGATCGCAGAAAACAAGTGGGCGGTATGCGCGGCCTCATTCGTCTTGATCGCCGCGCAGGTGGTTTTGGCCGCGATCGGCTTTCGCGTGGGCAAGTGGTTTAACAACGCGGGCAGCGTCGCCGTTCTCATCACGGTAGCCGTTCTTGTCGCCCTGCCATTCGTCAATGCCTGGCGAGGAACATTGCCGTCATTCCATCCGCTTCGCCTGGTCGCCCCGCCGCTCACCGTTTTCACGCTCAGCGTCTTCAGCAAGATGACCTTCGGGGCGCTCAGCGGCTTCGAATACGTCACCATTTTCGCGGGAGAATCGCGCAATCCCGTGCGCAACATCGGGCGCTCCATCGTGATCACCGCCCCCGCCATCGTGTTGATCTACATTCTCACCACGAGCGCGATTCTGGCCTACGTGTCGCCTGACAATGTTGACGTGATCGGACCCATCCCGCAGGCCCTGCGCCTGGGTTTCGGCAACTTCGGCAGCGTCATCGTTCCAGTTGCGATTTTCTTACTTCTCACCAACTATCTCTCCACTTTCAGCCTGTACTTCAGCGGCAGTGCCCGTCTGCCGATGGCCGCCGGATGGGACCACCTGCTGCCCGCCTGGTTCTCGCGCCTGCACGCCCGCTACAAAACGCCGGTCAACTCGATTCTTTTTCTGGGAGGCGCAACTCTGGCCGCGAGTTTCGCCGCGTTGATCGGAGTCGGCGAGCAGGAGTCTTACGAACTGCTCCTGACGTGGGGATTCACGTTTTATGGGATTGCCTATCTGGCGCTGTTTGCCATTCCTCTGTTCGCACCCAAGAGCAGCGGCATCCGTCCCGGCCTCGCATTACGGGTGGCGTCCGCTTCGGGGCTACTGGTGACGCTGCTGTTTGTGATTCTCTCGATCTTCCCCATCATTCGCGTCGAGAGCGAATCGCAATATTCCTGGAAGATCGCGGTGGTCGTGATCGGGGCCAACCTCTTAGGCTGGATCATTTACCGCACCGGACAGCGCAAAGCCGCAATTTAAATTGTCCGGGAAGACGTGGGGACGGCCGTCCTCGGCTGTCCGCCGAGTACGTTTTTCTCTGCGTTCTCTGCGGCACTTCTCAGCGGGCTCGGCGGTTCAATTCTTTCGCGGAAAATCTTAACCCGCAGAGCGCGCGGAGAACGTCGCGGAGAACGCAGAGAAACCTTGAGAATCCAGCCTTATCTCAAAAACACCCGCGCCGCATCCTCGACTTTCACGCTCGACTTTCTCCGCGCGCCGGTGCCCAGGTGATACGCCACCAGCACATGATCTTGCACGATCAGCAATTCCTTCTCGCTGATCCATCCCACCAGGGACGCATGCGGCACAAAGGCCACCCGTTTCGGAGAATCATCCATGCTCTTGACCTCTACCGCAGGCAATTCGGTCAGGGCTTTGCGAATGCGCTGCGACTCTTCCGGATTCGCCTGCCCATCCTCCGACAACTGAATGGGCTTGTTCGGCTCCGAGGTTGCGACGATGGTCATGGCGATCGATGCCAGTTCTGGCGACAGCTTCGCATTCGAGGTAGAGAAACTCACATCGTAATCAGGATTCTTGTAAGTCGCTAGCTCATCAAACATCACGCGCGTCTTTCCGTCGCCCAGCACCAGCGTCTGATCGTTGCTCTCGTTCGACCATCCACAGCAGCCCGAATCGGGGATTGCCTCAACGATTAAATCGCCTCCAGGAGCCGCATCCAACTGGGGTTCCAATGGCTTATCGAGCGCAACGGGCGTCCACTTCCCGCCCTGCTCCTGATAGCGCGTGCTCTTCTGGTACTTCGTCTCGGTTTGCCCCGACACAAACTCGGTCATCAGAAAAAACTTTTCGACCCCGCCACCTGGCGTCCACACTCCACAATAAGGACACGTCTCCGAGCACGTACCGGTCCCGCAGCGGCAGCCCGGAAGTTTCACCGTCGCCAGATCCTCACGCGCTCCTCCGCTGAGATCGGTGCGCCACGCCTGCCAAGTCGTGTCGGTCGAAAGATCGATTTCTTCCCGCTGCAGGCGCCGCGCCTCGTTCGCGAACCAGTAAAGATGCGTGCCGTCTGTTGCCAAAGATGGATTCGGCGCGGATTCCGTGATCGCCTGGTTCGACCCGGTGGCGCCCACTTCCCGCTTCACGCCCTGATCGATCGTGGTCGCCGCATGTCCATTCCACAACCACACCTGGTGCGGCGCTTTCGCGTCCTCCGCCGCTAGCGGCAACGATACAGGAGCCGCGAACAGAATCTGTCCCAGATGGTTCACCTCAACTGCCGCTGGATTCTTCAACGCTTCCGCAGGAACCTTCACCGTCTGCTTCACCGCGAACGTTTGCACATCGTATTCGACCATCTCTCCCGGGGCGCGTAGCACCCACAGCCGCTTCTCCTGCGCGCAGAGCTGCGCAGCCAGCAGCAAAAGGGAAGCAATCAGGGGCAGGGCTTTTCGCATGAGAAATTCCAACCACAGAGGTCACAGAGTCTCACAGAGGAAAAAGCGGGCTTACCCTTTGCTCCTCTGTGCCCTCTGTGGTAACGCTTTGCACGTCCGGAACAATCACTTCGTCTCAACGACGGGCAATTCGATGAAGCTGGCCTGCTCCGGTGAATGGTAAACCCGCTGCACCGCTTTCTTGTAATCTTCCGGCTTGGCCCAGAAGATATTGGGCACGAACGTCTGCGGATTGCGGTCGTACAGCGGGAACCAACTGGATTGCACCTGCACCATGATCCTGTGACCGGGCAGAAAAACGTGATTCGCTGTAGGAAGAGTCCAGTGGTAAAGCAGCGGCTTGTCGGGCGTGATCGCCTTCGGACTCTCCAGACTCTCGCGATAACGCCCACGGAAGATATCCGCCGAAATCATCAGCTGATATCCGCCCATTTTCGCGTCACCGGCGACCTCATCCGGATACACATCAATCACCTTAACAACCCAGTCCGAATCTGTTCCGCTAGTAGACGCGATCAGATTCACCACCGGCTGGCCGCTGATTTTCACCGGCTCCTTGAGCACATCCGATGCAAACGCCAACACATCCGGACGCCCCGAAGGCTCGCGCTGATCGTCCACCAGCCACTGCGACCAGGTGGACCCATCGCCGTAGCCCACGGGTTGAACGGGCCGCGTGCGGTACGGCACGGGCTTCGCAGGATCGGATACATATTCCTCATACGCCACGTCACCCGATTTCGGCGCATCGAATGCCGCCTTCAGTCCCGCTTCCAGATACAGCTTCGAGGCATGAATCGTGCACCCGCTCGCGCATCCCGCGGGCCACGCAGGCAGCCGCCGCCACGTATTCGTTCCCGTCTCAAACGCCGTGACCGGCGCCACATCCGCTTTGGGCGCGCCATCCTGCAGATATTGATTGAGAAACGGCAACAGGATGTTCTCTCGAAAATACAGGCCGGTATCGCTGTTGAACTTCAGCACCCCGAGCGAACTCCCGTCCGAGATTTCCTCCCCGTGATACCACGGCCCCATCACCAGAAACACTTTGTCGTTGCCGGTATCCTTGGGCTTGATCGCCTTGTACAGCGCCGGCGCCCCGTAAATATCTTCCTGATCCCACAAACTATCCACCAGCATTACGGGAACCTTCAGCGGCTGTGCCGCCAGGATTTTGTCCATCGCCTGCTGCTGCCACCAGGAGTCGTAGCTGGGATGCTCCAGCAACTTGCGCCAGAAGCCAACCTTCTCCAGACCGTGCCGCCGTCCCAACTCTCCCGCCGACCCTGCCGCCATATAAGAATCGTAATCGTCGAAGTGATCGGTCCACCAGGACTCCGCGTTAGAGCGAGTCGCCTCCTGTTCGTAGATGTACGGCATGTTCTGCTCGCGGAAGGCGCCATTGTGAAACCAGTCGTCGCCCATCCAGCCGTCCACCATGGGATTCATCGGCACTGCAACCTTCAGCGCCGGATGCGGATTCACCAATGCCATCAGCGGCAGAAAACCGTCGTACGAAATCCCCAGAATCCCAACTTTCCCGTTGGTCACCTTAATATTCTTGACCAGCCAGTCGATCGTGTCATAGGTATCGGTGGAATGGTCGACGGGCGTAGGATTCAACGGCCCGTGCAGCGGACGCGTCATCACGTAGTCGCCTTCCGAGCCATACTTGCCGCGCACATCCTGTACCACGCGGATGTATCCTCCCTTCAGAATCACGTCGGTGGCATTGTCGTAGCCATACAAGATCGATCCCAAATGCGCACTCGGCGCGTGGCTGAGTTGAGAACTGGCGTTATAGGGAGTTCGCGTCAGCAGGATGGGGGCGCTCTTGGTGCCTTTCGGAACCACAATCACTGTGTGCAGCTTCACCCCGTCGCGCATCGGGATCATCACCGACCCCTTCACGTAGTCGAAGCTGTCCGTCACCGCCGTGAACTTCTCCGGCATCTCGCTAGGCAGATTCGCGGCCGGAGTTGCCTCCTGCGCCGATCCGAATCCTGAAATCGTCAGACACACCACCAGCAAACACACGACGCGCATCATTTTCATGAAAGGTCCTCGGAAGTGGACGAATATACCGCGTAGCGCGAACCCTTGCCAAATCCGCCTTGGCCCCAAAGGCGTGTTATTCCGAACGGAAATAGGGTGGTAACCATCCCATGGTCACGTGCAGGGCCATTGCCCGACAGCCTTCGCCCGAGTTCCCCTTCGTAACAACTCCAAGTGCGCCTTTCAGAACTAGACTCCCCGAAAGGGGTTCATTCTCCAATGACCAACAAAATCACGCAGTCTCTGCTCATCCTGGCAGTGGGTGGTCTGATGTCAATCGGATCGGCCTCTGCTCAAACCCAGAAAACTTCCGGCGCCGGCGCGGGCCAGGTCGATCCCGGACATCCGCGGGTCAATCAGGTCAACCGCCGCGAAACCCGTCAGCAAACTCGCATTGCGAATGGCGCAAAGAGCGGGAAGCTGACGCCGCAGCAGACCGCCCGCCTCGAAAAGGGCGAAAAGCGCCTGCAGAACAACGAAAAGAAAGATATGGCCAAGGACAACGGCCATCTCACCAAGAAAGATCAGCGCCAACTTAACCGTGAAGCCAACCACATGAGCAAGCGCATCGCAAAAGATAAGAACTCGGCCAAGTAGTGTATTCTCCCAGCGTTCTGGACAGGTAAAAGAGAGAGCCGCACATTCGCGGCTTTTTTTCTTTTCCGGACAAAACACAAAGTTCGTGTCCAAAGTGCGTGGGAAATGGTAGGCTACACAATTCTCGGCTTGCAAACGGGAAAGAAATGAGCGTGGGGCTGCCGCAATTGGCAGGCTTCCCTTATAATGACCGGGATCTAAACGGACATTCTCCCCGACCGTTTCATCCCTGATTCTCCAAGTTCTCGTTAGATGGTTCGCATCGCACTATGCCAGTGGATTGCAAACAGCCTAAGCCTGGAATCGAAGCGGCCTGCCTGACGGACGTTGGCCTGCAGCGCACGAATAATGAGGACTCCTACATTTACTGGGAGCCTGATTCGGATGACGATTTCCAGCGCAAGGGCCGCCTCGCCGCCGTGGCCGATGGCATGGGGGGATACGAAGGCGGCCAGGAAGCCAGCCGCCTGGCGATCGAGACCGTTCGTTATGTCTACGATCGCGATTTCAACGGCGATCCTCAAGAGGTCCTGGTCTCCGCTTTCCGCAGCGCACATGACACGATTCAGCGCTACGCCTTCGAACATCCGGAATTTCACGGCATGGGCACGACCTGTACCGCGCTTTCGATTGTCGACCGCCAACTTTATTTCGCCCACGTCGGCGACAGCCGGCTTTACCTGATTCGGGGCGGCGCTATCTCGCGTCTCACGCGCGATCATTCGTACGTCGGCCGGCTTGTCGAAAGCGGAATTGTCCGTTCCGAAGACGCCGAGTCGCATCCCCAGCGCCACATCCTTACCGCCGCACTCGGATCGGGAGCCGAGGTCACGCCGCATGTTCCCGAGAACCCCATTGCCCTCGAAGAGGGCGACCTGCTGCTGCTCTGCACCGATGGCCTTTGGGGCCAGGTGCCTGATCAGGATCTCGCTCACATCGCACAATCGAACCCGCCTGCACAGGCTTGCCAAAAGCTGGTCAAGATGGCGCTGGCCCGCGGCGGCCCCGATAACATCACCGTGCAGTTGCTGCGCATATCGTCGCGCTGAACGCTCCGCTTCTCCTGTTCCTGTGTGCAAGATCTTGCACGCCTTGGCGGGAACAAAACATTGGGCTTCTTCCCTTATATGACTTTCCCGTAACCGAAAGTGCAATGTACTGCACATAGACTTTTCCACATCTCTTCTGCGCGCTGCCAAGACCTTCATTCCAAAGGCAAAATTCCAGGTTCCATTCCTGCCAAATCTGGCCCTTGCGTTGCTATGTCATCTATGTCAATAATGTCTATTACTTCTATGGACTTTATTAAATACGCACTGAGATATCTGATTACCGCCGCACTCTTGGGACTGCTGCTGCAATTTCCTGCATGGTCGCAGGAGAATGCCACCGTCATCCGGGTCGGCGCATTCCCTAATATCACTCACGCGCAGGCGATGGTGGGCAAGGCCAATGGCTGGTTCGACAAGGCCATGGGACCGCAGGTCAAGATTCAATGGACCAGCTTCAACGCCGGTCCTTCTGCCATCGAAGCCCTGTTCGCGGGAGCGATCGACATGACGTACGTCGGCCCCAATCCCGCCATCAATGGCTATGTCCGCTCCAACGGCGAAGCGCTGCGCGTGGTCGCCGGCGCGGCCAGCGGAGGGGCATCGCTGGTAGTGCGCAACGACAGCGGCATCAACCGTCCCGAAGATTTTCACGGCAAACGGATCGCGTCGCCGCAGTTCGGCAACACGCAAGATGTCGCCCTGCGCAACTGGCTCAAGCAGCACGGCATGAAAACCACCGACAAGGGCGGCGACGTGCAGATCGTCCCCATGGCCAATCCCGACCAGTTAACGCTGTTTCTGAAGAAAGACCTCGATGCCGCCTGGGCGCCCGAACCGTGGGCGACGCGTCTCATCCATGAAGGCAATGGCCGTCTCCTCGTGGATGAGCGCACGCTCTGGCCAAACGGGCAGTTCGTCATCGGCCTGCTCGTGGTGAATACGAAGTTCCTCAAAGCTCATCCCGGTCTGGTGAAGAACTGGATCCGCGCCAACATCGAACTCACCGACTGGATCAATGCTCACCCAACCGAAGCGAAGAAACTTCTAAACGAACAAATTCGGCGCGAGACGGGCAAGGCCCTGCCCACACAGGTTCTTGAGGAGGCCTTCTCGCGCATGCAGGTCACTTACGACCCGCTGCACGCGGCACTTAACACCGCCGCACAGCAGGCCTTCTATGCCGGATTTCTGGGGCGACAAATGCCAGACCTTTCCGGCCTTTACGATCTCACGCTCCTCAACCAAGTTCTTGCAGAAAAGAACCGAAAGGCCGTTCAATGAGCACGCAGAGCGTTCCTCGCCAATTCCCTGTTCCCCTCGACCTTGGCGCGCATGCCGGTGCCAAGCATGGCCCTGTCGCGGTGGGCCAGCCACATCGCACTCCTTCACTGGAGATTCCGAAGGTTGGTCTTCACGAAATCTGCCTGAGTTACCGCGTGCAATCTGGCGAACGCCTGCT
This sequence comes from Candidatus Sulfotelmatobacter sp., assembly GCA_035710825.1. Classification (GTDB taxonomy): domain Bacteria; phylum Acidobacteriota; class Terriglobia; order Terriglobales; family Acidobacteriaceae; genus Sulfotelmatobacter. Next base: position 22,362 of record DASTCU010000120.1, read on the forward strand.
CGCTCTCGACCACATCAACCTCGAAGTGCGCGCCGGAGAATTCGTCTGCGTTGTCGGTCCTTCCGGCTGTGGCAAATCCACGCTGCTGCACTTGATTGCCGGACTTCATTCCCCAACTTCCGGGCAAATCCTGGTGGATGGCAAGCCAATCGAGGGCACGGGCACGGACCGCATCATGATTTTCCAGGACCATGGCCTGTTCCCCTGGCTGACAGTCGGGCAGAACATCGAGTTTGGCATGAAGATGAAAGGCATCGCAAAGGCCGAGCGCCGCGAGAAGACGCAGCATTATCTGCACCTCGTGCACCTCGCGAAATTCGAGAACAGCTACATCCACCAGCTTTCCGGAGGCATGCGGCAGCGGGTCGCGATTGCCCGCGCCCTGGCCACTGAACCCGACGTCCTGCTCATGGACGAACCTTTCGCCGCCCTCGACGCCCAGACGCGCGACCTGCTGCACGACGAACTCGAGCGCATCTGGAGCGACAGCGGGCGCACCATCATCTTCGTCACGCACAACGTCCGCGAGGCCGTTCGCCTCGGCGATCGCGTCGTGCTGCTCACCTTCCGTCCGGGACGCGTGAAAAACGAATTCCCCATCGACCTGCCGCGCCCGCGACACCTGGAAGATTTCGACGTGGCCCGCACCGCACGCACGATCCTCGACGAACTCCGCGAAGAAATTAATCGCTCGCTCGAAGCCGAATACCAGGTCGGGATCAAGCCGCGCATCGAGCCGGGAGTGTCCGCATGAAACGCGCCGCCCGTTACATCATTTTCTATGCCGCACTGTTGGGCCTTTGGACGCTGCTCGCCGAACTGAAGATCTGGCCGCCGTATCTTTTCCCGACGCCTTGGGGCGTTGGTGAAGCGCTGTACGCGGGTTTCGCGGATCACTCCTACTGGATCGCGATCCGGGTCAGCATGGCGCGCGTGCTGATTGGCTACGGCATCTCCGTGGTGCTTGGAATGATCTTGGGCCTCGGCGTCGCCAGCAACAAGTTCCTGGAAGAAACCATGGGCGGCCTGTTGGTCAGCCTGCAGAGCCTGCCCAGCATCTGCTGGTGGCCGCTGGCACTGCTCTGGTTCGGTCTCAATCAGAACGCGATCCTCTTCGTCGTGATTATGGGATCACTTTTGTCTGTCACGTTGGCGATGGAGGATGGCCGGAAGCAGATGCCCAAAATTTTCGGCCAGGCGGGGCGGAACCTCGGTGCTACAGGATTCAAGCTCTTCTGGTACGTCCTGCTGCCCGCGAGTCTGCCATTTATTGTCTCGGGCCTGAAGCAAGGATGGGCATTCGCCTGGCGCTCGCTGATCACTGCCGAGATGCTGTACCTCAGCCTGGGCCTCGGCCAGGTGCTGATGATGGGGCGCGACCTGAATGACATGAGCGCCGTGATCGCCGTCATGATTTTGATCATCGCGATTGGCTATGTCGTCGATGGCGTCGTCTTCAAAGGAATGGAGCGCCACCTCCACAACAAGTGGGGATTGACGCCTGCCGCGTAGAAATCAATAGAACCACAGAAGGGGGAAGGTCAGCCAAGCACATGAAAGCGATTTTGATCTTCGCAATTTTAATATCGGCCGTCTTCACCACCAGCACCGTTGCGCAGAGCTACGCACAGAACTCCAACACGAGCCTCGCTGCCGCACCAACAAGCCCCAACCCGACCAATGGGGATGAGGCGGCGGCAGTGCAGCCCACTTCCGTCGCAGCCAAACACACTGGCGCGATCTCGTTCCGGCGCAGCGGACTCTGGTTCGCCACTGAGGATGGGAGTACGCATCTGCAGGTCCATGGCTACCTGCAGGCCGACGATCGAATGTTCTCGTCTAACACTCGCGGGGAGCAACTCGACACTTTTCTGTTCCGGAAGATTCGTCCCTTGTTCGAAGGCACGCTCTTCAACGCGGTCGACTTCCGATTCATGCCTGACTTCGGCCAGTACAATCCGCAGATCCAGGAGGCATATCTTGAATTGAAACCTTTGCGTTACGCCAAACTGCGCGTGGGCAAATTCAAAGAACCAATCGGACTGGAAGTGCTGCGGCAGGACCGCGATCTCAGCTACGAGGAGCGCTCGCTGGCTTCCGATCTGCTCCCGCTGCGCTACATCGGGGCGCAACTCTCCGGTTCGGTGTTTTCGAGTTCGATCGACTACGCCGCGGGCTATTTCAACGGATCGAACGACGGATCGAACGGCGTCTTCACCCAGTGGGCCCGCGGGAACGAGGCTGCGGCGCGGGTTTTCCTGCAGCCGTTTGCCACAACCGGCATGGGCGCGCTGAAACAGCTCGGATTTGGCCTGGCCGGCTCGGCGGGAAGCCAGCACGGCAGCATCCCGGGACTGAAGACGATGGCGCAGACGACATTTTTCAAATACTCGTCGACCACCGTCGCGGATGGGCAGCACAATCGGCTGTCGCCTCAGGCCTACTACTATGCCGGACCGTTTGGCGTGCTGGGTGAGTACGTGATCTCGTCGCAGCAGGTGCTGAACAAGGGCTTGATGGGAAGAATTAGTAACCAAGCCTGGCAGGTAGCCGGTTCGGTGATGGTGACGGGAGAGAAGAACAGCTACGGCACGATCCGTCCGCGGAATTCGTTTGAGCCGACTCGCGGATTCCGTCACCTGGGCGCGGTCGAGCTTGCGGTGCGCTATAGCCAGTTGAGCATCGACGGCGATGCCTTTGCGGGATTCGCCAAATCGACAACTGCGGCACAACAGGCCAAGGAAGTGGGCATCGGTGTGAACTGGTTGCTGAACCAGTACGTGAAACTTGCAACCGATTACGAGCACACCAGCTTCCGCATGGCGACGAGTGGGGTGACTCCGCTGCACGATGAGAACGTGCTGATCAGCCGGATACAACTGGCGTTCTGAGACGGCAAAGCGCCGCCGACCCGGTGTCCTGAGGTTTCCAGACACCACGGCAGCGCTGCCTTTCCTGAGCCCAAACTGATAACCAGAATATAACTTTGCGGATGCACTTCTGACAGTGCATTGGCTGGTTCTGCGGCCGGTGTCGAGCATGGCTTAAGCCGGTCCCTTGCCAGTCTCCTTCTCATCCTCAGGTTTCTTCGCGTCCTCGGCTTCGGATTTGGTTTCGGGGCGGAGCAGCGGGAACAGGATCACGTCGCGGATGGTGTGCGAGTCGGTCAGCAGCATGCAGAGACGGTCCATGCCGATGCCTACGCCTCCGGCCGGAGGCATGCCGTAAGAGAGGGCGCGGATGTAGTCTTCGTCCATCTGGTGGGCTTCTTCGTCGCCGCGCTCGCGCTCTTTGAGTTGCGCCTCGAAACGGCGGCGCTGGTCTTCGGGATCGTTGAGCTCGCTGAAGCCATTGGAGATTTCCATCTGTCCGGCAAAAATTTCGAAGCGCTCGGTCCAGTCGGGCTCGTCCGGTTTTTGCTTGGAGAGCGGCGAGACGGCCGTGGGAAATTCGTAAATGATGGTCGGCTGCATCAGATGTTCTTCGGCGGCCGCTTCGAACAACGCTGCAATATTCTTCCCGGCTGGCGCCTTCGGGTCGTATGCGGTGTGAGAGTGCCCGGCGTTGAAGCGATCGACAAGTTTCTTCACGCTATCGCTGCTGGCGAAATCGCCCATCTCCGGCTTCGCGCCCGCCTTCTCGGGCCAGAACTTGATGATGGCTTCGCGCATGGTCATGCGCTGCCAGTTCGACCAATCGAGCTCATCGACGACTTCCTTCCCTTCTTCCAATCGCGTCCACTTTGATTTTGGGCTGCCGTTCACGGCCTTCGCGGCTTCGGTGATCGACTCCTGGGTGAGGTTCATGATGCCTTCGTAATTGGTATAGGCCTGATAGGCCTCGAGCATCGTGAACTCGGGATTCCAGCGCCAGCCCAGGCCTTCGTTGCGGAAGTTGCGGTTGATCTCGTAGACGCGATCGAGCCCGCCGACGACGAGGCGCTTCAAATAAAGCTCGGGCGCGATGCGGAGGTAGAGATCCATATCGAGCGTGTTGTGGTGTGTCACAAAGGGACGGGCGACGGCGCCGCCGGCGATGGGCTGCATCATCGGGGTCTCGACTTCGATGAATCCGTGCGAGTCGAAGGTGCGGCGCATGGATTGCATCATCTTGGTGCGCTTGAGAAATACTTCGCGCACTTCGGGATTCATGACCAGGTCGACGTAACGCTGGCGGTAGCGCAACTCGACGTCGGTGAGGCCGTGCCATTTTTCAGGCAGCGGGAGCAGGTCTTTGCTCAGGAAAGTGATCTCTTCGACGTGGACGGTCAGTTCTCCGGTGCGCGTGCGAAACAGGTAGCCGCTGACGCCGATGTGGTCGCCGAGGTCGAGCAGTTTGTAGAGCTCGAATCCTTTGTCGCCGACGGCGTCTTTTTTGACGTAGATCTGCAGCTTCTGGCCCCCCTGTTGGATGTGGGCAAAGCCAGCCTTGCCCATGAGGCGGATGGCCATGATGCGGCCGGCGACGCGAATGTTGACGCGGTCGTGCTCGAGTTCCTCGGCGGTTTTCGCGGAGTAGTCCGCGAGGATCTGCGGCGCGGTGTGGGTGAATTCGTACTTGCTGCGATAGATGGGCTGGCCAAGAGCTTCAATCTGCTTCAGCTTCTCTTGCCGCAGTTGGTAGATTTTATCGTCGAGTGCCACGGAGTCCTTTTCTTACGGAGTGGAACGGAGATTATAAACAAGCGCTCTGCGGGTTCCGTCGGGAGGTGTGGGCGACAGGGCTTGCTCTTGAACAGAAAGAACGCAAGGTCCCTGCGCTGAACGGCTCGCTGCGCTCGACGTTCTGCTCCGCCGAGGATGGCAAAATAATTATTGGATCGAAAACTCGCAAAATCCTGTAAATAAAGGATTTATGCGGAAAGAAACACCCTTTGTGCCCGCAAAATCTTGAGTCCATTGGATTTACAGGCAAAATCTTCCGGAATAAGGACTTAGTGAAGCATATAGCCGGCTCACAGCTGTACGCTGCGCGGGCAAGATGCCCGCGCGACAGCCGGCGGGACGCCGGCGCTAGGGATTGGGTTCGGTGAATATGGCGCACTCGAACATTGTGGGCGGTTTGGCTGGGCGGAGTAAAGGTCATCCGTCACAATCGCGAAATTTTGTCTGTGGAAAACTTTTCTGGTGGCGCGATGGAATGGTGTGTATGTCGCACCGCCAAGCTATTGATCGCTCATATTTGGCAAAAAATAATGCTGGAGGAGAGAAACAAGGAATTGTCTGCGGTACGGGTAACGGGATTATGCAGCCGTGGCGAAGGGGAAGCAGGTTTGCTCCTTGTATTTACCTAGGTACCTTGGTACATTGGTACACATGGCCGATGATTCCAAACTCGAGATCGAGCGGGTGCAGACCGGGGTACGGATCGAAAAACGCATTCTGAAAGTGCTGAAGGCATTCGCGGAGTACCACGACATGACGTTGGGCGACGTGCTGGAGGGCATCGTGCTGCACGCGTTTGACGGGAAGACTCCGTTCAGTTCCGAGTCGCTGGAACGCATTCGCGAGTTGAAGAAGTTTTATGGGCTGGATTTGGATTCGAGCGCGAGCCATCGGTTGAAGGAGATCGCCGAGTCGCGGCGTGGGACAAAAAAGTAGGCATTTCACCACAGAGGGCACGGAGGACCACAGAGGAGGTCACGATGAGCGCTTCGCAGAACAAGATCGGGTTGTGCGTGCTGCAGTGGTCCTTGGGCATTGTGGTTCTGATTGAGGCGGTGATGTTTGTGCTGCCGAGTGCGGCGCACGAGTTTGCGCGCGCGTATATGCCGGGTATTGTGCGGATGATCTTGGGATGGGGAGAGATTGCCGGAGCTGTGCTGCTGCTGATTCCGAAGACTAGGGTTCGGGGAGCGTGGTTGTTGCTGGCGGTTTTCGTGATGGCGATTCTGCTGCATTTGCTGCATGGGTTGTATGGGATTGGGAATCTGGTGGTCTATGCGGCGGCGGCGTTTGCGATTGCGGTGGGAAAGAATTGAGCCTCGAACGACCACAGGGGCTATAAAGCCCGCAATTCTTCGATGCGGCTTACGCGGCCCTGAAGGGCCGCTCTTCCACGGAGCAGCCACGTTACGAATTTGTTCGTCCTAATAAAGCCATGAGCAATGAAGAAGTCATTCACGGTTTTGAGACGGATTCTTTATCCGGGGAGTT
>DASTCU010000121.1:0-6814 GCA_035710825.1 Candidatus Sulfotelmatobacter sp.
CTCTGGAAAGCCGGCCCCTGGCGCTTTTCCGGCGACTGGTGGGAGCACGAAGCTTGGTCCCGCGACGAGTGGGACCTCGCCCTGCAAAACGGCGACGCCATCGCCCTCTATCGCCTGGTGCACGACCTGCTAGCAGGCGTCTGGTTTGTGGAAGGAACGTATGACTGAAAAAAGTACTCAGTTGTCAGTACTCAGTACTCAGTTAGAAACCTGCCTTAACTGAGTACTGAGTACTGAGTACTGAGAACTTGTATATCGAACTTCACGCCCGTTCCGCTTTCAGCTTCCTCGAAGGCTCTTCCCTGCCTGAGGAACTGATCGGCGTGTGCGCCCACTGCAAAATGCCCGCCATGGCGCTACTCGATACCGACGGTGTCTACGGCGCCCCTCGCTTCCACCTCGCCGCCAACAAAATCGGCCTCACAGCGCACATCGGCGCCGAAGTTACTTTTTCACCACGGAGCCACGGAGCCACTGAGAAAAATCATAACCACGGATCTTCGCGGATTGGCACAGCTTCAATCAACAATCAAAAATCAACAATCAACAATTTCTCCGTGCCTCCGTGTCTCCGTGGTGAATTCCGTCTTCCCCTGCTCGCCGCCTCCCGCCCCGGCTACCAGAACCTCTGCCGCCTGATCACCAAAATGAAGTTGCGCGCCAAGAAAGGCGAAGGCGCTGTGACCGAACAGGAATTGCAAGAGCACGCCGAAGGCCTCATCTGCCTCACCGGCGGCGACGAAGGCCCGCTCGCCTCGGCCCTGCAGCAAGGCGGTCCCGAAGCAGCCCGCCGCCAACTCGATCACCTGATCGGAATCTTCGGCCCCGGCAACGTCTACGTCGAACTGCAGCGCCATTTCCACCGCGAAGAAGAATCCCGCAATCGCGCAGCCATCGATCTGGCCCGTTCGTTCAACCTTCCTCTGCTCGCCACCAACGGTGTCAACTACGCCATCCCCAAAGCCCGCGAACTCTGTGACGCTTTCACCTCCATCCGCCACCATCGCACCCTCTCGACCGCCGGACGCCTGCTCTCCCGTAACGCCGAGCGCCACCTGAAATCTCCGCAGGAAATGCAGCAACTGTTCGCTGATCTTCCCGAAGCCATCAGCAACACAGTCGAATTGTCCAACCGCCTGGAATTCACCCTCAACGATCTCGGCTACGAATTCCCCCGTTATCCCGTTCCTGAAGGCGAGACCATGAATTCCTTCCTGCGCGAGCGCGCTTGGGGAGGTTTCCGCCATCGCTACGGCCGCGCCTCGCAAGACATGCAAGCCAAAGCCCGCCGCCAGATCGAAAAAGAACTCGCTCTGATCGAAAAACTCAAGCTCGCCGGATACTTCCTCATTGTCTGGGACTTGGTCCGCTACTGCCGCGAGCAAAACATTCTCGTGCAAGGACGCGGTTCCGCCGCCAACAGCGCCGTCTGCTATTCGCTCGGCATCACCGCCGTCGACGCCGTCGGCATGGAATTGCTCTTCGAGCGCTTCCTCTCTGAAGAACGCGGCGAGTGGCCCGACATCGATCTCGACCTACCCAGCGGCGACGAGCGCGAAAAAGTTATTCAGTACGTCTACAAGCGCTATGGCGAACGCGGTGCCGCCATGACCGCCAACGTCATCACCTATCGCAACCGCATGGCCGCGCGCGAAATGGGCAAAGCACTCGGATTCGATCCCGAAACGCTGGCCGAAATTTCCACCGCTGTCGCCACCTGGGAATTCCGCGATGAAAACGACGCGCTCGACCGCCGCTTCCGCGATGCCGGTCTCGACCTGTCGCATCCTCGCCTGCGCAAATATTACGAACTTTGTCTCGCCGTGCAGGACCTGCCGCGCCATCTCGGCCAGCACTCCGGCGGCATGGTCATTTGTCAGGGACAGCTCGATTCCGTGGTCCCGCTCGAGCCCGCCTCCATGCCTGGCCGCGTCGTCGTGCAATGGGACAAAGAAGATTGCGCCGACATGGGCATCATCAAAGTGGACCTGCTTGGCCTCGGCATGATGGCCGTGCTCAAAGATTCCATCGAACTCATCCGCGACCACTACGCCGACGAAGTCGATCTCGCGCACCTCCCGCAAGACGATTCGCAGGTCTACTCCGCGCTGCAGCAGGCCGATACCGTCGGGCTCTTTCAAGTTGAAAGTCGCGCGCAAATGTCATGCCTGCCGCGCTTGCGCCCCGTGCGCTTTTACGACATCGTGGTGCAAGTCGCAATCATCCGCCCCGGCCCCATCGTCGGCCAGATGGTGAATCCATTTTTGCAACGCCGCCAGGGACGCGAAGAAGTCACTTACGCCCATCCCTCGCTCGAACCCGTACTCAGCCGCACGCTCGGCGTCCCGCTTTTTCAGGAGCAACTGCTGCGCATCGCCATGATTGCCGCCAACTTTAGCGGAGGCGAAGCTGAAGAACTCCGCCGCGCCATGGGATTCAAGCGCTCGCAAGCCCGCATGAAAGAAATCGAAGCCCGCCTCCGCTCCGGCATGACAAAAAATGGAATCTCTCCCAAAGCGCAGGAAGAAATCATCCTTTCCATCACCTCATTCGCGCTATACGGATTCCCCGAATCCCACGCTGCCAGCTTCGCCCTCATCGCCTACGCCAGCGCCTACCTGAAATGCCACTACCTCGCCGCGTTCACCGCCGCATTGCTCAACAATCAGCCCATGGGATTTTATTCCCCGGCTACGATCGTCAAAGACGCCCAGCGCCACGGCCTGAAGCTGCTGCCGGTGGATGTGACCAAATCGGAATGGAATTGCACGCTGGAAGGAGTACCCAGTACGCAGTACTTAGTACTCAGTGGGGTGGTTGCTCGTTCCTTGGTTTGTGAAGACCGCGACAAATCAGCCGCGGAACGGCGGCAGAATGCAGCCCACAGCGCAAGCCGTAGGTTCGCAGAGATTATTGATGCACAAGCCCCGGAGGAGCGAAAGAACGCGTCTCGCAAGGACAACACTCTTCATTCAACATTCAACAATCAACAATCAAAAATCAAAAATCAAAAATCGGAGAGCGGCAATTCCGGCATCGCTCTCCGCATGGGCCTGCGCTACGTCCGCGGCCTACGCGAAGAAGCCGGCCTGGCTCTGCTCCGTGAACGCGCGAAAACACCTTTCACGTCCATTCACGACCTCACCCGCCGCGTCCCCGAACTCCGTAAAGACGAACTAACCACGCTCGCCGAAATCGGCGCCCTAAATGCAGTTTCAAGTTTCGAGTTTCCAGTTTCGAGAGAATCGAGGGCAGTGAACGACACATCCCACTCGAAACCTGAAACTCGAAACCCGAAACTCAGAACCCACCGCCGCGACGCCCTCTGGCAAGTCGAACGCGCCGTCCGTCCCTCCGGCCCGCTGCTCGAAACGCAGCCCGAGCCCGATTCGCCATCTCCTCTCGCGCCCATGAATCACGAAGAGCGCCTGGTCGCCGACTTCCACGGCACCGGACTCACCGTCGGCCCGCATCCCATGGCCTACCGCCGCGCCTGGCTTAATGCCATGGGCATCCGCCGCGCCAGCGAACTGCGCGACCTGCCCACCGGCAAACGTCTCCGCATCGGAGGCTGCGTCATCACTCGCCAGCGTCCCGGCACCGCCAAAGGATTTGTATTTTTAAGTCTGGAAGATGAAACCGGAGTGGCCAACGCCATCGTCCGCCCCGACCTGTTTCACGAAAACCGCCTGCTGTTGACCAGCGAGCGATTTCTGGCCGTCGAAGGTATCCTGCAGAATCAAGACAACGTGATCTCCGTCCGCGCCGAACGCGTGCAACCGCTCTTCGTGACGAAAGCCGAAACGTTGTCGCATGACTTTCACTAACAGGGGTCAGGGACTAGGGGTCAGGGAAAGGATAGAGTCACTGATCCCTAGCCCCTGACCCCTAGCCCCTGCTTTTCACTTCCCGGTATAGCTCACTCTCCAGATCGAGTTCGACCCGTCATCGCTCACCAGCAGCGACCCATCCGGCGCCACCGTAATTCCCACCGGACGCCCCCACACTTTCCCATCTGGCAGCACGAACCCGGTCAGAAAATCTTCATACTCACCCGTCGCATCCCCAGTCTGATGCAGCGGCACGCGAATGACTTCATACCCCACGCGCACCGACTTGTTCCACGATCCATGCTCCGAAGCAAAAATATCTCCCTTATATTCTTCCGGAAATTGCTTCCCGTCATAGAACGTAATCTCCAGCGAGGCATTATGCGGCTGCAGCAGCACATCCGGCACAATCGCCTTATCTTTCAACTCCGGATGCTTGCCCTTATGCCGCGGATCCTGATGCGCTCCCATATACCACCAAGGCCATCCGTAAAATCCGCCCTCCTGCACGTGCGTGATGTAATCCGGCACCAGATTGTCGCCCAAAGCATCCCGCTCATTCACCGAACACCACAGCTCCCCCGTCTTCGGATTCACTCGGATACCCCCTCCGGCATTGCGAATGCCATACGCGTAGACCTTCAGTTGGCAATTACTGGGATCGCATACAAGAATGTCGGCGCGGTCCTTCTCCTCCGGATGAGTATCGGGATCGTTGACGTTCGACTCCGAACCAACGCCCACAAACAACCTCTTGCCATCGGGAGAAAATTCCAATGCGCGCGTATCATGGCCGCCCGGGGGGAGATCCGCAATGTGCTGCGCCGACCCGTTCGCCTTCAGGTCGCCATTATGATATGGAAAGCGGACGATTCCATTCTCGTTGCCGATGTAGATCCACTCAGGATTCGGCCCGGGCGGATAAAAGGCAATTCCATAAGGCTTCTGCAATCCGCTCGCGAAGATCGCTTGTTGCTCGGGTTTCCCGTCTGAGGTCAATCCGCGAAACACCAGGATCCGGCCCGGCTCCATCTCCGCCAAAAAAATATCTCCATTCGGGGCCGTGCGCAGCAGCCGCGGGTTGTCCAGCCCGGTCGCAAACTGCTCAACTTTGAAGCCCGGCATCGTGACTGGCCAGGCGTTCTCCGGACGCGGTGCCAGCTGCGGCCCGTTGCTCGAAGAGTGCGTCGCGTACGGCTCCGGCAAATCGTTCACCGTGATCTTCCGCGTCGTCCCCGGCTTCTCATAGCGGAAGTCAGTGAACGGCGCCTTCGGCGGCGCCCCGCTCAGCTTCGACCCGCCGTCCTCCGGCGCGGCTTCCGGCTTTGCCGCAGACCCCACGGTTTTGCCCGACGCCATGGCTTCCACATACGTCACAATCTGCCATCGTTGCTGTTCCGGCAAAAATCCCCATGCCGGCATGCCGTTATCCGTGCTTCCTTTGGTGATGAACCAGAACACCTCGCCCGCAGTCACTCCATGCAGTTTGCCATCCACCAGCGACGGAATGTTCCCTGTGCCCTGCAGCGCTTTTCCGTGGCACGACAGGCAGTTCCGTGCATACAGCGTCTTGCCCGCGGTCGCTGCCTCCGCTTGTCCCTCGTAGGGATTCTTCATCGCCTTCGCCGAGGCGGGAGCGTCGCGAAATGGTTTGTCCTCTGCCCTTAACGTCACAATTGCAACTAGAGATAGCACCGCCACGGCCACTGCTCTCTTGCTCAAAGCCATAGGTACCCTCACCGGTAGGTTTTCCTTTTAGATTAAGACGTTTCTGCAAAAGATGCGAACCCAAGCGATTGCCAGGCGCTTCGGGCCCATAAATCTCTCCATCCCTCTTCCCTGAAACTGGGCTGTAGCCACAAGCGAGTGGGATGCAGTCTCGTTTCCACATTGCTCTGCGTACTCCGCGAATCCTCTGCGATCTCCGCGGTTAATCTTTTTGCTGCCGCAGATATGTTCAAATAAGCCATGCCGAAATCGACTTATATCTTCTTGAGCCTCTCCGCTCTCGTTCTCATTTCCGTACCCACTTTTTCTCAGAACTCCGGGAACGCTTCTCACTTCCGCATCTACGTCACCAACGAGCGCTCTGGAGACCTCACCGAAATCGATTCCGCCACGCTCAAGGTCACCGCCACCATCCCCCTAGGCAAGCGTCCGCGCGGCATTCACGCCAGTCCCGACCATCGCTACATCTACATGACCCTGAGCGGCTCGCCGCTCGCCGGGCCGGGCGTGGACGAAACCAAACTCCCGCCGCCCGACAAGACCGCTGACGGCATCGGCGTCTTCGACGTCAAGCAGAACAAACTCGTCCGCGTCATGCAATGCGGCTCTGACCCGGAAAATTTCGACATCACAAAAGATGGCCGAACGATTATCGTATCCAACGAAGACGATGCCAAAGCCAGTTTCTGCGACATCGCCAGCGGCAAAGTCACGAAGTCAGTTCCCGTCGGCGAAGAACCCGAAGGCGTAAAAGTCACCCCAGACGGCAAGCTCGTATACGTGACCTCGGAAGACACCGGAACAATTTCCGTCATCGATGTAGCCAGTGCCAAGCTGGTCAAAACCTTCAAGGTCGGACGCCGCCCGCGTTCGATCGCGTTTCTGCCCAACGGTTCCCGCGCCTACATCCCCGCCGAAAACGACGGAACCATCACGGTGGTCGACACCGCAAAATATGAAGTGATTCAAACCATTCCCCTGGGCGAGCACGGTGTCATCAAGCCTATGTCCGTCCTGCTCTCGCCCGATGCCAGGACTCTCTACGTCAGCACCGGCCGCGGACACAAACTCTTCATCATCAACGCTGCCACCGACCACGTCACCTCATCGTTCGACATCGGAGAGCGCCCATGGGGTATCGCCCTTTCTCCTGACGCCAAAACCCTATTCAGCGCCAACGGCCCCTCAAACGATGTCTCGGTCGTGAATCTCACCACCAAAACCGTAATCACAAAAATCAAAGCCGGGGACGGCCC
>DASTCU010000122.1:0-1726 GCA_035710825.1 Candidatus Sulfotelmatobacter sp.
CACTTTGACCATTCCGTAGACTCCCGCTGCCCTACCCCGCCAACATAGTATTACAAACGAACATTGCCGTCCGGGAAAAATCGTCGATATCGACCCTGCGGGAGATGCCGGATCTCCCGCACGAGAACTTATACCAAATCCCATTGATCAGAACCCGTGGGCCCATTGGCGCAGTCCGATGGACATGATGCGCCAAGGCTGGTCGACAAGCTTGTTCCATGCCGCACAACAATGGTCGACGAGATCGTCGTAGGATTTGAAGATGCGGTTGGAGAGCCAGTTGTCGCGCATGAACTGCCAGACGTTCTCGACCGGGTTGAGCTCTGGGCACTTCGGCGGCAGCAGAATGATGGTGATATTGGCCGGCACGAGGAGGCGCGTGGACAAGTGCCAGCCGGCTTGGTCGACCAGGAGGATGGCGTGGGCAGCGGGCGCGACGGTTGCGGCGATCTCGGCGAGGTGCAAGTTCATCGCCTCGGTGTTGCAGGCCGGCATGATCAGGGCTGCACCCTTGCCCTCCTTCGGGCAGACTGCACCGAAGATGTAGGTGGAAGCGGTCCGTTGGTCCCGCGGTGCGCTTGGACGGGTGCCGCGCTTGGCCCAGCGGCGGGTGATCTTGTTCTTCTGGCCGATGCGGGCCTCGTCGGCGAACCAGATTTCTATCGTGTCGCGGTCAAGCGCCTTCTTGCGCGCAATTGCCTCCAGGCGCGCGGGGAAGTTTTTTTAAAATCCTCGATCGCGCCCTCGGCTTGCGCATGGTGACGCGGTCGGGCCGATAGTTTGCGGTAGCCCATGGCTCGCAGCTCCCGGCTGAGCGTCTGCTTGGCGATTGTGATGCGGAATTCCTCGAAGATCCATTGCGCCAGATCGATCAGCCGCCAGCGCACCACGCCATGCACCGCCGGGATCGGGCCACTCTCGATCATGCGGGCGATGGCCTGCCGCTGAGTGTCGTTGAGCTTGGACGGCTGTCCTGTCGACTTGCCATCCAGGAGACCGTCAGGACCGCGGGCGTTGAAGCGCAACGCCCAGTCCCGGATGATCTGAAGTCCAACACCGCCGATCTTGGCCGCCTCGGTGCGCGTTGCCCCATTGTAGATAGCCGCGAGTGCTAAAAGCCGGCGAGCCTGAGGCCCGTCTTTGGTCTTCCTTGCCAAACCGCGAACCTGTGGCGCATCAAAATCCTGGCGCAATGGTGTCGGAGCCGACATGACGAGCCTCCTGGGTTCGCCATGTTGAATCTGACTCGCCTCCATCTGGGAATCGCCCACGAGTCACAATTTCAGGGACTCGGTATTAGCCGACCGACCTGCGTCAGACTCTGGCTCTCTGTGGCGTCGAAGCCGACTGCGCGCTGCCGCGTCCGGGCGACAGCAATAGCCGTGGCTGCGATCACGGACGCGACCGCAATGGCGAGAAACATGGCGGAATAGCCCGCAATTTGCGGGCGTTTCCGCGGGTTCAAATGCGGACGTGCGGTCTCTGCCGTCGGCCGAGCCTATCGTCCGGCGTTCGAGGAAATACCGGGGCTGGGGGGGGGTCGTGAGTTGCGGCTCCAGACTCGTCCATACCCCCATCGCGCTAAACATCTTGGCCGGCACGATCATCTTGGCCTCGTTCCACCCCTGATACAGCTTGAAAAAAGATCAGGTGAATTTCGGCGCGAGCAAAAAGTCCTCAGCCGGATTTTATTTGGCCCGTCTTAAAATAGAAAAACAGGAGAAAC
>DASTCU010000123.1:0-6018 GCA_035710825.1 Candidatus Sulfotelmatobacter sp.
GATCCAGCTTCCTCAGGGCGGAAATGTTTTCGTACTGACGCCGTAGTTGGAACGGGTAGTGGTGCGCAAGGTGCGTGTCACTACCCAACTCCGAACACCTTGCTCAAAGAGAGAACGATTTCTTTTTCCTGGCAGATGCCGCCAGATGAATCCAGATAGTAAACATTCCGGTGTCCACAGAAGAGGCCTTGGAAAGCGTGTCGTCCGGCTCACGACAAGCGATTTGGTCCGCCAGCCGAAGCACTGCCGCATTTTCTGTGCACTTTTCCCTTGACTTCCACAGGGCATGTGGCTCAGATTGAGACTCGCAACGAGGAATCTCCCCCAAGTTATTCCTGCTCTTCAGTTTAGTTAGGGATTTAGGCTGTACGGAGAGCCCGCTCTGGCACTCCCACAACCCGAATGGCCACGACTCTAGCCCCTGTAGATTCAAGGGAAGTCGTACGGTGCGATCACTGCCTGTTAGTTCAGTTCCGCACATCCAATAACAACTGCCGGCGCTGCCACGCGTCTCTGGACGAGGAACCGGAGCCTGAACCCATTGTGATGGCTCCCCCGGTGATGATGCCCATACCCGGAACGGGTCGGGGTCATCTGAACCTGGCAACCTCGATCCGTGCGCTGCGACTGCGTAGCGGCCTTAGCCAGCGGCAATTGGCCGGAAGAATGGCCGTGCCGCGAACGTACGTGTCCAAAATCGAAAACGAGAAGGCCACGCCTACGCTGTCGTCCCTGGAACGGCTGGCGCGTGCACTGGAGGTTACTGTGCCCGAACTGCTCAGCGGCGGAGAACGCAGCCGCCAGGAAGAAATCAATGAATTGATGAAGGATCAATTTATCTCCGAACTCTTGCCGTTCGTTTCGCAACTAAATGGGATGCAGATGTCGAGCATCCTGACACAGGTGCGGGATATGACGGTGCGTCCGCGGAGGAGCGCGTAAAGTTCAAAATCTTTGCGCCGATAGTGTAGTGTTCGGCGCAACCACGAGTTTATCCGGGCAACCAGCCAACACTGAAGCCGGGCCTGTTTTTTGGTCCCGGCTTTTTTGTGTTCGTGTACTTTCAGAAACTTCGCGTTAAATGAAGGCATCTGACCCTTTATCCTGCCTTTTAGGGAGTCAGTTATGCCTACGTCACAGAAAAGTGTTGTTATCACGGGCGCGTCCAGCGGAATTGGACGATCTTGTGTCGCTCGCATGAGCAGCGCCGGATGGCTCGTGTTCGCCACCGTCCGCAAGGAAGCAGATCGAGAGAAGCTTCGAAGTGAGTTCCCTACGAACGTGTATCCGGTTTTGATGGACATGGAAAATGAGAGTTCGATTACGGCCGGGGCGAGAGAAATCGACTCCGAGGCTGGTGGGCGCGGACTGGACGGCCTGGTGAATGTCGCAGGAATTGGGATGGTACGCCCGCTTGAGTATGCCAGCATGCAGGACGTGCGACAAATCTTCGAGGTCAACTTCTTTGGTCAATTAGCTGCCATCCAGGCGTTTTCGCGCTTATTGCGAAAGCGACGAGGGAGGCTCGTAAACATCACAACCGTGGGCGTGAATCTTGCAGTCCCATTTGGCGGCCTGTTGAACGCGAGTAAAAGTGCCTTCGCGAAAATCAGCGATACGCTGAGGTTGGAGATGCATGCGTTTGGCGTGCGTGTCATTGCGATTGAACCTGGCTCGATCTCCACACCTGCAGTCGATAAAACGTTAGGCGATCTTGAACAAGTCATCAGCAATCTGCCAGTGGAAGCTCAACAGCAATACGGGGCAATGATCCGTCATTTTGGCCGGCGCGGGTATGCGATGGAAAAGGCTGGGAGCTCGCCCGACGTCGTGGCTGTGGCTGTGCACCATGCATTGACCGCGCGTCGTCCTCGGCTCCGCTATCGCGTAGGCAAGCACGCAAGGTTGCTGGCGACCTTGCCAAAGATGTTGCCGGAGAGCGTCATGGATGCGCTTCTGCGACGCATGTTGAGGTCTTCGGACTCTGGCGAGCGGCGGAGAAACTCGGGCAATCCGACGCCGACCGGTTCGGTTCAGCCGAGCACCATGAATCCGAACTAGATCGACAAACATCTATCCAACATGAACTTGGATGCGCGATTTGATTCTTTGACATTGGCGGCCGGGGCAACCGACGATATTTCGGGTGGGCGCGCCTGGAATGAGGCCACTGGACAGGCTTCAGGCGGCGACGCTTTCTTGCTCGATGCCTATTCCACTGCAGTTACCAAGGCCGTGGAACGTATCAGTGCCTCGGTAGCGCACATCGCAGTACATCAGGCAGCAGGACGCACCCGAGCCGGCGAACCTCGCGAGAGGCAGGGCGGAGGATCGGGGTTTGTGTTCACGCCAGATGGACTGATCCTGACCAATAGCCATGTGGTGCATGAGGCGGCGCGAATTGCGGTGACCTTCTCCGATGGACGGCAGATGCCGGGTACTCTTATTGGGGATGATCCCGCCAGCGACCTGGCTGTGATCCGCGTAGACGAGCCTGGACTGCTGGCGGCGGAGCTAGGAGATTCGCAGCGGCTGCGCGTCGGACAGGTCGCGATCGCGATTGGCGCACCCTACGGATTTCAGTCGACCGTGACGGCGGGCGTGGTCAGTGCGCTGGGGAGGTCGCTGCGTTCGTATTCGGGGCGGCTGATCGACGACGTCATTCAGACCGATGCCTCATTGAATCCGGGCAATTCGGGCGGGCCCCTGGTCGATTCGGCGGGCCGCGTAATCGGCGTGAACACGGCCACGATATTGCCAGCCCAAGGTATCTGTTTTGCCATTGGGATCAACACCGCGAAGTTTGTGGCCAGCCGGCTCCTGCGGGATGGCCGCATCCGGCGCAGCTTTGTAGGAATCTCGGCGCAGACCGTACCGGTGCACCGGCGCGTGGTCCGATTTTACGATCTGGCGAAGGAAACAGGGGCGCTGGTGCTCTCGGTCGAAGATGACAGTCCAGCGAAGCGAGCGGGGTTGCGCGACGGGGACATCATCGTGGCCCTGGAGGGTCAGCCGGTTGCTGGTGTGGACGACTTGCACCGGCTGCTGACCGAGGTGCGTGTGGGCGTGAGCTGCTTGTTCACCGTGCTGCGCTGGACCGAGAAACTTGACCTGAAGGTTGTGCCCGAGGAAGCCAGGTAGCTTTAGAAAAATATATGGCGCGGGCGGGACGCGTCACCGATGGACCCAGTCATTGCAGTCCTTTCCCTGCTGTGTTAGCCTCTTTGAGAGGCCACTTTGCAGGACAAAGTACCCACGGGGCTCGACCGCAAGGAAAGCGAAGTCTACCGACGGCTGGATCCGGCGCGGCTCCCAAAACATATCGCGATCATCATGGACGGCAATGGGCGCTGGGCCAAGCGGCGTCACATGCCGCGTGTGGCCGGACATCGCGCTGGGGTTGCGGCCGTGCGCTCGACGGTGGAAACTGCGGCGCGCATTCATATTCCCGCACTCACGCTTTACGCGTTTTCCGAAGAAAATTGGAAGCGTCCGGTCACCGAAGTGGGGTTTTTGATGCGGCTGCTGAGCCGCTACCTGAAGGCCGAGGTTCCCACCCTGAACAAGAACAATATCCGGCTGGAATATATCGGACGGCAGCACGAGTTGCCCGAAGACGTGCAGGAGCGGATGGAGTGGGCCCGCGCTGCCACTTCCACCAACTCCGGTATGGTCCTGACGCTGGCACTCAACTACAGCGCGCGCAGCGAACTAGTGGACGCATTCCGCGCCATGGTCGATGCGGCTTCCCGGAATGGCGGGCTTGAGCATCTGCGGATCGATGAGGCGACCGTCTCGCGGCATTTGTATACGCGGCACCTGCCGGATCCCGACTTGGTGGTGCGAACTTCCGGCGAGATGCGGCTGAGTAATTTCCTGCTTTGGCAATTGGCCTATGCGGAGATTTATGTCACGCCGACTTTGTGGCCGGATTTTCGTGGTGTGCACCTGCTGGAGGGGATCGCGGAATATCAGAAGCGTGAGCGGCGCTATGGTGGGCTGCAGCACAGCGATGCGCACGGGCCGGCGGAAGTCTCAAAAGCTTAACCACGGGGCAGCGCAATTTGGTAATTTGGTAATCGGGTAACTTGGTAATTGAAAACCGGTGTCTCGGTTTCAAATTACAAAATTACCCGATTACCAAATTACAAAATCTTTTTCTCTCCCTTGCTAAAACGCATCGCAACGGCAGTCGTTCTGATTCCGATTGTGCTGGTGCTGATCCTGCGAGCGCCGGTACCGGTGCTGGCGGCTGTTGCTGGCATCGTGGCGGTGCTGACCATTCATGAATTCCTCAAGCTGACCGAAGCCTATGGCGTGCGGCCGCTGACCTGGCCGACTTACCTGTTTACAGGACTGTTGTTCCTGATCCTGGCGGTCAGTACGGGAGGCGAAACGCCGCTGCTTTCGACGGGAAAGTTTTTGGTCGCGATGGGATTCACGGCAGCGATTGCTCCGTTCATATTCTTGACTCGCGCAATGCGCGATGAGCCACTGCGCACCGGCTATCCGGCGGCAGCGGCTTCGGTATTTGCGTTCACCTATATTGCGCTGCCAATGGCGATGCTGGTGCAGTTGAGGCAACAGTGGGCGGGAGCGTTCTACCTGCTGTTTCTGTTGCTGGTGGTTTGGGCAGGAGACATCTTCGCCTACTTCGTGGGCAAGTCGATGGGACGGCGCTTAATGGCTCCGCGCATCAGCCCGAAGAAAACCTGGGAAGGCGCGGCGGCTTCGGTGATCGCAAGCGTCGGGGTGGGGTGGATGCTCTTTCATTACGCCCTGCCGTTGAGTTCGGCGCTGCTGCGCGCGGGATTGATCGCGCGGCGAGACGGGCTGTTTGGCCTAGAGCAGCCGGCGATGGCGCCGGTCATCGTGCTGACGGTTGTGCTAAATATAGCGGCGCAACTCGGCGATCTGGTTGAATCTCTGATCAAGCGCGGCGCGGGAGTGAAGGATTCCGGAGCGCTGCTGCCCGGTCACGGAGGGATGCTAGATCGCATTGACGCGCTGCTCTTTGCCGCTCCGGTGCTGTGGTACTATGCGGCTTGGCGCGTAATGCAGTAGTTGTACGAAGGAAATGGCGGATTCAACGCGGTTCCCTCCCTTGAAGCCACTTCACCCTGACAGTTCTCTAAATGCAACCAAGCTCGCGAAAATGAATCGCTTGTCGACGGAGGAATTGCTCGCCTCGCTCGTACCCGGACAGGCTGGTTGCCTGAAAACCCGGCGGGATGGAACTATACTAGATGGGCACCACCGGATTTATGTCCTTCGCAGCCGGGGCGTCGCGGTGGATCGCTTGCCGAGAGACATCATCGACCGGGAGCAGGAAGCATAGTTATGGGGACGGAACTCCATTGGATTGACGGTCCGTGGCCAGGAAAACTGGCCTTGTCGGCTCGTCCCCGCGGTGGAGACTGGTTAAGAGACGAAATTGCACACTGGAAGCGTGCGGGAATCCACTCGGTCCTGTCTCTGCTCACGCCCGACGAAGAACGGGATCTGGATCTTCGCGACGAAGCGGCTGAAACCAAAAGGCTGGGTCTGGAATATTCTTCATTTTCAATTCCGGACCGTCAGGTCCCGCAATCGGAAGCAAAGCTTGGGAAAGAACTAGAAAGGGTGAACAACACGCTGTCCGCCGGAAGAAATGTTCTAGTCCATTGCCGCCAGGGCGTTGGGCGAACGGGGCTTGTAGCCGCTTGCTTGCTCATTAAGAATGGAATGAGTCCTGGGTCTGCGGTTGATGTAGTGTCCACGGCGCGCGGCGTCGCCATTCCAGACACCACTGAACAGCGAGACTGGATTGAGCGCTATGCGCCGGCATTTACGAAATGAGACAGTGGGCGAATTCCTAGAACCATGAAACGCATTGCCATCCTCGGCTCGACCGGCTCGATTGGGCGCAGCACGCTCAGCGTGGCTGAGGCCTATCCGGACCGCTTTCAGATCACGACACTGGCAGCAGGGAGCAATCTCGAGGCTGCGTTTGAGCAGGCGCAGCGCTGGCGTCCGCGG
>DASTCU010000124.1:0-2228 GCA_035710825.1 Candidatus Sulfotelmatobacter sp.
CGAGGATCTGCCCGGTCATCATTCCCGGCAGAGAAACCACGCCGGTTACGGACATGGAATTGATCACCGGCATCAGCGCGCTGCGGAGCGCCTCACGAGTTACTGGGCCCACGGCGACCTGTCTGGTGGCTCCGAGCATCAGCTGAGCTTCCACACCTGCACGGTGGCTCACGAGGCTTGTCGTCAGAGTGTTGAGACCCAAGCCAATGCCGGTCATGCAGTTGCCTAAAATCATGCCGAGTAGCGGTATCGCATAGCGCGGGTCGTACCAGGGACTGGGCCGCAGGGCGGTCAATAAGGCGAAGACGGTCACCAGAACCGACGACATCATCATGCAGCCGGTACCCAACCCGTAGGACCACCAACCGGAGAGCCGCCGCTCTTGCCGCTGTGCCGCCTCGTGCCCTGCAAAAAGCACCATCCCAAACGCAGCAATACCAGTCCACAGCGGCGAGACGAGCGAGAAGAGCGTCGTCAACACCAGGCCCACGAGCGCCAGTTGCACCGCCATGCGGATGGCTGCGACGAGCTATTGCCGAATTTTGGTGACGGCCTGAAGGATCAGGCGGCGGCTTGGGCTTGAGGGGCGGTACAATTGCCGATGACCTCGATGCCGTCGGTGAACTTCACACCCTGGATTAGTTTTGGCAACTGGTTGTGGCCGTCAATCCGGCGCCAGCTTTTCTGGGCGCTGTCGATCAGCTTGAAGACCATCGCGAGCGCGGTCTTGTTCGACAGGCAGCCTTTTGATCGGATGGTGCGGTGCCGGACGGTGGCAAAGGTGCTTTCAATGGGGTTTGTCGTTCGTAAGTGCTTCCAGTGCTCGGCTGGGAAGTCGTAGAACGCCAGCAACGCATCGCGGTCCTTGGTCAAGCAATCGGCAGCCTTCTTGTATTTGACCTGGTAGCTTTCGACAAAGGCCTCGAACGCCTTAACGGCGTCTTTCTTGGTCTCGGCCATCCAGATCTCCTGCAGCGCGCGCTTGGCCTTGGTGTGCAGGCTCTTGGGGATCCTGTTTAAGATGTTCGCGGTCTTGTGTACCCAGCAGCGTTGCTCACGGGTTGTCGGCCATATCTCGCCGAGCGCCTTCCAGAACCCGAGCGCGCCATCAGCGACCGCGATCTGCGGCGCTGTTGCCAGGCCGCGACGCTTCAGATCAAGCAACAGATCGCGCCACGATTGTGAGCTCTCGCGCAGGCCATCGGTGAAGCCGACGAGTTCCTTCTTGCCTTCAGGCGTCGCGCCGATGATGACCAGGATACACTGCGCCTGTTCCTCGAGCCGGGCCTCCAAATGGATGCCATCGGCCCAGCAATAGACGTAGCGCTTGGCTGACAGATCGCGCTTCTGCCAGCGCGCATGCTCCTCGGTCCACACTTCCTTGAGGCGGGCGATGGTCGACGCCGATAGACCTGGCATGTCCTTGCCGACGAGGGACGCCAGCGCTTCCTCGAAGTCGCCGGTTGAGATGCCCTTCAGATAGAGGATAGGGATCAGCACCTCTAGGCTCTTCGAGCGCCGCGCGTACCGCGGCAGGATCGATGGCGAGTACCGGATGCGCCCGCCCTCGCCAGCTTCGCGGTCGCGCACACGCGGCTGGCGAACAGCGACCGGGCCGATGCCAGTCATGATCTCGCGTTCTGGAAGATGGCCGTGGCGCACGACGCGCTGATGGCCCGTCACGGTCCTGAGATCGGCATGTTCTGCAAGAAACTCGGCAACCTCCGCCTCGACCGCCTGGGTCAGCAGCGCACGCGCGCCGCTGCGCAGGACCTCTGTCAAGGAATCGGTGAAGACCCCTGGCTGACCGAGCTTGATAACGTTACTGTCGAACACGGCGTATCCCTCCTTCATGGGAGAAGTGGAGGCATTCAACACCACCACGATACGCCGCCTTAACCTGTCACCCCGTCACCAACTTCCGGCCATAGCTCCGCCGGCCGGGCTGATATCTTCCGACACCTGCTCTAACCAGTCCCACGGCATCTCGTCGCGCCCAGCCCAGATACCAAGCCCGTCCCGGAGGGTCAAGTCGCACGAGATACCACCATGCCGCGCTCCTGACGCATTGAACATGAATGTTCCAGGTCCCGCGAGTACATGGCCATGCGCGTCGTAGTACGCCCCTTCGAGTATATAGACTTTCTCCCGGCTTAGATGGCTTGCCTACGATTTTCCACGCCTTACCCGGCGGAGCTTTATAGTGCGAAATCACCGTAGGCCCGTGG
>DASTCU010000125.1:0-7926 GCA_035710825.1 Candidatus Sulfotelmatobacter sp.
GCGCTCCGCAGCGACAGAATCTGGCAGCTTTGCTAAAATAAAGAGGTTGTTTCCGGACATTTACGCGCCCTTAGCTCAGCTGGATAGAGCGTCTGACTACGAATCAGAAGGCCGGGAGTTCGAATCTCTCAGGGCGCGCCACTTCATT
Organism: Candidatus Sulfotelmatobacter sp.; assembly: GCA_035710825.1. Classification (GTDB taxonomy): domain Bacteria; phylum Acidobacteriota; class Terriglobia; order Terriglobales; family Acidobacteriaceae; genus Sulfotelmatobacter. The sequence goes on from DASTCU010000125.1 coordinate 149, forward strand.
CAGCAAGATACGAACTGCGCTCGCGCGTTCCCGCGGCCTCTGCCACTTTTTTCGTGCCCCTTTCACTAATGACCAAACGTTAGCGCCACCGGAGCGATACGATCAGCAGATCGAGGAACAGATCAAAAAGAATGTCAGCGGCCCAAAAAATGAACTTGGAGAGATCAACATGCGAGTACTCTTAGTTGTTCTTGCACTATTAGGTCCTCATGCTGTGTCTCAGCAAGAAAGTTTTTGCCCGGACGCAACCTACCAAGATCACAATCAGATCGAGTACAAACCCCTCAAATTGGCAACGCTGCAAGGGAGAGGTGTGATCGAAATCAAAGACAACACGATTGAGCCAAACGAGACTGTGCCCGGCGCTTGCCTGAGCCTATTTACGTTAGATGGAAAGCTCGTGAGAAGCATTAAAGCTGACCCGGCAGGCGAGTTTAACTTCGAAAACATTGCTCCCGGAAAATATCGGCTGATCGCGCGCTCAAGGTTTTTGCACGGCTAGCATTCCTATCAATTTGGTAAAAACGTCGTCGCGAAGTAAACTCCGGCAGGATGAAGTCCGCGTGCATTATCGTCTGGCGGGCATTGACACATGCAGCTGGGGGGAACTTGGAAAGAGGGCGAAACCGAACCACTGAGATAGCTTACAGACCCCCGCATGCAATGCCCCTGCATCGCTATCACGCTACCGAGTGGTTGGGTGCCCTCCTGTCCATCCGATAGCTCCGCAAATTGCTCCAATGCCCAGTCAGCAACCAGGCTGCCTTCGGCATTGGGAGAAAACAACATAAGGTTAAGGGCCTATGCTTTGGCTTAAACGGGATGACGCAAATGCTCAGAACTTCCAGGTTCGGGGTTCGCCCACGCCGCAGGAGATCGAGTTTCCGGCGTACTGCGACAAACTGAAGGCGCAAATTCCGCTGGAACCATACTTTGAGCAAGAGGGTTTCATACCGGGTCCATCGTATCAATGGTATGCCTGGATCGGGAAGCGACCATTGATCCTCGAGTGCGAAAGACGCGACGCTGGAGTTAGCCACAGAGTTTTTGTCCATACAAGCTACTTAGCAGAACAAGATCGAAGGGGCGATTGGACTGTGCTGCTCGAGTTGTCGGAATTGCCAGATTCAATTCATGTGGGCCGCCCTAATTTCATCATGAGCCGGGTGCGTGAACCAAAGCATGTGGTCTTTCGTCCTGATCCGGCGGGATGGAACCAGACGTTGTACAATGCTGGGTCTCGCGGCGAAGCCGAGGAGCTCCTGGAATTCCTTCGGCTGGACCAAACAAATGCAACCTGCTTTATCGGTCCACCCGAGCCACTCGGTCAGTGGTCAGCCATCCAGAACGTCAACGGGCATGAGCGTGTGCTGTGTACTTATCCTTTCAGAAACGCAGCGATGAGTTTTGCGTGCGAATTTTCGTTACGCACTCCTGCAGCTGTCTTAGTGGTCAAGGATTTATCCAGGAGCGACCCAAAGCAGTACCGGGTATCCGATGGACAGGTAGTGGATAGGAATCCTTGAGAGGCAGGTGGCCCGTCGCTCTTATCGAGGGCCACCGGCCCATGATGAGAGTAGAGCAGCTCACGATGGTAAAGTTGCCGACAGGATTCGAAGTAGTGCACGTGGTTCACGCCTACTGTGATGAGCCTCGCAGTGGAGTTGCCGATTATGCAGGAGTGCCTATAAACCCTGTAGTATTTCGAATCTGGATGATTGTCAAATGCAATGTCGTTAGGCAGTCACTTGTCTAATTCCCACGGCTCATTTTCTGACAACACGCTTTTGCCGTTTTTCATGAACACATCTAGGCTGCGAAATGAGAGGAACGGTATGTGACCGAAAACGAGTGGGGCCACCGGACGCCGGCAAATGGGGCCAGAATTATACTGGCGGGCGTCTTATAGCGTAGCCGCGGGTCTCTGTTTTGTTTTGTAACAGTCTCATTTCACACTTCGTAAACGATTTTCAGGTGCTTCTATGTCTGTTGAGCGCACAGCGTTTATCGATCACATTGAGAAGTATCTGGGTGCCATCCAGCATGGATGGAAGACCTCGCCCGATGGCGAACCAATGAAGTTCCAAGTCATTGAATGCCTGGGAGGAGAGCTTGCTCAGGCGCGAGTCTTTTCCACTCTTGGGCTGAGCGACTTTCCCTTGCGATCCGCAGCCTCGGATAAGTTAATTCGGCACGAATTGCTGATAGCAGTTCCCGACTCATTTGGACACCGCAACATACCAGCGGTTCTGCAACAGCTCGCCTCAGACGTTCTCAAGAGAGAATCCGCCTATTTGCGTGGGGAGGTCGTTGAACGAAATAATCCGATCTTCTCAGGTAAACCGTTTCACGCGTTTTATGCAGCGATCCCGATTATCTTGCCGGAGAAATTTGGGACCTTCTTGTTTGGCGGCGGCGACCAGGCGGTCTTTGTCTGGATGGTTCCGATCACCAAGCTCGAAGCCTCCTATGTACGAAGCAAGGGGTGGAGCAAGTTCGAGGCTCTCATGGAAGGTCACAAGGCGGACTTGGTTGATCTTGACCGGCCAGACTACTCTCAGATCGCAACACTGACCTAACGTGGATCCATCTTGACCTGTTTCTAGATCCTGTTTGTGATGCCGATCTAATTTGGTCGTGGGATGAGCCGGCGGGTGGGCCATCCTTCCCACTCTTTCTGCCCCGCCATGTCACGCGTGCCGCATCGTTTTCGGCAAAAAGCCGGCAGGTCAGTCTTTGCTCCGCAGCGCGAAGGGTTTCAGATCATCCGCACTCTTCATCGATCGTGCGAATAACCGAGAATTCCATTGCACAGCTCCAAGTTCGAAGTGACTTGCTCTGAACTTACGGGCAGGGAAGCCGCCTGGACATTGTCTGGATGGCCAATTACCAAGCCTGCAAAGAGGCTTTGAAGACATGCACACCGGTGTCGAACATCTGCAAAGCACTCGAATCTAATCGTTTTCGCCGCGAAAATACTGGACTACATTCGTTTCTCCGCAAAAAAGTTGGGCTGCACACGGAGGTATCGGACACTCGGGTCGTGGGGGCCTTAGTACCCGTGTACTGTTGTTGCCGGCGGCAGTCTGCCCAATACTCAGTGCGGTCGGAAACGACTGTCTAAGGGCATCGTGGGAGTACAGAGATGAAAAGAACAGCGCGTTTATCGGTTGTGAGGGCTCTGGTGCTGGCATTGCCGTTTGCGGCTCTCGCGGAATTGCATGCTGCGCCGGTGCAGGGAGACAAGAAGACCGAACGGAAAGACAAAAGCGCCGAGCGCAAAGTCGCTGATGCCAGTCCCGATCAACGGCAGATGAGGGACCTGGACGAACAGGTGCAACAGACCAAATCAGACGTCCTCAGCATTGCGGCGGAGCTGAACCAGCTTGAAGAAAAACTGCTGTACCCGTCAGGAACGCAGGTCGCGATCTTCGTTGCGCTGGCCAAAGGCGACGAGCTGCGCCTCGATGCAGTGCGCCTCCAGATTGATGGTCAACTCGTTGCGCACTACATCTACAGCGCCAAGGAGCTCGAGGCGCTGCGCAAGGGTGGAGTGCAGCGGATCTACGTCGGCAATGTGGCCACTGGGGATCACAAGCTCAACGTGCTGGTCGACGGCAAGCTTAAGAGCGGCGGGGACTTCAACCGCACAGAGCACTTCACGTTCCATAAGGAAGTCAAGCCAAAGCTGGTGGAACTTACAGTGGCCGGACCGGACGCCGGCAGCACGCCGATCACCCTTGGGGAGTTGTAATCGATGCGAGCGATTCGCCGCCTAGTTGGAATAGGCCTGGTTCTGGGACTGACTGCTGGTCCATGCGTGGCCGGGGGCCAGAAACCCGCTGCGAGTGAGAAGGACGACCTCTTTTTCGACGAAGCCTTCTATCACGCTTATCAGGGACAGTATTTCGAAGCAATCCAGCGGCTCGACACTGAACTTGCGCAGTACCACCGCCTGGACGAACCCGGACTCGATACGCTTCACCGCAACATTGGCGAGGCCGAATTCTCGGTCGGCGATTTCGAGCTTGACTACCGCATGCACTATAAAGCCGGGCGCGCGATCAAGAGAGTGCTTGAAGGTGCAGTCGACGAAGCCGTAAGAAACGAAGCCGCGTTCAGGCTCGCCCGCATTCACTTCCAGAAAGATCAGCTCGATGATGCGCTGCAGGCGCTCGGACGGATCCAGGGCACGGTGCCCGCAAAGATAAAGAACGATGTCGAGTTTCTGCGAGCGAATATTTATATGGCGACCGACAGACCGAACGACGCCATCGAAGTGCTCAACCACTTGCAGAACGATCCGAGCCTGGCCGGGTTTATGGCTTACAACCTCGGTATCGCCTTCTTGAAAGCAGGGAAGCAGCAGGAAGCGGTGGAACAACTGGACAAGGCAGGACGACTGCCGGCGAATGATCCTGCCGGGCTCGCGATCCGAGACAAGTCCAACCTGGTCCTTGGGTCGCTCCTGTTCGAATCGAACAACTTTGAGCGGGCTAAACAGGCGCTCGACCGTGTCCGGCTCGATGGGCCGTTTTCAAACGAAGCTCTGCTGCGGGCCGGCTGGGCCGACACCTCGGCCAGCCAATTTGATCGCGCGCTCGTTCCCTGGAACATCCTGGCGGATCGTGAGCCGACGGACGTCGCGGTACAGGAAGCTCTGCTTGCCGTGCCACACACCTATGCCGACCTGAAGCTATACGGTCGCGCCGCGCTCACTTATGGTCGCGCGCTCGAGCTGTACAGCAACCAAATCGAGAAGGTGGACGCATCGATCAATAGCATCAAGGAAGGGCGGTTTCTCACCGCTTTGGTTCGCGAGGAGAGCCGTGAAGACCAAACCTGGGTTATCCGCTTGCGCGGGCTTCCCGGTGCGCCGGAAACGTATTACCTGATGGCGCTCATGGCGTCGCACGACTTCCAGACTGCCTTGCACAACTACCTTGACCTTGAGGACCTGCGGTCGAAGCTGATGGGCTACCAGGCCAGCCTCGAGGCCTTCGACGATATCATCCGGCTGCGTAAGCAGAATTACGACCCGCTGCTTCCGGAGATTGACGCCAAGTTTCGGGAGCTGGATTCGCGCATGCGAGTGCGACTCCAGCAGCGCACGAATTTCGACGAGCGCCTTCACGCCATGCTTACAGCGCCGCGGCCAGATTTCCTGGCCACCGCGGACGAGCGGATGGCCAGCGAGCGCATCGCGCTATTGGAAAAGCAGATTGGCAACTCCGACAGCCCGGAATCAATGGAGCTTCGACGCCGCTTGGCCCGCTTGCGCGGTGTACTTACCTGGCGCGTGGAGACCGAGTATCCCAAGCGGCTTACCGCGGCATTTGAGCACCTCAAAGAGTTGAACACCCAGGTCGACGCTCTCAATCAGCAGCACGAGGCGTTCGTCAGGACAAGGCAGGCGGCGACGCACAGTTATGTCGGATACGACGCCCAGATTGCGCGGCTCCGTGAGCGCGTTGGCAGTGCCTTAAAGAACGTCGATAACTTGATGGCCCGGCAGGGACAGATGATCGAGAACGTGGCCATCAACCAGCTTGAGGCTCGCCGGGAACGCCTGGTGGCCCAGCAGATCCAGGCGCGTTTCGGCGTCGCGGATAGTTACGACAGAGCCTCGCGCGCCCAGTCTGGCGGAGGAGGACGCTGATGAATCGCCGCGCTATTCCAATCATGGTTGTGTCGGCGTTGCTCGGCGGCTGCACTGCGCATCACAAGCCGACCAACACCCAGGGGACGCTGGCAGACCTGCAAAAAGTGGCTCCCGACGTGAAGGATGCGGACACCAAGCAGAGCGTCGAGCAGGCCATGGAGCACTACCGGAAGTTCCTTGATGAATCTCCGGAAACCCCGATGACGCCTGAGGCGATTCGGCGTCTCGCTGACCTGGAACTCGAAAAGGAATACGGCATACACACGGGCGAGGGTAAGCCGAAGCCGATGCCGGCTCCAGAGTCCGCTAAGGCTCCTGCGAACAAACCAGCGCGCACACCCAACAAGGCTACCGCGGCTGCGGGCGCCGCCCGAGGGGAATCGGATCAGGAATTTGAGCGGCGCACGACGGCAGAGAGCCGGATCCCGGCAAGCGTCGATAATGGCGCCTCGTCAACAGAGGTAGTCGGCACTGAAGCGGCCCCCAAAGGACCTCTCGAGGCGATTGCGCTCTATAAAAAGCTGCTCACTGAATACCCTCAGTACAAGGATAGCGACCAGGTCCTCTATCAGATGGCGCGAGCGTATGACGAACTCGGCCGCACCGAAGAGGCCATGGAAACCATGGAGCGCGCGATACGCGCCAATCCAAATTCGGTGCACTTCGACGAAGTGCAGTTCCGGCGGGGTGAGTACTTCTTCACACGCAGAAAATTTAGGGATGCCGAGAACTCCTATTCTGCCATCACCAACATGGGTGCCCGTTCCCCGTATTACGAACTCGCACTGTACAAGCTCGGCTGGACGTTCTACAAGCAGGAACTGTACGAGGAGGCCCTGCAGCAGTACATGGCGCTGCTCGATTACAAGGTATCGACCGGCTATAACTTCGATGAGAAGCATGAGAAAGAGGACGAACGCCGGGTCGCCGATACTTTTCGCGCCGTCAGCCTGAGTTTCAGCAACCTGGGCGGGCCGGATGCGGTGCAGCAGTACTTCACCAGCACCAAGAGCCGGGCTTATGAAGACCGCGTTTACAGCAATCTTGGCGAGCACTACCTGGCGAAACTGCGCTACGATGACGCGGCCAAGACGTACAACGCGTTCATCACGCTCCATCCTTTCCACCGTGCAGCCCCGCGCTTCAGCATGCGCGTGGTAGAAACTTTCACCAAGGGCGGATTCCCCAAGCTAGTTCTGGAGTCGAAGCGGGACTTTGCGTCCAAGTATGGGCTGCAGGCGGAATATTGGCGGCACAACAAGCCGGAAGAGTTGCCGGAAGTGCTGACCTATCTGAAGACTGACCTGAAAGACCTTGCCACGCATTACCATGCGGAATATCAGGGCTCGCAGGAAGCGAACGAGAAGCTAGCGAATTATCACGAGGCGCAACGCTGGTATGGCGACTACCTCAGCTCCTTCCCGAAGGACGCAGAGTCGCCAACGATCAACTACCGGCTCGCTGACCTTCTCTTTGAGAACAAGGATTTCGGCGATGCGGCCAAGCAGTATGAGCGCACGGCCTACGGATATCCGGCAAACGCTCAGTCGCCGGCAGCAGGTTACGCCGCAGTTTACGCCTATCGCGAGCAACTGAAAGTCGTGGCCAAAGAGAGTCTGGAAGCCGTGAAGCACGATACGGTCGCAAGCTCGATCAAGTTCGCTGACACGTTCCCGACCCATCCACAGGCTGCTCCCGTCCTGGGAGCAGCGGCCGATGACCTATACGAGATGAAGGACTACCACGGCGCCGTGGGCTCGGCCCAGCGCGTCATCGACAAATATCCGGGCGCGGAGATGCCCATCAGGCGCTCCGCATGGATTGTGGTTGCCCACGGCTCGTTCGAACTCGCCGAGTACCCGCGGGCCGAGCACGCTTACACGCAGGTGCTGGCGGTCACGCCGGAGAGCGACGAGTCGCACGCCAAGTTCGTTGACAACCTCGCAGCCTCCATCTACAAGCAGGGTGAACTGGCAAGAGACGCGAAGGACTATCGAGCAGCCGCCGATCACTTCCTGAGGATTCGCACGGCAGCGCCTACTTCCACAATCCGTCCGACTGCCGAGTACGATGCAGGCGGCGCGCTGATTGAGCTGAAGGATTGGAAAGCGGCCGC
>DASTCU010000126.1:0-45206 GCA_035710825.1 Candidatus Sulfotelmatobacter sp.
ATGGTCCTGACGAGATGATTTATAGGATCAGAAGGAGAGGCAACTAAATGTCTAACGCACCAGCAAAGCCAATCACCGATACCAAGGGAAAGGACAAGGAAACGCTCGTCTCTATCGTCAAGGAGATGACCGAATCCATGACCGGAGCCCAAAGCACGAGACACTGGGCCGAGGATGCCCTATGGTTCGACATCCCACCCTTTGCCTCGCGAGGGATTCAGCCTGCGCTGAAGTTTTTTGACGAGGTGTTCGGCAGGTTCCAGTCTTGCAAGATTGACATCCTCGAAACGGAGGTCGTCGTGAACGGCAACATGGGCTTCGTTTGCACGATTCAGAGAGTGAACGTCGTACTAAAGACGGGCGATGCGAAACGCCTCATGGTGCGCGAAACCGATTGCTTCGAGAAGCGCAACGGCGAGTGGAAATTGATTCATCAACACGCCTCCGTCCCATCTGGCGGAGACTGGGACGGCAAAGTCACCACGGCCTAGCTTAGATTGGCGAAACATGTATGGTCCGCCGCCGAACTGCAAGAAGAATCGGTTTCGACGAGAACAGCCTGCGAAAATGTATCCGGCCTCTAAGTGGAGAGTGATCTCCGGGCGCACGATGATGATCCGCGCGCGCCTGTCCTTGATAATCGCCACGGTCGTGAAAGACCTCGTTACAACAGGTTTTCAGGCACGCCGTTTGACTGTGTTTTCGTCGTTGCTATCTTCTGCGGACTCCCGAGAAAAGAATTTAAAATGTCACTTCGTCTAGTTGGAAAACACGAGGCATCGGGGTTAGCGGCAGTTTTGCGTTAGTGTGACCAGGGACCGCTGAGTGCTGTCTCAGGATCTCAAATCCCCGTGACCAGGATGAAAGTCGAATTGAGTTGGTAGAGATCGCTAGCTGCCTCTCGCTTACGGCACGGCGGGCGTGACGCCCGCCGGACAGCCGGCGAGATGCCGGCGTTACAGAGTCTGGAGGCAATGAGCTTGGCCATCAGGTGCTGCTTGGGTTGGCAAATGCCCGGTCGCAGACTCGGTCCACGAGTTCCATCAAGCTCTCGACCTGTGAGAGGGCTCCGAGGATCAGGACCGCGGTTGGAAGAGACAAGGCTTTTTGTGTTTCAGGTGACAACAGCGCACGGTATGTTTCTGGGGAGAGCATAAATACTCCTAAGTCGTATTTGTGAGGAATCTCTTACATAGTTGGATTTTGCAATGAATGGGGAGGTAGCTTCAATACCGTCAAGTCCCAATTACGAAAGGACATGTACCGTCGATCAGCCGCGAGAACAGAGGGCTGTAGGGATGGGGAGTGGGAAGAAGGACGACGAAGTTCCGATGGGCCGAGACCACCGCGAGCAAGAACCAAAGACCCATCCTGTCGCACGAGAGGCGACAAGGATGGGGCGGGCTGCGGCTTAGAGACTACCTGGTTATTGTTTATCGTAAACGGCGGTGCTCTTGTAGGTGTGTCCCTGAGCATCGGTTCCGCTGAAGTTCACCGTGCGGCTCTTGCCGTCGGGGGACAAGATGATGGTACCGCTGGTTACAACCTTCTTACCCTTTTTCGCGGTGAACCCCATTTTGTGTTCGGTCCGCCGGACGAGCGAACGCGTGTCGGTGTTGGGGTCGCCGGTGACGGGATAATCTTTGCCGTCGAACTTGCCTGTCCACTCGGTATGCGTCGGGCTGCCCGCAGCGTCAGTGCCATCGATGGTCACTTTGACGCTGTCACCGGCTGCTTCGTAGACGACGGTGTTGTTCTTCGGTGTGCCAGGCGCAAGCTTCGATTTGGACTCGTTGAGTTTCCATGTGCCCATAAAAGATGGGTGCTGTTGGGCGAAGCAGACTCCAATACCAACAAAGTACAGGGCCAAGGTCAGTAAGAGGGTTCTTGCCTTCATGGCATCTCCTTGAGCGAAGCAGATTTGGACACCCGGATTGATGGCGGCCATTGTAGAACTGGAGAAGGTATTCGGCAACTTGCCACAGCGATACGGGCCGCCGGGACTGAGGGTTCGTAGGCCTTTCGTCACCTCGTGCCCCGATTACGGCGATGTTACCCTCATCTCGTTCATTCTCCCCAAAGCATCTGTTCCGGAGATCCTTGATGCCACGCACTGCTTTCCTGAAAGCCTGTGCCGTTCTCGCTCTGGCTGTGTCCCTGGCCGCGCCTGTGTTCGCGCACCACGTCAAGAAGGCTGAGACCGCCACTTTGCCAGTCACGACTTCGTCCGCCAAAGCGCGCGCGCTGTACGTGAAAGGCATGGAAGATTACGAAAATCTCTATCTCGAGCGCTGCAATGACGACTGGCGCGCGGCCGTAAAGGAAGATCCGAACCTCGCTTTGGCATGGGCTTGGATTGCCTTCAACAGCGGCAATCCTCAGGAAGTCAGCGCCGCCCGCGCGAAGGCCAAAGAACTTGCTCCCAAGCTTACTGCCGGCGAGCAGTTGATGGTCACATGGATTTCGAAAGTGCAGGAAGGCGACTTCATCGGCGGCATCACCGCGATGAACGACATGCTCGAAATGTATCCGCGCGACAAGCACTTGCTCTATCTCGCGGGCAACTGGCTGATGGGGGAAAACGGCAACGACCAAGCGCAGCGCTTCATGGAAAAAGCGCTCGCGATCGACAAGAACTATCCCGCGGCCCTGAACGATTTGGCTTACGTCGAAGCGCGCAACCGCGAGTTCGACAAGGCCTTCGCTGCCATGGACCGCTACCTTGCCCTTCTTCCCAACGAACCCAACCCGCAGGACTCCTATGGAGAACTCAAGCGGATGGCCGGTGAATTCGATAGCGCGCTGGAACACTACAACGCCGCGCTCAAAATGGATCCGGATTTCGTCAGCTCTCAAGTGGGACTCGGAGATACTTACGCGCTGATGGGCAATCAGGAACAGGCTCGGGCGGAATACGACAAGGCCATCCGTTTTGCTCATAACGAAGCCGACCGCTTCGGTTATGGCATTCAGAAGGGGGTGACCTACGTTCGTGAAGGCAAGTTCGCGGAAGCCGACAAGCAACTGCAAGAAGTCGCCGCCACCGCTCACGCCAAGGAACATGATCTGCAGGAAGCGCAGGCTCTCCGGCAAATGGCGGAATATCAAGCCGACGACAATATCGCCCTCAAACACCTGAAGCTGGCTGAGGAAGCGCTCAGTCATCGTCCTACGATTTCCCTGTCGGATCGCAACGAGGAGTTGTCACGCATCCTGCGCAACCGCGTGGTTCGTGAGGCTCACTCCGGCAATCAGGCGTCGGCAGATAAGTCTCTGAAGGAACTGGAGGCGCTCGCCAATGGTAGCCGCAACCGCGTAATCCAGAGTTCGTATCAGGGCGCAACCGGAACCTTGCTCATGGATCAGAAGAAGTACCAGGAAGCCATCGCGCACCTGGAAGAAGATCAGGACAATCCGTTTACGCTGGAATTGCTGGTGCAGGCTTACTACCAGACCTCACAGCCCGACAAGTTGCATGAAGTAGAAGCGAGGCTCCGCGGGACGAATGTGCCTACGATGGAGCAGGCTCTGGTCGTTCCAGCCGCTCGCGCCCGGCGTCCCACGATCTAGTCCCAATCTGGTTCCGGGCTCCTGATGGGAGCCCGGAATTCCTCGTCCAACTTGACCTATTGGTGTACAGTAGGTGGGCAAATTGAGCCAACGCATGAAGTCTGATGCCGAGCGCCGTGCCGGAACCCGAGTTGCCGCCCGTCTGTCGACACGGGTGCGAACCGCAAAGGGCCCAGAACAGACGGCTGAAACCCGCGACGTGAGTGCCAATGGCGTGTTCCTCTACACCAAGTCCCGCATGGAGAAAGGCGCCGAAGTCGAGTTGGTATTAATCCTTCCACCCGAGCTTACCTCTGGAGAAAAGTGCTGGGTGTGCTGCCAGGCGACGGTGGTTCGCGTCGAGGACGGCCCACAATTCGGGGTGGCAGCCCAGATCCGCCGGATGGACATCCTGCCCGAAGCCGCAGTGTGAAATGGCGCGATGGCCGCGCCGAGTGCGGAAGTTCAGGACCATTTCAGAACTGGTCGGCACGCGAACTATCCCAAAAAAGTTTGCGGTGCGCGCGAGGCAACCCCGGTTTTCCATTAAGCTATCTCTAAATCCTTGAAAAAAGGGCTTCCCATGCCACCGGTCCGAGTGCAATAATGGCGGCCCTGAAATTGCTCTGGCCAATTTAGTCCCAGGCAGGCCTAGTATGTTGATTGAAAAACTCGCGGCCGGGGTCGTGCAAGTGCAGACGCCGATCGGTCCGCGTTATGTAATGCCATCATTCTTACAGCGGGTATATCTGTTGTGGATGTTCCGCCATTTTGCCATTCTTCCTCACGCCGTACTGAGCCGGCGACAACAGCGCCTGATCGACCGCATGTGTAGCGAGCAGCGGTTTACCTCCAGGGCTTACGCGAATGGCTGGGACGAAGCGCCGGTGATCGGCACTGTCGAGCATCGTCCGCCAATGGGCAGTGAGTTGTTGGAGCAGCGTCGTCCGGTGACGAGCGAGGCGCAGGGATTGGCAGCCGAGGCGCGTCAGCGCCCGTAGCCTCTGCCGCCCAGCGTTCGCTCAGGCGGAGAGCTGAACAGACGCGTCAATCGTGCTTGCCTTAGTTCTGTGATGAGGGCTGGCTCGACGGCGAAGGATTGCTGGATCCACCCGAGCCCTGGTTGCCGCTGTTCGCGCCGCCGCGGTGTGCGCCGCCACCGCCCCATTCCCCGCAACCGCCGCCCATGCCAAGCTGTGCGCCGGGATGATTTCCGCCCCGCTGTTGTTGACGGCAGGCCATCAGCGCCTTCTCTTGCTCGGGCGTGATCAGGCCTTCGATCTTCTGGTGAGTCTGCTGGTGAATTTGCCGTACCTGCTGGTGTTTCTGCTGAGCGGTGAGTGAAGTGTCGGAGCAGACGTTCTGGATTTGCGAGTGCGACTCGCGCTGAATGGAGAACAGTTGCTCCATCACGGATCGATCGACCCCCACCTTCTGAAAACACGGACCGACGTTTCCCGGATGCGCCGGCGAAGGATTCGAAGCTGCGGGTGGAGTGTTCTGGCCAACGACGCCGATCGCACAAACCAGCAGCACGCATGGAACAAAAAGTTTCCACAGCATTGGTAGCCTCCGGAAGATTGCAGACCTACGTCAGGGAATTGTGGAATGAGTATAGATGGGCCAGCGGGGAAGTCCCAGTTGATAGTTGGACACCGGTCCGGTGTCACCTTCGTGTGGAGAAAAAATGGGTAGCCGGAAGGGGACGTGCTGGCTGCTTTCCGTGACGAGGCCATTCTGCTTTGGATTCAAAGTGCTGGCTTGGAAATGATTCTGCCAATAATGTTGAAGACACCCATGGAGTCTTGATTCCGTCGCGCAGTGATTCACTGGGCTAGAGAAAGAGAACTCAAGTCGGCGGGACAAGCATCTGAATGCTATAATTTTTCTTTCGTCCTGCCGGCAGATCCCACCCGTGGGCGCGTAGCTCAATTGGCAGAGCAACTGACTCTTAATCAGTAGGTTGAAGGTTCGATTCCTTCCGCGCTCACCATCTTTTCAACCACTTCGAGAGGCCGCTGTCCACAAAATCAGTTGCTGTGGCTGTTTTTGTGGCTGTGCAACTGATTTTTACATCACGTATTTCTCCTCGATCCGTGGCTCGCGACCCGCTTCTTGGACCGCGGTGTCTTTGAGTTTCTGTTGATTGCGACGATCGATGATGGCCTTGATCGCCGCCGTCTCCGGGTGCAGATAGCCCAGCGTGGTGGTGAGGCTTTCATGCCCCATCACTTCTCTGACCAATCCCGGATCTCTCGTCTCCGCCATAGCCACCGTGCCGAACGTGTGCCGCGCACAATAGAGCTTGAGCGCATCGGGAATCTCAAGCGCACGAGCAAGCTTCCTGAACTTGTGCTCAAGACCGCTCAGTCCGATGTGTCCGGACGGAGCCTTCTTCGATGGAAAGATCCACCCTTCGCGTGGCTTTGACTGCTGCTTGGACTGTTCTTTCGATTGCTCCTGCTGGATGTTTCTGAGCAGGGCGATGACCCGCTCACTCAACGGCACGTGCCGCCGAGCCTTGCGCGTTTTGCCCTTGGGGTTGAAATAGGACGCGCCGTCCCAATCGATATTCTCCCAGCGCATCCGGATGACTTCCCCATTCCTCATTCCTGAATCCAGCATGATCGTCAGCACATCCTGCAATGGCCGCTTCGCGGCCGCCAGGAGCCGCTTCTCGTCTTCGACCGAGATCATGCGGTCCCTGGGAAAGACTTTCACGGTCTTGACCCTTGGCACCTCGCGAAGCAGTTTCCAGTCACGAGCTTTGCCCAACATGCGGCGCAGCGTCCGAATGGCGCAGTTCCGGCTGTGGGGCGATTCGTGAAAGTTCATGGTTTCGACGTCATCGGCCGTAATCAGATCCATCCGCATCCCAGAAAGGGGAGTCTTCAGAATCAGACGTCGGCCATTCCGGTAATCATTTTTGGTGTTAGCAGCTAGTGTGGTCTTGTCGAGCCATTCCTCGAAGGGCTTGACGAACTCCCTCACCTGAGGAATTCGCTTCGGCCGCAACGATTCTCCTTGTTCGGCGGCAACTCGCTTTCTGGCTTCGACCCGTTGCGCTTCTTTCTCGTTATTGGTTTTGGTGCTGCCACGGTACCGTCTTCCATTGACGTAGAAGAGGTAGTACCAGACCTCACCCCGCAGGTAGATAGACATTCCGTTCCTCCCTGCTTGCGCGCACAGAGGAAGCATGGATGCCCGACTGGATGAACTCATCCAGATCGGCAATATCATACAGCGCGCGCCCACGGGGTTTGTAGAACTTCGGACCGATGCCCTGACATCTCCAGGCTCGCAGGGTTCCGGCTGGAATTCCCGAATACGCGGCAGCTGCCTTTGTGCCCAGGAATCGTCTCTGCTCGTTTCGTATGTTGATCACCGCCACGGCTGGCCTCCGATGGCACTGCTTGTAGGGCCATCGTGGAATTCGGTCAAGGCCATTCGCGGATCGTTCGCAATGATCGTTTGCGGGAATCCGGACCCGATTTGACCGAAATCCGAGAGCGGATTACGTTCACGAAGCTTTCGCAGTTGTAGCAGCCCACTGAGGGAGTCCGAAATGTTCGTATCGCTGGAAGATGTTGTCGCGGGCCTTCACGCAACCGGCTATATCGCTGATTCGATCGCAACAACGACCGTCTACTTGGCGACCAAGCTGCACAAACCGGTTTTGCTCGAAGGCCCGGCGGGCAGTGGAAAAACGCAACTCGCATATGCGGTGGCTGAGGCGGCACATACGACCGTTGAGCGCTTGCAGTGCTACGAGGGTATCAACGAAGAGAAAGCCATCGGGAAATTCGATGAACCGCTGCAGAGGCTTTCCGTGGAGCTGAAGGCTAAATCTAACGGTGTTGATTGGGAGTCCTTGCAGGCTGCATTACACGGCCGACAATTCTTCAGTGCTGGTCCTTTGCTGAGCGCTCTCGAATACGAGAAGCCGTGCGTTCTCTTGATCGATGAACTGGACAAAGTAGACCATGCGTTTGAAGCGATGTTGTTGGAACTCCTAAGTGTTTGGACGCTCACCATTCCAAAGCTCGGCACAATCCACGCCAAGAGCATTCCCTTCGTTGTCCTCACATCGAACGAAGAAAGGCGCATCGGCGATCCACTGCGCCGACGAAGCTTCTACCTTCGGGTTGAACACCCGACTGCTGAACGGGAAGCAGAAATTGTCGCACTCAGAACACCAGACTCCAGCCGCGAATTCCATGCCGGCATGGCTGCGATCGCCAAAGCCATGCGGGGCTGGAGCCTGGAGAAGCCGCCTTCTGTTTCCGAAATTCTCGATCTTGCACAAGCACTCAAGCTTATGGGAACCGAACAAATCACGGCGGAGATGAGAGACACTCTTCTGCCTCTCCTGGCGAAAACCGAGGCCGACCGGCGCAAGCTGCTTTTGCGCGACGGCTTTGCCAGTCTGATTTTCGACGCGCAGCAGTATTGTCGAGAGGCCTTGCGAGCGAACGCAGCATGAAATCAATACTGATTGCGGTGCAAATGCTTGGCGCGATTGCTTGCGGGGCGCAGGCTCACACTCAACCATCACGGATGGAGGCGGAATACTACGTCGCGGCCTACTCGGAACACTATCGAGTGCCCGTTGCGTTGGCTCGCGCCATTGTGGAACGCGAATCGAATTGGCACGTATGCACGATCTCTCCGAAGGGGGCTGTCGGACTCATGCAGTTGATGCCCATAACTGCTCAGCGGCTGGGCGTTAACGATCGTTGCAATCCCAGTCGAAACGTGTCGGGAGGCGTGCGCTATCTAGCTTGGCTCATGCGACTTTTTCACAACGACCTTCGGCTTGTAGCGGCCGCTTATTACGTCGGGGAAGACAAAATCATCCAGAGAGGACTTGCTTACCGAAATCCCGATGTCCTCGCGTATGTCTCAAGAATTAGAACAGCTTATCTTCGTGAATCCCGGAATGAACCGTCGGGCAAACTCATCTCGGGGGAAGGGGATGTGCGATGAACAAATGTTTGAGTTTGGTGCATCTGATAACGACCTGTTTCTTGACCCCCCATCTTTTGTTGGCGCAAAGCGAGCTGCCGCAAGCGCGAATCGTGAGCTTGATTGCTGACCCGGAACAGGTCTTGGTTTTGCATGTTCGCCCTGGTTATGTTAGCTCCGTGCGCGTGCTAGAGGAGGTGAGTTCAGTTGTTCTCGGCGATCCGGGTTCGTTCAAGGCGGAACATTCCGAGGCGGAACCGCAACTGGTGTTCTTCAAGGCGACGACTGGCAAACCAGCCCAAACCAACGCGTTGATTACGACAAAAGGAGGTCGGGAAATTTCACTCAGCTTGGTAAGCCGGGCAAGGGCCGACCCGAGCGATGTCGTCGATTACGTTCTGAACTGCGAGCGCCCACGCAGTTTTCTGATCACTTCCGCTCATTCGGCCTTTGTCGTAGGTGACACGAGGAATATCGCACAAGAAGGCTCGTCGTCGATCAGCACCTCGGAGAAAACGGCCAGCGGTCAGGAACCGCAGTTGGTGAGACCGGCGCGGCTTGAAAATCCGCGTTGGCAAGGAAAACTGCTGCGCGTTGCAGTAGGACAGCCGACCGAAAGAGGACGAGAGACGGCCGTACCATTCGCCGTTCTGAACGCTTCTGCACAGACCATCGAACTGCTCCCGCCGCAAATACAGCTTGCCGGGACCTCGAAAGATAAGCACCGAAAAGAAATCAAAGCGGAGCCTGTCGCTGTCAAGGATTATTCGTTAACCACGCGAACGCTCGTGGCGGGCGCCAGGGCGGATGGAGTAGTTGTTTTCGAACGACCCAGCTTCAAGGAATCGAGTGAACGCCTGCTGCTGGCCGTTGCACAAGCCGAAGAACTGGACCGTCCGGTCCTGGCGCCGATTGCCTTTGTGGCTGTGATGGGGGGAGGTGCAAAGTGACCCGACCAAACGGGCAGAATGGCAACGGCAACGCCGGATTGGTGGAGCTTGAGGAAGCGGAAGTCCTGAAGAGAGTGCCTGTCTCACCACTGCCACCAGAGTGTTCGCCCGAGCTTGCCACCAGAGCCAGGCAAAGAGCGAGGCAGCAAATCCAACAGAACCGATTCGTGATTGTAGCCGCGGGGGCGATTGTGATAGCGCTGCTGATCTTCGTTGCCGTATCGATGCCACATCGAAGTGGGCCGCGAGAGGCGAAGAGTCCGCGTGCAGCGACCAACGACAACCCGACTACAGCGATCAGCGGCGAGAGTGAGGAGAAAAGCCTATTCCCCATTACTGATTCAGGGCGTCCAGCAGCCAAGGAAACCCGTCAGGGATTCGTGAACGAACGCGACCTCCAGCGAACCGTAACCCATTCGGGAACGAATGCTTCTCAACCTGCATCGGCAAACGGGACTGCAACACTGGGTTCAATTCCGCCATTTGGAGACAAGTGGCAAGCGCCACCCTACGAGTCAGGCGTGACAGCCGACACATCCGACGTGAGTAAAGCAGAACGAGAGGCTATGGAAAAGCCGTCGTTGGTCTATGTCCGCAAGGCTTCGACCAGTTCTACCGGTCCTCAGACTGTCAACGAGATAGCACCTCAGCTGAGCTTGGGTTTGGCGACCGGCACGCGTCTGCGGGCCCGCCTGGAATCCGCGGCGAGCACCGCGGTTCGGGCACCAGTCCTGGCGGTGATCGAGTACAACTATGAGCAAGGCGGAGAAATTATCGTTCCCGCTGGATCAAAAGCAGTTGGCCACATCAGGCAGGCAAACCGTTCTGGATATGTTGACCTCGAATTTGATTCTCTACTGATGCCGGATGGGGCATCCGTTCCGATCGAGGCTGCTGCGACCGGTTTGGACCTTCGGCCGCTAAAAGGGAAAGTTGAAGGCAAGAACACAGGAAAGAACGTCCTCGTGCGGTCCCTATCAGGAATCGGTCAGGCGGGCTCCCTGTTCCTGGGCCAAGGCAGTCTGAACCAGCCACTCAGCGAGTCAGATCTGATACGAGAGCGCGTCGCCAGCAACATCGGCGAGACCGGAGACGAAGAGGTTTCTCGATTGGCGGTGAACCAACAGATCGTGGTGACGGTGTCAGCCGGGATGCCAATATACGTGACGCTTCAGCAGGCGCCTAACTCCAATCAGCCGCCCACACCAGGTGCGCGAAGCCTGCCGGCTGCCAGTACGGCGAACATCGACCAACTACGCCAGTTGCTTCAGCTGCAGCAGGAGTTAAACCAATCGACTGCAAGTAACCAGTCGCTGCAGTAGTGGTTCCTAGGCTCCGTATTGCCAGCAACACTTACCAGTTGGCTGGGTCGGTATCGTCCCCAAAGGCCGTTTCTTTGCTGACGGAGCAGAAGACCTAGAGCTAATTTCCGCATGGGCTATTATGCGTGCGCGGGGGTGTCGTTCGGCTGACGCAGACGATCGATCCAATATGCCCAACCGAATACGATCGGGAAGAGGATGAGATCGATCGTCACGAGAGCGTGGACGCTTGGTGGTGGGGCGCCGTTGAAGCTGAGTAACCAAAGCGCGCGGTGAACACTACAATGAATATCCAGAGTACGAGATGACCAGCAAGGCGGCGCGTGTGCGTGGCGCGCAGATACAGAATGATCCCGATCACCCAAAGTCCGCCTTCGACGATCAGTAACCCCAGTGGTGAGTTGTAGAGGCCGAGACCGTAGTAACGATGAAAGCCGGGTGCCAGAGGCATGTCTGGCCTGTGGCTGGCCCAATCGAGGACCCAATGGCTCAGTACAGCTGCGAACAGGACCCAGGCGCCGCGCCCGTAGCAGCGAGTTAGAAAATAAGCAGCTGCGATGAATGCGCCCCAAACAACGTCCATCACCAGGCTGTGGCTCCAGGCAAAATCATAGAGGTTCAGCGCGTTGACACGGGTGATACCGGGTCGAATGCTGATGTGCTCAATGCCGAGGGCGACGAACGCGAAGACCAACAGATCGGCGAACAGAGCCGCTATCATGAGGGTGCCGACGGAAGTTTTTGGCGCCCAGCGTTTAGCTCCGAAACCGATGGCAAAGTGTCCGACGAACATGAGCTTTCTCTGATCGCGCCATGGTAAGACAAAACCTCTTGTCCGTATAGTCGCTAGCCTTGTTGTCGGCAACACAGAAGTTGGTGAGTTCGCGCCTGACACATGTCGTTCAGACTTGAACGTCTTGTGAGATGCACCAAACTAAAACATCTGTTCATGGCATAACTTGTCCCCTCATCCTCTATCCCGCCCACTTCAATGCATGCCTCGTCTGTGAAATCTGTCAGAGATAAGCTCGGTCACTGGATACTGGCCTGATTCTCTCGATCGGAGCGATCCGAAAGTCGCCTGAAGGTGCTTGGCCGAGTGTTCACAGTTTGATCGAAATTGGAAACGCTCTTATGTTCTCGCCTGCGACGCGGAAGCGTGAAGTCAACGCAGTCGCGGGAGAGGAGCATATGAGATTGTCTGGGTTTGGAAACACGCGACATCATTTTGCGCTTGCTGTTCTTTTGACCGTAGTCTCGCTTCAGCTATTTCCGCTTTTGACCTACGCCCAGAACCTCGGGCAGCAGCCCGCAACAGGCCAGGCCGTGCAGGGGCAAACCGCAGCCCAACCCGAGGGGACCGTACTCAATTTGGTCAACTGGGTCGGCAACGTGATCTCTCCGGTCGGTGCGGCGCTGGCTGTGGTCATGGCAGTCGTCGCCTATTCGCAGGGCCGCGGCGTAGCACGCTGGGCAATCACCGCTGGAGGACTATTGGTCATCTCGGGTCTGACACGCCTGATCGAGTTCTGGATTGCAAATGGTACGGCTGGAGTGCAGTGAGGCCCGTCTACCGCGGATTCCGAGCCCATGACGCTACCGCAAATCATCGCCGATCTCATGAAGTTGCTGTTCGACATGGCAGTGCCGGCGGCGATTTGCACGATGATGCTGGCGGGAATCGCATTGCGGCAAGAAGGTGGCGTGAACTTCCAGTCCGGCGGCAAATTCCAGAGGTGGGCGCTGTGGTCGGTGATTCTGTTGACGCTCCCCCAGTTTTTGTCCTGGTTTGCAGCGCAAGGGATCTCAATGCCGGCGCAGAGTGGAGGCATCGGGAGCCCGTGGGTAGCCAGTCTCGAAACCAGTCTTACCGGCTTCATCTCCAATATTGTCGTTGCCAGGTTGATTCCGATCCTGGCCGCTTTCTGCGTATTGAAAGCTGCACTGGACGCGGCCGAAGGTCACAGTCCGCTCCCATCCATCATCGCCGGAATTTTTCTACTGTCCGTATCTGGAATGGTGCAGCTCATGCAGAGCTGGAATAGCGGCTCGGAGTTTGCAACCACCGACATGTTGACGTCCGCATGGAACTTCCTCGCGGGAACGATCCTTCCGGAGGCCGCAGGATTGGCCATCGTCGGGGCGATCGTCAACTATGCCCGCCATCGGCCTTTCATGCCGCTGGTGGGATCAGGTTTGGCCTTCTTGAGTGTCTCCGGCATTTGGAAGATGGTTCAGGCCATGGCCGGCTGATGAGGATTGGAGGTGATCCCGTGAACTTTTCGAACGGTTTGCTCAACCTGACGAACTGGCTGGGCAACGTCATCATGCCGACCATGGCCGGCCTATTCGCCGCTGCCGCGATTTACCGCTTTAGCAAGGCACAACCCTACTCACACCTGGGACACGCTGCCCTGGCATCGCTGATGTGCTCCGGGTTGCTGCGTGTGATGGAGTCGTTCAGCAATCAAGCGGCCTGGAACAACCCGGACCGCTACTGGATCTCGGTGCTGACACTCGTGAACTGGGTTGGCAATGTGCTCCTGCCGCTTTATGGCGTAGGCCAAGTAGTGCTCGCCGTCGCCCACTTCTCGGGCCTGCTGGAGCGCATGACCATCGGCGAAGCCTGGGTCCGCAATCTCGTCGCTGCGATGTGCTGTTTTGGATTGTCGGGATTATTGCGATTGGGCGAGTTCTGGGTCCAGCGCGGAACTGCCGGAGTGCGATAGGAGCGTTCACACATGCCGTTGCAAGTCACACCAGTGAATCGCAATTTGCAGACGCGAGTAACTTTCATGCTGCTTGAATTCGAAGACCTGTTCGTTGTCTTGGGCGCAGCAGCAGTCATGAATGTGGTTGGTCACTTTGTGGGTGGCGAGATCGCCGGAATGCCCACCAACCTCGTCTTGCAGTACGGCGTGCCACTTCTGATGGTTCCGGTGCTAATGGCCTTCAAGTATGGCAAGCCTCGCGGCTACGTACGTGATCTCGCTTTCTGGTATGCAAAACCGCGCACATATTGTGCGCTCGCTCGGGACCGTGAAATCCGGAGTCCGTATCTGAGGGAGGGATGAAGTGCCGCTAACTGTGGAACAGCACGAACGCAAGTTGCACGATCCCGCGCTGTGCGAGCAACTTCCGGTCCGCGATTACCTGGACAACGTTGTAGTTCGTACCAATGGCGCATTTGTCGCGGGTTACGAGCTGAAGGGGCTCGCTTCTTATTTTGCGAGCGACGAAGGCCGAGACCGCGGCAAGCTGATGCTCGAAGCACTGCTCCGTTCCCTGCCTGAGCAGAGCATGAGGGTGCAAGTCCGCTACGAGACCGTAGAGGATCTCGGAAACCTGCTTGAACAGTACGTCGCGGGCCAGCGGTCGGATCGCGAGGAAGTCGCTACTCTCGATCAGCTCCGTGTGGAGCGCTGGAAGAACCGAGAGCTCACGGGTTGCTACATGCGGACTCTGCTGCATGTTTATTTCATCTGGGACCCCTTTCTTCATCATCGCCTTACAGGCAAGACACTCAAACCAACAGGAAATGCTTTCAGTTTGTCGGCGCGCAACTGCATTCAACGGAGTGCACATGAGCACGACCAGTTGGTGACAGAGTTTGAAAGCCTGCTCCGGGGAGTAGAGACGGCACTCGATGCAGCGGATCTCGGAGCCCGGCGGATCACCGACGATGAGTTGTTTCTAGAGACGAAGCGAGCGCTGAATCCTATTTCCGCGAATCAACGGCCCTATCGTCGGGGTGAAGAGCAACTCGAATATAAGAGCGCGCGCGAGCAACTGGTCGACGTAAGCATTACGGACGAGACCGATTCTTATCTGAACATCGACGGCATTCTTTACTCCTTCGCAAGTCTGAAAGAGTTGCCAGACGCGACTTTTCCTGGAATCTTGCGGGAACTGGTCGGCCTGGATTTTCCAATCATTGTCAATGTGCAGATCATGATTCCTGACCAGGCAAAGGTACTCAAAGGCTACAAGAGCCGGCTGCGCAAGATGCAGGCCGTGCAACGCGACTCCAATGGCGGCTTTCGAATCAACGTCGAAGCCCAGGTTGCCGAAACTCAACTCGTCAGGGTCCAGCAGGACATCATCTCGAGCTCGGTGAAGACGGCAAAGCTGAGCCTGGTTATCGGAGCGCGGACCTCGCGACGGGCGGTCACGACCGCAGAGCTAGAGGAGGCCGAGCGCACGATCGACAACCAGCGTCAGCAACTCCTTTACGCAATCGCGCGTATGAACGGCGCAAAGGCCGTCCCCGAAACTCTGGCGAAAAGGAGACTATTCTTCAGTTCACTTCCTGCAATGGGGGAACCCGACAAGCGAGATCAGGACTTGCTTACCTCGAACGCTGCCGATCTCTTGCCCATAGAGACGCCGTGGCGCGGAACACCGCGGTCGCCACTGTTCCTTCTTGAGACTCCCTACCGCCAGCTCATTCCGTTTTCGCCGTTCGACCCCGGGTTGAGCGATGCCAACATGCTGGTGATGGCTAAAACCGGCGGGGGAAAGACCGTCATGGTCCAGCAGTTTCTGCTGATGGCGGCCAGGGACAACCCCCTCATCTCCATCATCGAACGTGGGGATTCGTACCGGCCCTTGGTTGAGTTGATGGGTGGGCGAATGATCACAATGTCGCTCGATACCGACCAGACGATCAATCCTTGGGATTTGCCGGAAGGTCAAAGAGAGCCGACCAAAGACCGGGTGGCTTTCCTGAAGAATCTCACCCGGCACATGCTGGGTGAAGGTGGCGCCGAGGACACCGAACTCCTCGACAACCTGATCACTGAGGCGATCCTCCGGACGTACAAGCGTGCGGCGATCCGGCCCTCGTGTCCAATTCCGACGTTCTCCGATTTACGCGACGAACTGGCGCAGTGGCGCGATGAGGAAAAAAACCAGCGCGTTATGGATGAAGCTCACCTGGCCGCCATCAAACTGCGCAGTTGGTGCGGCGAAAAGGGCGTCTACGCGAAGCTCTTTGATCGTCCCACGACAATTTCACTCGATAACCCCTGGTTGTTTTTCAACGTAGAGCAATTAAGCGATGATCGGCGGCTCGAAACCGCAATGAGTCTCCTGATTGCACACGCCACCTCGCAGCGTGCTTCCGGAAAGGCCGGCCGTCGCAGTATCACGGTTCTCGATGAATGTTGGTTCCTGCTCGATTCTCCTGTCCTGGCCCCTGAAGTTGTCCAACTGTTTCGCACAGCCCGCAAACGCAATGCGAGTGTATGGGGAATGAGCCAGACGGCGGAGGATTTTGTTGGAACGGAATTGAATCCCAGAGTTCACGGAGCGGGGATTGTGAAGAATGCGACGACCAAGATCATTGGCCAGCAACCCGGGGATGTGACCGCTCTGCGAGAACACCTTCATCTGAACGAAACGGCCCTGAACCAGATTAAGCACTTCAGCGCTCCGGTGAAGGGCAAGCGCTCTGATGCGCTCATAGTGATCGGAGAAAAGGCTGACACCACCCATACGATCCGCATGTCGCCCACCGCCCTTGACTACTGGATCATGACGACCTATGCGCGGGAGCGAGTATATCGCTCCTGGTGGTTGGAGCGGCGAAAGGATGTGCCGTTGATGGAACGCTACCTGGAACTGGCGGAACGATTTCCGGCAGGGCTGGCCGATGTGGATCCCCTTCCAGAGGAAATTTCGGGAGAAGTCGCAAGAGGTACACGAATATGAAAACGAAAACTGAGGAATCCTTTCACAACCTTCGACGCCGATTGAGCCCGAGCAGGTACTGGCTGGTCGTGGCTGTGATCACCTTGTGCTTAATTCCCTCGAACACGCGAGCCCAAGGAGTCGCAGACATTCTGTTGCTCCTTCATACCATCACTAGCAGTCTCCAAGGCCCGATTGGTGATGCATTGAGCGAAATACAGAAGGTGAATGCGGCGGTGAACAGTTTTCGGCAGCGAATCATTTGGCCGCTCGCGCTGATCAACCAGACGCGGTCATTCATTACCGCCACCCGGTCACGCTACACGGGTTTGATGTTCCAGATCGAGGCCATCAAGAACAACAGCGCGACCCTGGCGGTCCCCATGCAGTTGGAGTCCCTTTTCCGAAGTGCGCAGGCCGGAACAATCGCGCAGATTCCGCCAATCTACATGCAGGTTTACCAGCCTGTCGCTCAAGCCGGAATCGCGCAGCCCTTGCACCGCAACCTCATGGACATCGACGACGCAATATCCATGGACTCGTTGAAGACTGCCATGGTTTCCGATCAAAACACGCAGGGGATGCTGACTCTCGCTGATTCGCTGGAACAGCAGGCGATGAGCGCTGCTCCCGGATCAGCACCCATGATTACTGCCCAGGCTCGCGTCGCTGACCTTGAGACCCAGGCACAGCTTGCAAAAATGTTTGCCGCTCAACTGCGCGAAGAGGCAACGAAGCTGGCGCACCAGAACGCCGTGCTGAAGCAGAGCTCGGTTGCGACACAAAATCTGCAAAACCAGATTCAGCAAGTCCTGGCTCATCCATAAGGAGTTGAGAAATGAGTAGATCGACTCTCTTTGGTCTTTGGAAGTTCTTTCGCAACGCCGTAACCGTAGTCTGTGGCTTGGTTATCGTAATTGTGTTGCTGCCCAGCAAGGCTCGCAGCCAGCTTGGCCTCGATCCTTGTTGCGCCATTATGCAGATAGGACTCAATACGATCTCCGGCCTGCTCCGGAATGCGGTGGCCGCACCACTTGGTTCCATTCAGAAGAGCCAACAGCAATCGGCAAGCTTCGAGCAGCAGGTGGTATTTCCTCTCGCTGCGATTGCCCAAGCCAGAAACATGGCATTTCAATTCGAGGGAACGTTTGTTCAAATGCGTCAGCTTTTTCAGACACCAGTTGCCAGCGCGACTCTGCCGGTTCCGCAAATGCTGGAACACAGCCTGCTCTCGCGGAATCCAAGCGCTGTACCGCAGATCGCGACAAGCTACTCCGCCTTGTACGGTACGGTAATGCCGCCTTCAAATGCGCCCGCGGCAGTCCGGAATCTGGTTGACATGACAGATGCGGAAGCCCAAGCCGCCATGAAGAAGGCGGTTGAAATCGACGCTCTCGCCGATCTTGAGCTTCAAGCAGCAGAACAAATCAATCAGCAGTTGCAAAACGCCGCGCCCGGTACCGCCACCATTCTCGAATCGGAGACCGCGGCATGGCTGGTGCGAGCCAACGCTTACACCCAGTCGGCAATGGCTGAGCTTGTGCGCGTGCGCTCAATCGAATTGGCTAACCAGAGTGACCAGTTCAAGTTCAGCGCCTCTCATACTTTGAACCTTCACAACGCCGGGACGCAGGTCCTGCAGCAAGGAGTTCAATAGCCGTGTTTTATTTTCAGCAGCTCCTGAACACGGCACTCGCTGGGATCGATGGCACCGCCATCGTTCCGACCGTGACCAGTTTAGCGTTTGCCATCCTGCTGATCGGTTTTCTCATCGGGCTCTATCAGGCCGCGTTTCGCGGAGGCGATCTGCAGGCGCTGGCTGTAACAGTACTGAAGTACCTCGTAGTGGCCATGATCGTTGCCAATTGGGCGTCGGTGTTTCGCAGCGTCAACGGATCGTTCAACAGCGTCGCGAATTCGATCGGCAGCAGTTCCGGTGCTGGGGATATGTTCCAAAACTGGATGGGGCAACTGCAGCAGCAGTTTACCAACAACCCATCGCTGACCCTCACGGATCTGATCACGGGCGATGCGGCAAGCACGATCACAGTTGTGCTGCTCGTGGTCGCTTATCTGCTTTATGCCCTGGCCATGATCGTGTTCTGTTTCTTCTACACGCTGCTTGGCGCGGTTCTCTATGTAATCGGGCCTTTGGTCCTGGCTCTCATTCCTATTTCAGGGGTGGGACAGTTGGGTAAGTCGTATGCCATCAACTTAATGATCTGGAACGCCTGGGGTGTTCTGTATGCCGTGTTCGGCGCACTCATAACTGCGATCCAGGTCAACCAAGTCAACAACGTGCTGGGCAACGGGTTCCTTGGCTTTCTCAAGGGAACAGGTGATTCGGTGATGCTTGGACTGGTCAGTATCTTTTATGCCCTGGCCATTGCCCTGATCCCGTTGATCGCGAAGAGAGTCATTGCCGGGGACGTGGGCTCGACCACATTTGCGCTCGTGCGTGCGGGTGCAGTTGCAACAGGCGCGGCGTTAGCTGGAATCAGCGGATTCGCGGCCGGGGCGAGTCCGGCAGCAGCTGGCGCTGCGGCATCAGGCGGGGTAGGTGTTTCGTCGACTTCGACAGTCCTGACATCTTCCACAGCGCCGCCCGCACCCTCGATGCCCGATTTCATTCGGTCGGGAGTGGCGAGCGCGATGAACAGTGGTCGAAGTCCGTCGCCCACTCTGAGCAACAACAATGATGGGGGCGGAAACCGAGACCTTGCTGTTGCAGTGGCGGGCAGCCGGGGCGGACATGGGAGCAGCTATCGCCCACATTCGGTGGCCCAACTGATCAGCTACAACGTCGGGAGGTCAATTGGAAGAGTGGCTGGCAGAAACAATGCTGAGAACAACTAGCTCTGGCCGAGGAGGCAACCATGTGGAGGCAGGGACCGATTTGGGAGCCGCAGAACACGAAGTTTCGGCCGTACAGCATTACGACATTGATCTTCTTTTACGTCGGAAGGTTTTTTGCCCGTTTGTTCGGCCGGCGTCATTGATTGGCGGCTCCAACGCTTAAGGGATGTTGAGTATGTGGTTGAAAAGGAAAAAACCGGCTGAAGAAAGCCATGCACCGGAAAAGCTCCGGTACAGCCGCTACTACGAGCATGATGGGGCGCTTCGTGCGTACGCGAACCGTGCGATGGTTCTGGCCTTGCTATGCATTCCATTGGCACTGTTGGCCCTGGCTTTCGCCGTTTACGTCCGAGTGCAACCTCCCACGGTAATCCGCGTGGATGAGAAGGGGTTGGCGACGATCATAAGCGGAAGGAAACCGACCGTCGCCGTCACACAAGGCCCAGGGTCGGAACCAACGGAGTTCGAGAAGCGGGCATTCGTGCGGTTGTTTCTCGAACGCTATTTGAACTTCTCTCCCACGAATGTCAGCCGGAACTGGGCCGACAGCCTGAACATGATGACCGCTAACCTCAGGCGCACAGCTTACGCGGGCATGCAGAAGGATGACTTCATTGGAAAGATCGAAGACGATCAGACGACCTGCGAATTCCAACTGCGCTCACTCGAAGCCGCCAAAGACGACCCGCTAACGTACACGGCGTTCGGAGTCAAAGAGGTCCACCACATTCACGAACACAACGAAACCATCGACAAGGTGGTCAGTGAGTTTCACGTCAGGCTGCTGGTCGAAAGGCGGTCCGAAGAAAACCCCAGCGGTTTGCTGATCGGGGAGTATTGGGAGCGCGAAATTGAAGGCGAGAAGCGCGATTGGGTGCTTCAGCAGGCCAACCTGGGCCTGAGATAAATCGCGCGGAAAGGGAGCTTCAAACATGGACGGCAAAGGGACAACGGAAGCGATAGAGCGGACAGCCGCTGGAATCGAGGGCGTGAGTAGGCCAAGGAGGCGACGCAACGGCAATGACGCGAGCCTTCGCTATTTTCTGATCAAGCCCGGATCGTCTCCGGCAAAGCCGGAACTCGGGCAGGAAGTAGCCAGCGAGGGGGAGGCGCTGATTGAAGCATTCAGGAGCGGCCAGCCGTTTTATGCGGTGACGGCCTGGAAAGCGGTTCCGGAGGTGAACGGCGGAAATCCTGTGATCGTGAAGCAGGCGGTAGCCACGAAGACGACTTAAATCCAGTTCGAACGAGATCAGCACGAGCAGTTCTCAGGTGACCAAAGAAGGTGATTTGGTCCTTTGAGCGCCCCGCGGCTTAATACGGGGAAATGTGCTGACCGGCGCTTCTTGTACTTGAAGCCTGGCCCAGTAAACCCAAACGGAGGCCAGGCGAGAGTACGGAAGCTTGCGGTCACGCAGACTCCTTAACTCGATCCTGGTTTCCCAGGACAAACAAACAGTTAAGGAGAACAAAAATGACGAAGAATACGACGACGAATAATTACAGAATCCCGGCCGACCGACTCCAGAATCTTGAGATCGACCGCAACGGGCGAGTTGCGCCGCGGTTGCACGATCTTGAGCCACTCAAGAATACGCTGCTCAGCGTGCTCTATCCCGGAATCAAGGTGGCGAGCGTATCCGTGCCCACCGAGCCTCTTGACGATTATGAAGAAGCTCAAGTCGAGAATGCTCTGGCACGCCTCGTCTGGAACGGGACTCACTACAAATTAGTCGGCGCCAGCGGCTCCGCGAAGAAAGGCAAGTTCTACTTTGTGGACCAAGAGCACAGCCGGGCAATTGCCGAGCGGTTTCAACACTGGCCGCAGGCGGCAATTGTGTACTTCGGGATCCTCGTCTCGCCTTGCAAGGTGATGATGGCGGAACCCGATTCCCGTGTGCTCGTCGTGCCCGACAGGAAGCTTGGAACGAATGATTGCCGGGGCTGGATCAGGCGATCAACGTTTCGACGGCTCCAACAAAAGCATGACGACGAAATTCTCTCGCACCAGATCGAACGGCTTCGTCGTGAGCGCCATGCCGGCGCACGCGACGAAGATTTGGACGAGAATCAGCGTTCAGTCCTTCTCGAAGAAGCGAAACGGGAAATTGCCGGGAAACGTCTCCCCGAACGACGCTTCTATCAGTTCCGCATGGCCTTTGCCGATACGCAGGCAAAAGGCGCATTCAAAGTCATGGAGGACGATGTTGCCGACGCGCTGGAGGTGGACTTTGTAGTGCCGGAAAGCGCGGTTAAACCAGGGCTGAAGATACCGGCGGTAATGTATTCGATCTTCGGGCCGGGCAGAAGATTTCGCGGCTTGACCGTGACAGGTGTCCGCGAATTCTCCCGCCAGCTCGAGTTTGAGTCCAGTTACACGCTGGTAGAGCATGCTCCTGAAGACTCAATTCAGCTCGAAATTTTACCACAGGCCATGAAGCAAGTGGCCAAGCTGAGTGAGGCGGTAGGCGAAGGCCGCTACGAGGATTTACTCGAAATCCTCGGCCACCATCCCGACAAGTCTCTGCCGGATGGCGTGGAGCCGGACAACGAAGAATTCCGGGTCGTTGAAGGGCTGCTTTTGGCCGACGCCAGCGGCGAAATCGTCCGTCATCCTTACGTTAACAATCAACTCAACAAACTGCTGGCGCGCTGGGCATTCAAGGCAGCGACCGGTGGAGGCTTCCGTCTTCCGGCATTTGCTCTGATGGACGACGGTTACCTCTTCCTGAAAGAAGGCCAAGTGTTCTCGGGCTCCGATTGGATTTCCGAGGACAAAGCCATCGTATCGCTCGCTTCGAAGCGAGGCCTGTGTGTCCGCTATCCGATACGCATGGTCGACGATCTCTTGCCGTTTGAAAATCTCTCGGAAGATGAGATCGCAGCCCAACTCAACAGTGATCTTTGCCGGAAAAACTGCGCGCTGAGGGCTTCAGAACTTTGTGATCTAGCTCAGCAGCAACTTCGGCTGGAGGGCAGTTATGTCCTCCACTCGGAAACGGCAAAGAAGAACGGCGGTGACTTTGATTTCGACTGGGTTTGCGTGGTCGAAGAAGACCGGTTCCCGCGGTTTGTAAAAGACCGGTTTTCACGCGGGTTCGGGCAGCAACAGGGGAAGAACAAGGCCAACAAGGCTCGCGATCCCTGGTTCAATCTGGAGCACGTAGCCATGAAGGCCAGAGGAAATCACATCGGCTCGATCACCGATCTGATGACATCTTGCCGCGCGGCGGGTCACGAAGAGCTCGCTGGAGACTTGGCTTTGGAACTCCAGAAGGCGCTCGACAGCCTCAAGTGGCAGGTCCAGCCAGATCTCAAGCTAGTCGCCGAAATCCGCCAGCAGGTACGTCAGGCACCTTGGCTTCGTTGCAAGAACGAGCGCCGGGTCTCTGATTTACCCCTGCATCTGGAGGTGGAAGGCACAGATCGTGTCGGCCATCTCTACAACCATGTCCGCAAGCAGATTGAAGATCTGCTGATCAACAAGGCCCCGATTGAGGCATTCAAGGCGCTCGTGGTGGGCGAACAGGTCACCCGCGAGATGCTGGCCGATTGCCGTTTCGTCAACCGGGTATACGCCGCGATGGTCGGCAAGATCGCAGAGAGAAGAGAGCAACTGAAAGAGCAGCTGGAGAAGGCTAAGGCCGAAGGGGACACCGTACGGCAGAGCTCTGACAAGGAACTGCGGCGGCAGAAGCTGTTTGCGCTGAACCAGGCTTACGGCGCATGCCGCGCGGATGAAGAGAGGGGCAGGTATGAGATGAAGGCAATTCTGGCTTTCATTCGTATCTGGGCGCAGAACAAGGCGGAGAACCGCATGGGCTGGCTGCAGGCGTTGAACCGGATTGTATGTACGGGACAGCGTTCCAGCGGCTCGATTCTCTTCCTTGCTTTTCCGCAGGAACTGATCCTGAAACTTGCGGAGCGCACCGGAGGCAAGCCGGTTCGCGTGCACATTCCCAGGCTCTACGAAGGGCTCGTCCGCACGGACTCGTCAGGCCGAACCTTCCTGGTTGATTCGCTTAAAGGCGGAGGAGAGAAACACACGTTCCTATTCAAGTACGCGGATGGGAAGATCCTCCTCGATGACGTAAAAACCGAACCGACCCAGGCGTCGCGTGAACTCGAAGCTGGCGATCTGGAGGCCGACAGCGCCCTGTCGGTCTCCATTCCGGACGATGCGGTGGAATTCAATCCTGCCGCTTTCAGCGACGCAGAAGCAAGCGATGCGCCCTGGGTGATGTGAGGTGCCAACTGTTCTGAGCGGAATCCCCCCGGATTCCGCTCAGAGCCTAAGAAGGAATCATGAGACGCTTGGTTTCGCTGGTCCTCTTCTTTTTCGTTGCGCTCTGCGCCTTGGCTCTGTGTCAGGAAACAGACACTCCCAGCCCGAATGCAGTTCTTCGAGTGGAAACCGCTCTGAACCATCTGACGGTTCTTGAATTTCATGAGCCGGTCACCATGGCTGCGGCGGGCAGTTCGGATTTTCAGATTGAGCGAGAGTCAAACAAGGTCTTCATCAAGCCCATCAAATCGGGAGCGGCAACCGATCTTTTCGTGTGGACAGCTTCCCGGCGCTTCGCGTACGAACTCGAAATCACCCATGAGGTGAAAGACATGAACTTTGCGATTGATAGTGCCCAACCGGCTCCTCCGCCCGCAAAACCAGTTATCGACACCGACGCCGACCAGTTCGCCGACGTGATGCTAACGCGCGCGCTCCTAGGAGCTGAGGAGATCAAGCAGAAAAATGTGCGCAAAGTGAAGGGTCAGATCAACGTGCGTGTAGCGCAGGTGTTCCGCACTCGGACCACTGTGTACATCCATTACACCATCGAAAACAACAGCGGGCTCTCATACCGCGTGAATGCGCCAGAAGCGTTCGAATTAAGGACGGATGACTCCGCCATTCCGCTTACGCGCCTGGCCCACACTCAGCTGGACCGAGCGACACTCGAAGCACTCGGCGATACACGTGAGTTATCGCTGCCTGTCATTCACGCCCAGGCCGAGTCCGAGAATCTTCATCCGGGTGAGACAACGCAGGGGGTGGTTCCCATTCGACAGGATCTGAAGTCCCCAGCCGTTGTGGAATTGGTGTTCGGCGACGGAGTGAAAGTTACGTTTGTGCTGTAGCCATGAACCGAGAACACATTACCGCGCTATTGATGCGACTCGAGAGGTACCACGCAAAGGATAGAGAGGAGCGGCCCTCACATACATGGAGACGCTGGGTGGAAGATCCGCTGAAGCCTCAAACAAACACGGGAAGTCTCCGCATCAATCCTATCCTGGTCTTGCTCGCGGTGATGGCGCTACTGGCGGGAGGGACGTTCCTGTTCTTCAGTTTGGTTCAGTTATGACGTACGCCAACGAGTATCGCCTCGGACGCCGTGCTTATCACTACGGGCAGGAAGAGAGTCTTGCCTTTGCTCTCTCCATCGTTATCATGATCGGGCTTGCGGTTGGCTACTACATCCTTGCGACGCGTTTCCACATCCGCTCTGCTCAGCTCATTGAGCTTTCTTTGTACGCTCTTTACGGCGTAATCGCTGCCGCTTCTCTCGGATGGTATGTCGTTACGCTGCGTCGCCGGCGCGAAGCAAACTGGCCGCATCCTCCTTTATTTATTAGTCACGCCAAAGATCGCAAAGCGGTTCGAGCCGCACACGACCAGAGTTCGATCGTGCTCGGTTACAACGTTCACGGTGAGCCCTGGTTCTGGTCCGATCGAGCCCGGGTGATGCAGTCGATCGTGTTCGGAGCTACCGGCTCGGGCAAGACGACGTTGCTCAAAAACATCATTACTCAGGATGTATTTCGGGTTGTCGGGCCGCCACATGATCCGCACCGGATTCCCATGTTGATTTTTGATGGCAAGGCTGACAAGGAGTTTCTTTCCAGCCTTCTTCCCGCGATCGAGGCCGCGGGGCGCATGCACCAGTTGCGCATCCTCGATCCCTCCCAACCGGACACCTCCGCGCGGTATAACCCGTTTTTCAGCGAACACGATCTGTACCAGGAGCACGCAAATTTTGTCTTCGAATCTTTTGACCTCAAAGAAGACTTCTTTCACGGGCATCAAGCCACCTATCTCAATGATCTTGTTCGCATACTCGCGCACACTGGCAAACGGTTCAACATCTATGACGTGCTGGTCCTGGCGCTGGACCCACGTGTCTTGAATGAACAGATTGGCATTGCCCGGTCCCGCCTGGACGCTGGAGTTGGCGTGAACCATCAGCGGCGTTTGAACTTCGAGATGTCGGTTCGGAACCTGCAGCAATCGTTCCAGGATCGAGAGCGCGTGCCAAAGATTCAGGGTCTCTTGAACGAATTGATGACGTTCCTGGCAGATGACCTGTCGCTCATCACTGGCGCCTACGATGAGCTGTTGTCCTTAGATGAAGTGATCGACAAGGAACTGATTCTGTTCGTCTCGCTTAACACCAACAAGAACTCGAAAGCTGTCACCGCGCTGGGCCGTATGCTGCTGCAAAACCTGCAATTGATCCTCGGCAAGCGCTACGAGGATGCGCAAAAGCGGCGTCGCGAAAACCGCCCGATGGTGAGTGTGATCCTTGATGAATTCGCGCCTTTCGCATACTCCAATTTCTCCCAGATCCTGCAGACCGCTCGTGGGACGAACACGGCATTTCTGTTCGCACTCCAATCTCTACCACAGCTGCTGAAAGTCGGTCGCGGCTTCAAGGATGATGTTTCCTCGGCGCCCAATACCACCATGGTGTTGCACACCCGTGATGAGGAGACGTCACAGTATTTCCTGAAGGCGTCGGCCCGCGTCCGGCAGAAGCGGCGCACGCTGACCGTTCAGCGCAAGGGTGTCTTTGCAGAAAGGTACGAACCCATCGGTTTCGGCAGCGAGACTGATATTAAGGACACCCGCGCCCAGGAAGAACACATCAAGAACCTGCCCGTTGGACAGATGGAAATCCTGATGACGGACCAGCGTCAAGGGACGCTCCATTCCCATCTCCACGTGCGAAAGCCGAAGAATTATCGTTTCCCGGGACTTGAGCCAGTTGTTTATCCGAGGCTGTGTTCCGCTTCGCACCTTGAGGGAGCCAATCTTCGTTTCAGGGATCCAGACTTAGTGCGCCGCCATGGGCGTATTGGCGTCAGAAATGGACGGCTGGCGTGGTCATGAAGCGTCCATATCGAATCCTCACGGCCTTGCTACTCTCCGCGCTCTTGGGCGCTTTTTCGGTTGCTCAATCCCCGCGCTCCATGTTTGACCCGGCTGGACATGGGGATTTGGAAAAACCGCAGGATAGCTTCCTCGATTTCATGCTCAAGCGCATCAATCCCTCCGATACGGATTACGGAAAGTATCTGAGTGAAAGCCGCACATTGCTGATCGATGAGACCGTCAGGAATGCTTACTTCTGGTCGAACATTGTTGCTTTGGGTGTGCTTGGTTTTCTGTTTTTCCTTGTTCTCTACCAACACAAAACCCAAACCAAACGGGAGTGGGCGGTCGCCGAAATCATTGGGCAATTGGAGCAGTCTCTCAACCGGTCTCGCGCGCAGGTCTTCGAGGCGACCAGGAAGAATCGTGAACTTGCCGAGGCGTTAGCCGCATTGAAAGAGTCTGCCTCAAGATCGCCTGCGTTGGCTGTGGAATCTATTGACAATGCCGTTGTGGCTACGGCGAAACCGCGTGCGCCGAACATACAACCCCCACCAGCAACGACGGCGAAAGCGAACTTGTCGAAGCCCCTGAATGGAACTGGCACACCCACATCTGCTGGGAAGGAACCGGTCGGCCAAATGCGACTGTTCACACCCGATGCGGATTTCGTCATGAAGCTCAATTCCCTGGAACAACAACTCGCACAGTCGCGGGAGGATAACAAGCAGTTGCGTCGCAGGGTTGCCGATGGTGATCGGAAACGCGAAGCAGAGCAAGAGAGAAATCGTCAGCTCAAGGGTGCATGAATCGACAGGGCCGAAGGAGTGAAGTGATGTCAGCGGACGATACAAAAGGACGGAGCCTACTGGAGTCCGGCTCCGCTACTGCTCAGGAGAAGAATCTGGCTGAGGTTTGCGCGCGCTTCGCCGACCTATGCCAGTACTTTTGGCAGCAAGAGATGGAACTGCCGTCACGAAGAGGTTCGACACGTATCAAAGCTGGCAGTCGCGGATCGAATCAAGCGAATAAAACGCCTCAATCGGGAACTGATGGAGTATCTCGACGCCGCCGGGCGTCACCATCAGGTTCGGCAGTAATGGCGGACGCACTTTCTTATGCGCTATCTCAAGAACAGCATTGTCATCCACGCGGAACGAGATGTTCCCTTGCTGCGGCAGGTTCGCAACTCAAAATTTGTCAGCCACAACCAGTTGTTAGAGCTCATGAGATTTGCCGGTTCCGAGTCTTCCCGCGACAGTTTCGGCTGGCGCGTCCGGCGGTTGCTAAAGGCTGGCTTTTTGTCGACATGCGCAGGTATTTTTGGTGCCGAAGGAACGGTTTATCGGGTCACCCGCGACGGACTCGCTCTGCTCGAACATCATGGTCACTTCACGACCGTATTGCACTCCAATACCAAGCACCTACCCCTCACCGCACAGGTGTGGCATTCGCTGGAACTGAATCAAATCCAGTTGGCGCTTGCCCGGCAAAGCCTGCTCGCCCAATGGCAGTCAGAAATCGAAATAGCCTCTTTTAATACGATTTCCTGCTCCCCTTATGAAAAGGATTATGACGCCATTGTCGATGTGTGGCTCGGGGAAAAGACGGCAAGATTTGCGCTCGAATACGAGCGCTGTCTAAAGAGCTACAAGCAATACGACCGCATCAAGGCTGCGCTCCAAGCCGAGCGACACGTGGGCTGGATTTTGTTCTTAACCTCGGGGACGGAAGTGCTGGTCCACCTCGTTCACGAACTCGATCCAGTCGCCAACAGAGTGGCATTCGCCAACGCCAGCGATTTTGAGCTGATGCTTCTTGAGACCAGCGTGATCACCGCGGGCAACCTCGTAGGAACCCGTTTTCGGGAGCTTCTCGAATGAGAATAGTCGATCGTTTTTCCTTCCTATTGACTTCGCATCGCGTTCGGTTTGTCGTCGCGATGCCACCGCTCTGGCTTCGCCGGCGAGTCAGCAAATGGAGCTCTTTCAGTGTTTTCGCGTTTGACTACCCCCTCGTTTGCAATTGGTTTGTGCGTTGGTATTTGGATGGTTTCCGAATGGGCATGAACGCCACCGACCGAACGTGCGCGGCCACCGTCCAACCAGCGCTGGAATCTGACACGGCATTGGTGGCTATTCATTCCGTGACCTCCCCTTTCGCTCTGATGCGCGAAGCAAGCGCCAGTTCGCGCGTTTGGTGTGCAGGCTATTTGCGCTGCGTAGCAGCGCAACCGGCACGCTTTGCTGGACGGAACTGTGTGCATTCGCAAAGCAAGTTTGGTCGGAAACAAAGCGATGCTTCACACCGATTTACAGCCATGGTAGCGCGTATTGGCACTGAAAACGATCAGTCGAGAACGAACCGAAAGGAGTAGATCATGGATCAGAGTCGAGGAGCAATGACCTTTACACCCCTGTTTACAACCGACGACATTGGCCTCCGCAAAGACGCGGGTGTGGAGCATGTTGTCAAAGTTTTCCTAACTGTTGGCGAGGCGATGGCTGCACGCTGGATCGAAATGCCACGAGGCATTTTGCTCCTGCAAACAGTGCCGGAGCAGGATGCATCGGGCGCAATCTACCTGTACGACAGGGAGCGTCACATCTTCTTCTTTGTCGACTTCTTTAATGGCCGAAACGACTCCCTAACGACTGCGGAGTTCGATCAACTGGTGGCAGAGTACGACCTGGTTTCGTGGACGGCAAACCCCGAACTTCTTCCGGCGACCAACAGCACTCTTGGGATGGCGTGACCGGAGATAATCCTATGAATTCAACGGGCCTGGCAACAACAGAAATGGCAGCACGATACTTCCGGCTGTTTGTGAACCGCTTGGCCTATACGGTTCAATCAACCAAGGCTGACCGGACGGGCAAGCACTACTACTATCGCCCCAGGGATGGAAGTCGACTGGCGGTTTCAACCATTCGAGAACACCTGAACGGACGACGCACGATTGGACTTTATGCTCTAAATCCACAGACCCAGCGATCGAAGTGGGTTGCGATCGACGCAGACTACGACAACGCTCTGGACGACCTGCTCAAGCTGCAGTGGCAGTTACACCAGGATGGGGTTGAAGCGGCTTTAGAAAAGTCTCGTCGGGGCGCTCACCTATGGATCTTCGCCGACAAGCCTCTGCTCGCTCAGCAGTGTCGCGTCTACATCTATAACCTTGCCCTTCGCTTGAGAGTGCCGGTAAAAGGTGCTGCGGGACTGGCGGAAGGAATCGAAGTTTTTCCTCGGCAAGATCAACTCGGGCCAGAGGAATTTGGTAATGCCATCCGGGGTCCGCTGGGTGTCCATAAGGCTGTAGAGAAGAGGTACTGGTTTTACGGGGCCGACTACCGAGTGGAAGCTCAACTCGACTACCTAGAGCGGTTACGAAAGATTAAAGAAGACGAGATCGCCCGATTCATTGCCGGTCTCGAAATGCCAGTTCAGTTTCGCCCGAAACCGACGATCGAATTGCCCCCGTACGATCCCTCGCGGCGGGAGTTCCGTATCCTAGATCACGTTCGCGCGGTACGGACCGTCTCAGGAAATTACTGGGCGCGTTGTCCTTCATGTGCCGAGCATGGGCGCGATCAGACTGGAGATAATCTGGCGATCTCGATTGCAGATCCGCGCAAGTACAAATGCTGGGCAGGATGCACAAAAGAAATGATCCGGGCTGCTTTGGGGCACCCGGTGCAGCTTGGGAGACAAGGGCATGCAATCTCAGTCGGCAACGCGCAATAACGGGCAAGCAGTGGAGGTACTGGCGCGGCAAGGCTTGCGACTGCCGCAAGTCGTTCTGAAGCGATTGCGTGATGCCGGGATCTACTGTCAGCCCACGATATCCATTGAGCGTCAGAACCTAACCAAGAAATACGTACTGCGCGGAGTGGAATCGGGTGGAGCCATGGCAGTTCTAGGTTCCTACTCAAGCTTTGTAGGACAGGGCGGGCAGCCTCTCGCCTGGCTGCAAAGGGTGGACAGCATCGGCGTAAATGGG
The DNA here is from genome assembly GCA_035710825.1 of Candidatus Sulfotelmatobacter sp. Taxonomy (GTDB): domain Bacteria; phylum Acidobacteriota; class Terriglobia; order Terriglobales; family Acidobacteriaceae; genus Sulfotelmatobacter. Next base: position 30,484 of record DASTCU010000126.1, read on the forward strand.
GTGCATGCGATTGTCGTGGCACCCCTTCTCCTTCGCTTACAAATGCTGCGAATTGAGCGGACTTACGATCTCCTGATCACGCGGCATGAGCTGACCGAATCCGCGGATGCGCGTAAGCCGCTCTTGGAAAGTTCGATTCTTTTCTATGGGCGACGCGGAAGCCTCGAGATGGAGCTTTGGGGCAAGGATGAGAGATTCCGCGGTACTGTCTTTCCGGCTTTTTACACCCGCTCGGGTGAAGTAATGCGTTTGCCCGAGGCGCTTCAAGCCGCCGTGGTCCGAATGACAGCCGCGGCTTGTTGTCTCCGATGCCGTCACTGTCATCTTCTCAGCCCAAGGGAGTTCCCCAGTTAAGCGAATCCGTACCACGCTTCACGCAGGAGTGGACCGCGGCCACGTCAGAGCAGACCTGAACTCGGGTGGGTGTAACCGATCCGAAAGGTTGAACTCGGAATAGGGTTACTACCCATGTCCGGCAGACGGGGTCCCGCTATCGAATAGAAGGGGAAAGACCTTAGAATGGAGACGGATGAAGAAAGCTGAAGCAAATTCAGCAACCACCGCTTCGCGGCTGCTTGATACACCGCCGATCCAGCAGACGCGGGCAGAAGCTCAGAAGGTTCGCCAAGAACTCGACACGCTTCTAACGGAACAACTGGGGAAGTATGCGTCAGAGGATACTAGCCTAGTGGTGTTTGGTTCGCTTGCACGCGGAGAATGGACTGTTGGAAGCGATCTCGATTGGACGTACCTCGTCGATAGCCAGGCCAATTCTGATCATTTAAGAATTGCTCAGAAAATTGGCAAGGTCGTGCGCGAGCGTTATGCCGCCCCCGGTCCGACTGGAACGTTTGGCAATCTGGCCTTTAGTCACGAGCTTATTCATCAAATTGGCGGACAGTACGACACGAACAAAAACACGACCCAACGCATCTTGTTATTGCTCGAATCGACGGCGATTGGGAATCGCGCGCAGGCGTACGACCGCGTGATGCTCGGCGTAATCAACCGCTACCTAGAGGAAGACACACACCTTCTTTCCCATGATTCGAGTCATTATCGGGTGCCGCGATTTCTTCTGAACGATATCGTTCGATTCTGGCGGACCATGGCCGTGCATTTTGCCAGCAAGCAGAGGGACCGAGAAGGGGCAGGCTGGGGTCTCCGTAATGCCAAGCTCCGGATGTCCCGAAAATTGATCTTTGCTTCTGGCTTGCTAATCTGTTTCAGTGCGATGCTTGATCCCGAACTGAAAAAGCAGATTTCCACCGTGAAATCCACCGACGATGATGCTATAAGGTCCAATCTGGCAAATCACATTCGAAGTCTGGTCATGTTGACGCCCTTAGAGGTTCTGGACAAGTCGGTTGAGGATTACGACGTCGAGAAGGATGTCTCGGCGGATCTGTTTGGCGCCTACGCCGAGTTTCTCGGGATGCTTGCAGATGAAGGGATTCGAAAATCACTAGGTGAGCTCCGCGCGAAAGACTCAAGGACCGACCCCACCTTTCAACGAATCCGGAAAATCAGTGGGCGATTTGAGAAGGCGCTGGACGCGATGTTCTTCGAGAACAGTCTTTTGGGCCCTCTTACAAGAAAGTACGGTGTTTTCTAATGAGAATGATCGGATTTTCTACGGGTGCCCTCGCCCTCGGCGACTATCGGCATGCCCTTCGAATGCTGGCCGACAAAAATGTAAATGCAGTTGAACTATCAGCGCTTCGGCAGGAGGAATTAAAGCCCCTCGTCGAGGACCTCGAGAACCTTGATCTGCGCAAATTCCAATACATCGCCTTTCACGCCCCGAGTTCCCTAGAACCTTCATTTGAAGGAACCGCTCTCGAGCTGCTAGAACAGGTCGCGAGGCGAGGCTGGCCGATTATTGTGCACCCGAACGTTATGCATAATGTCGAAGCCTGGGCAAAGTTCGATCGAGTGTTGTGTATTGAGAACATGGACAAGAGAAAACCGATCGGCCAGACGGCTGCGGATCTCGTTAAGATCTTCCGGGTCTTACCCCGCGCTTCGTTTTGTTTCGACATTGGCCACGCCCGTCAAGTGGACACTACGATGAGCGAAGCCACTCGGATCCTGCAGCTTTGCGGGGACAAGCTAAAGCAACTTCATGTCAGCGATGTAAATACGCAAAGCAAGCACGATCCGCTGAGTCTCGAATCGATGTTGGCATTCCAACGTGTCGCTGGTCTGGTACCGGATGCCATCCCTGTCATCATGGAAAGCAGAGTTGACGAGGCGCACATCGAAGAGGAAATAAGCCGTGCACTCGAATCGTTGACGCCGAACGCCATTCTCGCAATGGCGGGAGATTAGTCCAGCCGAGACGTCCTCGTCCGTCCCAGATGTAGTGCATTCCTCCGCCAACGCCAAAGCCCGTCCGCTCAAACTGAAGGCTAGGCGCCGTCCGTCCTCTCTCGGTGTCACTGTTTGCCATAGATCGAACAACTCGTCTCCGGACGCGTGATGCCTTGATCATTGGATCATTGCGCGAGGGGCTGCGCTGGAAGTCGCTGGAGATGCGAAATCCCAGCCCGGGAGGCTGATCAGCGCAGTCACTCACGGAATGATCACCGTCAAGCAAACGATGACAACACCGAGCAAGAGAGGGAGAGCAGTCATGGCTGGCAAAAAATCCGTTCCTTCACTCCGGCCAGTCGTCCCACTGCCGATCGCACTCTATTGCTCAAATGGACTCCTATTCGAACTTTACGACGGAGGCCGTCCCTGCCGTCATCATCACATCGTGTGGGAACGAATGGAAACTATGAAAGAAGAGGACTTGCCGAGCTCTTGCGTCCAACAAAGCCGCGATTGATGTCCGATTCAATGCCATCAGCGAGCGTAGGGGAGGGTCGCTTGCCTGAATCCTGAGAGGAGGCACTGCGATGACTTCCACCTTGTCTAACGCTACGAATGAGCCGACTTCTCCGCTACTCCCAAGGGGCAGTTCGCGGACTCACCCAGCCCAACCACCCACGAAAGAGGAACTAAACGAAGTATTGCGGGCGCTGGCAGTTCCTTTTGATGCGACCGTTGTGCAATGGCGGGTCACCGAGTGGAGCGATGACAGTACGCGCGGGCTGATGCTCCCGTATGCGGATCCACGGGCCTACAGCGACCGACTCAACGACCTGTTTACCCCAGCGGGCTGGAGCCGCAAATATACAGTTCAGGCAAGTGCTTCGGTCGAGCGCGGCAGACGCGGTCCGGCAGCGAAGATTCTAGTTACGTGCGAAGTGACGATCACTTGTATCGGGACCAATTCAGGCACTGGAGAAGAATGGTCGGATAAGGAGAACGCGTTGACCGCCGCCGAAGCCCAAGCCTTTAAGCGGGCTCTGTCCTGCTTCGGGCTGGGGCGCTACCTGTATGACATAGACGGGGAGTGGGTGGATCTGGATCAGAACGGCCGACCCACAAAAATCCCGAGACTCCCACGATGGGCGAATCCGAACGGATGGATTGCCGGACTCCGGCCGAAGCCTCGCAGAAATCGTCACGCTTTGGTTCATGCAAACGGGCACGCTGGCAATAGCAGGCTCCCAAATCAATCAGTTAATGGCAACGACCCAAACCTGGTAGCCGAGATTAAAGCAATGGAAAACAAGATCGGCAAGCGTCTCTATCGCGGATTGCTGAAGAGAGTCGCCAGGGTCTGGAGCCCGGAACAGATTCGAGAGACGGCTGTGCTTGAGCAGGTATTGGCTCAGATGCAGGGGGCGGTGCGAGGCTTGGCGCGCCTCGAAGTTGCCCAGGCGAAACTTGGGCCGGAAATCCTCCAGAGAATCGTCATCTCGTTGAATGCGCCCCCAGCGAAGCTTGAAGATCTGCAGACTCTGCACACTCTTGTAGTTGCCTTGGAGAAAGAAGTTGATGCGCAGGCGCAGCCATAGGCGTTCTTACCCACCTCTAGCAGCAAACTCGCCGCGTGGATTTGCGGAAGGAGTAATCAAACGACATGGAAAACGAATCAACCGCAGGACCTGAACCTTTATCGCCCGACGATGCTCAGGCCAAAGCTGCCATTCTTGGAGAATGCGACAACTTGGCTGCGGCGGGCGTAGCTTTTGTTGCGGTTCACTTTGACGGTTATGGAGATAGCGGCGCGACCGAAGAAGTGAAGTGCTTCGATTCGGAATACTACGCGTACGAAGAACACAAGCCGGTGACATATGACGCCACATACCTGCAGCAGCACTTCGAAGCGTTAGTTCCCCTCGGCTACGAGAACGACTGTGGCGGGTTCGGCGACGTGGTCCTTGAGGTCGGCGCGCGCAAGATTACCGTGGAGCGAAACGACCGTTTCGAGGACTATACAACGACCACTTACGAGGTCTAGCCATGGCCCACGCATTCAAGCACGCGCAGAGCAGTGCCAAGAAATTCGGCGGCAGAGCCGAGGACTATCTGGCGATTCATAACTGGCTGGATGAGTCCAAGGCTTTCTTCCCCGATTTCCGACATCGCGCACTCCGGCACCACGCCGAAGGCATCTTCTTATGCGAGCGCATCTTCGGCGTCGCGATTACAAACAGCGAAGGCGCACAGGTTCCGGTACGTTACATCGGAGAACAACACGTGAAGGAAGACCTGGGGCGGATACCGACCGCACAAGACTGGTTATCCCAAATCAAGCCCACCCGTTGGATGTACGGTCAGCGTTTCGGGCGGGACGACTCAGAACTCCATCACTTATGAATTTAGTTCCCAAGCCAAAAACGAAGCCGCGTCTGGGATTGCCTCCGCCGTTCCACCACCCAACGAGGTATCTGGTCATGACAGCAGCAATAGGAACAAGTGTGTTTGTTCCTCCCAGTCCTCCTCCGTCTGAGAGCCCCACGTTACTTAACCTGCTCATCGTAGACGATGACCGCTTGGTCCGCGACGCCTGCCGCCAAGCGGCTACCGCTCTCGGATACCGCGCAAGCACATCTCAATCCTCTGACCACGCTCGTCAAGATTAGTGTCCGGGTTCAACGACCTGCATAACGCGGACTTCCACCTGATCGCCAACAAGTGAGAAATGAGGATGTCGATGAGAATTCGTGTGACCACCAGGGCCAACTTGTTTGAGCAGCGAAAGCAACAACACATCGAGCGCGGCTACCGAATCGAGGATGAGCGACCGATCCCTGTGAACGGTCTATGTTCATTCATCGCCGTGAGCGAGATACAAGATTCAGACGGAATTGGCGACCTCGTAGCACAGGCGCTCAATGGGATGGCGAAATGAGACCACATGGACAAACCAAGCTGGGATTCTTCCCGTTGCCCGTGCCGGAAGCCAAGCGGCTGAAGAATTGCCTTGCCTTCGCATCGAAGTTCTCCGCAATCGATCCCTGTGTAGGAGATGGCGTGGCGTTCACTCAGTTGCTGCATGGCGTAACCGCTCATCGCTATGGCATTGAGATCGACGCCAATCGGGTAGAACAAGCACGAGCCTTGGGAATAGAGACTCTACAAGCGAACACAATGGACGTGCGATGCCCGGCGGAGGCTGTCTCCTTGCTGTACCTGAACCCCCCGTACGATTGGGAGTCCGGGGACAGCAACAATCAGCGATTGGAACTGGTCTTCCTCGAACACTGCTATCGCTGGCTCAAAGCTGGTGGCGTGCTGCTATTCGTGATTCCGCAGCTGCGATTGGCAAAATGTGCAAGATTGTTAAGCGAACATTTCACGGAGCTGCGCGTGTTCCGACTCACCGATCCGGCGTGCCTGCAATACAAGCAGATCGTAGTCCTTGCAAGGCGGCGCAAACGGCACTCCAAGATTTCCGATGCTGTCTTATTGGATGGGGTGCGCTACCTCGAAGCGCTGGCAACGAAGAGCGAGCTTGACCCGCTGGGCGACTGTCTTGAAGTCCGGTACGAGGTACCCGCCTCCGAGCCGGTTGTCTTGACCCATGGGGGTATTCCACTCGATGAGGTGGAGGATTTGTTGCTGGAGTCCGCCGCATATCGTCAAGCCAGCCGTGTGCTTTTGCCTAAGCTGAATGACGTCAAAGGCCGCCCGCTCACTCCTTTGCACGGTGGACATGTCGGATTGCTCTGCACCGCGGGAATGCTCAACGGAGTATTTGGCGAAGGAGAAAATCGCCACATCGCCCACTGGCGGTCTGTGAAATTCACGGACCACTGGGAAGAAGAGGAAGAGGACGGAACCAAAATCCTGCACGACCGGGAGCGCTTCTCGCACGAGCTAACCCTTGTCTTCGCGAATGGAAAGACCCAGATTCTCACGCACGAAAAGAAGGAGGGCGAATGAAAAATGCCCACCTTCGATTCGGTTGGCTCACCTACGTCAAGAGCACGGAGAAGACAACCACCAGCATCAAGCTGCGATTCGACCGGTTTATCGGCGAAGTGTCGCCCGATCCACCCCGGCAGGCCAAGGCTCATCTCATTTCCGTAATCGGAGGGGATACGCAGGTTGCGGCGGTCAGCGCTGCGATTTCGCTGGGAGACAGGTTCATGGTGGAGGGGCCAAGGGTACAACCGATTCGAGTGTGTCTCGAACGAAACGCACAGTGCTTCAAAGGCTCGGTACAGCTTGCCGGACGCAAGAAACCCCTGCGTCACCTTATTGCGTTGTCGGAAGAGTTTGCTTCCAGCAACACATGGGCGGGTTCAGGAAGAACCCTGCTAGCAAGCTCGGAAAACCGATTCATTTGGGCCTCTCTCGCCCATATTCACGGAATTCCAGGAGTGCCGGAGTGGGCCGACTGGTTTGCGGGTGAACTGCAAACGCATCGGGCGATCATGCCCGCGCTCGGCATCGGATGTAATCCCGTGATTGTCAATGGTCAAAAGGAACAGTTTCTCGACTGGCTTAGCTGGGGCGTGGAGAGTGAGGCAATCAGGTTCCCGGTTGAAACAGGATCGATTCATTGGCCGAGCTTGGGTCTGAAGGACATTCTCTTCCACACCAATACCTTTCAAGCACAATAGTTTGATTTTGAACGTCGTTAACCAATCGCCAACGAATCGCTAAGTATTGGGCTACCGATCAATCTTCCAACGATATTTCACCACTTGAGACTCCAGAGTTCGGGTCGTCAACGCTACCCGCGACTGGATCGCCGCCCATCGAGCGAACTACGGTCTAACCGAAGTTTGGCCGATTCCAGCGCGCCGTCGCAATGGACAGGTTGTTCAGCATGAAATTAGCGATGGGCGCATCCGGGCCAACAACAGGGTCGTCGTTTTCCATCCTTAAGGTTTGAACTTCCCCATTCGATTCGGCGGCTTCTGGTTTCTGCTTTTTTAGCTGACTCAATCCAACATATCCACTCGTTGCGTGCGAGCGGTGTAATATCCTCCCAGGCTGTTAACGCTTTCGGATCGGATGTAAGTGCTTTTTTCAAACCCCCGGGCACTCGGTGTACGACACCGCTAGAAATCTTTTTCCGCGACATAGGCGAGCCTCCCTTCGTAGCTCCAGCGGTGCGGGAATCTGAGCAAAGGATGTGGGCGTTCGACATGGCGAGGTCCTCACGCACAGGTTAACCACACAATCCACTGCGGTCGTCTGACGCGCCGCTCTGAACCTACCCTTGCGCTACTTCAGCTGACGATTTCGCACGTAAGCTGACTCCGCAGTATCACGCGTACGGAATTACCCACGGGGTTCGGACCGTTTCCAATCACAGAAATCCTGCACGCACGTGCAAGACTGACCGAGTCGTGGCTATCGGAAGGATGAATTCGGCACCCAGTTGGCACACTTGTGCTGGTTCAGCGTGAAATGGAGAGTTGGCGCCCCCAGGTAGAGAGTATAGCGCCAATTCCGCCGGGCCAGTTTGCACCAAAGCGGTGGCGGTCGGCGGAAGAGGCAGCGACTGAACTGCCCTTCACCACAGGGCGCGGTCGGCACCGGCTGTTGACTGACTATTCCGGCGGCTTCAGTGTACTCGAAGAATACTCGGGTCTTGGAGTTCGTGGTGGGGCTCCGCCGTCAGACGGCGGCCGACTCCAGGATCGCAACGCCCGCCCGAGTGTCAATCTGGCGCTGAAACGCGAAGCCGGCGTGGTTGAGTAGCGCAGCGTATTCTTGGCGGCTGCGTTGCCGTCCGCCGAGCAATGCCAACATGTGGATGTCTAGCGTCTTGGCCCAGTGGGGTCCGGAATTGTCCGGAATCATCTGTTCGATCACCAGGAGCCTGGTCTTCGGTTGGGCAGCTTGGCGGATCGCTCGCAGAATCGTAACAGCATCCGCATCCCCGAACGCGTGGATCACTTCCATCACGATATAGCCGTCACATGTTGGTAGAGCGTCCTTGAAGAAATCCCCCGACTGTAGACGCAGGCGTGGTGTTGAGACTAGCGGCCTAGCCTCGTCAATAACACGGGGGAGATCAAACAGCACGCCGCGCGCAGTCGGCACCGCTTCGAGGATGGCCCGCAGCAGATGGCCACGGCCGCCGCCGATGTCGGCGATGTTGCCAAAGACGGAAAAGTCGTACGCAGCAAGCACAGCGGCGACCTGGCCGTGCGCCTTCGCCGTCATCGCTGCGTTGAAGATGGCGCTAGCTTCCGGGTCAGCCGCCAGGTAGCCGTAGAATCCGTCGGGGAGGACTTCCTGCGCTGCCACTCGACCGGTGCGCACGCTGTGCAGTAGTGCCGCTTGCGTATCCCAAAAAGCCCGCAGTCCGAACATTCGGACAAAAGCGCGCATTGAGTGCGGATGATCCGTGCGCAACAGGCGCGACGCTGGCGTGTGGGTGAACGCCTTACCCCGGACGGCAAAGATCTCATGGGCCGCGAGCAAGCGCAGGACGCGGCCGAGAGCATCAGGATCAGCACCGATTGCCCCCGCCAGTTCCGCGGCCGTGCGTGGGGTCTCGTCCAGTACGTCAGCGACACCGAGGTCGGCAACAACGTGGAGACAGCGTGGCAGCGCATAGGCACCTGCCAAATCCAATACCGTCTGGACGGGATTCACCTCACCTTGAGCGAGCCCCTTCTGAACCTGCACAATGTTCACCTCCGTTAAAGGGCATTCTAACCGAAGCTCGGCTAGCTCAGTTAGGGCGAACAATGATCCCGCGGGATGGCTGCGGTTTTTCGGCAAACCGGAAGTTGAGCCTCCGCCCCACGCCCAACAGAACGCGATCTATGCGTCAAGCGGCTTGGTTGCGACGAATCTGCCGTTGTTTCCGGGCCGCCGCCAACTTCCGGTCGCGCTCCGCATGGATGTCCTGCTGCCGCCCCGCCAACATGTCCTTCGGAGTGATATAACCCGTGGCGCTGTTCAGGCGGAAGTTGTTGTAGTGCTCCACGTATCGGTTTACCAGACGCCGTGCATCATCGAGCGATAACGGCGTTCCTGGCCGGATGCACTCCCCTTTGAGCGATTTGTGCCAGCGCTCGATCTTCCCGTTCGATTGCGGGTAAAACGGCGAGGTGCGGACGTGCGTCATTCCCGAGATCCGAATGAACTCTCTGAAGTCCTTGGCGATGAACTGCGGGCCGTTGTCCGAGATGATGCGAGGCCGCGCTTCCGGGTGCTTCTCCTTCGCTCCCTGCAGGATGATCTCGATGTCCGCCTCGGTCATCGACTCCCGGATGTCCCAGTTCACGATATATCGGCTGAAGCCGTCCAGGATGCTACAGAGGTAGTAGAACGTCGCGCCGATGTTCAGGTAGGAAACATCGATGTGCCAGTGCTGATGCGCTGCCAGCGGCTGCGCGAAGCCCGTGCCCTTCTTCGACGGCTTCCTGTTCCACTTCGACAAGAGTCCGGCCTGGCTGAGCACTCGCCAGACGCTGGACGGGCTGACCGCCACGATGTCGGCATCCAGCATCATGAACGCCAGCCGCCGGTAGCCTTCCAACGGGTTCTTCAAATGGAACCCGATGATGGCCTGTTTCTCCCACTCCTCCAGCCAGAAATCCCGGGGAACCCAGCCGTTGTGCTCGTTCACTTTGCCGTAGCGTTCCCGCCAGTCGTAGAACTTTCTGGCGCTGATGTCGAGCCACACAATGAACCGCCCGGCGCCAATCTCAGTTTTCTCCGACCGACGCCGGACGAAATCCACGATCTGATCCCGCGTGTCGTGCGGAACCCAGATCCCTGTCAGAGTTCCCCAAGCGTTTTTTTTAGGGCCACATGCTCGCCCATCAGTTCGGCCAGGATCTCGTCCTTGGTCTGGATCTTCTTCTCCAAGTAGGCGATCCGCTCCTGGTAGGCTGAGTGGTTTGGTCGCGCTTTCCGCTCAAAGGCGGCCGCGCCGTTCTCGAAGAACTCCTTCTGCCAACGGTAGAAGACCGTGGGCTGCAAGCCGAGGTCATCGCAAAGCTTCGAGATTGGCTCCTTCTCCATCAGATGCCGCCTGAGGATGGCGACCTTCTCTTCCGACGTGTAGTGCTTCCGTTGCTTCTTCATGCGTTCTCTCCTTTACTTACTGGGAAAACGCCTTCTCCATTTCCAACTGAACCGGAACACACTGTCTTGTTCGAGAACGGAGTTTCACCGTTAAACTTGGGGAATACGCTCTTTTGTTTCCCAGAAGTCCGTCGAGGTCCAACTTACGGATTGCCGACAATCCCTCAACTAAGTACCAGTTCAGAAATAATTTCAGTACAATTCACAAATCAGGAAAGATCGGAACAGAAAAGAAACCCAACTATGAAAATTGTGGTCATTATCGCAAGAATCCTGCTGGGTTTGATGTTTCTTGTCTTTGGGCTTAATCCGTTTCTGAAGTTTTTGCCGATGCCTCCGCTGGAAGGAGTGTGGGGACAGTTTCTAGGCTCGCTGGTTGTTTCACACTATGTGTGGTTCGTGGGTGCGGTGCAGGTCATCAGCGGAGTGCTGTTTTTGATTGGGAGGTACGTTCCCCTGGCGATTGCGTTGAGCGGCCCGGTGGTCGCCAACATAATTGTCTACCACTTGACAATGCAGCACAGCGGGGCGCAGCCGGCGGTTCTGGCAACCATATGTTGGGTGATTCTGTTCTGGCATTACCGTGCTTCGTTTGCGCCCCTGTGGGTGCAAAAATCCTAGCTTTGGACAGCACTTTACTCGGTCTCGTGGTTTTTTTTGTGCTCTCTTGCGTACAACAGCAAAGTGCTTCGGCATTTCTGCGCATACGAGCAGAAGCGAATTAAATTTGCGGTTCCGGCAACAACGGCGACTCTTAGAGTAGTTTTCGTGTGGCCGACCACACCCGAAGTGAATCCACAAACAGCTCTCGCGGTTAATCGAGGAAGCGGCACATCAGCACTTGCCTGAATCAGGGAGATCTCAAATCGGCCACCATCCAGGCAGCCCCAGTAGTCAGGAAAGTCAGGACGCATTCGGACCAATTAAAATGTGCCTGCGGGTGAGCGAACAAGTGTGGAACCCAAACCAGCACCCCAAAGAGCCCTAGCATGAGCATCATCATACGCATCGCAAGCCGCGCCCTGCGATTGATGAGAATGGCAATTGCCGCGAGTGCAAACGCGATCGTCGTGAGGATCGCCCAAAACATCTGGCTGGGTGGAATCCAGTTTGGAACCAGGTGAGCTGTCTCACGCAGAAGAAGCGCCTGACCCAGCGTAAACGAAATGGCACAGACGCCGAGTCCAAGGCGCGCCACTCGGCTGAATACCACCGCCCTGGCAGCATCCGCCTCGGTGGCAGCGTACAGGGCACTTGCGCCGCAGAATAAGGAAAAGAACAGGAAGAAGCTCCCGCCGTATTTGTCATAAATGTTTGCTGCGGCAATGATGTCCGGGACGCACGCCAGCGAGAAGCACAAATAGAGAACGCCAAGTACCAGCGAAGCCAAACGCATAGTACGCAGGTAAAGCACCCCAAGCCCACCAGCAATTTGTGCAATCATGAGACACCCGCCGATGACGGTCCCAAAAGGCAGGCTCCAGATATGTTGCAAGTTTTGCCAGGTGTCAGCATCGTGCCACATCAGTGCGATGACGCCGAACAGCACTGCCGATGCGCCAAAGACCACTCGTCCGTACAACGCCGCCTTCATAGAGAGAAAGTAACAGATATCTCAGCCGCCAAGGCTGCAAACAGAGGTTCTGTTGTGAACGACAAGATTGGGATGAGCCGCTAGGCTGAGCGGACTTGCCGACGACTCCGAAGCCAACCAACGTTGCGCCCTGTGAAGAAGGGACCCCTCTTTGCTTGCATGCGCGTCCAGCCATCCGCGTCAAATGGCAGACATCATCATCGTCATCAAATACATAGTTGACAATGTCCAATACTATGATGGACGATAGCACGTATGCCAACCAGCGACCCGAAGGCTTCGCTTAATGCGCATGTCGCGGCCTTTCGACGCTTCAACCGCATGTACACTCGCTTCATTGGAGTGCTCGATGAGGAGTTTCTACATAGCGGCTACAGTCTGGCCGAAGGTCGCGTGCTGTATGAACTGGCGACCGGTCAGGCCCGCAGTGCGAAGGAAATAGCGGTTGCCCTAGGCATAGACCCAGCCTACTTGAGCCGCATTCTCGGTCGGTTTGAGAAGAATTCCCTGCTGAAACGCGTGCCCTCGAAAAAGGACGCCCGCTCGGCGTACTTAGTGCTCACGCAAAAGGGAAAATCGAAGTTCGAGAAACTCAATGCGCTCTCAGAAGAGCAGGCTCGCTGCATTCTTAAGGCGCTGCCGCCGACCGCTCAGACCAATCTCATTGGTTCCATGGGCACCGTTGAACGCTTGTTGGCGCCAAGCACTCCGGAAGAGTTGCGGTACGTCTTACGGCCACATCGACCAGGCGATATGGGTTGGGTCGTGTATCGGGAAGGCGCGCTCTATGCCCAAGAGTATGGCTTCGACGAGACATTTGAAGCGCTGGTGGCGCGCATCGTCGCTGATTTCCTCACGGAATTTGATCCAAAGCGCGAACGTTGCTGGATTGCGGAAGTAAATGGGCAGAATGTGGGACACATCTTCTTGGTAAAGCACCCTACTGAGCCATCCACTGCGAAACTTCGCCTCTTGCTCGTTGAACCGAGCGCAAGAGGACTGAGATTAGGATCTGTGCTGGTGGAAGAATGCGTAAACGTCGCTAGATCTGTCGGCTACAAAAAGATCACTCTCTGGACTCAGAGCATTCTCGTGGCTGCTCGTCATATTTACCAAAAAGCGGGATTCCGCCTCGTGGAAGAGCGGGCCAACCGACAGTTCGGCAAAGATCTGTTGTCCCAGACGTGGGAATTGGACCTGACGGAGAGCGGCAACGGTGCAGTTGCAAGCCGGGACCGACGCACGGCACCAAACTCAGGGGAAATATGAGATCCCTATCGGTGCGGGGCAGCCCGTGGATCGTTGTTTCCGGCAGCAGTGAGTTGGAGTTCCAGCTGTTCGTAACACTGCGGACTGCTCTCAGATCACGAGCAACTCGGAAGTTGAGAACATGTTTAAGCGCATCTGACCGCTTGCCCCCATAGGATACAAGTCCGGCCCGGCTACACTTGGCTATCCTCAGTCCTTAACCGCCCTCACTCTCCCTTTCTCAAGTTCCACCCTTCGGTATCTGAGGATTTCTATGCCCGAACTCTCCACCATCTACGACTACCTGCGCTGTCACGCGGCGCTTTTGGGAGAGCGCATTCTGCAGGAATACCCGGCACTGCACCAATTTGAAGATGCAGTTTCACTTCGCATTGAAGAGCTCCTGCGAAAACCCTTTCCAGCTCAGACCATCGCCATTATGGGAGTGGCCAAACGCTGGCAGCAGGCGCGAACCGCCATGGTGGTCGCAGAATGCGGTACTGGCAAGACCCTGATCTCTCTGGGAGCAATCCACGTCCACAGCCAAAGAAGGTCGTATACCGCCTTAGCGATGGTTCCACCACACCTGGTCGAAAAGTGGGCGCGGGAAGCGTTTCTGACATTGCCAGGACTACGCGTTTTCCTGATCGATGATTTGCGAGATGGCGGGGACGAGAACAAAGCGCACGGGGTGAACGAGGTGCGGTTGAGGCAGGGACGCATCGTGCGGGAAGGATTGTGCACGACCTTGAGCGAACTGCGGCTGCGGAAAGATTCGCGGAATTCCCGGAAACGCTGGCTATCGCTCTGCGGGAGGCCATCCTTATTTATCGTCGGACGTGAGCGAGCGAAACTCGGTTACTTCTGGCGCCATGCCTACCTGGTACCGCGTTCTGGCCCGTACGTTGGCTGCGTGGTGAATTCGGACACGGGCCAACCGGTGATCGTGGACGATACCCGATTAACTGCGGGTGAGTTTGAGAAGGTCAAGATCGCCGAGACCATCGAGACCAGGGGAGAGAAATCCTGCCGCCCACTGCACAGCCCTCTCTGGCAGGCGGACGCGGACAAGATCCGCCGCATGGCCCCGATTGAGTTCATCGGGCGCTACATGCCGGAATGGTTTGACTATGCGATTTGCGACGAGATTCACCAACTGGCAGGAGACACGGCACAAGGAAATGCCCTGGGCACTCTGGCCTCATGCACCGATCGGATCGTTGGGCTGACCGGAACACTCCTGGGCGGCTATGCGGATGATCTGTACAACACGCTCTTCCGTCTCGAAGCCAAACGGATGAAAGGACACGGCTACGAGTGGGGCACGACGGGACGCAGTTCCTTCATTCAGGATTACGGTGTCCTGGAAACCATCACCAAGGTCGAACCAGCCAACAACGCCTGCTCCAAGGCGAAAGCCACCAGCACAGTGCGGCGCAAGCCGGGAGCATCACCGCTGCTCTTTGGCGAATTCCTC
>DASTCU010000127.1:0-29080 GCA_035710825.1 Candidatus Sulfotelmatobacter sp.
AGCGGATAATCCACATGCAGCGCCGCTGCATACCGCGAATACCGCGGCGGTGACGAGCTGTCATACAGCCGCAAGAAATAATTCTGCGACCGTGCCAGCCGCGGCAGGCTGAATGTCTGCGTCCCGAATCTCCCCAGCAGATTCCTATCGTTCGAGGGCCCCCATCCGTAATCGTGAGCCCGCACCTCGTCATTGAAAAACTGAATGTTCGTCCCGTACCCGCTGCTGGCATTTACATAAAATCCGTGCGGCGTCGTTCCCGCCGGAACCTTCCCGTCTGCTTCCATATTCGCGAACACCAGGTTGTCCGCCGCCCCCGCCACTCCCACTCCCATGTAATCGAAGCCCACGACCTTAATATGTTGAAACGTCAGCCACGATTTCCCGTTCACATAAATCATCTGCAGCCCCGCCGCCTGCCCAATGATCGGCGCCACCGATCCATCCCCCGCATATGTCACCACCGGATTCGTTCCCGCGGGCGAGTACACATACAAGTACGGCCAGCTCACGCACCACTCGTATTTATTCGCCACCGCCGACCCGCAACTCCCCGTCCGCTTCATCCCGTACACGTCGCCGAACTGCACCAGGCTCACCGTCGGTGACGAGATCGTGGTCACCAGCGTCGCCCTCCAGACGTTGCCCGAAAATAGTGACCACGACCCGCTAACGAATGGCACAGGAGCCGCCGCCGTGATCACTGGCGCCGGCCCCGCCCCATACGCATCGAACCGAATCGGGCTCACCGGAGACCCCGACGATGGCGGAATCAATTGCTCATTCCACGTGTCCCCGCGCTTCAGGTAAATCACATCGCCCGCGGAAAACGTCCCCGCGTTGATATGGTTCCCCACTCCTCCAAAGGTCTGCCAGGGCGTAGCCGCCGACGTTCCATTATTCGCATCGTTCCCGCCGCTCGAGCTGACGTAATAATTCACAGCCGCGCACGGCATCGCCAGCATCACTACCATCAAGGAAATGAACTTTTTCATGCCTGTCTCCGCTTACTTCAACAGAAAGTGCGGCGTTGCGCTCGCTGTGCTCGCATCCGCAGGTCCGGTGAGCGTGCTCGGCAGCCCTCCGCTGGACGGCGTAATGCTGAAACCGTTCAGGTGATAGAACTCCCAGTCCGCCATCGTATTCCCCGCCAGCATGAGCGGCGCGCTCGCCTCATTCGCATACAGCGCCAGATAGTACCGGCCCGGCATCAACGTGACCGTGCTCCCAAACGGCACCGTCGCGTACGAAGATCCCGTTGCGAAATATGCGCTCCCCGCGACCGCCCCGGTATGTGCGATTAGATTGTTCGAACTCCCTGAGACGCCGTAGTAAAGCCCAATGTCGTAGGTGTTCGCCGTGTTGTCTGCCGTAACCACGAATACCGTGATCCCCGAGCATTTCACCGCGTGCTCGATATAGATCCCGAACAGATTTGCGTGATTCGTTGACGAATTGAACGGCACCGTCTGCCCACCCGCCGTGGTAAATCCCTTGCCCCAATCCAACGCCGGGGAAATGTAATTCCCGTCGACATATGCTGTGGTCGCCAGCTTCGTACTGTTATCCCCAGCGCTCTGCGTCGCCCCCGCAGTCCCATTCGGCAGCGTCGGCGTCCCCGACAGATTCGCTGCCTTCCCCGTAATGTCCGAGTTCACCTTCGCCACCTGCGTCGCGGGCCCGCCATTCTCCGAAACGGTCAGAATCCCGGTCGCGTCAAACGCTGCCTGTGACAGTCCCGCCGCCGGAGTGATCCCCACTCCCACCGCCGGACCGCTCACCGCCCACGGCCCCGTTCCAATAATCTGTCCGCCCACCGTCACGTTCCCGGTGAAAGTCGCGCTGGTTCCGTACACCGGTCCGCTAAATGTCGAAGTCCCGCTGAACGTCGGTGAACTCGTCGTCACGACCTGGCTCGGCGCCCCGCCATTCGCCGACACATAAAAATTCCCATCGCTCGAGATTCCCAACGACGACGTCCCGCTCGCCGCACTGCTCATCGTCGTCGGCGGAATCGGCGAATTCACCAGCCACGGTCCCGTCAGCAACAACTGCCCCCCCAGCGTGAGATTTCCCGACAGACTCTCGCTGCTCGCCGAAATCCCGCCGCTGCCCGTGTAACTCAGCGTCGTCCCGTTATCGCTCAGCGCGCTATCTCCGCTCACCGCCGCCCCATTGCCCGCATACATCGCGATCTGCGACGCCGTCCCGCTATTCACCGTTCCCGATCCGCCGCCTCCCCCTCCGCTCCCGCAATCCGATCCCGTTCCGCTCACCACTCCCGAAGAACTCACGTGCAGGCATTGCGTCGATCCCGTAATCGGCAGCGTCACCGTCCCGCTCGTTACCGCCACATTCCCATTCACCGTGACCGGGACATTAAACGTCTTTGCCCCCGCCGTCAGTCTCTCCAGGAAGCTCGTCCCATTCGGCAGCGAGTTGATATACGACGAAATCGACACCGGCGCTCCCATCGCCAGCCCCACATTCCCATAGTTCGTACTCCCGCTATCCGCTCCCAGGAATGTATCCGCTGCATCCGCCGCTGCACGATTCCCCGGCGTGGCCAGCGTCTTCGCCGGATTCGAATCCACCAGCGTGACAATCTCTCCGCTGTTCATCAGCCCGCTCTGCGAACTCGTGAAGTTCAGCCGTCCTTTCAGATTCGCCGCTTGTCCCCCCGATGCGTACCCGTACTGCAGCACCGTCGCATTCGGCATGGCATTATTTCCGCTCGAATTTCCCGCCAGGCACGAGATCCACTCATTTCCCGTCGCACTACTGCAGCGTTGCGCGAATATCTGCGGCACCACCTGCCCTGCTTCCGTCGTCATCGGCGACACTGAATTCATGATCCCCGTGTCATCCATAAATGTCGGGCTCGTCAGAAACGTCGTCGTGTCCGCCGAACTCACTAACACCAATCCCCCCGGTAACCAGAACATTCCCGGGATATAGCTCGCGGCCGCCACCGTGTAACTACTGGTGCTCGCGCTCGCCGCGTCCGTGTACGAACAAAAACTCGTACTGCATTGCGCCACTGCCGTCGCCACGCTTCCGCACGCCGTCGTCGATCCGCCCCCGCACCCTCCCGTATAAGGAGCCGCCACCGATCCGATCGCCCCCGAGTACCGCACCAGGTCGTACGTCACCGTTCCCGTCCCCTGCACTCGCGGCCACGACACCACAATATTTCCCGAGGGACTCGCGCTATCCACCGACGCATATCCCGCCGTCAGGCATTTCGATACTCCCTTGCTCGTGTCATGTACCACGAAGCAGTAGTTGTAGCGCGTCCCCTGATTCCCCGTCGCCGCGAACTGCGGTATCTGTCCGATCGGAAACTCTCCTCCACGAATCGAGTTCCCGTTCCCGCTCACCAGCAGTCCCGCCATTCCCTGCTGCTGCGCTCCTGTCCCCGGGTACATCGGGTTCGTACAATTGCCAACCTCTTCGTACACGTCATCAAACTGCCCGCCGCCGTATCCTCCTCGCATCGTCCCGTCGAGCACGCCCCACTGCCTGAATCCCTGGATCACCGAATTCTCAATCCGCAGCGTGTTCCCCGACCACGCCGTCACTCCATTCCCCCCGCAATTCAAGCTCAGATTCATGTTGCTCAGCCACGCCACTGCCGCATTCGTGCTGAACGGTCCGGGGAAATAAATCGCCTGCCCGCAATAGTTCGCCGTGCAGTTCGGCCCGGCATCGATGTTCAGCGTGTCCAGCTTGAACGCCTGATCGTTGTCCACCACAATCTGGTTTTGCCACACTCCCCACGACGCGTACGAACCCTTGTCCGACATGTACAAATCGTGCAGCGAAGTCGCCATCGCGTTCACTTCAATCGCCGCATTTTCCAGCGACGCAAAACCCGCGCCCGCCTGCGATGCAATCGTTCCCAATCCTCCGCAGTTCGTATCCGCATACGTGAACTGCGTCGCGCTCGCGCTCGCCACCTGATGAATCCCCAGGTAGTGATTGCTGAACGTCCAATTGATGTCCACGAAATCCCCCGCCTGCACCGCGTTCGCACCCGTATTGTTCAAGGTGATCGTCGCCACGTTCGCCGAGCATGCCGTGTTCGTGATCGGAATCCCGTCAAACGAATTGCCCGCCGCGAACCGCAGCCCGCTCACCTCGACTCCCGTCACATCGTTCGAGCTCACCCGGTCCCCCACAAACATGCACACCGATCGCGTTTTGCAAACCAGCGTCGCCTTTCCCTCTCCTCGCACCGAACTCTTATTGCTCTGCACGTATATCGTCGAATAGATCGGCAGCGCATTCGCGTTCGCTCCCGTCGGCGGAATCACGATCCCCGCTCCAGGAGTCCCCGCGTCGTTCAGCGCCTCCTGAATTCCCGAGGTCGACGACCCCACCACGTATCCCGCCGAGTGCGCCCCCGCCGTCGTCACCAAAATCGTTCCCGACGCCGCCCCGCTCGTACACGTTCCCCCTGTCACCAGCGCCGCCTCCGCCGTGCCCGTTCCCGAGATGTAAACGTAATAAGGACTCTTCGTGTTGTTGCTCGTGTCAATTCCCACCGCACACGGATTCAAATGAATCGTGTTGCTCCCTGCCGTCGCCAGACTGTCCGTCGGCGATTGCGACCAGTTCCATGCCGGCGTAACGTATCGCGCGTTCGCCAGATTGTTCGTCGAGAACTGCGTCCCCTTCGGCTGCACCACACTCTGGCTCGCTGCCGGCGCCGTCGAAACATTCCCCGTCCCGCCTCCTCCGCCGCATGCTCCCCACGTCCCATTCCCCAGCAGGCAACTTCCCGCCGTCGCCGTCCCCGATCCCAACTCGCTGGCCGGCACCAGCCCCGCAATCAAGTCCGCCTTGCTGATCAATCCGCCATCGACGTATTGTTTGGGCGCAGCCTGTAAAGGCGCTGCAGGATTTCCCGGCAGCGTAATGGGACCATTCATCGTCCCGCCCGCCGTGGAGAGATAACTTCCCGCCCCCACATTTGCCACACTCTGATCCACGTATCCCTTTGTCGCCACCTGGCTCGCGCTCGTCGGTGCCGGAACATTCGGCGCGCTCGCAAACGTCTTCGCCCCGCCGATCGTCTCCGCTCCAGTCAAATGCACCACCGCGCTGTCATCCGCCTTCGTCGCCAGCCCCGCATTCACGTACTGCATCGACACCGGCTGTCCCGCCAGCCCCGAACCCGGCGTCGTCCTCACCGCAGCCAGATTCGCCCTAGAAGTAGCCGGCACCACCCAGTTCTCGCTCTTCACCTGCCCAGGCCCCAGTTGATACGTGACGCTGTAATACACGCCCGCCGGAGTCGCATCCGCATTAGGTACCAATGCGACGCTCAATGCCCCGTTCGTTCCCAACTTCGCGCTGGTTGTTCCCGCGGCCACCGCCGACCCGCCGGACGTCACGAAGGCCGGCCAGCTGATAATCAAGCTCCCCTGCGCGAACGTTCCATCCGCCATATAAACGGTGTCAGCCACAGTCGTCGTGGCCGGCCCCTGCCCGGAAGCCCGAAGCCAAAAGCCGGAAACCGCTATCATCACCAGCACCCAATAAAAAATCCGCCCCATAGGGCGGCGGCCCGCGTCCAACATATTCTCCTCCAAATCGTAGCGCCGGCGTCCCGCCGGCTGTCGTGGAGGCGTCCTCGCCTCCACACCCAATATCAATCCAAATCCGTCAGTTTCTTAGGGGCTGCCACGCTCTTCCCCTGTGCCCCTCTGTGGTTATCGCTTTTCCCTAAGAGCCACGAACTTTTCTCCGCATCCCGTACCGCCGGCGTCCTCGCCGGCTGTCGTGGAGGCGTCCCGCCTCCACATCCAACCCCACCGAACCGCCTTCGTTTCTCCCACGCCCGCCCTACTCTTCTCCGTGCCTCTGTGTCTCCGTGGTTAAATTCCTTCCATCCAGAAACCTCTCCACACTCCGCACATACACATCCGCGAAATCCGCCACCGGACGCCTCCCCTCAATCAACCTCATCGCGTCCTCCAAATCCCACCCCATCGACCCCAGCAGCGCCAGCGTCATCGTCGGAGCCCGGTGCACCCCCGCCGCGCAATGCACAAATATTTTCGTCCCCTCTTCCTCCAGCGCCCTCTCCGCAAAATCCACTCCCCGCTGAAACAATGCTGGTGGCTTGGGCTCAAAATCATCATCCGTCGGATTCCACAGCACTTCGATCCCGTGCTCCTTCGCCAGCGGCGTGTCGTCAAATTCGATCTGCATGTCGATGATGTGCGTGATCCCCGCCTCCGCCACCGCCGTCATGTTCTCCGGATTCCAAATCCCCCCGCCCACCGCGATGCGGTCCGTCAACCAGGTAATATCCATCCCCGTCCTATCCACTCTCTTCCGTGCCGAGTGCAGCGTGGCTGGGGATTTTGACCTTGCACCAACCCAAATCGCAACCCGCTCTCCTCGCACTCACTCACTCTCATTCTACGGTATGCCCGTCGACTCGAAGATATCTGTAGGGTGCCCCACTTCTCGCGCGTTCTTTGCGCGAGAAGTGGGGTTTTTCCGGTCACACACGACCACTCAACCCGCCACCGTAACTTCCTCTTTCTCCTCGTCCACGCTTTTCTTCTCCGGCTCTGATTCCGCTTCCACCACCACCCTCCTCGGCGGAATGGTCACAAAATCCTCTTCCTCGTCTCGCCCCACCGGTGTGTCCGGAATGTTCAGCCGATCCAGCAGCGTCTTCGCCAGGCAATCCTCTTCCCGCGTCGCCTCGCTCCCGTCGTTGACCTGCGGATAGATGTGCGCCACTTCAAGCATGTATTTCGTCGGCGCCAGTTGCCCTTTCATTCCCTCCTCAATCACCGCCTCAACCATCTCCACCGCATTCAACCCGACCAGTTCCGCGATTTCCTTCCTCACTTCCGCCGGATTAAATTCTTTCTTGCTGCTCTTCTTGCCCTTCGCCTTGCCCTTCTTCACAGCCTTCTTCTCGGCCTTCTTCACCACGGTCTTGTTCTTCTTCGCTCTTTTTATCATTGCCCCAGCACCCAAGCCTCGTATAACTCCGCGACCTTTCCAAAAAAGTGAAGGCGCACCGTCCACGGCGCGCCTTCTTGAGAGTTTCTCTTTATTTCTTACTCTCTATATCCAGAATAGCAAGTTGATAAGACCAAAGTGGACATTTTGAAGAAATTATTTTTGCTTTCTTCCCAATCTCTTACGTACTTTTTGTGATCGTAACCCCATTGACAGCATTTTTCTATTTTCTCTCCAGTCTTGCCATGAGACCAACCTCCAGCAAGATTTCGCTGAGCTGATCGAGCACAACTGGCGCCAGCCGCCGAATCGTCTTCTCATTGCAGTTCAGCAGTCTTGCCGTTGCCCAGCGATCGTGTTCCTGCAAGATGTAGCGCGCAATCAGCTGCCGCCCAAATTCATCCAGCCTCTCCAAACATCTCTCCATGTCATGCACGAAGATCACCCGATCCTCAAACGTCACCACCGTGTACGACGTCACCTTGCTTCGGAAGAACTCCCGTCCCAGCAATGACGGCAGCCTCCCCGTCTCCATCGAGTACCGCATGTACCGCCGCAACATCCCCACCGTCCTCCCGCGATAGATCCTCCTCTCCCGTTCCTCCTCCGGCTCCCTCTCCAACCGCTCCCCATATCCATTCCCCTCTCCCTGCAACGCGTCGAGCGGTTGCTCAAGCCGGGGGTGCCCCACCCTTGTCGCGTTTTCTGCGACAGGGTGGGGATTTTGACTTTCCAGCCCCCCACTCCGTCCGCTCCTCCCCGGAAACCCGTGCACCGGCAGATCCTCAATCGAAGGCTGCCCGCCTCCAACTCGTAGCTCGTCCTCGTCGCTCCCCCGCTTCGCCCTTTCCACCGCCGCGATGAATTCCACCAGGTCGTTCATGCCACACCTCCAGCAGCTTTCAGATCGCTCGAACTCCCATCGTCGGTCTCCGGCCCATAATCCTCGACCAGCGTGCGCCGTCGGACCGGCAGGATCGCCTTCCCCGGTTTCTTCTTCGGCATCGGTAAGTCGTCCACTTTCGGCTGGCACCGCTCGCAGTACACTCCCGCTCCTCCCTCCCTCACCCACAACGCTCCGCAGTGCTCGCAATACTTCAACTCCATTCGCTTTTCACGTTTTTTCGAATCGCTCCTCATAACTCCTCACTCCTGTAATGATTTTTGACGCAAAGCTCGAAGCTCATAGCTCGAAGCTCACTACTCGAAAAAAAAGCCCTGCGTCCATTCCCCAAGCGGGGAACCGGAACGCAGGGCTCGTTTCTCTTACGATGGCCTGCTCAGGCTATTTAGTTTTTGTTTATGGAATCGGGCGCCCCATTTCTAGCGCGTCACTTTGCGCGAGAAATGGGAATGGTCACTCTTGTCCTTTGATACTTGTCGTCACTTCTGACCTCCGCTTCTACAGTTTTGCGCGATCTCGTCGTCTACGCCCGCACTGCTCTGTCGGAAGTACCCTTCCTCGTAGCCCGACTTCAATACGCGCCCGTTCTGCATCACAACGCTCACCTTCCCTGTGAAGCGAAGCGACAAGAGCAACCGCTCCATGGACGCCGACAACACTTCGGCAGACTTTACCTTCCGCCGAAATTCACCGAAGCTCTTTTCTTCGTTGATACTTTCTGCTTGGCTCGTCATTGTTTCGTCCTTGGAGCACATCGGCCCCTGAGATGTCGCCATCCTAGCGTCTGTGGAAATTTTCGGTCAAGGTTGAATGAACATCGATCGCCTGTGGAAAACTTTTTCGCTCTCATAGCCCCCACCCCAGTTCTTCGAAGTCCCACGTATCCAACAATCTGCACGTTTTTCCGTCGTGCCCCTCCATGTCGCTTCCACGCAAAAATAAATCCAAAAAAAGTTTCCAGCCTGCAAATTTTCAATTTCATGTTCTTCCCGCAAGGGGGCCTCCACCCTTGTTTCCGTGTTTTTTCAGAGCCTGGGTGGGAATTTTGACGCCTGCCCCGCCCTCACACCGGCCCCGGAAGCCGGCCGCCGGAAGCCGCCTTCATATACCCCGCCTCACCCCGGGGCCACCCCGCTGCTCGACCGACATTACAACTCTTTCAGGCCTTATCGAAAAACTGACCTGAAAATGTACGCTGTTCTGAAAACGATACTTGTGCTGTTCGTTACGCCGAAACCGCCAGAAATCATTTAATTCTTCGCCCCCACAATCAGTCCAAAGGGAGAAAAAGTAAAACCGGAAAAGTAGAAGGGAAAAAAGTAAAAGGGGGGTGCCCCACCCTTGTCGCGTTTTGTGCGACAGGGTGGGGTTTTTGACTTTCGTGAGTTCAAAGAAGAACCGGGTGCCCCATTTCTCGCGCGTTTTGTGCGCGAGAAGTGGGGCTTTTGACCTTAGTGTTCCAGCGACGCGTTACTTCCCGCCGCTCGCCGGCAACGAGTCATACGCATAGATCACCTGCTCGGTATATGCGACCTCGCTCGACCACCACGCCAGCGCAGCCGTACCCATCAGCAGGAAAGAAAGAAATGCGAACGCCAGCCACTGCCGGCACGGCGCGCGATGTTCCTTCTGCAAATCCGCAGGACGCACTCGACGCAGCCACAAGACCCACGCCCCGCCTCCCGCCACCACCAGCATGCTGAATTCCATGTAGGGCGGGTCGGTCGGAGCACGTTCCGCAAAATGATGCGCTATCGTGATCGCCGCCAGCATGAAAATCCCCGCCGGAAGCAGCGCCACCAGCCAGCGCAACACCGACCGCGGTTTTTCGTGCCGCAGCCTCACCCCCCACGCATACAGGCACAGCGCGCACGCGATCATCGCGTTGAACGCGGCGCTGCGCAACACCATCACCTGATCGTGCAGTTGCCGCAAATGCAACGTCGAGTCCTCGCTCTGCAGCAACAGATCGCCTTGTTCCAGGCCGAACACGTCCCCCGCATCTTCGTTCAATTCCTCTTCTTGCTCTTCCTGATTCCTGTCCAGGTGCGCATGCCATCGAATCGTGCGCGCGCACGCGCAACTGTGTGACCGAAAGTCCTCGATTTTGGCCGCCAGCACCGCGCTCGCCCGCCGCGGAGGCTGGAAACTTTGCTTCTCGCAATACACGCTCGCGAAGATGCGATTCTGCGTCATCCCGAAGCGCAGCAGCAGATGCCGGCTCCCTGGTTCACTCCCCGCCTTACATCCCGACGCATGTCCTTCCCCCGGGTGCCAGCCCAGGTCCGTTATGCTCAGGTGCAGGTCGTCGTCATTCGAAAAATCCTGCGCCGTCCGCGACACCGCCGACCCGATCAGATACGTGACCGCAAACAAAACCACCGCCATCGCCGCCGGCTGGTTGATCTCCTTGATCCGCTTCGGCAGGTCTGCCACGTGCTGCTCCCCGTTCGGAAAAAACAGGTGCACCACCAGCAGCAGCCACGGCAGCGCCAGCGCCCCCGCAATGATCGTGTCAAACGCAATCGTGATCGCGCCCATAAAACTTCCTTAAAGTGGGGACTTTGACTCTCTCGGCGGACTTTCGTAGCGCCGGCGTCCCTCCGGCTGTCGTGGAGGCGTCCTCGCCTCCACACCACGACTCCACCCGTCATCCCGTAGTTCTTGTCACGTCGAGCCCGCGCCCCAGCACGTAAGATCTGCCCATCGCCGGGAATTCTCCACCGAGTCACGGAGGCATGCAGATCGTTCTTTTTTTCCTCTGTGCCTTCTTGGTGAAAGATTCGCCCTACTGCAAGTCGTGCAAATCTGCGTTCAACTGCGCCACGCTGAATCCCTGCGGCGTCGTCTTCTTCCCCGTCAAATAGTCCTTGCTCAAAATGGCGTACGCCTCATCGCAATACACCTCCCAGAACGACCACGTCATCATCTGCAACGCGCCCCACGTCACCACCGTGACCCCGCGCGAGTCATACGCCACCACCGGCACCGCATGCCCTCCCCACGATCCCGGCTTGCCATCTCCAGTCGGCCCGCCCGGCGGCACCGACCACGGCTGATGATTCTGCACTTGCGCCTGCGCGCTGACGGGCAATTGCATCCCGATGTAGCAGCCCTGGAAGATGTACACCGCGTCCATGATGTGATTGTGATTCGAAGGCTCCAGCGACACGTACGCGCCGATCTTGTGTGCCGCAATTCCCGTTTGCCGCCAGTAGTTCAGCACATCCACCTCGACCGCGCCGTTGTCGTTGGCCCCGGTCGTCGGGTTGTACCCGGTGATCGCCGAATACGCGGCCACGATCTGCTTGTCGCTGGGCGTGAACATCTTCTTGCCCGCGTTCGCCGTCCATTCCATGAGCAGGTGCCCGGCCGCCGCGCACGTGCAATCGCCGATCTGGTCGTTCTCCATCATTCCCCACGCGTTCACCTTCGTCGTCAAATCCATACTGGGCGGCGGCGAAGGCAGCGACGGCGCCACGTACGACGCCATCAGCAGCGCTCGCGGATCGTGCCGCGCCGCGCCCTTGCCCAGTTTCAGCTTCTTCGGATCCACCCGCGTCGGATCATTGCGCAACGTCACACTCTTCCGCGAATCCGGAAGCGACAAATCCAGTTTCCTGACTGCCATGAGAATTCTCCTTTTGGGGTGAAATCAGAGACCTGGGGACCACAGGAGCGCGCCGGGCCTTTGCAATCCGGCGCGCCATCCTGTCAGCACAAATGGGGGAAGGAAACGAGCCGCATCTTAGACGCCCCCGGCCTCCCCACAACGGTAGGCCACAAGTTTTTACGAAAACCGAACAGAGAGGATTGCCCCGTCTGGCGAACAGGAGAGGATTGCCTATTTAACAAACAGGGGAAGGATCACTTGTCCAACTCGGAGGCAAAACAATGTAGCCGCGAAGCGGCGAGGGAATGCAGCCCACGGCGCAAGCCGTGGGTAGGCTAAAAAAATGTGAGTCTAGCCCCGGAGGGGCGAAACAACAAACTCAACCGCAGCTACAACTCCAAAACCCCACTCTGCTCATGTCGCACAAATCCCTCCGCGTATTTCGCCCCAATCTCCATCCCGCGAAACCGGTTCATCATGTCGTGTTGCGGATAGAAATCCGTCTCCGGATGCTGGCTGGCATGCGCGAAACACGCCGCACGCTTCCGGCTCTCCGTCTCGCTGATGTCCACGTAGTGCGCCGGCTGAAACACCTGCGTCTGCTCGCCGCGCTCGACCTCGTAATAATAAAGGCGGAATTTCCTTCCGCCCTCCAGCCACGCGTCGTACGCCATCAACGATGCCACCCGATGATCCCGATGACTGTCAATCGGCCAATGCGTCAACACCAGGTCCGGACGCGCGCTCTCCAGAATTTTCCTGAAGCTCTCATACCGCGCCCCATTCACTTCCGTATTGCCGTCAGTCTGCCCGGCAAACAACGGCTGGGCTTTCAGGATCGAGCACGCCTTCTCGCTCTCCGCCGTCCGGATCGCGGCCGCTTCTTCGTGCGTTTTCCCTGGAATCCCGGCCTCTCCCCGCGTCAGATACAAAATCGTAACCTCATGCCCCAGATCTGTATACCGCGCGATCGTGCCCCCGCACCCGGATTCCGGATCGTCCGGATGCGCGCCCACCACCACAACCCTCAATTTCTTTTCCGCCGCGCTGCTGTTGCCCGTCGGTAATCCGAGCGCAGGCAGCCCCGTCAACAGCAATCCCGCCTGTCCCAACACACGTCGCCGCGTAATCTTCCCCATAAGAAACTTTCCCGTCGCGACTGCGCCCAAAAATCTGCAACCGCGCCTCACCCCAACCGTTCGAACTTCCCATCCCGCACGCCGATTTCGGCCAACGCTTGCTCCCGCGTGCGCACCACCCGCAACTTTCCCTGCGGGCGATCGGCGATCATCTCGTACATCCGCGCCATACCAAAAAGATAATCGCTGGGCGCGACAATGTACCGCGGCGTCTCTTCGGGGTACGGCGAAGGTTCTAACGCGGCCGTGCGCATGGAATGGCTGGGCACATCGAACTTCGTGATGTCCGTGAAATCGCTGATCCCGGCCAGCGGGTGGAAGCTCTCCACATGCTTCCGGATGTCGTCATTAATACTGACCATCTCTTCGCCCCGAACCTCGCCCTCGAGCACAACCAGCAGGATCCGGTTGCGAAAATCAAATTCGAAACGATGTGCCACGCCCCACGAACCTCACATCGAACGGCTTTCAACAGGGTCGGATGTTCCCACACTACCACGGGAGGGCAAGGACTCGCGAATGCACACCGCGGGCTGCGAATTTCGAACTAAGAATAAGTCCTTAATCGATGCGGACGTCACAAACGCAAACGGCAAGCCACTGACAACTGACAACTGATCACTAGCCACTGATCACTGACCCCTGACCCCTGACCCCTAGCCCCTGCCGTTAATGCACCAGCGCCCCATACACCATCTCGCGCATCGCCCGCCGGTACGTCCCGGCCTGCACGAACGGCATCTGCAGCATCATGACGCCGTAGAGCTTCTCCTGCGGATCGATCCAGAAGTACGTGCCCGCCGCGCCTGCCCAGAAAGCATCGCCCACCGACCCAGAGACCGCGGAGCGCCCAAGATCGGTGCGCACAGCGAAACCGAGCCCGAAACTCTGTCCCAGGTCCGGAATGGGTGTGAGATCTTGCGTCGCTTCCGGCTGTGCCACTCGCGCCGCCTTCGCCGGCACTTGATCGGACGTCATCACCGCCAGCGTCTTCGGCGCCAGCAAGCGCACGCCATCGACTTCGCCCCCGTTCACCAGCATCTGGCAGAAGCGCGCGTAATCCGACGCAGTCGAAAGCAGCCCGCCTCCGCCCGAAAACCATTTCACTTTTTCTTTGGTGAGATTCTCGACCACCCCCATCTCGGGCCTCTTACCCGTGGCCGGGTCCACCTGCATCTGGACCATGCGTGCCATCTGCGAGGGATTCGCATAGAACGCGGTGTCGCGCATGCCCAGCGGCTTTGTGATTCGGTCTTCGAGGAAGCGATCAAACGGCATTCCCGAAGCCACTTCGACGATTCGCCCCAGCACGTCCACCGACATTCCGTACTCCCACGTGCTGCCGGGTTGATGCGCCAGCGGCAGCTTCGAGAGTTTCGTCACAAAATCCGCCAGCGTCTGGCCGTTGTCGAACAAGTTGGCCTTGTTGTATTCCTGGTGCACCAGCATGTTGCCAAACGGGCCATAGACCAGCCCCGAAGTGTGCCGCAGCAAATCCTGCACCGTCATGGGACGCAAGGGCGCTTCCATCGTGAGATAAGGCTTACCGCCCGCGGGATCCATCTTCTCGACGCCGACTTTGACGTCTTTGAATTCCGGCAGATACTGCGCCACCGGCGCCATCACGTCGATCTTGCCTTCTTCCGCCAGCATCATCACGGCGACGCTGGTCACCGGCTTGCTCATCGAAAAGATGCGGAACACGGCATCCGGCTTCATCGCGATCTTCTTCTCGCGATCCTGATATCCGATCGCCTGCCGGTAAACGATCTTGCCATTGCGCCCGACCACCAGCACCGCGCCGGGAATCGCGCCCCTGTCCACTTCGCTCTGGAAAAATTGCGTGAGGCGGTTCAGGCGCTCCGACGAAAAGCCCGCGTCCTCCGGGCGAGAG
Source organism: Candidatus Sulfotelmatobacter sp. (assembly GCA_035710825.1). Classification (GTDB taxonomy): domain Bacteria; phylum Acidobacteriota; class Terriglobia; order Terriglobales; family Acidobacteriaceae; genus Sulfotelmatobacter. Next base: position 14,541 of record DASTCU010000127.1, read on the forward strand.
AGCTTGGGGAGCTCCTGCGCGAGCGCCGAAATCGTAAAAAGTAAAAAAAGACAAACTGCCAGCCGCGTCCGTTGACGGTTCATTTTTTGTGCCCCCCGTAACAGCGGGGCCATTGTACATTCCAGGCATAGAAGCGCAGAGGATTCTCGCTGCGATCTCCGCGGGCCCCCTCGGCGATCTCTGCGGTGAGCTTTTGATCTTTTTTGCCCATTCGAAATCTATAATGAGATTCTGACTCCCAATTCGCCGGAAGAGAGGCCCGCCATGGAACGCCGCGAATTCTTGAAAACCTCCGCCGCCGCCGGACTGATCGGCTCAACCAAAATGCTGGATCCCCTCGCCAGCGCAGAACCAACCCCGCACTCCGCCCCAATCCCGAAACGCCAGCTAGGCAAAACCGGCGAGCAGCTTTCCATCATCGGCTTTGCCGGCATCGTCGTCATGGACAACAGTCCCTCGTATGCCGCCAACATCGTCTCGGAAGCAGTCGATCGCGGCATCAACTACTTCGACATCGCGCCCACCTACGGCAACGCGCAAGAGCGGCTCGGGCCTGCCCTTCAGCCCTATCGCAACAAAGTTTTTCTCGCCTGCAAGGAAGAAGATTGGACCAAAGACGGCTCGGCCAAATTGCTCGATGAGTCGCTGCGCCTGCTGCAGACCGATCACGTGGATCTCTACCAATTCCACGCACTCTCGAAGATGACCGACCTCGAGCAGATCTTCGCCCCCAACGGCGCCATGGAAACTTTCGAGGCCGCAAAAAAAGCAGGCAAGCTGCGCTTCATCGGATTCTCTGCGCATTCGGTGGAAGTCGCCCACGCCGCCATGGACCGCTATCCCTTCGACACCATCCTGTTCCCCATCAACTTCGTTTTGTTCTCGCAAGCCAAGTTCGGCCCCACCGTTCTCGAAAAGGCGCGGCAAAAGGGAATGGGCATCATGGCGCTGAAAGGCATGGCCAAGACCACCTGGAGCGATGCGGCGAAGAACGATCACCCGCATCCCAAGTGCTGGTACGAGCCGGCGGCCTTTCCCGAAGAGGCGAGCCTGGGATTGCGCTGGACGCTATCGCAGCCGATCACGGCCGCCATTCCTCCCGGCGATGAGCGCTACTTCCGCCTGGGTATGGATATCGGCCAAAATTTCCAGCCGATCACCGAGGGGGAAACGAAGCAACTGATCGCGGCAGCGAAGGGTGTAAATCCGATCTTCCACCTGCAGAGCGCGTAAGGCGGGCACTCGGCTTCCGGAGGCCGGCGTCCGGAAGCCAAGAGCCGGAAGCCCAAGCCGTTACATCGCAAATACCAGCATCGTCGCTCCGGCGAAGGAAACCGGCGAGCCAACCTGCGTTAGCGCTCCCGTAGCTCCGTCAATGGCCCAGGCCTGCAGCCCCTTCACGCCCGATGTGTACAAGAAATTTCCCGAGAGATTGGCAGTCAGGGCGGCGGCGCTAATGGCGAAGGGCGATCCACTGATGGGTGTCAAAACGCCGCTAGTGGGATCGATCGTGTATCCGGAGATGGTGCCGTCCATAGTGTTGGAGACGTAAAGCAGATTGTTGGCCGTGGCCAGACCCAACGGGCCGTTGCCCGCTGCAAACGGCGAGCCCGGCACCGGCGTGAGCGCGCCCGTAGATGAATCAATCGAAAATCCCGCAATCTGGTTGGTGGTCAGCAAGTCCACGTAAACGAATTTTCCGCTGGAATCGACCACGATCTGCTGTGGCTCGGTGCTTGTCGTCCCCGCGATGGGGAACGGCGATCCGGGAACCGCGGTCAGCGCGCCGCTGGAGTCAAGCGTAAAGGCGAGCACGTTCCCGGGCGGAGTGCTGTCGGAGGCAAAAAGGAACTTGTCACCCGGATCGACCGCGAGGTAGAGACCGGTTGTCGCCGCAAACGGCGATCCGCTGATCGCAGTAAGCGCGCCGGTGGGGTCGGCGTGTAAAGCGTCAATGCCGCCCACATCGGCCACATAGAGGACCTGCGCGTTGTTATTGGCGGCGAGTCCGCCGGGCAAGCTGAACGAGCCCAGGCTAAACGGAGATCCACTCACCGCGGTGAGCGCGCCGCTGTCCGGATTGATCGTCCACGCATCGACCGATCCGGCGGGCTGCGCGACTGAATTCGAGGCATACAGAAACTGATTTCCCATCACCGCCATGCCAAAGCTGACTTGCGGACCGGTGATCGAGGTCGGCGTCCCCAGCGTGCCGCCAAAGACCGGGAAAGACGTGATCTTGCCGTTGAGGCCGGCAGCGAACAGATGTTGCGGGGGGGCGGGGCAGGCCGCGGCAGGACCGCAGCAGCCCGGCGCCACGTTGCATACCTGCATTTTGCTGGAGCCGCATCCGCTGAGGAACAACGCGAGACAAAAGATCAGGATCGGAAAAATCGCAGCCGGGCGAGCCGTCGTGCGCATGTGCCCTCCTTGAAACGGTGCCCGTACCCCACCCAATCGCAACGCAAAATTCTGGGTGAGAGCGAGTCAGGCCCGTCAGTTGCATCTCAAAACACGCTCATCTTTGCATGAGGCAGGTATGTCCTACCTGGTCGCATGGGACACTTGTCCGGCTGTCACAAGCGAGAGCGCCGATGATTGCAACCCGGAAAGAGTGGGAAAGTTTCTCCGGAAGCTGGAAGCCGGAAGCCGGAAGCCGAGAAGCCTAAAGCCAAAAATCTCGATTCGGAGTGCTCGTGGTGCTCTGGCCGGCGCCCGCCGCACGTCCCAGGCTGGGCTCAACGCGGTTGCGTCCGGCATTCTTCGCCTGATACAGAGCCGAGTCGGCAGCGTGCAGAAGTTTTTCCAGATCGGCGGCCGCTTCCCCCGTAGCCACTCCCAGGCTAAGGCTGACCTGCACGCTCGATCCGCCCGCCATGATGTTGCAACCGGCCACGTGCACGCGCACGCGCTCGGCCAATTCCCAGGCCTCGCCCAGCCCGCAGTTGGGAGCGACGATGAGGAATTCTTCTCCACCGTAGCGTCCCACCGAATCGTAAGGACGAACCACCGCCGCAATCCCGCTGGCAATGATGCGCAGCACGGAGTCTCCGGCGGCATGCCCGCGGCTGTCATTGATGTTCTTGAAGTGATCCACGTCGATCATGATCAGCCCCACCGGCTGGCGATCGCGCTGGGCGCGCAGCAACTCGCGCTGCAGAATATCCAAAATTGCCTTGCGGTTCCACAGGCTGGTCAGGCCGTCGTGGGCGGCCTCGCGGCGCAGCGCCTCGCGCGTTTCCAGCAGACGGTGCTGGGTCACCAGCAGGCGCGCGCTCGAACACACAAACGCCAGGAACACGATCAGCCCCGCCAGTCCCAGCCGCTCGCGCGCGATGCGCAGCGACATGAACAGCACCAGCAGCGGGTAGAGCAAATAAAAAATTTCGGTGTGGATGCGCTTCTCGCGCCGCTTGGGCTCCAGGGAGATGGCCGGCGCCTCGAGCTGCTTCCAGGTGGCTGCGATCACGATGGGAACGACCAGCAGCCCGCTCCACAGCAGGTCGAACCACGATCCCAGCCGCAAACCCTGCACCGGCCCGTAGTCCCAGAGCGCATCGACGCCGCCGGAAAGAGTCAGGAAAATTCCCATCCGTCCGAACAGGGCGCGAGCGTCGCGCGAGCGGGTGACGACTGCGCGCAGAAGCAGCGCTCCCGCGACGAACGAGTAGCCGACAAAGTACGGCGCCCACACTTCGTGCGACAACCCGCCCGTCGAATCCGCCTTGGGCAAGTAAAAGAAATAAACGTAGGCGGCGACGCACACCAGCACGGCTTGCACAAAATCGAGCGCGACCAGCGTATCGATCTTTCCGGCTTCGCTGTCCGGATCGAGAAACATCGTCATCGCCAGCGGAACGAACCAGAAGCAGAACAGCAGGTTGTTGATCCAGCCCAGCGCCGGTGTCGGGTGGAGGTCGCTATAAACGCTGAGCGCCTGGGCCGTGACCAGCAGCGCGTAGGCGACCGCCGTCAGCCGCCAGAAAGAAATGGCCATGCCCTCCGAACGGTGTTCGGCCTGCACGATGGCGTAAATCAGCACGCCGCCCAGGGCGAGTTGGATCGCATCCGACAGCATCGGCCCCGGCGCGTTGCCGCCTAGAAACACGACCACTCCGACGTGCCCCAGCCACAACAGGCTGGCAACGACCAGAATGGTCCGCGTTCGCGTCAATGCGATCCTTTCGGGCAACACTTGTACGGATAACTGCGCGGGGGGCTAACCGATGGTTATAACCTCACCCGCAAACTGCACCCTGATGACTGAAGACCAATACAGTATGGGCCACTGGGACATGGCTTTCCATGTGCCTATAGTAACCGCGGTCCGCACTCCAGGGAGCCCAGAATTAGCTCCATTTTTGAAGCAATTCGGCCAGTATTTCCACCGCTTCACTCAGCCGCGACAATTCCTGCGGGCGGAGTTGTTCAAGCTGGTGGGCAAGATACGCAATCCGCAACTGGCGCCCCTTCTGCAACAGCTTTGTGCCTTTGGCAGTGGCGCGGATGTGCATGCGGCGGGCGTCTTTGGCGTCCTGGGTGACCTCGATCAGGCGGCTGCGGGCCAGGCCGGCGACGATCCGGCTCATAGTCGGCGGCTTCACCTGCTCCGCGGCAGCGAGTTCGCCCAGTGTTTTCGGTCCTCCGAACACTAATACCGACAAGGCCGACAATCGCGCCGGACCTTCTCCGGTGGCCGCGTCCTGCTTGCGCACGCGGCGCAGCAGGTGGATGGCGGTGGAGTGCAGGCGGTCGGCCACCGACAGGAGGTCGGGTCCGGCAGCGGGCTCCGGGGGATTGTTGATTGTCGATTTTTGATGGTTGATGGAAAAATCATCCGCCATGGGCTTGACTTTCACGTTCGAATATAGTTAGCTATGCTAACTAATTTGGAGAAGAAGATCAAGCCAAGGAGATCAAGACCATGACTGCCACAGGCCCGAGAATTACCAAGTTAGGACAGATCCAGATTCGCACCCACGATGTGGAGCGCGCCGCTGCGTTCTACGAAAACGTCCTCGGACTGAAGCTGTTGTTCAAGGCGCCGCCGGGACTGGCGTTTTTCGATTGCGGCGGGATTCGCCTGATGCTCGATCGCCCGGAGAAGCAGGAATTCGATCACGCCAGCTCGATTCTCTACTTCGCCGTGCCCGATATCCAGGCCGCGCACAGCCGCATGAAGGAGCAAGGCGCGCGCTTCGAAGACGAGCCGCACATGATCGCCCGCATGCCGGACCATGATTTGTGGATGACGTTCTTTCGCGACACGGAAGAGAATTTGCTGGCGCTGATGAGCGAAGTGAAAAGATAGCGGGCTTCCGGAAGCCGCTTTCCGGCTTCCGGAGCCTCGAGTATGGGGACTTAAACCGGAAGCCGAGAGCCGGAAGCCGGAAGCCGTCCTCTGCTATCATCGCTAATCGGAGTCATCCACCGTCGTCATGCGAATTCCCGTCATACCCCACATGCAAGACGAAGAAGAAGACGACGAAATCCCCGTCATTTCTGGTAGAGGAGAAGGAATCATGGACGAAGTACCAGCCACCGGTTCGGGTCACGCGCGCCGGAATGAAGACATCGCACTCGATCTGATGAAGTTCATTGCCATGACGACCGGATATGGCCGCACGTCGAGCGCCGGCGGAGTCGGATTCACCGGCGGAGGCGCCGCGGCCAAGCCCGAAGACTACGCCGCGCATTTGCTCGAACTGTACGGCAAGTGCCTGGGCGCGGTGGGCGGCAAGAAATAGAAATTCGAACGATCCAGTGGTGGGAGTTGGCGATCAGATGTCCCAGAAACGACCGCTCGTCGTTGGATTGATGGCTGTCCTTGCGCTTCCGCTGGCACTCGCCCAGCAAAAGCCACAGGAAAACCCGTCACCCGCTCCCCACGATTTTTCCAAAGAAGCCTACGTCTTCGAGCGTTGGTATACCCGCGTCACGCACGAAACGGACGGAACCGGTTCGCGCGAGCGCTCGGCCCAGGTAAAGATACTCTCGCAGGCCGGCCTGAAGACGTTCGCTGTACTAAGTTTTCCCTATACCAGCGCCAACGAAACTGTCGACATCGATTACGTGCGGGTGCGCAAGCCGGACGGGAGCGTGGTCAACACTCCGGAGTACAACATTCAGGACATGCCGGCTGAAGTGAGCCGCTCCGCCCCTTTGTATAGCGACGTTCATGAGAAACACATCGCTGTGAAAGGTCTGGCGGTGGGGGATCTCCTTGAGTATGTGGTTCGCGCCCGCGTGTTAAAGCCCGAGGTTCCCGGACATTTTTGGTACGACCAATCCTTCATTAAGAATGCCATCGCTCGCGACGAGCGTCTGGAGATCAACGTCCCCGCCGGCAAATACGTCAAGGTGGTCAGCCCGGAATTCAAGCCGGAGATCGCAGAAGAAAACGGGCGGCGCATTTACCGCTGGAAGCATGAAAACCTGATCGTGCCGGAGAAAGATCCGAACGAGATTCCGCGGCGCATTCCACCGAATCCCGATGTGCAGCTAACCACTTTCAGCAATTGGGAGCAGGTGGGCAACTGGTATGGCGGGCTGCAGAAGGATCCGCTCGAAGTCACGGCGGCGATTCAGGCCAAGGCGGCGGAGCTGACGAAGAGTGCGAAGTCGGACGACGAAAAGATTCATGCCCTCTACAATTTCGTCGCGCTGAAGTATCACTACATCGGGCTCGATTTTGGCATCGGGCGCTACCAGCCGCACGCGGCCGACGACGTTCTCGACAACGGCTACGGGGATTGCAAAGACAAGCACACGCTGCTGGCGGCGCTGTTGAAGGCGGCGGGCATCGAGGCCTGGCCGGCACTGATTCACGGCACGCGCAAGCTCGATCCGGATGTGCCCTCGCCCGCGCAGTTCAACCACGTGATCACAGTGGTGCCGCGCGCCGGGGCATATCTCTGGCTCGACACCACGCCGGAAGTGTCGCCCTACGGATTGCTGTTGCGCATGTTGCGCGACAAACAGGCGCTGGTGATTCCGGTCAGCAAGCCTCCGCTGCTGATGACCACTCCGGCGAACGCGCCCTTTCCCGAAGAGATGGAGTTCTCCATGCAAGGAAAGCTGGGCGGCGACGGAACCTTCACCGGCCATGCCGAGCAATCCTACCGGGGAGATACGGAAGTGGTACTGCGAGCGGTGTTCCGCCAGGTTTCGGAATCGCAGTGGAAAGAGGCGGTGCAACGCTTCTCCTATGGACTGAACTTCGGCGGCGACGTCAGCAATGTGAAAATGACTTCGCCCGACGACCTGGACCGGCCCTTCCAGCTTTCCTACGATTACGTGCGCAAGAACTACGCGGACTGGGAGAGCAGCAAGCAGATCATCTCGCCGCTGCCGCCCATGGGGGTGGAATTTCCCAAGGAGAGCCCGGTCAAGAAGCCGTTGGAGCCATATCCGCTGAACGGCCCGGGCACGATCATCTACCGCTCGCGGCTCGAACTGCCTCCCGGCTACAAGGCAACGGCGCCGGCTTCTTGTCATCTGGTGCAGCCGTTTGCGGAGTATAGCGATGACACGCGCATTGAAGACGGGGTGATGACCACGAACCGCAAGCTGGTGATCAGGAAGAGCGAAGTTCCGCTGAGCGACTGGGAAGAGTTTCGCAAATTCGGGCGCGCGGTCAGCGATGACGAGTACGCGTTTGTTCGACTGAATCGCGGCGGGCTCACGCGCGAGCCCATTGATATTATCCGGCCGGAAAACTCGGGCGGCGACAGTGCCGCCGCAACCGGGACTGCCGACGAGATGTTCCATCAGGCAACGGCTGCATTGCAGCGGCGCGACGTCATGCAGGCGCAGCAATTGTTGGAGAAGGTGATTAAGAAAGATCCCAAGTATAAGAACGCGCATCGCTCCCTGGGCGCGATCCTGATGGCGCAGAACAGGCCAGCGGACGCACTGGCGGAATTTCAGAAGGAAGAGGAGATTTCGCCGGACGATGTGCGCACCATTCAGTCTGCGGTGTACGTGGCCAATCTCACCGGCAATAAGGATCTCGCCGTGGCCGAGGCGCGGAAGCTGATGAAGGCGGATCCCACCAACCAGACGGCCGCCTCCACCTTGGCGGGACTGCTCACAGACCAGAAGAAATATTCCGAGGCGGTGGAGGTCCTGGAGACCGCAGTGAAAAATGCTCCAGACAGCGCCAATCTGCAGTGTCAGTTGGGAGATGTCTATTTGAAAAACAAGCAGCCTGAGCAGGCTGTTTCGCATTTCAAAACGGCGGTTGAACACGAAGATAACGCCGCCATGATGCTGAATAACATTGCCTACGCTTTGGCAGATGCCAGGATCAGCCTTGACTTGGCCAAACAATATGGCGAGAAATCGGAGGACGAACTGGAGCACAGGGCGAGAAATTCGGCGTCTTCCGAAAGTGAGGAGATGCAGACGACTTACGATTACACATATGTCTGGGACACCCTTGGCTGGGTGTATTTTCAGCAAGGCGATCTGAAGCGGGCTGAGGGCTGGGTGCGCTCAGCGTGGCTGCTTGGAGAAGAAACTCCAACCGCGGAACATCTCGGCGAGATTTACGAAAAAGAGGGAAAGAACCAGCAGGCCGCGCAGATGTATGTGTTCGCGCTGGCGGTTTCGCCAGTGCCCGGATTTGCGACGAAGTTCCCGACGCCAAACATGCCGGGCATGGCCACGCCAAACCTTGACCGCTCTCTGGTGGATAAGATCGTCGCGCGCTACGAGAAGCTGACGGGTAAGAAGCCGACGGCCGAGACCCGGCGCCTGCCCAATGGCGAATGGACACAGACTCCGGCAGAGCAGCTTCGCCACTCGCGCGAAGTGAAGATCAGCAACGAAGGCAAACGCTCGGGCTCGGCGCAATTCACGCTGGTCCTCAAGGAGGATAAGACCACGGTTCGCTATGCCAGCGGGGACGATACGCTCGAACCCTTGTTGCCCAAGCTGGAGGCGGCGCACTATCCGCTGGAGTTGCCGCCCGATAGCGGAGCGATCCTGACGGTGCGGTTGGATGTGAACTGTCAGGCGACTTCAGCGTGCATCGCGAAGGTAGTCAATCCAGCGCCGCCCCGGCCTCAGGCGGCGGGCGGGACGTACTGAATTGTATTTCCGTCGGTCGAAGTGAGAAGCGCCGTGGAAGCGCGGCCCTTCAGGGCCGCGCCAGGTGCAATGATGACCACGGGCTTCAGCCCCAGTGTGCGGCCAGCGAAATGCGACCACAGGCCCTAAAGGGCGTCAAAACTCCGCCTCGAACGCGGCCCTGAAGGGCCGCTCTTCCACATTTCCGAAATAAGGGCCGCTCTTCTACATTTGTGCGCATGGGCGAGAGGACGTCCCAACAGCCGCCCTTCCACATTCTCGAAATCGGAAGCAGTTTGCTCGCAAGAATAAACCGCGCCCTTACGGGCGCGGTTCGCAAATCAGGCGCTGGAGACGCGGTGGGTTGCGTCTCTGGGCTACATCGATACTCTATGCCGAGACGTTGCGAGCAACAGTCTCGATTAGGCGCTAGCGGCGCCTCTTGCCTTTTTTCTTGGCGGTCTTTTTGGCCGCCTTCTTGGCCTTTTTCTTGGCGGCGGGTTTCTTTTTAGGGGCTTTCTTGGCCTTCTTTTTGGGCGCGGGTTTCTTCTTGGCGGCCTTCTTTTTGGCTTTGGGCTTGGGCTTGCTGCCTCCGCCACCGCCGGCGGGTGCGGCCGGTCTGGGGGCCGGAGGCGCGGGAGCCGACATAGGCTCGGACTCCATCGGCTCAGGAGTCGAGAGACTGGGCTCTTCTTCCTCTTCTTCTTCCTCTTCAAAATCTTCTTCGAGCGACTCGCTGTAAGCGCCGCTGTCGCCGAATTCTTCTTCTTCGTCACGTCCGTAGAGAGTGGGGTCGTGGAACGTCATTGCTCCTCCTAAATTTCAGTGGCGGCCGGGAGCGGATACGCCGCCCTGGCTGCGGGCACAAGGGAATTAAAAGACCACCGGAAACATCTGCTGGAACGGCGGGCGATTATAGCACGACGTTCAGTACAGCCTGCAAGGACTGCGGACACAGGATGCTGGCTATTGAGTTATCACAGCGCGCGGGAGAAAGCAAAGAGGAATCTCAGCGCTGGACAAGGTCGGGGACAGGGAGACAGCATCCTCGCTGCTTCGGCTTTATGGCAGGGCAGGCCCAATGTCCCAACGGCGCGCGCTGGGGATGACTCCAGGGGTCTCGGGGAGCTGTAAGTTCTACACACTTGACAATTGACTTGGCGAGGCTATAATCCCTCCCGTTTAGAACCCGGTTGCGTTCTCTCCCCCGTCTCCGCAGCCGAGCAATTCCCCCGATGGTCGTCCGAAGGTTTCTGCAGCCACTCGATCCTGCGCCTTTCAGAAGGAATGTCCGATAGCACGCAGGTTCGGGGATCGTCACCATTCAGGCCTAGCGCGACAGCAGCGAAGGAGAAACTATGGGAGAGCCTGGTTTCAGGACAACTGCCCACGCCTCTGCTGCATTTTCCGTCACAATCGCGATGGGCTCGGCCGCGCAAACTTTCACCTCGCTGGTGAGGTTCGACCAGACGGGCGGCATGGACAGTCACAAGTCCGTTCCGATATGGACGGGGACTCTAGGGAACGAGCTGCGACGGTGGACGCGGGGCACGGTCTGTTTCCTTGCCCTGACGCCGACCGCTCGCCTTCTTGTTCCTCGCCTACTGCTCGGGGAATCGGCGCGTCTCTGGTCATTCCCCGGAAACCATTAAACTTCGCAAAAAAGGAGGAACTACGATGAATTCACGAAAATGTCTGGGGGCGGTTCTCGTGACACTAACTCTCCTACTTCTCACTCCGTTTGCAACGGCGGCGATAAACGCGTGCGATAACTACGGCCAAGACTGGCAACTTACATTGGGGGCTTTTGGGGGCACGTTCCCCGGAACACAAATTATCTCGGGATGCCGGGACTGTGACGCTTCACTCGGATGTGGCGGAGCCCTTTCTCTGGATGGCGCCCTGGTACGTGGGACGGGCGGTCTCATCTTCTCGACCACCGCTTACAATCCGGTAGGCGGCTCTTGTTACAGTACCCACTGGACTGGCGTGCTTTCACCGGGCTCGTCTATCTCCGGAAACGTCTCGAATGATGCCGGCCCATTCGGCCCATTCACCATCACCCCCGGCAGCTGCCTGGCTGGGTCAGCTGCTTCTGCTGATCCCGCGCATAGCACCCGCGGCACTTGGGAACTTCCTCAGTAGAAAGGGTCCCGCATGCACCGGGCGCCCGTTTTGAGCATCCGGTGAGACGTGTTAATGCCAAGGGGCGAGGAGCGGACTTCCAAAGCCGCTGCTCGCCTTTAAGATTTGCAGCTGCTTCCCTGACCGCGAGGGTTTCGACGTGAAACGATGGTTGAAGTTCGCTCTCTGCATGACAGTGTTGTCCAGCATTGTGCCGTCCGCAAAGTCCCAGGGTGCAGCGCCGGGACGCTCGGACTCGCCCCTCCAGCTTGCGGGCAGAAGCCCCCTCCTGGTGTCGAACACTCAAGTGGATCAGCGGGCGCTCGCCGCGTTGAGCAGAGCCCAGAACGCAGTCGGTGGGCTGCACCGCCTGCAGGCCATTCGCGATGTAACCCGGGTGGTCGAGATGGTGAGCCTTGCAGCGGATGGAAAGGCCCAGGCTACCTTCGAAATCGTGTTTCCCAATGTCATTCGTCTGACTACCGACAGCCCGCTCGGTAAGGTTACCGCGTTCAGCGATGGCAAAACGGCCTGGGCGGCGTCATCCCTGGGAATTGATCAAGCACTTCCAGAGTGGCAAATCAAAGCATCTCGCCAGGACCTGTTTCGCCAACTCGAATCACTGTTGCAGAGCGACCGTGATCCGGACAAGAAAGTTGAATTCGTGGAGGACAGTAAAGTCGAAGAGCGTCCGGCGAATGTACTGCAAATTTCGTCGCCGGTTGCCGGCTCGATCCGCCTCTGGGTGGATGTTGCCTCGGGCGACGTGCGCAAAATCGAATATCGACGCATTGTTGCTCGCGGCACCGGCCCGGTCGTGACCGACTTCTTCAGCGACTATCGTTGGGTAGACAAAACGCTTCGCGTTCCCTTCTACATCCATACCGTCAGCGATGGGCAGCCCTATATGGACACGCGCGTCTTGCGCGCGGAGTATAACCGCGATCTTCAGGCAGAGATCTTGGGCCAGAAACCTCCGTCCAAATAACACTGGATGACGTGGCATCAGGGTGATATTCCCCCCACGCGAGGTGTCTCGCTCCGCTTCGAATTGACTCGAAGAAGATCAAAGTCCCCACCCTGTCCCGCAAGAAACGCGGGACAAGGATGGAGCGCCCCTTTTCAGACAGCTACTTGAATTGCACCGCCGGGAGAACGCCCGTTCCCTCGATGCGGACGGCATCGAGGGCCCGAGTATCGATATGCAAAGCCTCCAGAATGGTGGGCGCCACCTGGGCGGTATCTACCTCGGCGCTTACCGTCTTGGGGGAGAAACTCGGATGCGAAAGCAGCAGAATGACGTTGGTATCGTCATGCCCGAATCCACCGTGCTCCTCCTGCTTTTTGGTGCTGCCGGAGTACGTCACTCCGACGTTCGGGGTCACGATGATATCCGGTGTGCGCGGGTCCTGGGCGGGGTCGTTGTAGTTCAGCTTCAACAAAGGCCCGTAGTAGATCTGCCCAAGGCCGATTCCTGTCGTGGCCGAAGCGTTGGCTTCCAGGATGGCGACGCTGGCATCGGTGTCGGCAGAGCTATTCAGCCAGAGCAGCGAGACGTCGTCTTCCGTCGGACCGATGCCGGTGGGATTGTTGGTAGATTCAGAAAACGGAATGTAGCCTGCATTCGACAGCAGCGTGGCCGGTGAAGTGCCATTGATGGTTTGACCGACATAACGGCTAGGATCGATGGGCGACTGCCCGTGCTTGGCCGTGATCACGATCAAAGTCGAATCCAGGAGGTTTTGTTTCTTCAGTTCACTGACGAAGGCTGCGATTGAAGCGTCAACAAACTGGAATTCGTTGAGCAGCGCCGCGCTCGGCGTGCCCGCCGCATCCAGGTATCCGCCGGTCGTGTTGTTGGTCTTTTCAATGAGCTTCTGGCCCACGCTCACGGCCTGGAAGTTCATGCCGAAGATGGTGGGAACCTCCGCCTTCTTGGTGCCAAGGTGGTTCTTGCCATCGATCCAGTTGAGGACGGCATCCACCTTCAACGTGTCATAGCACTGAATATTCTGGAAGCTGTTGGTCCAAGCCGAGAGATCGGCGGTCGGATCGACGACGTTGGTGCAGTCCACGCCCGTCGGCGTAGTTACGCCGGGAAGGCCAATCACGTTGGAATTGATCTCTGGCGCGTAGAAGTCGTCGAGCGCTTCAGGTCCGAGGCCAGACGCGACGGAGGAGTAGGCCGGGTGCTTGTCAGACCATGCACTAAATCCGCCGTGCTGATGAATCACGCTGAAGATGCTGTTGGCGCGGACGAACTGCCATGGCCACACGGGCGCACAGCCATTGGCGGGGTCGCGAGGCAGTCTCCTCGGATCGATCGAGGCGATACCGCCATCGGTCAGCGAGGCGCCGGGAGCGCCACCGTTCAACTTGGTCTGGTCGATGTCGATGCCTTCTTCATACTCGGTCGTAAAGCCGGTCGGGGCCGCACCCGCCGTGCAGGGTCCGGGACCGTTTCCGTTACCGGTTACGATCGCTGGTCCGTCGAGGTTGCGGGAATACGCGACGTCATAATAGACGCCAGTGAGGGCCGGACTTCCGCCGGTGATGATCGCCGTCAGGCCGGGAAAGGAGTCAGACGGCTTGGAAGTGCTGGCGGCGACGTAATTGATCCCGTTCGTGCCCAAGGCAGCAATGGCCGGGCAGAACGGTTGTCCATTGTTCACTGCGCTGATGCCGTTGGCGCAGTTCAAGAAGTCAACCGCGTGCATGCCGTCGACGCTGATGAGCAGAACACGCTTGATCTTTTTGCCGTGGTCGTGGTCGCCATCGTTGCCGGCGGCGAAACTCGAGGTAGCTGCCAGCAGTGCTAGCGCCGTTGCGCCCACACTGAGGCGGCGAAGAATCTTCATGGGAGTTCCTCCTGAGAGTTAGAAGAATGCTTCGGTCAGAACTAACAGAGAAAAATGAACAGGGAGTTAATGGCGGGTTAAAAAGCGGAGAAAGGCTGCGAACTTAGAAGTATTAAGACCAGTCGCGAAGACACGATGATGCAAAAGCCCTCAAGTTTTGGAGACTCGAGGGCCTGGGTCGAGCTATGTGTGGCGTTTTATTTCAACGTCTTGACGAAATCCGCAACAGCCTTAGCATCGTCGGCGGGGACGGTAGACATTGCTTTCTTGTGCGGAGCCTTCTTGGCATCGTTGCCCTTGGTGAGCAGATCGGTGATCTGATCGGCGGTCAGGCTGGTGCCTTTCAGTGCGGGACCGACCTTGCCCTGGCCCTCGGGACCATGACAGCTGGCGCACTTGGCTTTGTAGGTAGCGGCTCCGTCTGCGGCGAAGGCAGGCAGGGCGACCGACATGGTGACTGCAACGACTAGGATCAAGACGAGCACT
>DASTCU010000128.1:0-1794 GCA_035710825.1 Candidatus Sulfotelmatobacter sp.
ACTCCGCAGTCGCGGTGAATGGCTTTTCCGAAAGTTGCTGCTCGCCGCCTAGGCCGCCTCCCATAAACAACCCTGTGGAAAAATAGTCGGCAAGCGGATCACGGACCTCGGGTTCGAGGCAGTAGGCGTCGAGGTTTAACCGCCCGCTGCGGTCATAGTTTCTGGCCACGGCGCGATACCGTTTATCCGCGGTAGACGTGAACGACAGCACCAGCGGAATGATCTCGCCTTCCCGAAATGATGTCCGACCGTCTGGGATGCTGAGTGTCAGTTTGGCGTCCGAAACCGTCGATGATGTGAGCGAGCACGGTTCGCGCGCTTGCGCCATAGCCAGCGAAAAACCGATCAGCAAAACCGTGATGACACCCAGGCGCATTAATGTTGTTACCTGTCGTTTCGCCAGTGCATAACGATATGCCGAGGCAGTTTTTTACAGCTTACTGAGCTCGTACGAACGTCGCAATTTGACGGTGCGTTCAACCTGTCGACGCAACACTTTACCTTGAGGAGCGAGAGGTGAAGTGTCATGCATCAACGTCCGAAGCGCCGGTTCTTCACACCGGCTGAGAGCGCCGAGATCTGGGATCGGTGGCAGCGAGGCGAAGGGCTCAAGTCGATCGGCCGGGTGTTCGGGAAGACCTCCTCGGTGATCTTTGCGCACCTGAAACCCTATGGCGGAATCCGGCCTAAGGTGCGTCGTCGTTCGCGGCTGGCGCTGACTCTTGCCGAGCGCGAGGAGATCTCTCGCAGCCTAGTGAATGGCGTGTCGATCCGCCGGATCGCAGCGCAACTGCGGCGAGCCCCGTCTACAGTCTGCCGGGAGCTCGCTCGCAACGGTGGTCCCTGCCGCTACCGCGCGGTGCGAGCCGACAAGCGTGCTTGGGACAGAGCAAAGCGTCCCAAGGCGTGTAAGCTGGCGAGGAACCGGCTGCTGCGCCGTGAGGTGAGGCGGTTGCTGCTGCTTAACTGGTCGCCAGACCAGATCGCGGGTTGGTTGAGACGCCACCACCCTGAGGATAAGGCGTTCTGGGTGTCGCACGAGACGATCTATCGCAGTCTGTTCGTTCAAGCCCGCGGCGTGCTAAAGAAGACGCTGATCGAGCACCTGCGCAAGCACCGCACGATCCGCCGCTCCAAGCATGCCACGGCGAAGGGCGATGGCCGGGGTGAGATCGTGGACATGGTGTCCATTCGGGAACGACCCGCCAGCATCGAGGACCGTGCTGTCCCAGGTCACTGGGAAGGCGATCTGCTCAGCGGAACGCACCACAGCTACATCGTCACCTTGGTCGAGCGGCAGACCCGCTACGTGATGCTGGCGAAGATCGCCACGAGGGATACCCGTGCGGTGATCGAGGCACTGATCAAGCAGTCGAAGCATCTGCCAGAGGAACTCTACAAATCCCTGACCTGGGACCGTGGCAAGGAGCTTGCCGACCACAAACGCTTCACCCTGGCGACCGACATCCAGGTGTACTTCTGCGATCCGCAGAGCCCGTGGCAGCGTGGCTCCAACGAGAACACGAACGGTCTGCTGCGGCAGTACTTCCCTCGAGGCACAGATCTATCCGTTCACTCGCAGGCAAGGCTGAACAGCGTGGCACGGCAGCTCAACGAGCGGCCTCGCAAGACGCTCGGGTACTATTCGCCAGCAGAGAAGCTTAACGAGTGTGTTGCGTCGATCAGTTGAAACGATCGAAGAATAGGCACGCAGGCGATCCACGCCTGGGCGACTGGGGTTGTTATTGGATTAACCTTGGATTCGAGTACGGTTCGGCCGCGAATCAGCCTGCA
>DASTCU010000129.1:0-2310 GCA_035710825.1 Candidatus Sulfotelmatobacter sp.
GGATCGATCACGCCGCACACCAAGTTCAAGGCCGAGGTCTACATTCTGACCAAGGAAGAAGGCGGGCGTCACACGCCATTCTTCAAGGGATACCGTCCGCAGTTTTATTTGCGAACGACAGACGTGACGGGCGTGGCGGAGCTGCCGGCGGGCACCGAAATGGTGATGCCGGGCGACAACGTGAGCCTGGTGATCGAACTGATCACGCCGGTGGCCATGGAAAAGGGCTTACGCTTCGCCATCCGCGAAGGCGGCCACACGGTGGGCGCCGGCACGATCGCGGAAATTGTTAAGTAAGTGCGTTGTATGCGGCGCGGGCGCGGGCGCCCGCGCTGCAGCTTGGAATTGCAGGATGGCACAAACCACGTCGCCTCAGGATGACAAGGGTTTGGCTAGAAGCTAAGAGCTAGAAGCTGGATTTGGAGTGAGCGATGCCCCGAGAAATTGTGACCTTACAATGCGGTGATTGCAAAGAGCGGAACTATTCGACGACCAAGAACCGGAAGACGACGACCGAGCGGCTGGAATTCAAGAAGTTCTGCCGCCGTTGCCGTAAGCACACGCCGCACAAAGAAGTGAAATAATTGAGTAATTGGGAAATTTTGTAATTTGGTAATTGAAAATCCTGCGCGACTCCGGTTTTCAAATTACTAAATTACTCAATTACCAAATTACCAAATGAATTCAGGGGCGTAAGCTCAACGGTTAAACTGTCGGTCTCCAAAACCGAACTTGGGGGTTCGAATCCCTCCGCCCCTGCCAGAGTTTTTGGAGAGAAGGGCCAGAGCCAGGAGTTGTGATGTCAGTCGAGACGAAGAAAATGGCAAATTCAATTGCGGCAGCCGGCGGCAGCTTCGGAGACCGGATAAAGTCCTGGCCCGAGCGGATCAGGGCCTTTTATAACGACGTGCGCACCGAAATGCGCAAGGTGACCGCGCCCGCGTGGAAGGAAGTGCAGGCCACCACAACGGTCGTCGTCATCACCGTCGCCATTTTCGCGTTCTATTTCTGGGTGATCGACTTCCTCATCCAGCATGGCGTGAGCTATTTATTCACCCTGTTCAAGGCACGCGGCTGAGATGACATCCGTGCGCAACGTAAAAGAAGAAGCACTCTCTATGTCGGACGAAGAAAAAAACGAAGCCACCCCCAGCCCAACCAGCGAGCCGCAGAGCGCCGGTACGGAAGGCGCTGCCGCTACCGCCGAGGCCCCCCGCAACCCGAACATGAAGTGGTACATCATCCACTCCTATTCGGGATTTGAGCGCAAGGTGAAAGAGTCGCTCGAGTCGCGCGTTGCAGCCTTCGGGTTGCAGGACAAAATCGGCAAAGTTCTCATTCCGACCGAGTCGGTCACGGAAGTGCGCGGCGGCAAAAAGTATACCTCCGAGCGCATGTTCTATCCCGGCTACGTGCTGGTCGAAATGGATATGGACGATCACGTCTGGCACGTGGTCAAGTCGACCCCGCGCGTGACCGGATTCGTCGGCACCGGGCAGCAGCCGACGCCGCTTTCGGACGAGGAAGTTCAGCACATCGTCTACAAAGTCGCAGACAGCCGCGAGAAGCCGAAGCTCAAGGTCAAGTTCGAGAAGAACGAGTCGGTGCGCATCACCGAAGGCCCGTTCGCCAGCTTCACCGGCGTGGTCGACGAAGTGAACGAAGACCGCGAAACGCTAAAAGTGATGGTCACGATTTTCGGGCGTTCAACGCCTGTGGAATTGGAATTTAATCAGGTAGAAAAGGTCGCCTGACCCTGTGAACCTCTGTGCCCTCTGTGGTTGAAGCTTGTTCACCACAGAGGACACAGGGGATCATAGAGGAGTGAAGGGAATACCAGATGGCAAAAAAGGTTACAGGTTTCGTGAAGCTGCAGATCGCGGCGGGCAAGGCGACTCCGGCGCCCCCAGTGGGCCCGGCCCTCGGCCAGGCGCAGATCAATATCATGGAGTTCTGCAAGCAGTTCAACGCCAGAACTAACCAGAAGGAGATGGAGGGTCTGATCATTCCGGTCGTCGTCTCGGTATACAACGACCGCTCGTTCACCTTCATCACCAAGACGCCGCCGGCGTCGATTCTGCTGAAGCGTGCGGCCGGCATCGCCAAGGGATCGGGCACGCCGAACAAAGATAAGGTCGGCAAGGTGACCCTGAAGCAGGTCGAAGATATCGCCAAGCAGAAAATGCCCGACTTGAACGCCGCCTCCATCGAGACCGCGATCAAGAGCGTCCGCGGCACGGCGCGTTCCATGGGAATCGAAGTCGTTGGCTAGGGTTTGGGAAGGGCGCGGCTTCAGCCGTGCCGTTGGCG
>DASTCU010000130.1:0-1123 GCA_035710825.1 Candidatus Sulfotelmatobacter sp.
AGAACTATTTGTCGGCCGATCCCTGGGATAAGTTGCATGAGTTTCGGGATCAACTTGCCAAGAGTGACATCTACACGCTTCGGCGGATCGTACCGGAAGATCGAGGTTTAAAGTGGTGAATAAGCGAGGCGTCCGGTCCCGGGGAAGGTAAGGCGGGACGCCTTGCATGTAGGCAAGCCGTCCCGGCTTGCTCGGTTCCTGGGAGGGTAAGGCGGGGACGCCTTACCTAGTGTGCCCGACATGGGTCCAATGAAGTCAAATGAAAGGAATTGACCGGAAGCAGTGACGGCAACCGTAGCGAACAGCAAGGCCCAGGCCGCGAGGCTCTGAGCTGAAAGAAGCAGTAGCAAAGACACGATCGTAGGAACACGAACGGGCAGCGAGGCCGCTTGCGGGCGAAGAGCATGCTAGGAAATGCGAAATCCAACCGTCACCGAAAGACGCAAGAGGTAGAGCCCGACGAGACGGGTCGAAACAGTGGACACCTTACTCGGGGAGATCTGCCGAGCGAGAGCCCGGCAGAAGTCAGCAGAGGCCGTAGTAGTGAAGAAAGCCGGTGAAAGCCGGAAGGAGCGAAGGGCCAAAGAACCAAGAGACAGACCAACTGGAAGAACTCTGGAAAGAGGAGCGAGAAGTTTCCCGAAACAGTCTCGGAGCGAGCCAATGGCACACTTCCGAGGCAGCTCAGGGAGGGGAGAGTAAAGCAGTGGACCTGCTTGAAGGAACCTACCGAGGGGAGGCAAGCCCGCACCAGACGAGATAAAGTGCAGAGGTGCTGAATGAAGTGACCATGGAAAACGAAGTGCTAGTGGCTTCATCAGACCATGGCAGGACGCAGTGGGCTAAACCCACTGCCGGGTTCAACCGCCGGATGCGGAAAACCGCATGTCCGGTGGTGTGGGAGGGTCACGGCGCGCAATCACCGTGACCCGACCCGATCGTAGGCAAGCCGTCCCGGCTTGTTCGATCCCCCCGGGAGGGTAAGGCGGGACGCCTTGCTTACATCTTCTCATGAAACCTAGTCTGTCAGCCGCGTTCTCCAGCTCATTGTTTTACCAATTGCAATAGCCGGTCGTCAGGGAGAGACTTGGAAATATGGCTGTCGATCAAAAGATAATCACTG
>DASTCU010000131.1:0-25426 GCA_035710825.1 Candidatus Sulfotelmatobacter sp.
GTGTCACCATTATCCGGTCCCTGCATAATCTCGAAGAGCAGCTTCAAATCTGCAACCGTGCGCGCCATCGGGCCCACCACTCCAATCAGCGCGAACGGCCCGCCCGAGGGAGGATAATGGCCCGTTGCGGGAATGCGCCCCGGTGTAGGCTTGAGACCGCAGATTCCGCTGAAGTGAGCCGGCACGCGGATCGAGCCGCCGCCATCGCTTCCCACGCCTGCCGCCGACATGCCCGCAGCAATCGCAGCCGCTTCGCCGCCGCTGGAGCCGCCCGGCGTCCGTTTCGGATCCCACGGGCTGTTCGTGCGCCCATAAAGCAGGTTGTCGGTTTCCCATGCCATCAGCAGTTCGGGAGTGTTCGTGACTCCAAGCACGATTGCCCCCGCATTGCAAAGTCGGGTCACGAGTGGGGCATCTTGGGTTGCAACCACTCCCGTCCGAAGCCGAGTGCCCGCTTCGCATCTCATGCCCGCCACCTCGATAGAACTCTTAATACTGATGGGCACGCCGTGCAACGGGCCGAGCACATGGCCTTTCATCACTTCCAGTTCAGCCCGGCGCGCTTCGCGTTGCACGTATTCCGCATTCACGTGCACGAATGCATTTAACTTCGGATTGAGCCTCTCAATCTTCGCCAGATGGGTGTCGAACAGTTCCACCGGAGAAATCTTCTTCTCTCGGATTTGCTGCGCCAGGGCTGCAGCGGGAAGGAACGTCAGATCGGTGGTATGAAGCATCTTTTTGAAGATCGCAAGTCTAACATGCAGAAACAAATCGAGAGCGAAACCACAAAGGCCACTAAGGTTCGAGAAGGAAGACTGGCCTTCCTTCGTGAACCTTCGTGGCCTTCGCGGTTGACGGTTTGACTCTTCTCATCGCGCGATCCAGAGCGAGTTTCTCGTCGGCAGTCAACCGTCGGAAAGTCCCTTTTTGCAGATCCCCTAGTTGCAGAGGGCCAATGGCCACTCTCAGCAGCCGCAGAACATCTACGTCAAGAGCGTGAAGCATGCGGCGGATTTGCCGGTTCTTGCCTTCGTGCAGCGTGATTTCGAGCCAGCAGTTTTTCTCGCCGGAACGCAGCAGACGGCATTGCGCCGCGCGCAGAAGTTCGCCGTCTTCTGTCTTTACTCCACGCTCCAGCGATCGAATGAACGGTTCGTCAGCCAGCCTGCCGAGTTGTACGTGATACGTCTTTGGCAGATGCGTTTCAGGTGCGGCTATGCTCGCGCCCCATTCGGAATCGTTCGTCAGCAGCAGCAGCCCTTCGCTGGCCTTATCCAGTCGCCCCACGGGTGCGACCCACGGCAACTCTTCACCGCTTTTCGCCAGGATCGAATACACCGTCTCGCGGCCCTTCTCGTCGGACGCAGTCGTCACCAGCCCCCGCGGCTTGTTCATCATCAGATAAACTTGCTGCCCGGGTTCGATGGTGCTGCCGTCCACCGCAATCCGGTCCTGCGGAAGCCGTACCGGTGTCTCCGGATTGCGGCGGACCGCCCCATTCAGCCGCACATGGCCCATCCGAATGAGTTGCGCGGCTTGCGAGCGCGAGCAATATCCCAGCTTCGACATTGCGCGGGCTAAGCCGATTTTTCGCTCTGAGTCTCGCGGAGGCACGGGTCCATCCTAACCGAATCGCACTGTAGTTTGAGGGGCTCGCTCGGCGTACTCTGCGACTTCTCCGCGAACTCTGCGGTTGGGCTTCTTACCGCGGAGTTCGCGGAGAACAGCCGCGGAAGACACGGAGAAATGGTTCCCCTCACATTCTGGGAAGCCCGACCACCGAGGGCCACTCCGAGCGCACCCGCCAGTGCCTTGATACTATGGTTGCGCAATCTGGACGGGACTTAACCGTTCCGGCCGCGGAAGGAGTCCTCATGGCCCACCAACATCCTCCCCGTTTTCTCAAAATTGTCGACGACGCCCGCACCCGCGTCCGCGAGACCAACGTGGACGAAGTGAAAAAGAGAATGGATCGCGGCGACAAGTTCCTGCTCGTCGACGTTCGTGAGGAGAGCGAATACGCCAAAGATCATTTACCTGGCGCCATTCACATGGGCAAAGGCGTGATTGAGCGTGATATTGAGGAGCGTGTCCCTGAGTTGAACAGGGAAATGATTCTCTATTGCGGAGGCGGTTATCGTTCCGCACTCGCCGCCGACAACCTGCAGAAAATGGGCTACACTAACGTGATTTCGATGGATGGCGGCATTCGCGGCTGGCGGGAAAAAGGATATCCTCTCACCAACAAATAGACACACTCTGTGAGCGACGGCCTCAAAATCGCACGCCAGGCGGAGCGCCAGAGCGCTTTGGCAAGTCCGCCTCTATCTCTATGAACGGTCGCATCTTCTTCTGGTCGCTCACCTCGGCTCTCGCCGGATTCCTTTTCGGATTCGACACCGTGGTTATTTCGGGCGCCGAGAAAACCATCCAGACGCTTTGGGGGCTCAGCCCGGGGCTGCACGGTATTGCCATGGCCTCAGCGCTCTACGGGACGGTTGTCGGTTCGCTGATGGGCGGCTGGCCCGCAGACCGCTTCGGACGGAAAGCCACGCTCCTTTGGATTGGCGTTCTCTACCTGGTCGGTGCCGTAGGCTCGGCTCTGGCAACCAACGTCGGGATATTTATTGCCGCGCGCGTGATTGGCGGCTTGGGGATTGGCATTTCGACCGTAGTCGCCCCCATGTACATCTCCGAAATTGCGCCGCCCAAGTATCGCGGGCGCCTTGCGGGAATGTTCCAGTTCAACATCGTGTTCGGCATCCTGGTTGCCTTCGTTTCCAACGCGCTGCTCGCCGGGATCGGCGAAAATGCCTGGCGATGGATGCTGGGCGTAGCCGCGTTCCCATCATTTCTGTACGCCGTGTTCTGCTTTTCTCTTCCCGAAAGTCCGCGCTGGCTGCTCAGCCGGAAAGGCGATCGCGCCACTGCGTTGCAGGTTTTGCAACGAACCGAGCCTGAGCTTTCTGAAGCCGAGATCGCAGCCCAAGCCGACGAGATCGCCGCTGCATCCGCCGTAGAACAACAGGCAACCGGACATTTCTGGACGCAACGCCTGCGCAGACCCATCCTGCTCGCGATCCTGATCGCGCTCTTCAACCAAATGTCGGGGATCAACGCGATTCTTTATTTCGCTCCCCGTATTTTCGAACTCACCGGACTGGGAGCAAAGGCAGCCCTGTTGCAATCGGTGGGGATCGGCATCACCAACCTTGTATTTACGTTTGTCGGACTCTGGCTGATCGACCGGCTCGGCCGCCGAACTCTGCTCTACATCGGCTCTTTCGGCTACATTACCTCGCTCGGTCTGGTCGCCTGGGCTTTCTTTACGCAGCATTACTCCATCGTGCCGGCGTGTATTTTTGGATTCATCGCGGCGCATGCCATCGGCCAGGGAGCGGTCATCTGGGTCTTCATCTCTGAGATTTTTCCCAATCGTCATCGCGCCGAAGGCCAAACGCTGGGTAGCTTCACGCACTGGATTTTCGCGGCCACTCTCACCACGTTCTTTCCCAAGATGGTCGCTGCCTTCCCGCCCGGCTACGTTTTCTCGTTCTTTACCGGCATGATGGTCCTGCAACTGATTTGGGTGAAGACGATGGTGCCCGAGACCAAAGGCGTGCCTTTGGAGCAGATTCAACACCAATTAGGAATTGAATAAATCGGAATCACCCAACAGCCTAGATCAATTTCAACGAGAGTCATGACGTAAGCATCGGCTCGGAGGACTCGCTTATCAATTTCGGAAATATCCAAGTTGAAGTCTGCGTAGATTCGGTCGCCTCGGCCGTTGCGGCGGAACGCGGAGGAGCGACGCGGGTTGAACTCTGTAGCAGCCTGATCGAGGGCGGAGTCACACCCAGCGCGGGCCTGATTGCGACGACGCGGGCAGCCATTTCGATACCGCTTCACGTGATGATCCGCCCGCGCGCCGGAGATTTCCTCTACGACAGCCACGAGTTCGAAGCCATGCGGCGCGACATTGCGCTCGCCCAGCGGCTGGGCGCCAATGGAATTGTCTTCGGCGTCTTGAATGCTGCTGGTGGTGTGGATGTGGCTCGCACTCGCGAATTAACGGAACTGGCGCGACCTCTCGCGGTTACATTCCACCGAGCCTTCGACATGACCGCCGATCTGTTCCGTGCTCTGGAAGATCTGTGCACGCTGGGCGTCGATCGCGTGCTCACTTCCGGCGGCGAGCAGGCTGCCGTGCTGGGTCAGCCAACAATCGCCCAACTGGTCACAAAAGCTCAAGCCAAGATCGCGATCATGGCGGGAAGCGGGATCAAGCCGGGCAACGCGCGCCGCCTCATGGAAGAGACCGGCGTCAAAGAAATCCACGTCGGACTGAGAACAAATCTCCCAAGTCCAATGGTGCACCGCAATCCGCGAATTTCCATGGGATCGGCCGAAGGTCGCGAATACCAGCGTTCCGTGGTGGTTGAGGAAGATGTGCGCCGCCTCTGTGCCGCCCTGGCCAATCCAGCGGAAAGCCGCCAATCCCGACTCACTTGATCCCGAGTTTGGCCAGGTTCTCCACCGGCCGCGCCAGCACAGCCTTATTCCCGCGCACGACAATAGGCCGCTGAATCAGTTCCGGATGTTCCGCCATGACACCCAGCAACTGCTCATCACTGAGATCGCGCCCCGCCACATGCTCACGATAGGCAGGCTCATTCGTCCGCAGCGCATCTCCCGGCTTTAGCCCAGCAGCGTGCAGCAGCTTCTTGAGTTCAGTCTCCGAAAGCGCCTGATCGCGAATGTAGTCGACGCTTTCGAACTCAATCCCGTTCGCAGTCAAGACCCGCTTGACCTCGCGGCACTTGCTTCACGTCGGCTTCTCGTAAACCGTGACCTTGCTGGCAGGAGTTGCCATTTTGTCCTCCGCTGGAAAGGCGATTCGTTATAGCTTATCAAGCCTTCACACCGGCGGAACCCTCTACGGCCTAACGCTAGCAAATCCCTTGGGGAAATGTTCCCGTCATCAATGTGGTCTTGTCAAAAATCCACGGCGGGTCACTCCTTCGGAAAAGTCCTTCGCCATGACTATTTCTGCTCCTTTGCGGCGCGTTCCCGACGAATTTCGCCGAGTCTCTTTTGCAGGTATTGCTCGTATTCCCGCTTCAGATTCGGATCGGTGGGCGATCCGTAGATCTCGCTGGATTTGTATTTCGCCTCGGCAAATTTCTTTTTCGTCCACTCGTCGTGGATGTGAACTTCGTCCGCTTTGTCCAAGACTGCCTGCACGTATTGCGGCGGAATGAAATAGACGCCTTCGCGGTCGCCAACAACCAGATCACCGGGCATGACGGTTACGTCGCCGATGCGGATGGGGACATTGATTCCTGTCAACATGACGTTGCCAATGGGCGTGGGATCGACCGCACGGAAATAGGCAGGCATATCAATTTCCGAAAGGCCATTCAGGTCACGTACGCTGCCGTCTACTACGAGGCCGCCTCCGTGCGTGGCCTGGTTGATGTAGAAGAAAAGATTGTCGCCGACGATCGTACCGTTCAGCTTTTTGCCGAACAGATCGACAACCAATACGTCTCCGGGTTGCAGCATGTCAATCGCCGTTTGGTTGGTCAGGCGCGACACGCCACGGGCTTTCGCCTTTTCTGCGGCAATGTCGTTCACATCGGAGCGGAGCGGCATGAATTGAACGGTAAAGGCGCGTCCCACCATCGGTTTTCCGGGATGAAGAATCTGGAAGCCGTCGGCATATTGATTGTTGTAGCCCTTGTCCTGCAATACGACCCAAACGTCTTCGGAGGAAAGCTCACGGGCGCGCTCGATCAGCGCATCGGGGACTTTCGGGCGTCCGTCGGGCAATCGTTCGAAGGGATTTTTGGCGGTGTAATCGGTCAGTTCCTGCTTGGAAAAGTTATTCAATTGCGCCCGGCCGGCGGGCGCGAGGATGATCAGAGTGAATGCAGAAGAGACTGCGGCAAGGAACATGCGGACACGGCTGCGCAGGATCATTTCAGATCGGCCTCCGATGGGAATTGTCCCCGAACGCTCTCAAAAGGCAGACCATTTGTCAATCGCAAAACTTCCCCGGGCAGCTTACAATTCCTGATCTCAGGTCGCTCCGCGGGATGCTTATCTTCAATCGCTAGCTTTGTCCCCGACTGCAGAAAGGGACGCACGTAGAGACGCTAATTAGTTTGGATTCGTGGGGATCAATCGCATGAAAAAACCTCAGTTTAGCCGGCGCGATGTGATGAAGGGTTCTGCGCTTGCCCTGGGTGGCGGGTTGCTTCTGGACGAACCAATGCACGCAAGTCCCAAGGGCGTGAACCCGAATTCAGCGCCGTCTACCCTGAAGATCACGGACATGCGCGTAGCGACGGTGGTGAAACCTGGTCCGAGTCCCTGTCCCATCATTCGGCTGGACACCAATCAGGGAGTGTACGGTCTCGGCGAAGTGCGAGACGGCGCCAGCGCCACCTACGCCCTGTTTCTCAAAACTCGTGTGGTCGGCGAAAACCCGCTCCAACTCGACAGAATTTTCCGCAAGCTTAAGCAGTTCGGCGGACACGCCCGCCAGGGCGGCGGCGTATGTGCCGTCGAAATGGCGCTGTGGGACATCGCCGGGAAGGTCTATGACGCGCCCGTTTACGCCATGGTCGGCGGAGGCAAGTTTCGCGACCGGATTCGCATCTACGCGGACACTACAGAATCGAAAGATCCGAAAATTTACGCACACCGGATGAAGGAACGGAAAGAGGTGATGGGACTGACCTGGCTCAAGATGGATCTGGGCGTCGAAATGGTGTCCGATACACCAGGCACCCTGACCGGGCCTTCGGAAATGAGCCAGTGGGAGCAGAATCAACTGGAGCACCCGTTCATCGCGAATGAGGTGACCGACAAGGGCATCGCCATGCTGGAGCAGTATGTGGCCGCGGTACGGGACGCAGTGGGTATGGAAATTCCCTTATCCATGGATCACCTCGGGCATCTAGGCGTGAAGTCGATTATTCGATTGGGCAAGGCTTACGAAAAATACAACTTATCGTGGATGGAAGACGTGATTCCATGGACGTACACGGACCTGCTGAAGCAGATCTCCGATCAGAGTCCGACGCCCATTTTGACGGGCGAAGACATATATCTGAAAGAGCCTTTCAAGGTGCTTTGCGAGAAGCATGCGGTCAGCAAGATTCAACCGGACCTGGCGACTGCCGGGGGCATTTTGGAGACGCATAAGATCGGAGATATGGCTGAAGAAGATGGTGTCCCCATGGCGATGCACTTCGCGGGCACCCCCGTCAGTTGTATGGCGAATGTGCACTGCGCGGCTGCAACGCAAAACTTCCTTGCGCTGGAGAATCACTCTCTCGATGTCCCGTGGTGGTCGTCACTAGTCCAGGAGTACACCAGGACGCCGCTCGTAAACCACGGATGGATCGAAGTGCCTGACCGGCCTGGCTTGGGCGTGACTTTGAACGATGATGTGGTTCGCCAGCACCTGGCGCCCGGTACGGGCTACTTTGAACCGACCCCGGAGTGGGATAAAGAGCGATCATGGGACCGCCTGTGGAGTTGACAGCTGCAATGACCGGAAGAGCGTCACATTCTCGATGGGTTAAGGGTGCATGCCGCCGTTCTCAAGCACTCGCACGTATCGATTCGGAGCTAGATTCTTGAATCTGTCCACATCTCGTCGGCCTGCGCAGCAATTCAGGCATCGAAAACTACGTCTGACCAGGACAAGTCTACGAGGAATCATTCGTCAACTGGATAACGACAGTTGACCGTCGAGCGCATAATGGAAGTCGCGGAGGTTATAGCGTTTAGCATGGTCAGAACCGCAGATCGATTCTGGACTCGAAGGAATGAGCGATACCAATTTTATTAAGCGGAACCCAAGGCGCTGGGTATTTGTGGCTCGGTCGCTAATGATTCTGGGATTGCTGTGTTTTCTGTATTCGGCCTTTCTTTACTACTCGCTGTTCTGGACTGAGGCGAAGGCGAGGGGAGGGCGTGAACTTTCGATTGTGGCTATTTCTTGCTGGGCAGCGGCGCTGATCGTCACTGAACGTCTCGGCCTTTTTAAATTGCGAAGGTAAACAACCTGCGAATCCCCTAGCGGCTAGCCATAGCACTTATCTACTCTGAGTCAGAATATTTTCCTGTCGCTTACTTGTGTAGTGGCTTCGTTACAACACTTGAGTCGATTCAACCTCGGCACCGATCTCGTAATGCCAGCAGACAACCACGCTTTGCCAGCCGGTGAGTTGCGGTCGGCCTTCGGCGATCCTTGCGGAGTACACCCCGCGGGAAATCGCTAGTTCACGGTGAACGGCACCGACGCCGTCACGTTCTCCCATTCGATGAGGAGTCTTCCCTTGGCGCCGCCGGCGCCCGACAGCGTGACCTTGAGGGTCTCGACCGGAGATGACGGCTTGCCCATGATGAGCGAGGCGCGGCCCAGTTCGGTGGCCGGATCATCGGTGGTGGCACCCTCGCGAATGCCGTCCGGTGATTTTCCCACGCCCCAGATGTGGCGGCCTCCGGCCATCAGGCTTTTGTTGACGATCAGCTTCCACTGGCCGTTGTCGAGGTCGGTGTACAGAGTGTAGTCGCCCTTGGGAATAGCCAGGCCATTCAGGTCGAGGTCGGCGTCGGTGTGCAGAACAGTGGCGTAGTCGGCGCCCAGACGCCATACGGTGCCATCCGGCTGGAGCGCGCCCGCGCCATTGAAGATGTGGCGTCCCCTCACGGATGGGGCGTGGTAGTAGATCCAGAGATTCTTACCGTTGATGGTGACGCTGGTTTCGGTGCCCGGACTCTTGGTGTTCTTAGTGGCGAGGTCTTCTTTCTTCACCTGCGCGACGGCCAGCATCAAACCGCCTAACAAAAGAGCACTCAATAGGATTCGTTTCATTCCGATATCGTTCCTTTCTCAAGGGAGTATACTGCGCGCGCCGCGCGGACCTTGGCCCACAATCGCCGGACACTCGAA
Source organism: Candidatus Sulfotelmatobacter sp. (assembly GCA_035710825.1). Taxonomy (GTDB): domain Bacteria; phylum Acidobacteriota; class Terriglobia; order Terriglobales; family Acidobacteriaceae; genus Sulfotelmatobacter. Next base: position 8,978 of record DASTCU010000131.1, read on the forward strand.
TATCAGCATCTCGGTATGTTCATCCATCCGAGGATGCAGTGCTAAATGCGCATTCGCGTCTGGGTGGGCACAATTCTGGGCACAGCGCCCCCCGAAAACCTAACTTCTCGAAGGTCCGGGGACTTGCTGGTAAGCACCACTAACCGCGAGAGTTAAGATGGTGAGCGCGGAAGGAATCGAACCTTCAACCTTACTGATGGAACGCTAACCTAACCAAATCAATGGTTTCAGCGACTTCCGAGCGTTCCAAGTAGGCAGATTGAGGCAGTTTTTTGGCATAGTTGCTACCAATTTGCTACCAAATCACTGAGCCGATCGAAGAATATATCGCTAAACGATATAATCCTCACGTAGCCTCAGATCCGCCTGCCAAATCCAAATCCGCCCAAAAGCCGCTCCCATAGCGCGAAACAGCCGACTTGCTACCAAATTCCCAAGTGGATGAAAATTCAAAACTTCGCTTGGGGTGACCATACAAATTCGGGCCCCAAATCTTAAATTGCGAGGCAGCAGCCACACGCGGTATTTCATCTGCCGCCGCCATCATCGGATTCTGAAGTTAGTCAGGTCCACCTTTATTATGGAGACAATTGGATATTATGGAGACAATTGGAGCCAAATCCGGTTGAAACGACTAGCTAAGTCGTTGAAACAATAGTGCCCTGGACCCGATTGAACGGCGGACGTTAGCCTTTTCGCGGGCTGGATTCTTCCGAAACTAACTGTTGATTCTGCTCAACTTAGCTCCGAAAACCTACCCAATTTTGTCCCTTTATTGGAGCCAAAATGGAGCCAAACTGTACAAATCTGAGCCTGCCGAGATTTGCCTCAATTCGAAATGGCCGTGCGCAGTTCGTGCAGATCTTGAGACAACGTTGTATAGCCGCTTTCCGACGCGACGCCGTGCTTGGAGATATGCGTGATCATGAGAACTGATAACGGCTCCCGGCTGATCAACGAATACGTTCGCATCTTCCTGCTCAAATATGCGACCGCGCCGGCCACCCAAGCCAGCCGAATCGTCACCAGACTCCTCGAGTCTTGATTGGAAAACGCCAATTCCGCCACCAGCACATCAGTACAGTCCGACTCTCATCGAAAGGTGAGTCCGATCGTATAACCCAAAGGTCGGCTCTATCGCACAAGCGCGTTTCCGTGACCGCTGAGGGGGAACGCGGCAGTCATTATGCGCCTTCGCGTAGTCTCTGTGCCGGTCTTTTCCGACGGCAATCGCTTCAGTCTTAATCGGTGTCTTGACGCGGTCGAAGCTGCCGGCTTCGCCTGAAGACCCGAGGAAACCGCTTCGAAAGTGAGCCGATCATTTCGACCCGTTCATTACCGAAAGGAAGCTTTCGTGTTGTCACTCTTCAGCTATTGAGAGGCGCCGAAAAGGACCGGCGACACCATCGTTTCAATCCTGGCGGCCATCTCCTCGGCGGGTATCCGGTTGGCGGTCTGAAACCAGCGACGTGCGGCTCCAAAAACCGCCCAGGCAGCCGTGGTCGCAAGTAGCGACGCGTCCGCACCGGGAGCCATCCCATGATGGGCAAGCCCTTCCTTGAACATCTCCTCAATGATAGGAATGATCGAACCTTCGAGCGCCATCCGCGACAATTGAGTCGGACAACCTGGGCTCTCCGCAAGATAGTCGCAGACGCCGAGCGCAATGGCGCGCAATGCTCCCTTGCAGTCGGTAAACGCTATGGCTCGGCGCTCGATTAGATCGCGGAAGCGGGATTCCGTCATAGCGTGCAACAACGCGTTCTTGTCCGCATAGTGCAGGTAAAAGGTGGCCCGATTCAAAGTGGCCTCGTCAGCGATCTCCTGCACAGAAACTTCCGCGAATTCTTTCTTACTCAAGACCCTGGCTAACGCTTCCATGAGCATGCGGCGACTCCGCAGGATGCGCGGATCGGTCGTTTCAGTCTCGGGTTGGAGAAGCTGGGCCATTCCTATATTGATGAAAGCATACTCCTTTACGGACTAAAGCGACAGTTGTTTATTTTCCTGAATCAACACATGTCGTCTAATCATCATATGTCGTGCAGGAGGAATTCTCAATGTCGACGCTGCTACATATCGATTCCAACCCGCTCTATGGACGGTCAGTCTCCCGCGAGCTAACCGCTGCGTTCGTGACGCAATGGAAGGCGGCGCACCCGGATGGAACGGTCGTTTACCGCGACCTCAACGCAACAGCAATGCCACCGGTCAATGCGGAATGGGTCGGCGCCGTTTACACGCCGGAACAGGCCCGCACTCCGCAGCAGAAGGAATTGCTTTCGCTCTCCGATTCTCTGCTCGCCGAATTGGAGCAGACGGATGAGTACGTCATCGGAGTGCCAATGCACAACTTTGGCGTGCCCTCGGTGCTCAAGCTATGGATTGACCAGATTGCGCGCGTGGGCAGGACCTTTTCCTACAGCCGGAAGGGGCCGAAGGGCCTGATCACCGGCAAGAAGGCAACCTTCATCATCGCAACGGGTGGGATCTACGACTCGCAGACGCGAATGGCCTCATTCAATTTCGTGGAGCCGTATCTGCGGTCCGTATTTGGCTTTCTTGGCGTGACGGACGCGACCTTCCTCACCGCAGGTGGGACCAGCGCGCTGAACCAAGGGAAGGACCGGAACACATTTCTCGCACCACACCTTCAAGCCGTGCAGACGCACGCGCAGACCTTCTAAGAGAGGACGCTTATGAAATCTACTTCAGTTGTTGCTCGCTATTTACTGGGCCTGATGTTTACGGTCTTTGGGTTGAACGGATTTCTCAACTTTATCCACCAGCCGCCGCCGACGAATCCGCTGGCGTTACAGTTTTTTGGCGCCATCGTCGCATCGCACTTTGCCGCGTTTTTCTTCGCGGGGCAAGTGTTTGGGGGGCTGTTGCTGCTCTTCGGCCGATTCGTGCCACTTGCGCTGACACTGCTGGCTGCGGAGCTCTACAACATCCTGGCGTTTCACCTGACGATGGCACCGGGCAGCATCGCCCCTGCGCTGGTGGCGTGCGTGTTGTGGATTCTGGTTTTCCTGCAGTACCGCGAAAGTTTCAAGGGCATCTTCAGCGCGAAGGCTGCGACGCAGGCATAAACTGCGTCGCGGTATCAGAGGCACGCTGTCTCGTTGCTGCGAAGTGCGTGATCGGCGACGGCACGCGCTATTCGAATGGCGCAAAAGAGCCCGTTCGGCATGCCGATATGGAGATGAATCTTCTCGGCCGTTGACTGAATCTAGTGCATGAAGAGGTGGAGGGGCAGCAACATGGCCACGGTCCTAGCCCTAATTAGCGTTGTCGTGCTCGTAATATCGCTTGCGACGGTACTTTGGAAGAAACGCAACAGGGATCAACTGCGAACGATGGAGCAACACGCCATCTCTCCCGAACAGCTCTACTCCCTGTTGGGCTCACGTCAGGATGTCGCACTTTTTGATGTCCGCCAGCCGCTCGATCTGTTAGCTCACTCTGAGATTATTCCAGGCGCTCGACGAATCCCCCCGGTGGAGGTTTTAGCGGTACCGAGCCTGATCCCTAAGGACAAAGAAGCGATCGTCTACTGTACTTGTCCCGGAGATAAGACTAGCCGGGCCGTTTTGCGTCGAGCCTTAGACTTGCAATTTTTCAAGATCAAGTTCCTCAAAGGCGGCTTCGAAGCTTGGAAAGCGAAGGGCTACCCGGTCGAGCCATACCGGGAGGTTTTTCACCTTTATTCACCCAACCTCGGTTCGTTGCAGGCCACTAAAAATTCCAACGAGTAACAGGCACAAGCCCAGGTACTCATACCAAAAGCCAATGCCCCACCCCACGAGGACGCTCCGTCAAGGCGCTAGCTAAAGTTTGACTTCGGCGGTGCGCACACAGAGTCAAACCATCGACTGATGTACGCCTAGGCATGAGCTTCACCGCAGTAATGCCGAGCTCCCGGCGCGTTGGCTGTTTCAGCGTTCCACCGGTAGACCGTAAGATCCGAATCTCCACATCGAATCACGAACCAGTGGATGGGGTGGGTGGTAACGAGTCCACAGACTCACATCTAAATTCCTGCACTGTTGTCATGCGCGCCGTTCCGTATATCCGTGGTTTGTCATCTTCACCCAGTGATCGAAGCTGGTTGCCGATTTGGTGTCAGAATCGTCAGTTCGCCGACTTGTTCACCCTTGACGGTACCACGCAGGTGGCCGGCATGATCGATCATCCAAACTTCGGGAATGATTTCGCCCACCGAGTGTCCATGACAGAAAAGCCGCATAACCGAACTCTCAGAGACGACAATTACAACGGCTCTGGTCACTGCGCTCCTGTTGGCGGCGGCAATATGACAGCCGCCAAGACCGAATGGCACGTCTACTTGTGCGGCCACAGCATCGAGGTAGCGACAAGCGGCAAGGAAAATTCCTTCGCCGCTCACCACGAATCCGCCGTCCAGTTGCGCCAATTCTTTGATGGTTCCGCGGAGATTGAGAATTGGTGACCTGCAGTGAGGACTAGGGTTGCCAGGATAACGGCTCCAAAATCAGTGGTCTGGACCTTGCGAGCACCGCATTTTCACGCCAGATGTAGTTAGGGTGGCTGCGCGACTTCCCTCGCGACCTTCGCGAGCAATTTCGACTGCCGTTACAATCAGGGAACTCAAGAACGTCAGGATCATGTTCCGTCACTTGGCAGAGAATGCTCTCAAACATCCAGCAAAGCTCCTCTCCTCGAGTAGATACCACTTACGCTCACGCGCTTTCTGTGTTGGATGAAGTTATCAGAGGGCGGCTCGTTGCGGCTCGTTACAGACGCGGGGAGAAAGTTCTGTGCGTAGGCAGGGCGTCTACTTGATTGGCGGCGAACCGATGATGAGGATGTCCACGAGTCTCCTCGCGCTTTGCTGCCAGTCAGAGTCTGGAAGAAAAGTGAAGAACTTATCGGAGAGTCGTTCTAGCGATTCTCTTTTTCTGCGCAGGAAAGGTTTATGCAGATCTCCGTTTGCCGGAAGCGTGTCAGCGTCGCAAGCGAGCGAAACCATCCTTCATCCTTGCAAAGCGCTACTCGCCCGACCAATACTTGTTGAAGCCGATATAGTCAGAATCCAGGTTAGCAAGGATCTTCCGGCGCAGTTCTAGAATGTCGACGGATCCCTGCTTCTGATAAAGCACCTTCCCTCCAGGAGCCAGCAGTACGGTGTAAGGTACGGCTGACTCCCACTTGGGATCGAAAGCCGCCTGCAGCGATGCAGTGTCGTTCGAAGCAAAAAGCAGATTGCGGCTGGTGGCGTGCATCTTCTCCAGCAATTTCATGACGGTATTTGTCTCGTCGGGCATGTTGGTCGATACCGTGACTAATCCCAGATCGCGGACGCTGTACATCCTGTAAGTGTCTTCGAGATCGGCGAACTCGGCTATGCACGAACCGCACCAGGTCGCCCAAAAACTGACCAGGAGCATTTGCTTGCTGGGATTGGCGCGCAGCCTCCTCAAGTCGGCGGCAGTCGCCATCTCCAGTTGCACGGGCTGCGCCTCAATCTTCCGCAAGCCCTCGATCCGCGAAGACGCTTTTTCCTGCCACTTCGTCGAGCAACCGAAAACTCCGGTGTGTTTCACAGCGACTTCCTGATGCGCCAGTATCGCGTCGATCGCATTGCGCGCATCTTGCGTCTTCACCAGCTCTATTCGGTAGCTGTTGTCAAGGCGGCCTTCGTAGCGCAAACGACGTTCCTGATCAAAGACAAAGGCGTGCGGCGTTGCCTGCGGACCATATGCCCGGGTCACCGCTTGCGTGTCGCCATCGTAAAGATACGGATATTGCAAATGCTTGTATTCAGCGCGGATCTTCATCTCGGCCAGGCTGTCGCTGATATCCGAGGAGTCCAGTTCATCGATCCGGATCGCCTTCGGGTCGTTGGGCTGAATCGCCACCACGGCCACGCCCCGGTCCTTGTAGTCCGCGGCCAGCCTCCCGATCCGCTCTTCATACATCTGCGCGATCGGGCAATGATTACAAGTGAAGACCACAATCAGGATTGGACTCTCCGCATAATCCTTGAGCTTGTGCGTCTTTCCATCGACGCCGGGTAGTTCGAAGTTGGGCGCGGACGAATCAAGTGCGAGGATCGGATGCGCGTCTTGTGTCCAGGCGCTTAGAGAAATCAATAAGAATAGAAACACTCTCCACATTTCGCTTCTGTCTCCCATGCCAGGAGCTAGGCGAGTCTGCGTGCAAATTCCAGGTCTTGCCGCATGTCGCCGTTCACGTCGCCCTCTTTTTCGTATTCCACAGCCACCAGTCCCGCAAACTTCTGCCGGTGCAGTTCCTGCATGACTGCAGTAACTTTGGAAATTCCTGTTCCAAGCAGCACGTTCACCTCGCCGTCCACGGCCTGAATATCTTTGAGGTGAACTAATATCAGACGAGGCCTCAATTTGCGCACGGCGTCGACGGGATCATGGCCGCACGATGCAAAATGTCCCACATCTGCTGTGGCGCCGACGGTTTTGGAGAGTCCGGCGAGAGCGCTCAGCACATCCTCCGGACTCTCGTAGGCGAACTTCTCGCCCTTGAAGTAATGATTGTGGATTCCGAAGGTTAACTGTTCCTGAGTGAAGCGCCGATCGATTCGATTCAGAATGCTGCCAGTAGCATCGCCTGTGACATTGCTGCTGCCCAGCAGCCGGGCAAACCGCACAGCGTTTTCTAAATCCTGATCTTCTTTGATGGTTGCCGTGTAGTAGGACACGCAGCGGATTCCCGCGCGGTCAAGTTTGGTTCGAGCCGAACGAAACAGTTCCTCGGTGGGATGGTTCATCAGCATGAACTCACCGCGCGACATTTCGATTTCCCCAACTCGCAGCGCATTCAGCTGAACAATCATTTCGTCCATCGAGAGATTGTGATAGCTGTAAGTGCCAATGCCAACGTTCAGCTTCGCCGCGGCGCTCAGGGGAAGTGCGGTTGCAGCCAGAGCGCCGGCCACCGTCTTCACAAAACTTCTTCTCGTGATCGCATCTTCCCGAATCAATGAGCCCCTCGCAGTCATCGCTCTTTCACCAGGCTAGTTTGCTGGTAGCGGACGAGATGTCAGTTCTGCATTTTCCAATCCCATCGCCCATTTGATGGCCTCGGTAATCATTTTTTGGAACTCCGGTTTGTCCCAGTTCGCTTCCACGTGCCCCAAGGTCGTGTAGTAGACGCGCCCTTTGCCGTACATCTTAGCCCAAGTCACAGCAAAATCGCCGTCGGTGCGATGGACATTCTTGTTCTTCATGTCGAGCTTGCTGACATCGAGCCGCATCAGCACCCGCACCTTGTCGCGTGAGTAGTCTTTCATCTGGTAAATTTCGTCGCGCAAGGTAAACAAATGCGGGAGTTGTTGCATGCCCGGAAAGCCCGGGTCCTCAACGAGGATGGGCGCATCGAAAGTAGTCCAGGGGTGCTCGTCGTAAGTCCCGCCAATCATCTCCACAAATTCAGGCCAGTCCGCGAAAGTGATGGCAGCGCTGTGCACGCCAATGAATCCCTTGCCCTCCTCGTGGACGAACGACAAGAAGTCGGCCTTCTGCTGGGCATTCATTTCGAGGTCGCCCCCGGTAAAGAAGAGCACGGCGTCGAAGTCGTTCAGGTTCTTTGCGTTGTATTCCAGCTTCTTCTTCGTTAGTGCCTCGGTGTCGGTGCGAAGTGCGGTGTCCCATACACCCGTTTCCCGACCCAGTCGCTCGATGGTGGCCATGGCATGGGACACGGAGTCGTGCCGGTATCCTTTTTCTTCTCCGATGACAAGGAGGTGTTTCTTTGGTGGAGGACCAGACTGAGCCGTGGAAAATGCGGAGAGCACGGCGAGGAGAATGAGGGCGCGAGGAGCAATCTTCATATTGGAGTTGTTGGTAGTCTGAATATTCAGCCTTCGGCATCAATGATCCGCGATTGAAGCCTTGTTGTTCGCAACGCCTTTCTTTTCCGGCAGAAGGTCTTTGGGAGAGATTCGTGGATCGTAAACCAGGTTGAAGAAGCCAACCATCATCTCGTCCCAGCTCTGCTGCCCCCAGATCACGGTCTTTGTGGGGTCTGGATTCTCCGGATTGTTCGGGGAGTTGTCGAAATGCGCTGTGCATTCAATTCGTGCCCCAGGGGGCAGCACAATCGGTTCGTCGAGGTTGTACCAAAGCTGCCAGTGCCAGTTGTATTGCGGCACCCGCAGGATCGTCCGGGTCTCACCGCCCGGAAATACGATGCGATATTCGAAATCCTTTCCCCTGGCGTGCATGTGTGGATGAATCGAGGCCAGGATCACTTCCTTGCGAATTTCAAAGGAAGCATCCACGCGGTAGTTGGGATCGCCGGGAGGAATTTTGAAAGTGCCATTGACCGCCGACAAGGTCTGCACCCTTTTCTTTGGCGGCTCCTTGGCGAATACCAGGCCCAACTTGGTTCGGTCCATCACCGCTTTTCCATTGGGGGTGTAGTGCACCTCGAAAACGATGTCGGAGCCAGCCTTCACCAATTTCGCCTCGCCTACCGGTAGCACCTCCGCGGGCTGGCCGGGAGCGTAGCCAACCAGAAAGTCGCTGGGCAGAGCGCTGGTGTCAACGTTCTCATCCTTGGACGGAGGCGCTTCGAAGAAAACTCCTGGCTTTTGGTCTTTGAAGTAACTCGATCCGGGTTCGCGAATGTACGCGATGATGTGGTGAACCACGGAGCGCTCGGTCGGCCGGACTTCGGCCGCCTGCACCCATCTATCTTCTGTGAAGCCGGTGGGCACGATGACATATTGGTACTCGACCATGCCCGATTCCGGCACGGAGAATTCTTTGGGCAACTGAAAAATCACGTTCGGTTTTGGAATGCCCCATCCTTCCACAAAGTTCACGGGTGCAGGCATGTCTTTGGGATCGCCCTTGGGCGCGCCGGCGGTCACCCACGCCACAATTGTGTCGATCTCTTTTTGAGAGAGCGACCTGTCATTCGCGAAATGTCCAACCTGAGGATCGGCAAACCATGGCGGCATCAGTTTCTGCTTCACGGCCAGTTTCATGGCTCCGGCCCAGGGCCGTGTTTCCTCGTACGTGAGCATCGAGAACGGGGCGGCCTCGCCTGGCCGGTGGCAGCTCTGGCAGTTTTTCTGCAGTATCGGCGCGACATCTTTCGTAAATGTCGGAGCGTTCATATTGCCCATCTGCGCAGAGAGAGGGGCCGTCAAACAAACTGCAAACAGCAAAATACGAACCGTGCGATTCATTGCGTCGAGGCCTCTGCGGCACTTGAGTTCCTATCCTCGGGGCCGCTCCGCGATCATATCAAGAATCTCCAACGATTCCCTACACAGTGGGAGGCATGAAATCTTCCTGCGCCACCCGCAAACTTGCCGTCGAGAGCGAACGCCAGCATCAGGTGCAGGGATTCTCCACTTAAAGAGACCTTTGCAGGAACAACGCAAACCGGAACGAATCCTCAGCATTGTTCGCGACAAATGGGGCTTCCGGAAGTTCGTGGGGCGGAGCGCGTAACGGCGCTAATTAATTGGCACGGCAGTTGATAAAACTGGCATTTTCGGAGTGACGTTCCCCCCCGAGTAGCGTCGGTCGCCTTTCAGATCTGAAATGCACTTTCGCGTTCGAAGGCTTCGATATCTTTTGGACGCGGATACATCACCACTAGCTTCACAGCCATTTCCTGCTTCTTGTGGGACATTTCTTGCACTAGACATTTGGACGAAACAATGTGAGTTGCAGCGCCGATCGCAGCAACTCACAAGGCCAGGAACAGCTAGTTTGCGGTGATACCGTTGAAGCCGGCTCTTGCCGACAGACCGGCGGCATCTCCCAAGCTGTTAAGGGATCCGTCCTGTTGGATGGCGAAGATACCTATGGTGCCCGCTCCAGCGTTCAGGGTGTAAACGAACTTACTATCAGCGCTCACCGCGATATCCAGGTTCGTGCTTCCATTGGGATTAGTTCCTACAACCGTCGGACCAATCGGCGTCAATGTTCCAGTAGCGCCGATGGTGAATCCCGAGATTGTAGAGGACGCCGCGTTCGAGACGTAGACCCATCGCCCGTCCGGGGTAGCCGCATTCCAGCAGTTTGCGTTGCCGAGCGTAGGAACGGCAGCGCTAATGGAGGAGAGGGTACCGTTCGCCAGGACCGCATACGACGAGATCGTAGACGCGTTGCTGCCTCCAGCCGGACCTGTCTCAGACACGAGTGCAGTTCCATTGGGGGCGAAGGAAACCGCGAACGCACCCGGGTTGGGGCTCGGGTTCACCACGATTGTTCCCAAAGTGCCGTCAGCCTGGACTGGAAAGACGTCAATGCTGTTGGTTCCCCGTTCCGTAACCAGGAGGAACTGGCCGTCAGGACTGAAAGCCAGGGACGCTGCCTCCGAATTGTTCGTGGTAAGAAAACGGATCGAATTAGGGATTTGCTGGAGACGTCCGCCAGCACTCAACGTGAATCCAACTACGTTGCTGCTGCCGCCGACGTTGAGTACATAGACGAGATTTCTGTGCTGGGCTACAGCGTTCGGTTCGGCGCCGCCGGAGACCACTTTGTTTAGCAGGGAGAGGTTTGAACCATGCACAAGAAATACAGACACTTCCCCGCTGCCCCCGTTCACGGCGAACAGCAAAGAGTGATCCTGGCTGAGGGTGAGCGAGCCTTGTGATTCCAGGGGATCGATGACTCCACCGCTCCCTCGACCACCCGTGGCAAAGTGTCGGCCTTCTTGCAGCGAGCCATCCGCTGTCCGTTGGAAAGAAATTATCTCATTCCGTTCGACGGCATTGGTCATAACGAATACAGCGTGCGCGCTGTTCGAATACAGACTTTGCGCGTTGCTTCGGGTTGTTAACATTACGCTAGCTGTCAGGGCGACTAACAACAAAGTGCGAACTGCTTTTTGCATGCTGAACTCCAATGATTGATTGAAATGCACGCCGTTGAACTCTGGTGTCCGCGTGACAGGACTTACCTGCAGTTCTACGCCGCGTAGCGAATGAGAGCGATGGCTGGGAATAAAGTTTCGGGCTGTGTCACAGAATATTTCTTCGCGATTGTGGTGAAGCTCGAATAGGTAATACATAACATTCGGATCTTTCGAATGCGCTCACCCGGTAACCCGCCGTGTGAAATGTTTGTTCTTGGGTGGGCCTAAGTGGTGGGTTCGCAGTTCCGATACCGAGAATCCGAGGGTAGTTTCACCGATCTCCAGCCAGGTCATGCGGAGCATCAGCCTCTGCCTTCCGATGCGAAGCGTCGAGTTCTGCTGCGAGTTGAGATTTGAGGCCGCGGCTCGCCTCTTCGAACTGGGCTTTAGCCCGCGCTACGTGTCCCAACAACGTGTGCAGGTGCTTTGGACCCAATACGAGCAATCCGAGCACGAGCATGAACAGAATTTCCGTGCCAAAACCCACGATTCACCCCTTGTTCTGGTCGGGAGCAACGCTGGTTGTGGCGCTTGCCGGCCTCTCTTCGTCAGGTCTCATAGCCGCCTTGAAGCCGCGGATGCCCTCTCCGATTCCCTTACCAAGTTCGGGCAGTTTCTTGGGTCCGAACACGAGCAGAGCAATTCCGAAAATAACCAGCAGATGCATGGGTTGAAACAGTCCTTCCAACATGAGTACTCCTTCAGATTGAGTGAGAACATTTCACAACGTGTTCATAAAATGCAGGCGCTGCAACCGATCGACTGTTTGCAGCGCCCACTGCAACGGGGGAGGACTTACAACAACTACAAGCCGCGTCGGACCGAATCAGCTTCGATAGCGAGCTTATTGACCAGGCTAAAGAATGCCGACGATTGCCCAAGGAACAGGAGGTCGTCCGTGAAAGCCTTGATCGTGGCAACGGCTCCTCCGTTCTGTGTCAACGTTGGCCGGATCACTGAGCACGCCGGCAAACTCTTGCTGATGAATTCGCATGGCTCAGGCAAGATGAGGTTCGTCTGGTCGAGTTCCGAATTACGGGCATTGAGATCCGGAAATGTAAGACCCGTTTTGGGATCGACTACACCGGCCAGAGGCTGCGCTACCGCATTACCGGCCTTGTCATGCCAGAGCCCAAAGTGATCAATCTCGACTCCGCCAATGCTAATCAGAATTCGGAGCACTTCAAGGTCAGTCGCCTTGAACGCCAGCGTAGGATAGAGGCTCGCACCACCTTGCTCGATGAATGCAAAGTGAAACCCTGCCGTGTTTGCAATTGCCTGCATGCGAGCCTGTTGGGGAGTGGCTGGAGGGACTGGCTGGGCCTGGTTTGGAGGCGTTTCGCTGTCGTTCAGCGGAATGGCAGGCTCGTTCTCAATGGTGAAAGGTCCCTTGAGGTGCGCCCCGAAATCAGGATTCCTGGTGCTGCGATAGCGTGTATACCAACTGAGATCGACGTTCAGGTTCAACAGGTTTGTCAGCCGTCCAATGTTCTTCGCACCGGTCGCTTGGCTGCTGGGCAGAGTGCGGAACGCATCCAGGTCAACCGGCTCTGCGCCCTTCGAAATCAAATAAGCGTTCAGGAAAGCCGCATGGCTCAATTCGTCGTCGGTGTTGTCGGCGATGTATTGCGGCATATCGCCATCGAGATTGCTGAGCGCCGCTATGTAGGCCGGATTTCCTCCTTGAACTCCTCCCAGCTCGTTATATTGCTGCCACAGGTCAGCCTCTATCAGTTCTACGGCCGCCGCGAACCGCAGAAGAGCCGCGTCGCCTTTGGACAGCGTGCTGGAGCTTCGAGTGGTTTCCGCGTTGCCTTTGGCCCCTAAAATTGCGCTGGCCGATAGCGTCGCTCCTGCAATCCCCAAGCCCTTGAGGAATGAACGTCTCTTGACTACGCCTTGCCAGTGACGTTGAACATCTTCTGTCGAAGACCCTTTACCCTCAGATGGATTGGTCTCAGACACCACTGTAGACGGCGAATTCGTTTCTTTCATCTTTTCGCTCCGATTCCTTTTCTTATGAATTTTGTTTCAGCAGTACTGTGCGTTAGAGCTTGGTGGCGCACCCCGAGATGCAGTGAGGATGTCATTTGATTGTCAAGTCTTTGATAGGACATAACGATATCGGTGTGACACTTGGAGGTAAGGTGTTTCTCGCTTCTTACCTCTACCAATACAACTCAGTTGGCCGCAACTTATTCCCGGTTAGATCAACAATTATTAGCAGGAAAGGGGAAATGATCGTTTAATCGCTTCCCATCACACAAACAAGGAGGCGCCCCCCCAGCGAGGTCGCCTCCTCCGTTCGTGCGCCGGCTAAAAGACAAACTTTGCTTGCAGTTCGATGACTCTTGGTGACGCGTCCGCTCCGAGACCCGATCCGTAGATCGTAGTGGGCTGACTGACCCCGGGCCGTCAGGTGCCGGAAGGCATCGGTCCAAACGTAATTCATCACGAACGAGTGGCGGATATCGTAGTCAGCACTGCCGTAGTTCAGTTGCCGGACATTGAAGGGATTCAGCGGTGTCACGACATCCACGTTGCCGTTGCCGTTCAAGCCGAAAGGATTCAACGAGCTGTTGGAAATTTCATCCAGCGCGTGACTATAGGTATAGGACGCCTGGAACTGGAAACCACCGTTATCAAATACGACTTCTTCATGATGTCTCCCTATTGAAATGGTTTCGCTTGTTCACTATTGATAACTGCCCGTGTAATCCTTTTATTCCGTGAGTAGCGGTCGGGGTCAGTTGGGTGAGCATGATTGGTTGGACGCCGAGATCAGCGTTCTACTGACGTTGGGATGTCATTTGATAGACCGGAGAGCAGTGAACAGCAGGTGGTTCAGAGATAACAGGGCGCTGAGTCTATGCTTCGAGAAGATCGGCGGACTCGGTCGCTGAGGAGGCATGTGCGGCGAACTGACTAGCACTAATCAACCATGTCTGGGACATCGAGTCGCGCAGGCAATCAGCAACGAGGCCGACAATCCTGCGCGTCTCCGTCTTTCCACGGAATGCTCGCCTTCGTGGAGAGACAGTTCGTTCTCTGAAGTATTTACTTAGGCGGTCGCGAAGCTCCAGCCGAACTCGCCATAACCGCGCCTTTACTGCTTCCTTACTCACCCTCAGCACTTCTGCGGTTTGATCGATTGTGAGGCCTTCCACGTCGCGCAATATGAAGACCGTCCTCAGGATCGGACGCAGTTCTTCCAGCGCCTTGATAAAGATGCCGCGCAATTCAGATGCCCAGCAGAGTTGTTCGGGATTAGCGCTGGGGTCAGGCACGTCCAGGGGAACCCGCTCGCCATCTGTCTGAACATCCTCATCCAGCGCAGCCTCCCTAGTGATGCGTCGTTTACGTAGTTTCATCAGGGACTGATTCACGGTAATGCTAGTCAGCCACGTCGAAAACTGCGAATCTTCTCGAAACGCGTCCAGGTTCTGAAAGGCCTTCAAGAGGGCTTCCTGCACTGCATCTTGGGAATCTTCTCGATTACGCGTAATGCTTTGAGCGATTCGGAGAAGTCTGCGATCGTATCGCTTTACAAGTTGTTCGAAAGCAGCAGCATCACCTTTCTTGCTGGCGTGGACAAGATCCAGGTCCGCGCTTGCCACTTTTGTCGCTGCGAATTGTACCGAGTTTGCAGTCATAGTAGTAAGCCATCTAGAAGCCTCAGTTCACTGCACCACGACTTTGCCAGTCATCTTTGGGTGGACCGAGCAGTAGTACGAATACGTTCCCGCCTTGGTGAACGTGTAGGAGAACTGTTCGTCCGTATCCATCACCTTGGACTTGAAAACACCGTCTGTGCTCACCGTGGTATGCGGAATGTCATCTTTGTTTGTCCAGGTAACTGTCGTTCCGACGGGCACCGTGAGGGTCTGCGGCCCAAAAACAAAATTATCGATTTTCACCACCGCAATCGCAGCGGAGGGCTGGTCATTCGCTGCGACGCTCGGTGATCCCCAGACCAGCAGTACGATCGCAATGATTACCGAAGCTGTGAAACTTGCACCCCAAAAACTATTCCGTTTCATTGTTGTATTTCCTTTGCAGTTTGATTTTCGTCGTGGCATACGCCGTTGGGCGTTGAGTTCAAGAGTGGCGTTAACTACCGCTGGTGCTGCCTCCGCCCCCAGCCGACGAGGCGCCTGAGTCACCCAGTGGCGAATCGACGACTGCCAGGCTGCGGCCGCTGACCAGATAGTTCACGTCCGTAATTCCCAACACTCGCTGCAACTGGTCGGCTGGCACTTTCATCGGTCCCGCGGAGGGTGCCGTCCCTGGCGCAGGCTGAGGGAACGCGGTCGACATTGCTGTGTGGAACGAAACCTTGCCTTCCACTTTTTGCATGATCTGGTGAATATGTCCGTTTAACACGGTCACGGAGCCGAAACGCTTGACGTAAGACAAGGCTTGTTCGCTGTCGTCGGTTCCCCAGCCCCATTCGGGATAGATGGTCCAGAGTGGGATGTGTGCAAAGAGCACAATCGGAGTGCTGGCAGGGCGGCCCTTCAGATCGTCTTCAAACCACTCCAGCTGTTCGTGACCGAGCGATCCCATACCTCCAGCTTTCAAATTCGCGACATTCACGAGCCCTACGAAATGAACGCCCTTGTGATCGAAGCTGTACCAGCCCGCCCCTTTTGTGCCCTTGCCATAGCGCTGGAGGTATTGCTCGCCGTTGTCGGTCAGCATGTCGTGCTCACCCGGCACGAAGTAAACTTGTTTCGCGGACGCTCCCCTTAGCACTTGGTCCAGCGTGTCAAACTCACTTGGTTTCGAAAGCTGGCTCAGATCACCGGTGTGAATGATGAAGTCGGGTTTCTGCGGCATCGCGTTGATCTTGTTGATTGCCGTCTGGAGAGTAGCGGTGACGTCCGGATTGGCCGGCTTGTTAAAGCCGATGTGGCTGTCGCTGATCTGCACAAAGGTGAAATCTGCGCCTTTGACCGCACTATGATCCGCGGTCTTCGCAAATGCACGCGACTTCGGAATGCCACCGCTCATCGTCCAGACCAAGCCAGTGCCAGCCCACGCCATGCACTTCAAGAACCCGCGACGGTCGACGCCGTCATTGTTGAGGTCTTGCAACTTCTGATCGATGAGGTCTTGCTTCTTGTCTGTCATGTGGCCTCCGTTTTGTGACTCTCAGAGTTGATAACTGGCCCGAGTCGCTTTTATTCCCGTTGTTCTCGGGACCTGCAATGGCATTGAGGAATAATCTTGGAATGATCTTTCCCGTCTGGTTATCCAGGTCCGTTTACACCACTCAAGAAACCGCCCAAGTGACCAGTCAAGGCGACGAGACCGACGGCCAGAAGCTCAACCGCCAGACGGTAGCTCGGCAGGTGGACTGTCCTTCGCCGAGCGCGGAAATGCACCCACCAGACCAGCCAAATCATCACGCTTGAGACGCACGCAAGCACCACGTGCAGCAGGAGAATTCCTTTCAGCTTCTGCCCCTCGAGTTGGAACTGCCACGCGAGTAGCCCGGTGGCAATGACCGGAACCGTTGAAACCGCAGCCGCCAGCAGGTTGTAATAC
>DASTCU010000132.1:0-22173 GCA_035710825.1 Candidatus Sulfotelmatobacter sp.
CGCGATCGGGCCTTTATCATCGATGGGCTGGCCGAGCGAGTTCACCACGCGGCCGACCATGGCGTCGCCGACGGGAACGCTCATGATGCGTCCGGTGCGCTTGACCTCGTCGCCTTCTTTGATCTCGGTGTATTCGCCGAGCAGCACGACGCCGACCTGGTCTTCTTCCAGGTTCATGGCGATGCCGGCCACGCCGTGCGGGAACGACAGCAGTTCGCCGGCCATGACTTTGTCCAGCCCATACACGCGCGCGATACCGTCGCCCAGCGTGATGACAGTGCCAGTCTCGTCCACGGAGATCTGCGACTCGTAGTTCTCGATCTGCTCGCGGATCAGCTTTGTGATTTCGTCTGCCTTAATTTGCGCCATAGAATTAGCTTCGAGCTGCGAGCCCTGAGCTTCGAGCTAAGCAGCGATTTCGATTACTAAAGTCGTTTTTCATCTATACCGGGCGGCTCCAAGCTCATAGCTCAGGACTCACAGCTAAGAGCTAATAGCTTCTTTAATCCTCTCCAACTGCCCCTTCACCGAACCGTCGTAAATCGTACTGCCGATGCGGACCACTGCCCCGCCCAGCAATGACGAATCCAGCCCGTAACTCGCACGAACTTTTTTGCCCGTCGTTTTCTCGATCTGTGATTCCAAGGCGCGCTTTTCGGCTGCGCCTAATTCCCGTGCACTGGAAACCTGCGCCTCCGTGAATCCCAGGCGAGCATCGAGTTCCTTTCCCAGTTGCTCGATGATTCGCGGCAGGAACGGCAACCGGCGATGATCGATCAGGACGGCAATCAGGTTGCGCACCGGCTTGTCGATGCCTTCGCGTTGCACGATCGCATCGAGCAACTTCCGTTTCTGATCCGCGGGAACTGCGGGATTCTCCCATACTCGCCGCAATTCGACGCTCCCGCTCAGGAGCGCGGCAACCTGCCTCAGCCCGCCGATAGCCCGAGCCGCGTCCAAGTGCGCGCTAAAAACTACATCCGCGAAAGCCCGGGCGTAGGTGCTGGCAACGGAGGCCACGATCTAGTTCCCGTCCTTTCCGGAATCTGCTGCCGAGCCCAACTCGCCGGCGAAATTTCGCACCAGAGCCTGATCGGTCGCGGCGTCGACGTGAATCTGCTTCTGGGCCAGGCCAACCGCAAGATCCGCCGCGTGAGCTGTTAATTGCCGCCGTGCTGCCTTGGCTGCGGCCGCGATTTCCTGCTGGGCCGAGGCCACAATCTTGCGCCCGTCTTCCTGGGCGGAGGCCTGAATGCGCGCTTCTTCCGCGGCGCCTTCTTTTTCAGCGGCATCGCGCATCATGCCAATTTCCACATCCAGTTTCATCAACCGCGATTCGATCTCGGCCAGCTTGCGCCGCGCCTCTTCGCTGGCTTTTTGAGCCTCCTGCATGGCCTTCTGAATCGCCGTCGTACGGTCGCGGAATACGCCGGGCAAATATTTCCGTCCCGCCCAGATGATGAGGCCGGCAATGACCGCAAAATTCAGAACCAGGCTCAGCCAGTAGGACTGTTGCAGGTTGAGTCCCGTTAGCCGCGAGATCATTTGCACGGAAGGCGAGTGCTTGAATTCCTCCATCTCGTCCTTCTCTTCACCGGCCGCTTCCCTGCTCTGATGGGCCAAGTCGCGGCCAGGCCGGATGCGAGCCGCATCGCTGGTGCCCTGGTTTTGTTCAGGAACGCTGCCTGGTTCCTGCGCCTGGACACCGATGCCCGCACGGCAAAGCAAGAGCAGCGATAACAGAAAACTGCGGGCAATGCGCGGCGTGATGGCGGTCAGGATCATCAGCGTGCCGCCCCCACCGGTTCGAGAACGCGGCGCATAATCTCGCGGGCCAGCGCCTCTGCCTCGCCTAGCAATCCTTTTTCTGCCGCCGCACGATCGCTTTCGATGCCCGCCTTCGCGGCCTGCACCTCGGCCTGGGCTCTGGCGCGGGCCTCACTCACGGCGTTGCTGCGGGCCTGCAAAGCCGCCTGGCGACGGGCCTCTTGCGCGCGGAACAACGCGGCTCTCGCCTCCCGCAGGCGTTGCTCGTACTCGCTGGTGCGGGCGTCGGCCGCGGCGACGTCAGCCTTTGATTTCTCGATCGCTCCCTCCGTCTTGCTCCGCCGCTCTTCCAGGACCCGCCGCAAGGGCTTGTGCACGATCGTCGTATACAGGGCGTAGAGCAAGGCCACCAGAATCACTGTTGGCACCGCTCCGAGCAGTAATTCGCCTAGTTGATTGAGCGTCTGATCCATGTGGTGCTGGTATAGACCGGAATAATGAGGGCTATGGAAACTGATAAGTCTAGCGTCCGGGGGAGTTTAATGTCAACGAAAACGGAGGGGCCGCCGGGCCACTCGACGTCCGATGCGGTACTCGGCCAGCCTCGTTCATGCTCTGGCAGGCCTCCTGCAATGGCTCTACCGGCGAAAAAACCTCCTTGACTTTGCGCTAAAGAGGATTAGCATAGAAATATCACCTCCGATCCAATTCAGGATCGAATGGGCCGATAGCCAAGGAATGTCACCGCTTCTTGGTTGCCGGCCCATTTAATTTGCCCGTAAGTGGCTGATATTCGAGCATCGCGAGGCACACCCGTCTGGTTACCAATAGTTACTTGATTTGTACGAGTTCCCCGGCCGGATCTGCTACAGGACCGGCCGGAGCTGGCTGCTGAGGGTCGCGCCACGAGTCAAAAATAGAGACCTGGTGCACGCAGGAGACAGTGCAGTGGGGTGCGCAAGATTTTTCAGCCAGATACTCGCGACGGAGGTCGTCTTTCGTATAACTCTCCAGCGGCACTCCGGGATATCCACGTTGCTGGGAGCAATAATGGACTAGCCCATTTTCGCAGATGTAGAGATAGCGGCCTCCGGCGCGGCAGCGCCAGTCGTTGGGTTGGCCCTTGGCAATATTGTCCTGGAAGGCGTTGATGCGGGTAAAGCTGCTTTTCTCGAGCGCCTGCATCTCGTGATAAATGCGGCGCTCTTCGTCGCCCAAAGGCTGCAATTGGCCACTGCCGTCGTGAATGATGCCTATCGTCGAGGTGAAGCCGAGTTCCACCGCCCGCTTGCCGATGACCAGGGCGTCCTGAGGGTGAGTGATCCCCCCGCCAACCACGGAATTGATATTCACGTGAAATTCGGCATGTTCGGCAAGCAGTTGCAGCTTTTTGTCGAGCACCTTGAGGCTCTTTTTCGAGACCTCGTCGGGATTCACGTTGTCGATGGAAATCTGCAGCCATTCGAGGCCAGCGCGGTTCAGCCGCTGGATCCGGTCGGCAACCAGCAGGTATCCGTTGGTAATCAGGCCGGCAATCATGCCGTTGGCTCGGATGCGGCGGATCACATCGTCCAGCTCGGGATGCATCAGCGGCTCGCCACCGGAGATGGTCACGACTGCTGTCCCTAGTGCCCCCAGCTTGTCGATGCGGCGGTACATTTCTTCGATCGGCACCGGCTTCGAGAAGTCATCGAACTCGTTGCAGTAAGTGCAGGCGAGGTTGCAGCGCCGCATGGGAATGATGTGCGCCAGCAGCGGGTGATCCGTCGAAGCGAGCGCGCGGGCCGCCATCTTCGCCCCGCGCAGGTTGCGGTGCAGGGCTTTGGCGCGGCGGCGCAGGGTTGTGGTCAAAGAAGGCATGGGATCTAGGGTACTTCTATTACAACACATGGCTGCTTTATTGCATGGATGCGCCAGCATTCGGCGCGATGGCTCCAGCGAATGGTGGAAAATGCCGAGTGGCCGGAGGTACCCTGGAACCTTCCCGTCGACTCATCTCGCGCCACAATGTTCGTGTCCCGCCTCTTGCAGCACGTTGAGCGACGCGCCCGCGAACTCTTCCTGAATCAACACGTAATCGGTGTCGTAGGTCGAGATGGCGAAGATCGGAATGCCGTTCGTCGACAGCGGCTCAATGAACGACAGCAATACTCCTGTCTGCGAGAACGGAAACGGTCCCTCGAGTTTGAGGCAGATCCAGCGATGTGGGGACTGAACATCCGGGGGGAGATTTTCAGTGGCGCAGACGATGGAAAGTTCGTCCAGCGTGCAAGTAACTGAAGTGAAATCGCCTTTGAGAGCCCACTCGGGAACCGGCGCATTGTGGGCAAGGCGCACGATGGCGTAAGGACCGGGAAGCAAGCGGAACTTGAGTTGGTGCCTCACCCCTAGCCCTCGACCGCCTTGCGCACCGCCGCCCGCGCCAGCAGCCGCGTGGAATCGAGCGCCGGCAGCGGCGATGACTCCGGCGTAACCAGCAGAGGAATTTCTGTGCAGCCCAGCACGACCGCGTCGCAGCCCTCGTCTTTCATCGCGCGGATGACTTCGACGTAGTAGGCCAGTGATCGCGGCAGGAACTGCCCGTTCACCAGTTCGTCAAAGATGATCTGGTTGATGCGCTCGCGCTGCTCCGGTCCGGGAACGCGGTACTCGATCGCGGCGGCCTTAAGCGCCTCGCGATAGACCGGCCCTTCCATCAGATAGCGCGTGCCCAGTACCGCAAGGCGCTTGAATTGTCGCCGCTGCGCCTCGGCGGCCACCTCGCGTGCAATGTGCAGCCACGGGCGTGGTGAGCGGTGCTCGACAAGATCAAAAGCCTGATGAATCGTGTTATCCGGGCAGACGAGAAAATCGGCGCCGGACTTGGCTAATTTCTCAGCAGACGACAATATGAGTTCTGCAACACCCGCCCAATCACCGGCGTCGACACACTTCATATACCTCGCCAGAGAGTGCGAGTGCAGCGAGACCTCAGGATGGTCGTGGCGGCCGACTACCTGCGAGCCTTCGAGCGAGATGGTGCGATAGCAGAGCGCGGCTCCTTCCGTGCTGCATGCGACGATGCCGATGTGTAACATCAGTGGTCAGTGGTCAGTTCTCAGTTCTTCGTCTTGAGACTGCGGCGATGCTCGAACCGCTTGTCGTCCTAAGACCGAAGACCTCAGACTGGGATTCTCAGCTCTCGATTGTAGCTGTAGAAACGGCGTACGGGCTCGCGTCCCGATAACGCTTCTCGAATTCCTCACGCGTAGAAATCGTCTTGATATCAATCACGCGATCGATCGCGAGGATCCCGTCGAGATGATCGATCTCGTGCTGCAACAACTCGGACACGTTTCTCTCCTCACCGGCGTTGACCGTGAGCGTCTCGCCCTCGATATTTTGATAGCGTACTGAAATTTCCTGATGACGCTCTACCTGCATGAAGATCGACAGAAAGCTCAGGCAGGCATCCCACACAATGATTTTTTCTTCACTCCGTTCGATGATTTCCGGATTAATCAGTGGCCAGGGCTCCTCGCCGGGAAGCTTCAGGAAAATGACTCGCTGTAGGATGCCGATCTGCGGTGCCGCAATCCCGCGTCCGTAGCCGGTCTCCGAACGCCAGTGCGCGAGGGTGTCGGCCAAATCCGACACCAGATTATGGATTGCCGGAGATGAAGCCTCTTCGACACGTGCACATTTTTCCCGCAGAAGTGGATTGCCGAGTTGAAGGATGGATCGGATTGCCATAAGCCATTTCGCAGATTATCGAGCCGCCGCGGCGTCGAACAGGCTCAACAGCTCCAGCTTCTTTTCCGCGAGCAAGAAAGATGCTTCGAAAGAGTTGCGCGCCAGTTCGCGCAGATGCTCCTCGGTGAATCCAAAACTGTCCTGGGCAAACTGGTATTCGCGCGCCAGAGACGTACCGAACAGCGCCGGATCATCGGTATTGAGCGTGATCATGAGTCCCTGGTCAAAGTAATTTTTCACCGGATGGTCCGCGGCCGATTTGCAGACTCCAGTTCGCAGATTGCTAGTTATGCAGATTTCAACCGGAATCTGCCGATAGGCCAACTCCTCGACCAGATCCGGATCTTGCGCGGCAGTCAGGCCGTGACCGATACGCTCGGCATGCAGATTGAGCGCTCCCCAGATGGATTCCGGGGAGGCCGTTTCGCCGGCATGCGCGGTCAGGTGCAATCCGTGGTCCTGGGCATAGGCGTAAACGCTGCGGAAAAGTTCGGGCGGAGCCTTCACTTCGTCCCCACCAATGCCTACGCCGACCACATGCCGGTTCTTATAGCGCGCTGCCAACTCGAATACTTTTTGCGCCTCCTCCACTCCGAAGTGACGGGTAGCGTCGAAAATCCACAGCAGCGAAACGCCGAAGTCGCGTGCCCCACGCGCACGCCCGCGCTCGAGGCCTTCGAAGATGGCGGCGAAATCCTGCTTGCGGTAAAGACAGACTCCGACCGCAACATAAACCTCGGCGTGCAGCACATTTTCTTCTTTTAACTGTTGCATCAGCCGGTAGGTGACGAGCTCGTAATCGTCGGGCCCGCGAAGATGCGCACTAACCTCTTTGAACGCCATCAGGAAGCTGCCGAAATCGGTGTAGCGGTAGAGGAATTCGGTTTCCGCGAGCGTGGCCTGCTCGCCGTGCTGGCGGCGCAGTTCGAGCAGAGTCGCAGGCTCGACCGCGCCTTCGAGATGTAAGTGCAACTCCGCCTTCGGAAGCTGACGAATAAAAGAGCTCGGCGGGTGTTCGGCTGCTGCGGACATGATCTCAGATTGTAGATTGCAGAGAAGAGATTTGCGAGAGAAGGCCGGATTTCACCCAGTCGATTTTTCGTCTACAATCCCGTTTTCGCAATCGCTGGGATGGAGATCCTATGAATCGGCAGATCTTGCGCAGTCTTCTAACTAGCATTATTTTTTTCACGTCTTTAACTCTGTTCGCAACATCCTCGGGTTCGCAAGTAAAAACCTTATCCGGCGTTGTCGAAGGCAAAAATGATGGGGCGTTCCATGCGTTCCTGGGAATCCCTTACGCGCAGCCGCCCGTGGGCGATTTGCGGTGGAAGCAGCCGCTTCCGACCGCGAACTGGAAAGGCGTCCGCAAGGCCACTGAGTTCGGCGCACACTGCATGCAGGGCAACGTTTTTGGCGACATGACTTTTCGTGACGCCGGGGGCAGCGAGGACTGCCTGACGCTGAACGTCTGGGTTCCGGCAAAGCCCTCGTCTGCCAAGCTGCCGGTGATGGTGTGGATCTATGGTGGCGGCTTTGTCGCGGGCACCACGTCTGAGGGAAGGCAGGATGGCACGTATCTGGCTCAGCAGGGCGTGATTGTCGTTTCCATGAACTACCGGCTGGGCGTCTTCGGATTTTTGGTACATCCGGAACTGGCCAAGGAGTCGGGCCGGGATGCGGCCGGCAACTACGGCCTGCTCGATCAGTTGCTGGCTCTGCATTGGGTACACGACAACATTGCCTCGTTCGGCGGAGACCCAGGGAACGTCACGATTTTTGGGGAGAGTGCCGGGTCCTTCTCGGTGTGCGCGCAGATGGCTTCACCGCTGGCGAAGGGGCTGTTTCAAAAAGCCATTGGAGAAAGCGGAGCCGCCTTCTCCCGCAGTGGACTTTCGTTCGATCCGATGTCGGTACGCGCTGAAAAGGACGCGAAACTGATCAGCGAAAAGCTTAGAGTGCACACGCTGGCCGAGTTGCGCGCCCTTCCCGCCCAGAAAATTCTTGACGCTTTTATCCCGCCGCAATCGCGAGGCTTCGATTTCGGGCCGGACATCGATGGATATTTTCTGCCGGAGCCGGTGCCCGCCATTTTTGCCGCCGGCAAACAAAACGATGTCCCGTTGCTCGCTGGCTGGAACCATGACGAAGGCAGCTTCGAAATCGCCTCGCAGAAGCCAACGGCGGAGAGCATGAAAGCAACGGCGGAAAAAGACTTTGGCGACAAGGCGGCCGAGTTCCTGCGTCTGTATCCCGCAGACACGGAAGAACACATGCTGCGCTCTGCCGAGGACTACGCCGGCGACAAATTTATCGCGCTTTCTACGTGGGATTGGCTCGAATCACAGAGTAAAACCGGCAAGCAGCCGATTTATCGTTATCGGTTTGATATGGCACCTCCGTCGTCCGATCCCAAGGCGCCGAACACGAACGCCTATCACTCGGCTGAAATCGAGTATGTGTTTGGGCAACTCGATTCGAAAGCTGGTGTGCCTTGGCGTCCGGAGGACCGGCAGCTTAGCGAGCAGATGCGGAAATACTGGACGAACTTCGCCAAGAGCGGCGACCCCAACGGACCGGGCCTGCCGAAGTGGCCCACTTATACGGCGGCAGATGGATGGTCCTTCATGGTCCTTGATACTCGCCCTTCCGCGCAGAAGGACGATTTGCGGGATCGGTATCTATTCCTGGCGAGGGCGTGGACAAAGTAGGAAATCGAACTAGCTATTTCCTCGCGAACTCGCTGCGGTGGCGGCTATAGAAGATGTAAATCAGCAGCCCGAGCACCAGCCACACGATGAAGCGCAGCCACGTGATCACGGTGAGCCCTGTCATCAAGCCGCCGCACAGAATAATTGAGATCAGCGGGAACCACGGCACCATAGGAACGCGGAAGACGCGTTTGCGGTCGGGCTGTGTGCGCCGGAGGATGATTACACCAAGCGAGACGAGAGCAAAGGCGAAGAGCGTACCGATATTCGACAAGTCGGCGGCATCGCTGATGGCAAAAATTCCAGATGGCACTCCAACCGCTAAGCCGGCGACCCAGGTGGACCAGTGTGGCGTCTTGAACTTGGCATGAACGGCTGAAAAAAAACGCGGAAACAGGCCATCGCGAGACATAGCGTACCAGATGCGCGCTTGGCCGTACTGGAAAACCAGCAGGGACGAGATCATCCCGGTTAGGGCGCCGATCACGATGATGGAGCGTGACCAGCGGCTGGCACCGAGCGCCTGGAGAGCATAGGCCACCGGGGCTTCCGCAGCCGCGCCTGAAACGAAGGTCGTGTACTTCATCATGCCCAGCAACACGACGGAAACGCCGACGTACAAGAGAGTGCAGACAATCAGCGAGACAATAATTCCAAAGGGCAAGTCCCGTTGAGGGTTGCGTGACTCCTCGGCCGCAGTCGATACAGAATCGAATCCGATGTAGGTGAAAAAGACGATCGCCCCGCCGGTTACGATGCCCCCGAATCCAGAAGGGGCGAACGGCTTCCAGTTGGCCGGATTTACCAGCGCGCCGCCGACTACGAGGAACACAAGGATGGCCCCGATCTTGATCGCCACCATAACGTTGTTCGCTTCTGCAGATTCGCGGATACCACGCACCAGCAAAACCGTGAGAATGAAGATGATCAGGAATGCCGGAATGTTGAAGTAAGCCCCTGTCCAGTGGCCCGATTCCCAGACGGGCGTCGACCATTTGTCCGGCAAATTTATATTGAACGATGCCAGTTGTGCTTTGGTATAAGCGCTGAATCCAATCGCGACCACCACGTTGCTCACGACGTATTCGAGGATCAGGTCCCAGCCGATGATCCAGGCAAAGATTTCTCCGAGCGTCGCATACGAATAGGTATAGGCACTGCCGGCGATTGGGATCATCGATGCCAGCTCGGCGTAGCAAAGGCCGGCAAAGCTGCACGCCAGCGCGACCAGGAAGAACGAAATTGCGATCGAAGGGCCAGCCGGCGGGCGTCCATGCATCAGAATGCTGGAGGTACTTCCTCCTCGCAGGAAGTTGACGACAATGTCGAGCACCTGCGCGTGCAGGATCGACGGCGCCTGGAAATATTCTCCCGCGGCGGCAGTTCCAGTAAGCACGAAGATGCCAGAACCGATGACCGCGCCGATACCCAGAGCTGTCAGCGACCATGGGCCCAGCGTCTTGTGCAGGCGCTGGCCTGGGGCCTCGGATTCAGAGATCAGCTTGTCGATCGACTTGCAGCAGAAGAGCTGGTTGTCGGAGGTGCGCACAACTTTTTGGGATGGAGGCTCGCCGGTCGTCGGTTGTGACAAAGGGTGTGATTTCTCCTGAGCTAGCAATTAGCAGCTGGCGCTTGGCATTTAAGCATTCTGTTCTCGAACTGGGACAACTAAATGCCAAGCGCTGCTGCCGAATGCAGCTTACCGCTTCGCCTGGCCGCGGGCCAACTTCTTGACCTTGGGCTTCTTCGATCCGCGGGGATAATCGCGGGGCTTGAGCGGTTTGTCCGCTTTGCGCTTCTTGCGCGCGGTGCGTTTAGCTTTCTTGCGTTCGTCTCTGCTTAACTTTGTTGTATTGGCCATGAGTGCTTTCTTGGATTGAGTAATTTTGTAATTGAGTAATTGAGAAATTGAAAATTAGGCGGCAAATGAAGCCCCGACAAAATTCCCCAATTACTCAATTTCCCAATTACTCAATGATGCTTTCAGGCTCGCTCTAGCTGGGCATACTTCTCCACCAGCTTCTTCAAGCCGAAGCGTGGAAATTGTACCGTAATCTTGGCTTCTTCGCCTTCTCCTTCACGCTGGTAGACCGTGCCTTCGCCATATTTGGGATGGCGGACTCTCTGGCCGGGGCGAAATCCGCGCTTACCGGTAGGTTCTTCGACCCGAGCTGCCTTGGGCACGGTGAACTTCTTGCCGCGGCTGGCGAAGAATTCGGCGATGTTCTCAATCGAATTGTAGGCCCGCGCAGCGGCAGTCGGTTTTGTGGGACGAGCATTGCCTCGACTTGGGTCACCGCTGTGCCACGCTGCGCTCTGGTCTTCATCTTCGTAGGAATAGTGGGTGCCCTCGGCATCGTAAGTTCCGGGGCTTCGTCCCGCGGAACGGCCGAGGGCTGCCGTTCCCACACGAGCTTTGCGCGTTCCCAGTTCTTCAATGAGCGGCGCAGGCACTTCTTCCAGGAAGCGCGATGGCACGCTAGCTTCGGGCAGGTCAGTCCCGTAGCGTCGCCGGTAAACTGCTCGCGTCAGGATCAACTGATCCATGGCGCGAGTCATGCCGACATAACAAAGGCGGCGCTCTTCTTCGATATCTTCCGGGACCAGCATGGTGCGCGAGTGCGGGAAGAGTCCCTCCTCGAGCCCGCTCAGGAACACGAGGGGAAACTCAAGACCTTTGGCGGCATGCAGGCTCATCAGCGTGATCTGGGCCCGCGCGTCATAGTCGTCTGCATCGGCAATCAGGGCCGCGTGATCGAGGAACTGGTCGAGCGTTTCGGCACGGTCGCGGGAATCCATTGCGGCATTGACCAGTTCGCGCAAATTCTCGATGCGCGAGAAGGCTTCGGGTGTGTCCTCGTCTTCCAGCAGCTTGATGTATCCCGTCCGATCGATAAGAAATTTCAGAATGTCGGCCGTGCTGACAGTCGGGGTTGGGAACGAACTCGCAGATTCCGCTGACCGCGGCTCGATCGCGTCAGCGTTTGTGGCGTCGGCATCCTCCGGGCTGTCGGGGCGGGCGTCTTCGCCCGTCGCACCCTCGGGAGCCGATGCCATGTCAGCCTCACCGAAATCAAACGAAAAATTGCCGAGTTCTGCTGGATCGAAAGCCGTCGCATCCTCGCTATCGACGTCGGGGATCGTTTCTCCAACCGCGACGTCCGACACGTCCGCGGGCGAGGGCGCCCGCGCCACATCTTGTTCGAGTTGCTCCACGAAAGTTCCCGCCAGCATCGCCCGAGCGTCTTCAATCAGCTGCTGAAAATTCTTGAGCGAGGCTAGGGCACGTGGCGGCAGCAAGTTCCGCTTGATGGCCTCGCCAATCGCACCCCACAGCGACAATCCCGTCTCCAGAGCCAACCGCTCCAGCGTGTCGATCGTCCCCTTCCCGATGCCGCGAGTCGGCGTGTTCACGACGCGCAGCAGCGAGATCGAGTCGTCCGGATTCTGGATGACCTTGAGGTACGAGATCATGTCTTTGATCTCGGCGCGTTCGTAGAATGAAAATCCGCCGACCACGTGATATTTCAGCCCGTAGCGGCGCATGCCCTCTTCAAACAACCGCGATTGGGAGTTGGTGCGGTAAAGCACCGCCGCTCGCGGAGTCTCGCGCCGATCGTTGGCTTCGCGCAGGTAGCGTGCGATCCAGTCCGCGGCGAACAGGGCTTCGTTCTCGCCGTCCGGAGCCTCGTAGTAGCCGATTTTTGTGCCGCCTTGGCGCGAGGTCCAGAGGTTCTTGCCTTTGCGCCGGACGTTGTTCGCGACCACGGCGGACGCCGCTTGCAAAATATTTTGCGTCGAGCGGTAGTTCTGCTCCAGGCGGATGATTTTCGCCTCAGGGAAATCCTGCTCAAATTCGAGGATGTTGCGGATGTCAGCGCCCCGCCACGAATAGATCGACTGGTCTTCATCGCCCACCGCGCAAACATTGTGGCGCTCGCCCGCCAGCATGCGCATGAGCTCGTATTGCGGACGGTTCGTATCCTGATATTCATCGATCAGCAGATAGTGGAAGCGCCGGTTGTAGTACTCGCGCACCTGCGGCGCTGACTTCAAAAGCCGCACGGCTTCGAGCAGCAAGTCATCGAAGTCGAGCGCGTTGCACTTGCGCAGTTCCTTGCGATACTCCTCGTATAGGTGCGCGATACGCTCGGTTTTAGGATCGGCCGATTGCAGGTAGAGTTCCTGCGGATCGAGCATGTGATTCTTCGCCCACGAGATGCGCGAAAGCACGGTGCGCGGCGTGAGTTGCTTGTCGTCGAGCCCGAACCGCTTCATCAGCGACTTGACCACAGACTGCTGGTCGGCTTCGTCATAAATTACAAAATTTTTCGTGTGGCCAATCGGCGGCTGCCCCGGCACCGTGGAAGGAACCCGCAGGGCCTCGATGTCGCGCCGCAACATGCGCACACAGAACGAATGGAACGTCGAGATGACCGGCTTGGCGATGCTCAACCCGCCCACAAGCTTTTCGACGCGTTCGCCCATTTCCGCGGCCGCCTTGTTTGTGAAAGTCATCGCCAGAATGGATTCCGGCATTACGCCTTTGTGGTCGATCAGGTAGGCGATCCGGTACGTGATGACGCGCGTCTTGCCGCTCCCCGCGCCGGCGAGGATCAGCACCGGCCCTTCGGTGGTTTCGACGGCCTCACGTTGCTGCGGGTTCAGTTGGTCGAGAAAAGACAATGCGGAAGTGGCTCCGGAGTTCGTAATTCAATTTTACAGGGGAAGTGTGGCAACTGGTTTCAAAGTTTCAAGGTTTCAAACGGCCCTACTCCTGTTTTGCAACCTTGAAACGTTGAAACCTTGAAGCCTGCGATACGAATTTTGCCCGCAAGCTACCAACTCTTCTACGTTCCTTCCACGGAGTCGAAACGGACGGCGCGTCCGGTTCGAGTTACGCCGGTAACTCGGATGGGGCTTCAACCTGGAAGCGGGGGCACGCCGTCTTGCCCGAAGGAGCGTTTATGAGTCTGAGAAAGTTTTTGGCTTTGACGGTCCTGTTCATTGTGGCCGGGTTGGTGATTGTGGATCAACAAGTGGCGCGCGCGGGAGAAACGACATCTGGCCCGGGATACAAAGTGCTGGATCCCATCCGGCGCGGCAACCTGACTGTCTTTCCCGTGGTCGCAGCCAAGAGCTATCCAACGGGAGAGTTCTTAACTCTGGACGAAGGACTCCGCTCCGGTGAAGTAGTGGTGACCGAAGCCGGCAGCGTACAAGGACTCGTTCGCAGGCACCCCATCACAGGCATGCGGCACGATGGAGCTGAGGTGAACCGGTTGGTGCTGGTCAACAATGCCAAGCGGCCCCTGTTATTGTTGGCGGGCGAAATTGTCACGGGAGGCAAGCAGGATCGCGTAATCTGCAAGGACCGCATCGTTCCCGCCGAGAGCGATCCGATCGACTTGAGCGTCTTCTGTGTCGAGCCGGGGCGCTGGGTCGCCAGCAGCGAGCATTTCGGCGCGTCGGAAGCCATGTACGGCGGATCTGGCGCCAGCAAAACCGTCCCGCCGATGGCGATGATGGCCCAACCCTCAGTGCGCGCCAAAGCTATGGCCGATAAGGATCAGAGCGCAGTCTGGGCCGAAGTGCGTAAGCAGCAGGCCGCCCAAACGGTTGTAGTCGCTGGCGCTGCTGGAATGATCGCGACTGAATTGGGACAGACTACTTCCTATGCCCGGGTCATGGAAAATGAAGCCGTCAAAAAGCAGGTGGACGCTGTAGCCAAGCCCATCGAAGAGAACTATCAGAGCCTGATCCGGCAACTGCGCGATCGCAATGCGGTGGGTGTGGTAGTAGCGGTGAACGGCCGCATCATCTGGGCTGATGTTTTCGCCAGCACAGAACTACTCGCTAAATACTGGCCGAAGCTCGTACGCTCCTACGCCTCCGAAGCCGTGGTCACGCGCGCGAAAGAAGTGCAGGTTAGCGCACCCCAGGCGCAGGCATTTCTGAGTGATATGGAAGGGCGACGAGAGATGATCGAGAGCGAGCCGGGAATCTATCGTCACACGGAAGTGACCGGGGACGGATTCAAGGCGTTCTCGCTGACATCGCTGCTGCCCAAGACCGGCTTCGACGTGCACGTGGCAAAAATGGCAGATTGAAAGAAAGTGGCCAGTGGCTAGTGGTCAGCAGCGAATGATTTGTGCCGCGTTGATTCACGCGGATCAGTGCGCACTGATCCCAGCCCTATCCGCTGGCCCTCTGCGCCTTACCTTGCAACTCTGCCATCGCCGGAAACGAGCGCGGCGGAATCAGCGTGCGCTCGGGTGGCATCGTGCCCGTTTTGACCGCTTTTACCAGCAAATCCAAAGCAGTACCCGCAGCCGGGGCGGTAATGATCGTAGCCCTCAGCAGCTTGCGGCGTACCCATTCCTGGCCTGTCTTGGTAACACCGTCGCAGCCGGTAAAAGGCAGTTCTTGCCATTTCGCGCGGTCTTCCTCGGTGAGGTCCCCCATCGCTTTCCGCGCTCCCATCGCCATGGCGTCGTTCTGGCAGATTACAGCCTTGATCTGCAGTTGCCGTGAGGACGCCAGAGACAGCCAGGACTCGACTGCGTGGTGCGCGCTGCGTTCCGTCCAATCGCCTCGCAGAGACTTCAGTGTGACCGAATGCGGCTTTGTGCTGAGCATTCCTTTGCTGCGAAGTTGTGCGGCCGTGTTGTTCGAGGGCCCCTCAATGTACAGGATGTTGCCTTCCGGAACGAGAGCAGCGATCTGATTCCCCTGAATCCGTCCAACCTCGGACTGGTCGGTGCTCACTGAGAACACCGGCACATCCCCGCCCCGGCGCAGTTCCGGGATGTACTCGGGATCGCTATTGATCATTCCCCATCCAATGCCAGCGGCGACCGCAGCCTTGGCAACCTGAGGCATTCCGGTGCCCACGGGCTCCACGAGAATCCCCGACGGCTTCTTCTCGGCATTCTGGATGATCTTGATCAGCTGTTGAGTTTGATTGACCGCGTCATTGTCAGCGTAGATGATTTCGATCTTCACGCCGAACCGGGCGGCTATATCGGACACGGCAACGGCCTGTTCGGCCTGGTAATCGTTGTCTCTAGTGGTAAGAGCAACAACGACATGGAGGTTGTTCATAGGTTGTGGGGGTTCCAACTTGCTCCTTCGTCTGAAAATAGAGTTCCGCTCGCATTCGGTGAAGCGGCAAGAATCTGCGTATTAGTCGTTCCTGGTCGAGTTGTACCAACTTCGCCAGGTCCCGGCATTGTTAGGCAACCGCTGGTGGGTAATGTCTCCCAGAGCCTGGAATGCCCAGCCGTGCGTCTCGGCGTCGAGCGAGGCATCGTCGCTGTAATTCAAAAGCTGGGGAACCGCCGTGAACCGCTGCTGCGGAGTGAACAAGCCTGAAACCGCGAGGCTGCAAGCCGCCCGTTCGCGAATCAACGGCGAAGGATCATCGCGCATCGTCGTCAAAAGAGGTTCGATGGCTTGATCGTTTGCGGTAAGCGCGAGAGCTTCGACGGCCCAGCGGCGCGAATCCGCGTCGGAATCTTTCAGGTGAGACGTGAGCACGTTTACGACCTGCTCCGTTCCGACGCCACGGTTGGCCATCAATCCGAGCGCCCAAAGCGCCCAGATCTTCTGCGCGTGATCAGGAGAATCTGCCGTCTTCAGCAAGTACTCGAGGCTGGCGGAATTCTTTGCCAAACCGTAGGCCGCGAGTTCCACTTCCACTCCAGACTCGCGCACCCGCATATCGCTCGAGTTCAGAGCAGCAGTGGTTAGGGCGGCGATTTGCGAATTCCACCGCACCTTGCCCTGCCAGCGGTCAACGCGCGAGGAAATCTGATCGACCGCCCCCGCCGAATGGCCGACCGCGAGTTCAAGCAGCGTTTCCGCTTGCTTCTGCGGCCTCATGCGGTCGATTTGTCCCAAGTCCTTGGAGGTAGCGGGTCGATTTTGGTGGCCCGAGAAAAAATCAGACCAGGCGGAATGAGCGTTGCCGATTGTCCCCGCCACGATCGCGCCAAACATTCCGATCATGATCGCGATCATTTGTACAAACCGTGGCGCAGGCTTCGGTGTCGGAGCTTGACTTGAATTCCTTCCGAAGGCCGTAATATCTGAGCCGGGGCCAAGTGTGCCGTAATCAGGTGTGGGTTGCAGCCGAGGATCGAGCGGCGGAGCAACACTCGCGGGCGCATCTGGTCCAAACGAAGATGACTCAGTTACATCCATACATTAAGAGTCTAGGTGGACGCCCGAAATAGGGTAAAGTTACTTTCGGGTTAAAACCCCGCGACTTCGATGCAAGAACACGGCTTGGCAATTCTCGGGAAGGGGCCCTGAGAATGCCGGGCTGAATCGCCGCGAATGATCAGGAGGAAGTCATGTTTACGATGTCGAAATGGTTATTATCTGCAATCAGCGTGTCCCTGGCGGCGGTAGCCTTGGCCGCGGCTGCTCCGGGATACCACGTCATCAAGACTTACAAAATAGGCGGCGAAGGTTTCTGGGACTATCTCACCGCCGACGCGAGCGCACGCCGTCTCTACATCTCGCGCGGCACCCACGTCATCGTGCTCGACCTGGATTCGGGCAAGAACGTTGGTGAGATCGCCGATACTCCGGGCGTGCACGGCATTGCGCTGGCACCCGAATTGGGGCGTGGCTTCACCAGTAATGGCCGCGAAGGCACGGTCAGCATTTTCGACATTAAGAACCTGGGGCTGATCAGCAAGGTCAAAGTTGGCGATAATCCCGACGCCATTCTCTATGATCCGGCGAGCAAGCGCGTCTTCACCTTCAACGGCCGCAGCCATGATTCCAGCGCCATCGATGCCGCCAGCGGCAAGGTCCTGGGCACGATCCCGCTGGACGGCAAACCGGAGTTCGCGGCCAGCGATGCCAAAGGCGAGATCTTCGTGAACATCGAAGACAAGAGCGAACTGGTGGCGATCGATCCCAATAAGCTGGACGTCAAAGCCAAATGGCCGCTCGCGCCGTGCACCGAGCCGAGTGGGCTGTCCATCGACCGCAGGCATCGGCGCCTCTTCGTAGGCTGCGACAACAAGATGATGGCGGTGGTGGACGCGGACAGCGGCAAGGTTTTGGCGACTCCGGCGATCGGCGAAGGCGTCGACGCGACCGCCTTCGACGATGAAACCAACCTGGCATTCGCGTCCTGCGGCGAGGGCGTCCTCACGGTGGTCAAAGAAGACTCGCCGGAGAAGTTCAGCGTCGCGGAAAACGTGAAGACCCAGCAGGGGGCCCGCACCATGGCTCTCGACTCCAAGACCCACAATGTCTTCGTGGTGACTGCCGAATTCGGACCGCCTCCGGCCCCGACGGCGGACAATCCTCACCCGCGCCGCTCGGTGGTTCCAGATAGCTTCGTCGTGCTCGAGCTTGGAAAATAGATCCGGGGTGCCCACCCTTGTCGCGCTTTTTGCGACAGGGTGGGGATTTTGACTTCTGCACAACCGAACTCACCTGCTCGCCGTTCTTGAGCCTACCCTCGACCCAGTATGCCAACCGCAAACCCGACCATTTACAATTGTCGGTCCCCGGCGCTGCTGGGCAACAACGAGAGACCCTCCTCATGACGATGAAAGTCCGCAAAGCCGTCTTTCCTGCCGCCGGCCTGGGCACCCGTTTCCTGCCCGCCACCAAGGCCCAGCCCAAAGAGATGCTCCCGTTGGTCGACAAGCCGATCATCCAGTATGGGGTCGAAGAGGCCATGGCATCCGGGTGCGACCAGATCCTCATCATCACCGGCCGCGGCAAGCAGGCGATCGAAGACCATTTCGACGTCAGCTACGAACTCGAAAAAATGCTCGAGGAGCGCCGCAAGACCGACCTGCTCAAGATTGTCCGCAATATCTCCGACATGATGCACGTCGCCTACGTGCGCCAGAAGGAAGCACTCGGCCTTGGCCACGCCGTGCTCATGGCGCGAGAACTCGTCGGCAACGAACCTTTCGCCGTGCTACTCGCCGATGACGTCATCGACAGCCCAGTGCCCTGCCTCAAGCAGATGGTCAACGTCTTTGATCAAAAGCAGTGCAGCGTGATTGCCGCGCAGGTGGTCGAAGGCAAAATGATCTCCTCTTATGGCGTCTTCGACGCCCAGCCCGCCGACGGTTTTAACGGCCGGCTTTTCGAAATCCGCAACATGATCGAGAAGCCGAAACCCGAAGAAGCCCCCTCGAATCTCGCCATCATCGGGCGCTATATCCTGACCCCCGCGATTTTCGATTGCCTGGCAAAGACTCCTACCGGCGCCGGCGGCGAACTGCAGCTCACCGACGGCATGCGCATGTTGCTCAAGCGGGAAAAGATGTACGCCTATGTCTACGAAGGACAGCGCTACGACACTGGCGACAAGCTAGGGTTCCTCAAGGCCACGGTCGAATTTGCCCTCAAGCGTAGCGACCTGGGCGGGCCTTTCCGCGAGTATCTAAAGGGGTTGAAAATCTGAAGCTAGTCAAGAGCGGGAGTGCCAATGTCACTTCTCGGACTCCGGAACATCTAATGATTATTGAAACAGATCATTGGGATGAGGCTGATTTATGACAGAAAAAGTCGCTAAGAGCGAAGCCGATTGGAAAAAGCAGCTGACCGACGAGCAGTATCACGTCACGCGGGAGGCGGGCACCGAATGCGCCTTTACCGGCAAGTACTGGAACACGAAAGAACCGGGCAACTATCACTGCGTGTGCTGCGGCGCCCCCCTGTTCGATTCGCAGACGAAGTTTAATTCTGGCACCGGCTGGCCGAGTTTCTACAAGCCGACCGACGGCGGAGGAGTAGTCGAGCATCGCGATACCGCCTACGGGATGGTCCGCACCGAAGTGCGTTGCGCCACCTGCGACGCGCATCTGGGGCATGTCTTTGAAGATGGTCCGCCGCCGACGGGCCTGCGGTATTGCATGAACTCCGCCGCGCTCGATTTCCGTCCGGCAGAAAAAAAAACCTAGTGTCGGCATCTTGCCAGGTGTCGCGGCGCCGTCCTGGCGTCGAGCGTTAACAAAAACAAGGGCACGCTCGCGCGTGCCCTTTGTTCTCTACTCGACTCGAAATTACGCGCTGGCCGTCGCTGCCATTGCCTTGGCATGCTCCTGCTTGCCCTGAGGCTGAGGCCTGCCATCGCTGCGAACTTGAATGCCGCCCTTGAGCGCGGCACCATCTTCCACGCTGATGCGCACGGTGGAGATGTCTCCGCTAACCGAGCCCTCGGCGCGGATATCCACGCGGTCGCTGCAATCGATGTTGCCGGTCACCTTGCCCATGACCACAACTTCACGGGCCTGGATGCTGGCGTCCACCTTGCCGTTGCGGCCGATCGTAACGCGGCTTTCCGGCATGATGATCTTGCCTTCGATGCGGCCGTCGATGTACAGCGCTTCGGAGCCGCTGACCTCGCCCTTGATGACCAAAGTGCGGCCAATGGTCGCCTGATCCACGGGAGCGGTGACGGTTTTGACTGGGTTGTACGAGTTAGGGTTGGAAGCCGGGATTCCGGACTTCGGGTTGAATGAGTTCTCCGACGACTGAAGCATGCGACCTTCCTTGGGTCCCCGCGCGGCGTGCCCGGGGGCGCCGCTGCTTGCGGTTGGTCTTGAAATTTGTGGCCTCGCCAGTTGCTGACCACTTGGCCACCCTGACTATCGCACAGAGGTAAGTTGATCGGAGAGATTACGGAAGATCGTGTACGGGTGCGGAAGGGAAACATCCTGCTGCGGAGTGGCAACGCTCGGGTTTGCCGGAAACTATTCTGGGGCTTCCAATGTTTGCGATAGCTCTTCCCACTCGCTCACCAGCGTTGCATGGCTAGCTTTGTGTTTATCAAGTTCCTGCGATTGGCGCTGGCTCTCTTCCGCGCTGACGAAGTTCTGCAGTGCGGTTTCCAATCGCGCGATAGAGTCTTCTGTGCGGCTAATCTCTTCCTCAAGCTCCTGAACGCGATCTTCCATTTGCTTGCGCTTGATCGGATTCATGCGCTTCTTGGAACTTTCGGTCGTACCTTCGGTTTCGCCACGATGATTTCCATTTGAGGGCTGGCCGGAAAGAGCCAGCTTCGATGCCGCTGGTTTCGGCGCGCTCGCACCCGGCACATCGTCGAGCGTGGGCGCGACGTGCTGCCCGCCTTGCTTCCGCCAGAGATAGTCCTCGTAATTGCCGGGGAAGATTTCTACCTTGCCTCCGCCGACTTCGAGCACCCGCGTCGCCAGTTTGTCGATGAAATAGCGGTCGTGTGAGACAAAAACGACCGTGCCCGTGTAATCTATCAAAGCGCTCAGCAGCACATCTTTCGCCCGCAGGTCGAGATGGTTCGTCGGTTCGTCGAGCAACAGGAAATTTGCGGGATGCAGCAACAGCCGCAACAGCGCATACCGCCCGCGCTCGCCGCCCGAGAGCACTCCGATTTTCTTGAACACGTCATCTTCGGAGAACAGGAAACACCCAAGCAGGCTGCGCAACTCCGTCTCGGTGGAACGTGGAGACATTGCGCCTAGGTCGTCGAGGATGCGGGCGTCGGGATCGAGCTCCTTGTATTGATCCTGCGCGAAATAATCGGCGAGCACATTATGCCCTAGCCGGAACTCGCCTCCGGTCAGCGGTTCAGTGCCCGCGAGCAATTTGATCAGCGTCGATTTTCCCGCGCCGTTTACCCCTACCAGCGCAATACGGTCGCCGCGCTCGATCATGAAGCTGACGTCCCGGAACACTTCTTTCGACGCCGCACCGTTCTTTCCCGGATAACTCTTCGCCACACCTTCAAACTCGGCCACGATCCGCCCGCTGGCCTTAGGCTGCGGGAATGAGAAGTGGATCGTCTTCTCTTCCGGTGGAATCTCGATCCGCTCGATCTTTTCCAATTCCTTGATGCGGCTCTGCACCTGCTTGGCCTTGGTCGCCTGGTAGCGGAAGCGGTTGATGAAGACTTCGAGCTGCTCGATGCGATCGCGCTGGTTGCGATAGGCGGCCTGCAATTGCTCGTTGCGCTGCGTTTTCTGCGCCAGGAACTTGTCGTAATTGCCCGTGTAGAACCAAAAGCGCTTGTTCCAGATCTCCGCAATCTTATTGACGGTCACGTCGAGGAAGTAGCGGTCATGTGAGATCAGCACAAACGCATTGGGATAATTCTGCAGATATTCTTCCAACCAGTTGCGCGCTTCGAGATCAAGGTGGTTCGTCGGCTCATCGAGTAAGAGCAAGTTCGGCTTTTGCAGAAGAAGCTTGGCTAACGCGAGCCGCATTTGCCATCCACCGGAAAACTCCTCGGTTCGCCGCTGCCAGTCTTCTTTCGTAAAACCCAAGCCCATCAGCACCCGTCCGACTTCGGCTTCAATGGAATAGCCGTCGCGCGTGCGGAACTGGTGCTCCACGCGATGGTAGCGGTCGGCCACATCCGCATAGGCGGACCCGGTGTGGTCGAGTTCCGCCATGCTGTGGGTCAGGGATTCCAGTTCCTTCTCCATGGCGCGCAGGTCGTCGAACACCGTCATGCACTCGTCAAAAACGCTGCGGCCGGAGAGAGTGAGGCCGTCCTGCGGAAGGTATCCGGCAGATGTTCCCTTGGCGATGGTGAGCGCGCCGTAATCGAATGTGTCCATGCCGGCGAGGACTTTCATCAGCGTGGACTTGCCGGTCCCGTTGCCGCCGACTAAGCCGATGCGATCGTCGGCTGTGATCAGCCAATCTACATTTTCGAAGAGAAGTTTGTGGCCGAAGCGTTTTCCGGCGCCGGAAAGCTGAATCATGGGACTGCTTTTATCGTCTCATAAATTCCGGCTAGAGCGGCTGAAGAGAGGGACGCGCAAGGCATTCTTACGGCCAGAATGTGGCGTTAATGGGGTCTTTGGCAGGTCGCGGACCGCGAGCGGGGTAGGAGCCCCAGAGTTCGGTGTGATATTGAATTCTCTCCAGGGCGCGGTCAATTACCGCTTCCAATTCGCGATAGTACCTCACTTCGCGACCCTTCGCGAGGCGG
>DASTCU010000133.1:0-51610 GCA_035710825.1 Candidatus Sulfotelmatobacter sp.
GTAACGGCTCTGGGAATTCCGGCCGCGCGAGCAATGCCTTCCAAGTCCGTGCCGGTGCTGGTTGCGGTTGGGAAACCACCGACCGAGAGCAGGCTCTCATTATCGAAAACAATGTGGACCAGGTTCTTCGGACGATAACGCGCCATGGTGCTCAGGCTGCCAAGGTTCATCAGCAGTGAACCGTCGCCGTCGAACACGATTACTTTTTGTTCTGGCAGGCACAATGCGAGACCCAATCCGGTGGAGGACGCCAGCCCCATGGCATGCTGCAGGTAAAAGAAATTGGGACGATGTCCCAGTGAGTGCAACTCGGCCGCAACCGCTCCCATGATGGTGACTACGAGGCAGTTCTCCAGTTCTGAATAGACCGACCGCAGGCAATCGAGGCGCAGCATCACTCCTCCCACATCAGATCGCGCGTCAGAAGAACGGCCACCGGTTGCAAGCTGCTTTCGGCCAGCGTCTGCGCCTGCCGGATGCGCTTCTCTACTGTCTCAACTCCATCCAGAAAAAAGTAAGGAATGCCCAAGGCTCTCAAGAGCGGCTCGGTGACGTTGCCGCCCTGAGTTTGCCAGGGGTCGCGCTCTCCAAAAGATCCGCGATAACTGATCAGCATCAACAAGGGAATCTTGTACAAATGCGCAAATGAGACGATGCCGTTGATGGATGCCATGAATCCGTGGTTCTGCATGAGCATCGCCGACTTGACGCCGGCGAAGTGGGCTCCGGCCGAGATGCCGACCGCTTCCTCTTCCTTCGCCAGTCGCACCAGGATCATGTCCGGATCCTCGTCCGTCATCCGAATCAGATGGACCAGCCAGGTTTCCGGCAGCGCCGAGACCAGGCGAATGTCGCACTCCTTCAGCGTCTCGTAAATCAGCTTGGAGCTAGTGAGGGATACCGGCATATTTCGCAGACATACCCTTGACGAGGGATGCAGCGCAGTATAGGTTGGGCGCAGCTTGTAGGGCAAGGCCGGCGGGCTGGAACAGCTGTGAGTGCGCCGTTAGAACCTTCCGAGATCGAGATCTGATGCTAACCGATAGCCAAGTCCACGACATTCGCTCCCGCTTCAAGATTTTTCAACGGAAAATCTACCTCAACAGTTGCTCGCAAGGTGCGCTGTCGGACGCGGTCGAGGCCGGCCTCGCGGACTACGTTGCGAGCTGGCACGAGCAAGGCTCACCCTGGGAGCGATGGGTGGAACATTACGAGGCGGCCAGGACTGCGTTTGCGCAATTCATTCACGCCAGCCCGGATGAAGTTGCCATCGTGACCAGCGTATCGGCGGGCATCAACGCCGTGGCCAGCGCCCTGAATTTCCGCGAACGAAAGAAAATCGTGATGG
This sequence comes from Candidatus Sulfotelmatobacter sp., assembly GCA_035710825.1. Lineage (GTDB taxonomy): Bacteria > Acidobacteriota > Terriglobia > Terriglobales > Acidobacteriaceae > Sulfotelmatobacter. The sequence goes on from DASTCU010000133.1 coordinate 1,349, forward strand.
GCGAGTTCGAGTTCCCCACCATGGGTCATGTCTGGCTCGGTCAACGAGACCGGGGCGCTGACGTCCACTTTGTGAAGGCGGAAGGTAACCGCATTCCCGCTGCCAACTACGAAAAACTCGTCGACCGCAATACCTGCATCGTGCCGATCACCCATGTCTGTTTCAAGAATGGATTTCGTTCCGAGGTGAACGCCATTACGCAGATCGCCCACCGCAACGGCGCGCTTGTCATGCTCGATGATTATCAGGATTGCGGAACCCGTCTGGTTGATGTCAAAGCCATGAATCTGGACTTTTACCTCACCGGAACGCTCAAGTATCTGCTGGGTCCTCCCGGACTCGCCCTCTTATACGTGCGCAAGGAACTCATCTCCTCTTTAGTTCCCACCATCACGGGATGGTTCGCGCAGGCGAATCCATTTGCCTACGATCCGCAGCATTTCGAGCTATCCCCGACCGCGCGAAGATTCGAGTCTGGGACACCCTCAGTCCCCAATGTGTACGGAGCGATGCCAGGGTTCCAACTACTTCAGGAAATCGGCATGGATAACGTGGCCGAACACATCCAGAAACTCACTCGAGCACTTTTGAGCTGTGCGCGCGACCTGGGTATCGTCGCGAAAACGCCAGACGATAGTGTTGGCCCCCTGATCGTGCTGCAAGCGAAAGATTCCGGCTTGCTGGTGCAGAAGCTCGCAGAAGGCGGCATCATTGCGTCGAGCCGTCACGACGGCCTGCGCATCTCCTTCCATGCCTACAACACGATGGACGATGTAAACACAGTGACGAATTTCCTGAAGAAAAATCTGAATCTCATGATCCTTGCCTCTGCCGGCGTCGGCAGCTATGACTGATCAAACGCGCTCAGGAGAGGCCGCAATTGCGGGCACACCTGTAGCGGAAGAAGGTCTCCAGCGCCGCCTGAGCCAGCGTCAACTGACGATGATGGCGATTGGCGGGGCCATTGGCGTCGGCTTGCTTCTGGGCAGCGGTGTCACCATCCGCCTTGCTGGACCCGCTGTGATCTTTTCTTATCTGTTGGGCGCCGGCATTGCGCTGATCATGTCGTACGTGCTGGCGGAAATGGCCGTGGTCCATCCCGTGGCCGGCGCGTTTGGAGTCTACGCCGAAAAATACCTCAATCCCTGGGCAGGGTTTTCGGTGCGGGCTACGTATGGCGCGGCGCAGATCATCGCGATCGGCGCGGAGGTCACCGCCGCAGGCATCTACATTTCTTTCTGGTTTCCAAATGTTCCACAGTGGATCTGGGTCGTGCTGGTTTCGGCCGCTCTGGTCGCTCTAAACGCGATGCAGGTGAACCGGCTGGGTGAATTCGAATATTGGTTCGCGATGATCAAGGTCGCGGCCATCATCGTATTCATCATCCTTGGATTAGCTTTGATTTTTGGCGACGGCTCGCGAGGCGCGACCGGTTGGGCCAACTTGACCCAGCATGGAGGCTTCTTCCCCGCAGGATGGAAAGGAGTGTGGCTTTCTCTCACCATTACGCTAACCAGCTACATGGGAGTAGAAATTATTGCGGTCACGGCGGGAGAAGCCGAGCGTCCGGAAATCACCATTCCGCGCGCCATGCGGGCTATCGTATTTCGCCTTATCCTCTTTTACGTGCTGGCGATCGCGATTACAGTGACGATCGTTCCCTGGAACCAGACCAGCAGTTCCGCGACGCTCTCCGGCAGTCCGTTTGTCGTTGCCTTCGCCGCGGCGCATGTCCCCTTTGCGGCCGCAATCATGAACTTCGTCGTGCTCACCGCGGCCTTGTCGAGCGTCAACACCAACCTGTATCTTTCCACCCGCATGCTTTTCTCTCTGGGCGAGGCAGGCTATGCCCCACCGTGGATTGGCAAGGTGAGCCGCAATGGTGTTCCACACCGGGCGTTGCTGGCTTCCACGGGCGGGATCATGGCCGCGATTCTGCTGGCGATCTTCGCCCCGAGAAATGCTTTCCTCAAGCTCTATGGAAGCGCAGTCGCCGGAATGCTCTTCGTATGGCTGGTTATTCTGAACTCGCATCTTTATTTTCGCAATTCGATTCCGCGCGAGCGCCTATTGCGCTTGCCCATGCGTCTGCCAGTTCATCCTTTGCTCACTGTGACGGGCATCGTGCTCGTGCTTGCGATCTCCCTTACCACATTTTTCGTGGACGGATTGCAATGGTCGGTTCCGGTTTTTGTTGTTTTCCTGGGGCTGATTTCGCTCTTCTATCTGCGCAGAAAGCAGTCGCCAACAGCGTAAGGGCCGAAAAAAGGTGTGCCAGAACTTTTAGCGAAGAGTACATTACGTATTTCCATTTCACACGGGAGGATCTGGACTGTGATCCGATTCCGCTTAGCAGTCATTCTTTTGCTCGTGAGCACATTAGCAGTCGCCCAAAAGCGCCAGCCGAATAAGCCGTCGGAACCCGGCGTATCTCCAACTCCGACGGGAGAACCGAGTGAAGAGAAGTTTCCGCCTGAAGCAGGCGTAGTACCTCCGCCGAAACCGGAGCCTGCGAAATCTCCCTTTGAAGGCATGAAGTACCGGCTGGTCGGACCGTTCCGAGGCGGCCGCGTTCTCGCGGTCGCAGGCGTGCCCGGCCCGGAAAACACATACTACTTTGGCGCAGTCGCGGGCGGCATGTGGAAGACCACCGATGGCGGCCTGAACTGGAGGCCACTGTGGGATAAGTTTTCCGAAGCCTCGCCTTCCATTGGCGCCATCGCCATCGCGCCCTCCGATCCCAACGTGATTTATGTAGGCACAGGCGAAGCCTGCATCCGCGGCAACATCGTCATGGGCAACGGCGTTTACAAGTCTACCGACGCGGGAAAAACCTGGAAATATGCCGGCCTTCGTGACACCCACTCCATCGGCCGCATGATCGTTCATCCCAAGGACTCGAACACCGTGTACGTGGCGGCTCTCGGACATCCCTTCGGTCCCAACCCAACCCGCGGCATCTTCCGCTCGCGTGACGGTGGCAAGACCTGGCAGCGTATTCTCTACGTCGACGACAAGACCGGCGGCATCGACATCCAGTTCGACCTTTCCAATCCCAACATTCTGTTTGCCGGCATGTGGCAGGCAGTGCGCAAGCCGTGGACGATGGAATCCGGCGGCCCCGGCAGCGGCTTGTATCGCTCGGCCGATGGCGGCGACACCTGGACCAAGCTGACGGCTCACGGTCTGCCCGAAGGAACCATCGGACGCATCGGCGTCGCGACCACTTCCAATCCCAACCGCATTTATGCGCTGATCGAGGCGGAAAAAGGCGGCCTGTTCCGCTCGGATGATGCCGGCGAGAAATGGCAACTCGTCAACGACGACCGCCGCTATCGCCAGCGCGCCTGGTATTACACCCACGTCTTCGCCGATCCTAAGAACCCGGATGTCGTCTACATCCTGAACACTGGAACCTACCGCTCGATCGATGGCGGCAAAACTTTCTCACCAATCCATTCCCCGCACGGCGACAACCACGGGTTCTGGATCGACCCCGACAATCCCAAGCGCCTGATCAACGGCAACGATGGTGGAGCGACCATTTCCATCGACGGCGGCGCCACCTGGTCGACCATCTACAATCAGCCGACAGCGCAGTTCTATCACATCACCAGCGACGATCGCTTCCCCTACTGGATTTATGGCGCGCAGCAGGATAATTCCACGGTGGCGATTGCCAGCGCCAGCCCGAATGGCGGCATCGACCGCTCCGATTACTACGACGTGGGCGGCGGCGAGAGCGGATACATCGCTCCCGATCCGAAGAACCCGGAAATTGTTTACGCCGGATCTTACGGCGGTGATATTTCACGCTACGACCATCGCACCGCCGAAACCCAACTGATCAATCCCTGGCCCCGCAATCCCATTGGCTGGGGCATGGCCGAATTGAAGCACCGCTTCCAGTGGACCGAGCCCATCGTCTTCTCGCCGCACGACCCGCACACGCTTTACTATGCCGGCGAAGTGCTCTTCAAGACCACCGACGAAGGCAAGAGTTGGAGCATCATTTCCCCTGACCTGACGCGGAACGACAAGTCGAAGCAAGAGTCCTCCGGAGGCCCGATCACCAAAGACAACACCGGAGTCGAGGTTTACGACACGATCTTCTCGGTGGTGGAATCACCGGCGCAGGCTGGCCTGATCTGGGCAGGCAGCGATGACGGCCTGATTCACCTGACCCGCAACGGCGGCGCCAATTGGGAAAACGTCACGCCTAAAGCCATGCCGGAATGGGGCACGGTTAGCATGATTGAGGCTTCCCCGACCGAGGCGGGAACAGCCTATGTAGCCGTCCAGCGGCACAAGATGGACGACTTCACGCCTTACATTTTCAAGACTGCCGACTTCGGAAAAACTTGGACCACGATCATCAACGGCATCCCCAAGGACGTGTATGTTCACGCCGTGCGGATCGATCCCAAACGCAAAGGTCTGCTCTACGCAGGCACCGAGCGCGGCGTGTATGTCAGTTTCGACGACGGTGCGAACTGGAAGCCGCTGCAGCTGAACCTGCCGATCGCGCCTGTGAATGATCTGATCGTAAAGAACAACGATCTCGCCATCGCTACCCACGGACGCTCCTTCTGGATTCTCGATGACCTGTCGCCTCTGCGGCAGTGGAATGACTCGCTCAAAGCAGATGATGTCCATCTGTTCACACCGGCCGAGGCGAACCATACTACCTTTCCAGCATCATTCTTTGGTAGCGGCAATGCCGGCGAAAATCCGCCACCGGGAGCGGTGATCTATTACTACCTGAAGACAGAAATCAAGAAGCCGGAAGAAAAGAAAAAAGACGAAAAAAAGGACGAAACCCAGGCTACAAGTGCCACCACCACTGCACCACAGTCGACTTCCGCTACCGCACCTGCACAGACACCTGAGGCCAAATCCGATTCGGCCGAATCAGAAGACAAAGACAAAGAATCTCGCATCAAAATTGAGATCCTTGATTCTGCCAGCACAGTGATTCGCACCTATCCGCCGAAGAACAAGCCGGAATCGGAGGGCGACGAAGGTTTCGGGCGCAACAAGCCGGAGGAAATTCCTTCCGAGGCCGGCATTAACCGCTTCGCCTGGGACCTGCATTATGAGGGCACACCTCGCATTCCCAACTCGCCGCTCTGGGGAGGTTCGACCGACGGGCCATTGGCGCTTCCGGGCGAGTACCAGGCGCGCTTAACGGTCGACGGCAAATCGCAAACTCAACCGTTCAAGATCGTTCCCGATTCTCGTCTGCAAGTGACCGCAGAGGATCTGAAGAAGCAGTTCGATCTGATGCAGTCCATTCTCGGCAAAGTCACGCAGGTGCACGATGCTGTCCGCCAGATGCGCGACATTCGCGCGCAGATGACGGCTCTCAACAAGCGCCTGAAAGAGGAAAAGAATCCGAACGCGCAGGCACTGGAGGACGCGGGAAAGGCCCTCGACACGAAAATGAAGGTTGTTGAAGAAGCGCTGATCCAGACCAAGGCCAAAAGCGGGCAGGATGTGCTCAACTATCCGATCCGCCTCAACAACCTGCTGGTGGCTCTGGGTGGAATCGTCTCCAGCGCCGATGCCGCGCCCACCAAGCAGGACTACGAAATGTTCGACGACCTCAGCAAGCAGGCCGACGAGCAACTCGCAAAATGGGATGAGATCGTCAAGACCGACCTCGCATCCTACAACCGGTTGGCCCAGGAGAAAGCCGTTCCCTTCGTTGGGGTCGCTCCGCCATCCCAACCGTGACAGATTTCAATTACAAGTTGGAATGCGGGAGCCCTTGATCAAAACTCTGATTCTTGGAGTAGCGCTGATTTTTTCTGCGGCGCTGCCGGCATTGGGCCAGTCGGAGCCATCCGCTGCCCAATTGCGAGAGACTTTCGCCCATCCCCCCGATGACTGCCGGATCATGATGCGTTGGTGGTGGTTCGGTCCGGCGGTCTCGAAATCTGAAATCCAGCGCGAACTTGAGCAGATGAAAGCCGCCGGCATTGGCGGGGTAGAAATTGCCACGCTGTACCCGCTCGCCTTGGATGTTCCGCAAACTGGCTTCCGCAATCTTCCCTTTCTTTCAGATGACCATATTGAGGCATTGCGCTTCGCCGCGGCTGAAGCGAGAAGGCTGGGTCTGCGCGTCGACATCACGCTCACTAGCGGCTGGCCATTTGGCGGTCCGCACATCCCCGTGACCCAGGCCGCGGGAAAACTGCGCGTACAGATCGTTCCAATCCCACACGGATCACAATCAATTCAGGTTCCTAGTATCGATACCGGCGAACACTTGATCGCGCTGTTCCTTGTACCTGCTATTGCGCTCGATTACAAACACGCCGAGCAGATTCCGACATCTGCAATCGAAAACGGACGTCTGAACATTTCGCCCAAACCGGATACCCGCTCCAACGCACTCTTTTTCATTTCCAGCCGAACCGGAATGACCGTGCGGCGTCCGGCTGTCGACGCCGAAGGATTTGTTCTCGACCACTACGACCAGCAGGCCATTGCAAATCATCTGCACGAGGTCGGGGACCGATTGATGGAAGCTTTCGGTGATCATCCACCCTACGCCGTATTCAGCGACAGCCTTGAAGACGAGGGCTCCGACTGGACCGGAGAGTTCCTCGAACAATTTCGTCAACGCCGCGGCTATGATCTCACGCCGTATCTGCCCGCCCTTGTCGCTGACACGGGCCCCGATACTACTGCCATTCGGCACGACTGGGGAAAGACTCTTACCGAACTCGCGAACGAGCATTATCTGGCGCCGCTCCACGCATGGGCCCAGCAACACCACACGTTGTTCCGTTCGCAAACCTACGGGACGCCTCCGGTAACTTTGTCCAGCAACCAGTTCGCCGATCTTCCCGAGGGGGAGGGCAAGGCGACGCTGTTGATGTGGCGGCAATTCTCAGACGTTCGCTGGGCGGCATCGGCGGGTCATCTTTTTGGCAAGCCAATCATTTCATCCGAGACCTGGACTTGGCTGCACTCGCCGGCCTTCCGCGCCACTCCGTTCGATATGAAAGCGGAGGCGGATCTGCACTTCCTGCAAGGCATCAACCAGTTGGTTGGACACGGCTGGCCCTATTCTCCCGAAAGCGCTGGAGAGCCGGGATGGCGCATGTACGCCGCCGGAGCCTTCAATGCGCATAATCCCTGGTGGTTCGCGATGCCGGATTTGGCGGCGTATCTTCAGCGCGTCAGCTTCGCGCTCCGGCAAGGCAGGCCAGCAAACAATGTGGCTTTGCTGTTGCCCAATGATGACGCGTGGGCTCGATTCCGCGTGGAAAGTAATTCCTCGAGTGCGGCTAGCGTGAGCATCGGCGACTCGATGCCGGCATTGCTGGGAAATAAGATCATCCCGCAGATTCTCGACGCCGGCTTCAACTCGGATTTCATTGACGCGGATGCCATTGACACGGTTGGCATTCCGTATTCAGTGCTCGTCCTCCCTGGAGTCGAGCGGCTGCCACTTCCCACCTATCGCAAGATTGAGCAGTACGCAAGGCAGGGTGGGATCGTAATCGCAACCCGCCGATTGCCATCCACCGCTCCAGGTTTGTTGAACGCAGGGAGCGAAACTCAGCAAATCGAAGACATTTCGCAGCGCCTATTCCGCGGCCAGGGCGCTCTTGGCCACCTTGTTGAGGATGAAGACCAACTCGGTCGCAAAATCGCAACCTATGCGAAACCGGACGTCGTTCTCTCTCCCCAAATCAGCGAAATCGGATTTGTACACCGGCATTTGAGCGAAGGAGATCTTTATTTTCTCGCGAACACCAGCAATCACGCGGTCCGAACTCGAGCAAGGTTCCAGCACCGGGCGACAAACGCAGAATGGTGGGATCCATTCACAGGCCGGATTTCTCCCCTCGAGAATGCCAGCGAAGTCGACGTGGCGTTGCAGCCTTACGAGTCGCGGCTGATCTTCTTCACAAATTCGGCGATCAATGAAAAAAAACTGCCTATTCCGGCGGCGCAACCCTCGAGAACCATCGATCTCTCTTCCGACTGGAATCTCGTATTCAGTGGCTCGAACCAGACCCTACACATGACAACGCTTCGTTCATGGAGCGATGAAGAACCGTATTACTCCGGTCAGGTCACGTACGAGAAAACTATCGATCTCCCACCCGATGCAAACTCCAACTCTTCACTGGTCTTGGATTTCGGAGAAGGCACGCCGGTTGCAATACCCGATCCTCTCCCTGAATTCAACATGCGCGCGTATCTGGAATCACCAGTGAGAGAGGCCGCCGAAGTCTACGTCAATGGGCAGCGAGCCGGCGTGGTGTGGCATCCGCCGTACACCATCGATTTATCAGCGCTGATGAGACCGGGAAAGAACGAATTGCGCATCATAGCAGGCAATACCGCGATCAATTCCATGGCAGGGCGCGCGCTGCCGGAATACCGTCTATTGAACGCTCGCTATGGAGAACGCTTCGTCCCACAGGACATGGATCGTTTGCAGCCGCTGCCCTCTGGTCTTCTGGGTGGCCTGCGGCTGAAAATATTCCCGCACTGAACGGGTTCCTGTGAGGCTGCGAGAAACCTACGCATACGAAGAAACATTGCTCGAATTCTTCGCCGCCCGTTCCTTCGTGATGCGCTCCAAATAACCGCTCTCGCGAAACGCTGCCATAGGATCCCTGGGCAGCCCTTTTGAATTTCGCCATTCTTCCAGCGCCGGCCGGACATCCACGGCGAAAGCATCCTGCAGCAGGCTTTCCGCTTTTACCAGTTCGCAATTTTTCTGGGCGGTGGCGAGGTCGCGATGGTCCACCAACGCAGCCTTGGCGAATAGTTGTTGCGCCATCATTACCGTTTGAATCATCGCCTCAATCTTGCCTTTCAAATTGTGGCTCTGATCCACCATGTACGCGATATCGGCGCGCTTCCCAGTTTCCCATTCGAAGTAGAGAATCTCGTGGAAGATGCGGAAGATCTGGTACGGATCAATCGAACCCAGGGTCAAATCGTCATCGGCGTAGCGCCGGTCGTTGAAGTGAAAACCGCCCAGCATCTCCTCCGACAAAAGCCAGGTCACGATCTGCTCGATATTTTGTGCCGCATAATGATGTCCGGTGTCGACCAGCACTTTCCCCTGCGGTCCCGCGGCGCGCGCCAGCAGCAAGGCCATGCCCCAATCCGCAATGTCCGTGTGATAAAAGGCAGGCTCGAACGGCTTGTACTCAACCAGCAATCGCTGTTGCGGCGACAACGCCGCGTGCGATTTCTTTAGCGCTTCCTGGAACCATTGCTTGCGCTGCCGAATATTGGCCGTCCCTGGATAATTCGATCCATCCGCAAACCACATTGAAATATCCCGGCTGTTCAGACGCCGCGCGATTTCAATGCTGTCCTCGGTGTGCTGCAAGGCTCGTTGCCGGATCTCCGCATCGGGATTTCCGAACGATCCATACTTGTATTCCTGATTCTGAAAAAGATTCGGATTGATCGATCCCGGTGAAACGCCATAGCGCGAAGCAAAGGCCTTGATCTCGTCGGTGCTTCGAATGCCCTCGGGACAGTCCCAGAGAACGTGCAACGCTACGGTCGGACACACCCCGGTCAGCCGATGCACTTGCCCCGCATCGCTGAACTTTTCCTCGGTCGTGGTTGCCGCGGCCGGTTGAAGAAACTTCCCGAAGCGGGTTCCCGTATTGGCGAAGCCCCAGGACGGAAGCTCAATGCGGAAGCTCTCAAGGGCAGCAAAAATCTTTTCGCTGGTACGCGCGTCCATGGCACTCCTCCATTCGGAATCTGTGCGGCCAAAGCGCTAAAGGCTATTCAGCCGATTTTACGACGCAAAAGCCACGCCGACTCAAATCTGAGAAAATAATGTGGCGCCGGCGGCACCTACATCCAAGCCCGTCCTATGAAGATTGACGCCCACCAGCACTTTTGGATTTACAACCAGAAGGACTTTGACTGGATCGACGACTCGATGGCCGCAATCCGCCGCAATTTCCTGCCGGAAGATCTGCAACCCGACCTGCAGGCTAACGACTTCGACGGCTCGGTCGTGGTTCAAACACGCCAGACCCTGGAAGAAACGCGCTGGCTTCTCGATCTGGCCGAACACTATCCATCCATTCTCGGAGTAGTGGGCTGGGCTGATCTGCGCTCACCCGACATTCAATCACAGCTGACGAGTCTCACTCGAAATCCCAGGCTGGTCGGCCTGCGCCACATCGTGCAAAGCGAACCCGACGACCGCTTCCTCCTCCAGCCGGAATTCCTGCGGGGCATTTCTGCGCTCGAAGAATTCGGTCTCGCTTACGACATTCTGATTTACCCAAAGCACCTGCCGGTGGCCACGGATTTCGTGCAGCGCTTCCCGCGCCAGCGTTTTGTTCTCGACCATCTCGCCAAGCCTCCCATCAAGAGCGGGGAAATCAGCTCCTGGGCCAAAGGCATCCGCGCACTGGCCGCCTCGCCGAACGTGTTTTGCAAGTTGTCGGGATTGGTGACCGAAGCCGACTGGCAGCATTGGATGCCAGAGCACATCACACCGTATCTCGACATCTCCTTTGAAGCGTTCGGACCAGAACGTCTTATGATCGGCTCCGACTGGCCGGTGTGCCTTGTGGCTGCGTCATACAACCGCGCCGTGAACGTCATAAAGGATTATGTGTGCCGTCTGTCGCCCGAATTGCAGGCTGCTGTACTCGGCGGAAATGCGGCCCGATTTTGGCGACTCAAATCGCCGTAACGCAGCAGCCATTCGCCGCACAATGCTTTACAATACCGGACAAACAGCGGTGCCTATCTTTCTGCCGACCGGGCCCGCTCCAATTGCAATGCACTCCAACGTTCTCCAACTCGATCCGCGCGACAACGTCTTGATCGCGCTGACAAACCTGAATGCCGGCGGGCCAGTAGCCTTCAACGGGCGGCATTACCAGTTGCCAAAGAACGTTCCAGCCAAGCACAAGTTCGCCACAAAGAACTTCCAGATTGGCGATGAGATCATCATGTACGGCGTTCTGGTGGGTAAGGCCGTCAAGCCCATCGCCGCCGGGGAACTCCTGACCGTCAGCAACATCCAACATCAGGCCGCACCCTTCCATGAACAATCTGGCGAGTATCAGTGGGAATCGCCTGACGTTTCGAATCGGCGGCAGCAAACTTTCCTGGGATACCGCCGCTCTGACGGCCAGGTCGGCACCCGAAATTACTGGCTGGTGGTTCCGCTGGTCTTCTGCGAGAACAAGAATATTCAAGTACTGAAACAAGCTTTGGAAGAAGAACTGGGCTTCGCCGCACCGCAACAATATCGCCAGCAAGTTGCCGAGCTGGCCAAAGCATACCGCTCCGGTCAAGGTGACAAGACTTCCGGCCCAGTTCCTGAAGAGAGTCGAGTTCAGCGCAACCCTCTATTCGAGAATGTCGATGGCATTCGCTTTCTGCTTCACGAAGGCGGCTGCGGAGGGACCAGAGAAGATTCCAACAACCTCTGCGGTCTGATCGCAGGCTACATTCATCACCCCAACGTAGCCGGGGCCACGGTGCTCAGCCTGGGCTGCCAGCACGCCCAGATCGGAATCCTTCGCGAAGAAATTCGCAAGCGCAATCCACAATTCGACAAGCCGCTGGTCGTCCTGGAGCAGCAACGCAGCGGTTCGGAAGCCGCCATGATGTCCGAAGCAATCCGTCAGACCTTCTCAGGCCTGATCGAAGCCAACAAGGCGCGTCGCACAGAGGCGCTCCTGTCGGCGCTGTGTGTGGGCTTGAAGTGTGGCGGTTCTGACGGTTTTTCGGGACTCTCTGCGAATCCAGCTATCGGCCATGCCTCCGATCTGCTCGCTACACTCGGCGCCAGAACAATCCTCTCGGAGTTCCCGGAACTCTGTGGCGTGGAACAAGAGCTGATCAATCGGAGCAAGACCCAGGTAGTGGGCAACCGCTTCATTCAATTAATGCGCGACTATGCTGCCCGAGCAGCCGCCGTCCGCTCCGGCTTCGATATGAATCCTTCGCCGGGGAATATGCGCGACGGCCTGTTGACCGATGCTATGAAGTCCGCCGGAGCCGCCAAGAAGGGCGGCACCTCTCCGGTGACTGCGGTACTGGATTATCCCGAGTACTCGACGGAACCTGGACTCAACCTGCAGTGCACGCCGGGCAACGATGTAGAGTGTGTCACGGCTCAAGTCGGCGCAGGCGCTTCGATTGTGTTATTCACCACCGGTCTCGGCACGCCCACGGGAAATCCCATCACTCCCGTCGTAAAGCTTTCCACCAACTCGGAACTCGCGCAACGCATGGCCGACATCATCGACCTCGACACCGGCGCCGTCATTGCCGGCCAGAAAACTATCCAGCAGATGGGCGAGGCCGTCTTGGATTTCACCGTCCAAGTGGCCAGCGGCAAGGTGCGAACAAAAGCCGAGCAGAAGGCGCAGGAAGATTTCATTCCCTGGAAACGAGGCGTATCGCTCTGACCGATCACGCCGTCAAGACGTCGGCATTTCGACTGGACGGCAGAGTTGCCGCGATCACCGGCGGCGGCAGCGGCATTGGTCGCGCCATCGCACTTAAATTTGCCGCCCAAGGTGCGGCCATTCACATTCTGGATGTCAGCGAAACCGCTGCCGCCGAGACCTGCGCCCAAATCACATCAGATGACGGCACCGCTTCGGCTCACACCTGCGATGTCACGAACCCCTCGCAGGTTAAGGCCACATTCGACGAAATCCATGGTCGCGATCGCATTTCCATCCTCGTGAATAATGCCGGGATCTCCCACATCGGCACCGTCGAGAGCACCTCTCCCGAAGACTTCGACCGTATTCTTCGTGTCAACGTGAAAGGCTTCTATCACTGCATGCACGCAGTCGTTGGTCACATGAAGAACTCCGGGGGCGGAGTGATCCTGAACATCGCGTCCATCGCGGGATCCGCCGGCCTGCCCGACCGCTTTGCCTACTCCATGAGCAAGGGAGCGGTGATTGCGATGACCTACTCCGTGGCTCGCGATTACCTTGCCCACAACATTCGCTGCAATTGCATTTCTCCGGCGCGCGTTCACACGCCGTTTGTGGACGATTATCTGCGGAAAAACTATCGGGACCGTGAACGCGAGATGTTCGACAAGCTCTCCAAGTCTCAGCCCATCGGACGCATGGCAGAGCCGCAAGAAGTAGCTTCCCTTGCCTTGTTCTTATGCTCAGACGAAGCTGCGTTCATCACCGGCGTCGACTATCCGCTCGATGGCGGCTTTTTTAACCTGCGAGGTTAGCGCATGGACCTGGAATTGAAGAACAAAGTAATCATCGTAACTGGCGGCGCGAAAGGAATCGGCGCAGCCATAGTGGCCGCCTGCGCAGCTGAAGGCGCGATTCCGGTCATCGTCGGCCGTGACGCCGCAGCGGGCAAGGAAGTGCAAGCCGAACTACAAAATCGCGGCGCGAAGTGCGAACTCATCACCGTCGATCTCTCCACTCCGGAAAGCTGTTCCCAGTCCGTCGACAAAACTCTAAAGATGTTCGGCCGCATCGATGCCCTGGTCAACAATGCTGGCCGCAACGACAAAGTCGGTCTGGAGCAAGGCAGCCCCGCTGAGTACGTCGCCTCGCTCAATCGCAACCTCGTGCATTACTATGCGATGGCACACTATGCTTTGCCGCATCTGAAGAAATCGCGTGGAGCGATCGTGAATATCGGGTCCAAGACGGCCGTTACCGGCCAGGGGAGCACCTCCGGCTACGCCTCTTCCAAAGGCGCGATCATGGCTCTGACCCGCGAATGGGCGGCAGAACTCTTGCCTTACGGCATTCGCGTGAATACAGTCATTCCGGCTGAAGTCATGACGCCTCTTTATCGAAGCTGGCTCGATACGTTTCCCAATCCTGAGGAAAAACTGAAAAACATTCTCTCGAAGATTCCGCTCGAAAAACGCATGACGACTTCGGAAGAAATCGCCGCCATGGTCGTATTCCTGATCTCTTCCAAGTCGAGCCACACTACCGGTCAGCATTTATTTGTTGATGGCGGCTATGTCCACCTCGATCGCGCTTTGACCTGAGGAATCTCGCATGAGTTCATCCGCGCCCATCACCGAGCGCCGTTACGTCGTGCCCCTGGTCCTGGTAACCAGCCTGTTTTTTCTCTGGGCCATTGGCGTGAACATCAACGACATTCTCATCCAGCATTTTCGCAAGGCATTCGGCCTAACCGACTTTCAGTCGTCCTGGATTCAAGCCGCTTTTTTTGGCGGGTACTTCCTCGCCGCCTTGCCCGCAGGATGGCTGATGCAGCGCCTCGGGTACAAGCGCGGCATCCTCATCGGCCTGCTGGTCTGCGCCACCGGGGCGGGTCTCTTTATTCCTGCTGCGTCGGTTCGCATTTACGGAGTTTTTCTTTTTGCCCTTTTCGTAATGGCGTGCGGGCAATCGGTGCTGGAAGTCGCGGCCAATCCTTACGTGACCACGTTGGGCCCGGAGCAAAGCTCGGAACGGCGGCTCAACCTGGCGCAATCATTCAATGCCACGGGCGCCGTGCTGGTCGCGCTTCTCGGCTCCAGATTCATCCTCTCGGGCATCGAACATACGCCCGCCGAAATCGGCGCCATGAGCCCTGCGCAATTGACGGCCTATCGCGTCTCCGAAGCCAATATGGTGAAGACCCCTTATCTCTTCATCAGTGCCGTGTTTTTATTCGTCGCTTTACTAATTCTGGCGACCAAGCTTCCAGAAATTCGTGAGACATCGCAGGATCGCGCGAATGCTTCGGCGCCCAAGCTCACCGGCACATTTGGCTTTCCTCATTTAATCAAAGGAGTTCTTGCCCAATTCTTCTACGTTGGCGCTCAGGTTGGAGTCGCCAGCTTCATCATCCGGTTCGTTGAATTCACCCTCCCAGGCACGCACGAGAAAGCCGCTGCTCATTTTTTGCAGCTGCATTTAGTCGGCTTTATGATTGGGCGATTCAGCGGGTCAGCGATCATGAAGAAGGTCGCCGCCCCGCGCTTGCTCAGTGTCTTTGCGGCAGGATCGCTGCTCAGCCTTTTAGTCGTGTTGTTCACAACCGGAAGCGCACCGGCATGGGCGATCGTTCTGATCGGATTCTTTCACTCCATCATGTTCCCCACCATCTTCGCGCTCAGCATCAAAAGTCTCGGCCCTTACACCAAGCTCGGCTCCTCTCTGCTGGTCATGTCCATCATAGGCGGCGCCGCCTGCCCGGCCATCATGGGCCGAATCTCCGATGCCTGGAACATCCAGCGCGCATTTATCGTCCCGCTGATTTGCCACGCCTACGTTTTCTATTTCGCGATGTGGGGATATCGTCCCGCCGCAAAGGCAAACTCCGGCGCACGCTTGGCTATTGCCGCCACCGAGGTCGAATGAAACGACGCTACTGCCTGACTCTCGACTTGAAAGATGATCCCAAGCTGATTGCCGAATACAAGCGCTATCACGAGAAAATCTGGCCCGAGATCACGCGCAGCATCAAAGAAGCCGGCATCGACGACATGGAAATCTATCTGCTCGGGACACGTATGTTCATGATCATGGAGGTCAACGAAACGTTCTCGTTAGAAGCCAAAAAGAAAGCGGACGAACTCAACCCTAAGGTCCAGGAATGGGAGGCGCTCATGTGGCGATTTCAACAATCATTGCCTGAGGCGCGGCCCGGCGAGAAATGGCTGCTGATGGAACGAATCTTTTCTTTGGAAAAGTGACCAGCGATGGATACCTCACGTTTCGCCGATTCCGAAGCCGGGCTCTATGCCACAGAATTTACGAGCGTCCCGACTCCGGTGATGGAGATACGAATTTCATCGCCTTGCTGCAGCGTGAAAGAGTCGGGCGGAACGACACCGGTTCCAGTGAGGAGAAAGCATCCGTTCGGAAACACGTTATCGCGATAGAGATAATCCACCAAAGTTGCGCAATCGCGCTTCATCGCACTGAGCGAGGTCGATCCCGCAAAGCTCGTTGCGCCCTCTCGCAGAATTTCCAGGCGAATCTCAGTTGAACTCGGCAGAGCATTCGATGAGATCACCACGCCCGGACCCAGCGCGCAACTGCGGTAATAAACTTTTGCTTGCGGCAGATAAAGCGGATTCTCCCCTTCAATATCGCGCGAACTCATGTCGTTGCCGACCGTGTACCCGAGGATTTTACCTGTCGGACTGATCAGCAACGCCAGTTCAGGTTCCGGTACCGACCACGTTGCGTCCCGCCGGATGCCCACTTTTTCCCCGTGTCCTACTACCCTGCTGGCAGTGCCCTTGAAGAAAAGTTCCGGCCGTTGCGCCGTGTACACGCGATCGTAAAAGTCTCCGCCTCCCGCCGATTTCGACTCCTCCATCCGCGCGTCGCGGCTGCGATAGTAGGTAACCCCTGCGGCCCAGACTTCCTGCGAACCGATTGGCGCCCGAATCTGCACATCTTGCAGCCGTGTTGGTTGCAGAGAGCCGCTACCGATTTTTTCCCTTAAATGCGCTTCAAGATCATCGCGAGTGATCAATTCATCCCAGCTGCAATTCGGTATGAGATGGCAGGTCGTGTCGTGCTCGAGTACGCACCCGGAATCCGTCCGATACAGTCTCATCAAAGGTGCAGGCATCAGCGGCGATTTTACATGAACAGGAATTTACCTACAGGCAGGAAGACACTTTTCGGCATCTCAGTTCCACAATGGTCTGACACACTTGCAATTCATAAGACAGCATTTGTCATCTTTTTATCTCAGGCTTACGCTATGTAGAGGAGTCATTCATGAGTACCATCGAAGCCAGCACACCAGCCGAAGTCCTCGAACTTAGCCCTTACGGTCCTACTCGCTCCACCATTGAAGAAAAGCCGCTCAGCCCGGAGGAGTTGCGCAAAACCGAAACCTACTGGCGAGCCTGCAATTACCTCAGTCTGGGCATGATCTATCTCCTGGACAATCCCTTGCTCGAAGAACCGCTGCGGGCTGAGCATATCAAGACCCGCCTGCTCGGCCATTGGGGATCGAGCCCCGGACTGTCCTTTATCTACATTCATCTCAACCGGCTGATCAAAAAATATGACCTCGACATGATCTTCCTCGCGGGACCTGGCCATGGGGCGCCTGGAGTTCTCGGCCCGGCATATTTGGAGGGAACGTATTCCGAAATCTATCCCGAAAAGAGTTTGGATGTTGACGGTCTGCGCGAATTCTTCAAGCAGTTCTCGTTTCCCGGCGGAATCGGCAGCCACTGCACGCCGGAGACCCCGGGTTCGATTCACGAAGGGGGCGAACTGGGCTATGTTCTCTCCCATGCCTGCGGCGCAGCGTTCGACAACCCGGAGTTAATCGTGGCGGCGGTAGTGGGCGATGGCGAGTCCGAGACGGGTCCACTTGCTACTTCGTGGCACATCAATAAATTTCTCAATCCGGCGCGGGACGGCGCCGTTCTTCCCATCCTCCATCTGAATGGCTACAAGATTGACAACCCGACGCTGCCGGCGCGCATTTCGCGCGAGGAACTCGAAAACCTGTTCCGCGGCTACGGCTGGACTCCGTACTTTGTCGAAGGCTCCGACATCGACAGCATGCATCAGGCGATGGCGGCCACGACCGAGCATTGCGTCCGCGAGATTCGCGAATATCAGGAGACGGCACGTAAGCAGGGCGTATCCAGCCGGCCTCGGTGGCCCATGATCGTGTTGCGTTCGCCCAAAGGCTGGACCGCTCCCCGAGAGTTTGGAGGACATTTTCTTGAGGGCTTCTGGCGCGCCCATCAGGTGCCTTTGCCGGGAGTAAAGAAAGACGCACGGCAACTGCGCATTCTTGAGGATTGGATGCGTTCGCAGAAGCCTGAACAGTTCTTCGATGGCGAGGGAAAGCTCGCCCCCGTATTTCGTGAACTGGCTCCCTCCGGCACGCGCCGTATGAGTGCGAATCCCCATGCGAACGGCGGGCGTCTGAAGAAATCCCTGCGCCTGCCCGATTTCCGCGATTACGCCAACCCAACTGATAAGCCTGGAAAAACTCAGGCGGAAAATACGCGCCCCTTAGGCCGTATGCTGGCCGACGTGATGAAAATGAACCCGCACAACTTCCGCGTCTTCGGTCCCGACGAAACCACGTCGAACAAACTGGATGACCTCTACGCCGTGAGCAAGAAATTCTGGATCGAGGAGCGCTTCCGGGAAGACGATGATGGCGGCAACCTCGCGAACGACGGCCGCGTGATGGAAATGCTCAGCGAGCACACCCTCGAAGGCATGCTCGAAGGTTATCTGCTGACTGGCCGGCACGGCTTCTTTTCCACTTACGAAGCGTTCGTGCACATCATTGACTCGATGTTCAACCAGTACGCCAAGTGGCTGGAAATCTGCAATCACCTTTCGTGGAGAGATGCGATCGCATCGCTCAATCTTCTGATCACTTCGACCGTCTGGAGGCAAGATCACAACGGCTTCACGCACCAGGATCCCGGCTTTCTCGACGTGGTCGTCAACAAGAGCGCGAATGTCACTCGCATCTACCTGCCTCCAGACGTGAACTGCCTGCTCTCGGTTGCCGACCACTGCCTGCGCAGCCAGAACTATGTGAATGTGATCGTCTCTGACAAGCAGAAGCACCTGCAGTATCTCAACATGGATGCGGCGATTACGCATTGCACCAAGGGAATTGGAATCTGGGATTGGGCCAGCAATGACGAGTCTGGTGAACCGGATGTGGTTGTGGCGTCGGCGGGAGACATTCCCACGCAGGAAGCATTGGCCGCGACCGCGCTTCTGCGCAAGGAGTTTCCTGACCTGAAGATCCGATTCATAAACGTCGTCGATCTTTTCAAGCTGCAACCGACCAGCGAGCATCCTCATGGCTTGCCGGATCGCGATTTCGATTCGCTGTTCACCACCGACAAGCCGGTGATGTTCAACTTCCACGGATATCCGCAACTGATTCATCGCCTGGCTTATCGCCGCACCAACCACCACAACATTCATGTGCGCGGCTACAAAGAGCAGGGCAACATCAATACGCCGCTGGAACTCGCAATCAACAATAACGTGGACCGCTTCAGTCTGGCCATGGATGTTGTGGATCGCGTGCCTCGACTGCAGAAGATCGGCGGCCACGCGAAGGAGCGTTTCCTGAACCAGCAGATTGAATGCCGCAATTACGCGCACCAGTACGGCGTCGACAAACCGGAGGCGACGGACTGGACCTGGCCGTATTAGGGTAGCGCCAGGCGCTACGATGGATGCGGCTCGCCGCGAATGACGCGCACGGTATCCCGGGCGATCAGAAGTTCCTCGTCAGTCGGGATCGCGTAAGCGAGCAATTTGGACTCTTGGGTGGAGATTATGCCTTCGCGGCCGATGGTCTGCTGATTCTTCGCCTCATCAAGGTGAAGCCCAGCCCAGTCCATGCCTGAGCAGATGCGGGCGCGGACGTCTGCTGAATTTTCTCCAATGCCGCCGGTGAAGACTACGGCATCGGCTCCGCCCATGGCGGCGAGGTAGGCGCCAATATACTTGCGCGCACGGTAGCAGAAGACTTCTATCGCAAGCCGGACGCGGCGGTCGTCGTGCTCTTTGAGTTCTGCCTGTAACTCGCGCATGTCGTTGGTCAGGCCGGAGATTCCCAGTAGGCCGGATTGCGTGTTGAGCAGCGTGTCCACTTCTGACGACGACAGACCTTCTTTCCGCGCAATGACGCTGACGATGGCGGGATCGAGATCGCCGGAGCGTGTGCCCATCACCAGGCCTTCCAGAGGCGTCATACCCATGGATGTATCGATGGGAGACCCATTCTTGATTGCCGCGGCAGAGCAGCCGTTTCCGAGATGAAGGGTGATGATATTGGTCTGCTCGCGCGTCAATCCACGCAGAGCGCGATAGCGGAAAGCAACGTAGCGATGCGAGGTGCCGTGAAATCCGTAGCGGCGAATGCGATGGCGGCGGTAGAGATGATACGGAATGGCGTAGAGATAAGCCTGCTCGGGAATGGAATGATGGAATGAAGTATCGAACACGGCGACCTGGGGCACATCTTTGCCAAACAGATCGCGAGCGGCCAAGATGCCTTTGACATTGTTGGGATTGTGCAGCGGCGCGAGATCGATGCAGTCTTCAATCCCCTTGATCACGCGATCGTCAATCAGGGTGGATTCGTTGAACAGTTCGCCTCCGTGGACCACTCGGTGCCCTACGGCGTGAACATCAGCCGTGCTCTTGATCTCAGATACGCGCGAGCGATCGGAAGCGATGTAGCGTACCAGGTAATCAAGCGCTGCGGCCATGTCTCGTAAAGGCGCAGTCAGGGTTTGCGTGGGGTCGTCGCGATGCTGAATGCGGACGATGGCTTCGCCGCCGATTCCTTCGACCTCGCCGCGGCAGATGCGATCGTCCTTGTATGCTTTGATCTGCTCGAGGTCGGTGGCAATCACCTGAAACTTCAGGCTCGAACTTCCCGAGTTCAGAACCAGCACATTCATCGCGGCACCTTTCTCGCCCAGCAACGTGCACCCAAGATAAGCTCTCTCAGCCAGGGGCAGCAACGCCTTTGGCCAGATTGCGGGTTAGAATCAGAGGAATGAAGTGGCGTTGCTGCGTTTACGCGCTGGTTGCGGGATTTGGGGCGCTCTCGTCTGTGGCGATGGCAAATGCTCAAGCGCCAGCGCAAGCCTCCGCACAGCAACAAGGCCAATTGCAGGCGCTTCTGCAGCAGGCCGCCGAAGCCATGCACAAGGGGGATCTTGCGACTGCGGAGCAGACTCTTCGGCATGCCTTGGCGATCGATCCGCGTTCCATGGCCGCGCTGAACAACCTGGGGATTGTGCTTTCGCACGGGGGGAAACCCGCGGAGGCAATTCCGTTTTACGAGCAGGCGCTGAAAGTCCGTCCGGGAGATCCGACGACCGAACGCAACCTCGCCGTCGCTTACTTCAAGGCCGAGCACTATCGTTCGGCGTGGAGTTTGCTTCAGCCCATGGCGGTGAAATATCCAAAGGATTTTCAGATTCTCGATCTGTGCGGCCTTTCGCTGTTTGCCCTGGATCGGTACAAAGAGGCAGCACAGTACCTGGAGCGGGCAAACCAGGCCGATCCGTCGGATATCGAAACCCTCGACATGCTGGGCAAGGCTTATCTCAGAATGAAGGAGTACAAGGCGCTGCCCAGCGTGTTTGAGCGGATCATGAAGATCAATCCGAACTCGGCTTCGGCGCACGTGATGATGGGCATCGCCTACGACAAGATGTCGGACCAGCCGAATGCCATCAAGGAATACCAGGCGGCGGTTGCGGCCGATCCGAACTTCATGGGTGCGCATTCCGGACTGGGATACATCTACTGGCGGCAGGGAGAAAGTGACGCCGCGGAAAAAGAGATGCGCGCCGAGCTGGAACATTTTCCCCACGATCCGACGGCCAACTGCATCCTGGGGGAAATCCTGTTGTTGGGATCGAAGGGTGAGGAAGCGGAGTCGCATTTCCGGGCGGCCGTGAAAACCAATCCCAAGTACACCGAGGCGCTGCTCGGGTTAGGCAAGGCGGAGCTTGCGCTGAACCATGCGGAGGCCGCGATCGAACCGCTGCGCAAAGCGATCCAGATCGATCCTGATTACGCCCAGGCACATTTCGTGCTGGGGAGGGCGTTGCGGCAGACCGGGCATGCGGCCGAGGGAATCCGGGAGCAGAAAATTTCGTTGGCCATTCAGAATAAGCAACGAGCGGCGCAGAACGCGGCCAGCCAGTGAGCTGGGATTTCGATTTCTGCTGAAGCAAAAATAGCGCTCGATAGAGGTTGTCCCCTTCCCTGCTGTTGGTTCGTGGTGGCTGACCAACGGTAAATCCTTTGCATGCAATATTTTGCGGGTAAATCATTGAAAACATGGAGTGTTTTATGGGTGCGGTGTGCGATATTTTTTCACTCGTTTCCCGTAAAATATTGCTTTTAAAAAGCTTAACCAGCAGCAGCCGACTTGGAGGCTCGCAAAATATTGAGCGGCAATGGTTTACGTCTAAAATCTTGAAACGATTGCACTTAGCTGAGGTCAAAATCTTACGTCCTCCACGTCTTGGCTGCGGCAATAATCGGATAGCGGGACTGTGGAAGGCAAGGTCAGATGTCACAGCCTAGGGCTGTGGAAAACTCTCGCGGGTTCGCGGCTTTTAGTATCAAGACTTTCGAACAGTTGGCTGTTAAAAAAAAAGCGCACGCGTTGCCGCGTGCGCCTGTTGAATCGATCGAGACCGATTAGAACTTGATCTTGGCTCCGATCTGAACGGTTCGCGGATCATGCCAGCCAGTGACCTGGCCGAATGAACTGTTGTCGACCCCGGTGTCAATTCCGCTGGGGCTGCCATGGTTGAAGGTATTGAAGGTCTCCAGCCGGAGCTGCAGGCTGGCCTTCTCTGCGAAGTTAAAGTTCTTGATCAGCGACGTGTCCCAGATCTGGTAGCCAGGTCCAAGGAGCGCACCCGGACGAGATGATCCGAAATGTCCCACAGCATCGGTAAAGGCTGCGGTGTTGAACCAGTTGAGCACCGTCTTCGACCCCTTGGGGTTACCAATCTGATCGGGACGGATGTAAACGGTGTCACCAGGCCGGGTCATGCCCAAGCCACCCGGATAGCCAGCCGCTTCCCAAGGATCGTTGCCTTGAGTGATGATCTGGGATTGCCCCGACTGAATGGTGACGATACCCGACAGTTCCCAGCCGCCGAGCAGGTAACCCGCAATGTTCCTCTGATTCTTAAAGAAGGGGAAATCGTAGACATAATTCGCTACGAACATTTGCGGGGTGTTGAGTACAGAGGGTCCGTAGCTCTGCTTCAGGTCGTAGGAGTTGTAAGCCGACAAGCCGCGGTCGTAGGGGTTTGTCGTCAGCAACTTCGACCAAGTGTATGCGACACCGGCGGTCAAGCCCTTACTGAAGCGCCGATTTAACGACACCTGCAAGGAGTTGTAATTGCTCGTGTAAACCGGCACGCGAGCATTGATCGTACCGTAACCGGCATAGGGCCGGATGGCATTCACGTCGGCAGTGGGAGCTGCCAGGCGCGCAGCAACGGTGGGCTGGTTGATGTCAATGTCGCCGAGCAAATGGGTACCCTTGGTGCCGACATATCCGACTTCTAACACGGTGTTGGCCATGATCTGATGCTGCACCGAGAGGTTGTAAGCCTGATAGCTCGGGACCTTGAATGTGGGGGTTCCGGTGGAGGTTAGGGCAACAGGTCCGGTCGGGGCTGCGGCGGCACTTCCCGCGAGCGGATTGTCGAACAGGTTCAAGGTGGCATTGGGAGTGTTTTCGATGGTCGTCGTCTGCACGAGGGGCGGATCGGCGAACGCGTTCTGCTCCCAAATACCGTTGAGGGTACGGTCATAGAAGATACCGTAACCAGTGCGAATGGCCCATTTGCCGTCGCCGAACGGATCGTATGCCAAGCCTAACCGCGGGCCCCAGTTCTGATTGGAACTTGGGTTGATTCGGCTGCCGAAAGGAGAGCAGGCCACTTGCGACGAAATAGCCTGTGCC
The DNA here is from genome assembly GCA_035710825.1 of Candidatus Sulfotelmatobacter sp. GTDB lineage: Bacteria > Acidobacteriota > Terriglobia > Terriglobales > Acidobacteriaceae > Sulfotelmatobacter. The sequence continues at coordinate 24,818 of DASTCU010000133.1, forward strand.
GCTGCGCAAGCAGCGCCCTTGGGGAAAATCAGGCCGTTCGAGTAAGTAGCAGCGTTGAAGGTACCGGTACCATTGCCGCTTACCGGATCAATCACTGGCGCAGCAGAGGGACTAAAGAGCGTCGGATCGAAATTCACGAGTGTGTTGTTGCTGTCGGTGGGCGACGGGAAGTAGCTATACCTGACGCCAAGGTTCAACGTCAGACGTGGAGTTATCTTCCAGTCATCCTGTACATAGGCTTCGAAGTTGATGTAGCGCAGGTGAGGAATGGTGTCTTTATTGGGCTGCGTATAAGAAGACGCTTGTCCGAGCAGGAAGTTTGCAAACGCCGGATCGCCGCCGGTTGAGGTATTGTCGAGGAAGTTAAAACTGGCTACTCCGCTCGAAGCATTTTCCGTTTTTTGCATCCACATCGAGGTGAAACCGAGCCGAATCGTGTGGTTTCCGTGCTGGATGGAGAGATTGTCAAAAATGTTGCGATCGATATTGCGCTCAAAATAGGGACCAACGCCATTTCCCAAGCCGGTATAGCCGGTAATGCTGACGTTAGGTGCCCGCCCGTAAGGATCGGGGTAAGCGGTGTTGTTGGTGAGCGTGCTGGTGAAAGCAGGCGAATTGGCGATGGCGCTTAGATTCGCATTGATGGCGCCCCACGAGTCCACGAACTCGATTTCATTCACCACCCGCGGATTGATGCTGGCAGTCGCATTGATCACGAGGTTGCGGCCAGGCGCGTTGACGGAAGTCGTCTCTACGCCGGGATAGTTGTTGCCACCCCAGAGCGAGAATGGAAAATTCTGAGGTACCACATCTTCCATATAGCGAGCGTAGACTCGGACCCTGTCGCCAACGTTCTGGTCAAGACGAATGATGTCCTGACGGAAGTTATTCAATTGGCTGTAGGGGGTAATCAGCAGGTCGCTACCCGGCGGGGCTGGGTACTTGGACATGAAAGCATTCAGATAAGAGCTGGCATTCTGGCTGAAGCAGCTTGAGCTAATGGTGTAGGTTCCACCGGACGAAGTGACGCAGCCAGCCGGCGCCACAGGAATTGGGTCGGTGAACTGGCCACCAAGCATAGCCGCGCTGGGTACAGTGATCGTATTGGTTGCGGGCAGACTTGCCTTGCGCCACTCTTCCGACCAGAAGAAGAAGGTCTTATTTTTGACCGGATGGTACACCTTAGGGATAAAGAGCGGTCCACCGATGGTAAAGCCGTAATCGTTGTAGCGCTCGATCGGTGTCTTGTTCTGGTCCCAGGGCTGGTTGAACAAGCTAATGTTTTCCCGGTCGCCAAAGGTGTTTGCGTTGTAAAAGTTGTTGCGATTGAATTCGTAGGCGCTGCCGTGGAACCGGTTGGTTCCGGACTTGGTCGCGACCACGATCTGGCCGCCGCCGCTGCGGCCGAAGGCCGCGTCGTAGTTGCTGCGCTCCAGCGTAAACTCCTGGATGGCATCGATTCCGGGCGTGTTCAGCAGGGTACCGTTGGAGCCGCTGTCGTTGATGTCGCCGCCGTCCACGCTCCAGTTATTGGCGCCGGTACGGGCTCCGTTGATGGAGATGGAAGTATTGTTCTGCAGGCCGAATCCGACTTTGTCAGGCAATTGATTGGCGACGCCCGGCTGGAGCAGCACGAGCTGTTCGAAGTTGCGATTATTCAGCGCCAACTCGCGAACCTGGTCTCCGGTGACCGTGCCCGACTGTTCAGCCGTGGTGGTCTGGATGGGGGCGTTCTCGGCCGTTACCTCGACGCGCTCGCTGACCTGTCCGGCTTTCAATTGGACATCCATGCTGTGCTTTTCAGCGACGTTCAGGGTCACATTCTTAGCGACGTAGGTCTGGAAGCCGGCGCTGTTGAAGCTCACCGTGTAGCGCCCAGCAGGCAGATTCGTAATGTTGTAACTACCGGCGCTGTTGGTTGTCACCGTACGCACATCGGTACCGGTATCGTCGCTGTGCACCACGATGGTGGCGCCCGGGACGAGAGCACCGCTGGGATCGGTCACATTTCCGGTAAGGGTGGCCGCTAATTCCTGCGCGGTAGCAATGGCTGACACGCTCAATACGACTAACGAGAAAGCGAAGACTAACGCAATGAGTCTGCGCGCTACTCGATTCTGACTCACAAAAAACGCCGCTTGTTTCATCTCACAGCCTCCAGAAGTGCTTGTACCGGCTTCGCCAGGGAGTGGCAGTTACAAACTGCTCTAGTACAATACGACTATGCTATATAGCACATGGGTGATCATGGTCAAGAAGAAAATGCAAATGGGGCAAAGATTCCGCAATTGCTGTCCCGTGAGCGCTCTATATCACAAAACAACTGGCGACTGTTCCATCGCAGATGGGAAAATGTGCTGAGAATCGACGAGCCTGTGAAAAACCTGTGATTATAATCACAACCTTGCACTGGATATTCGTGTTTGCGAAAGAGTCCAATGGTCCGGCCGAGGGGGAAACGAATCCGCTCTATAGCAACAAAAGGCTCTCGAGGATGGCGGATCGTGTACGGTGACACTTTGAGCTTTACATATTCCCGCAAGTAAGCTATATAGCACACGAGAGCAGTTCGCGCTGAAGGGTTAACGACTGGTAGCATTGGTCGCGCAGAAACCAGAGGTCGGCCAGGATACGGTTTCATGTCGGGAAATCATCGCAACGGCACGCCGGTATACAAACGCATCCAGAATGCCATCCGGACCCGCATCGAGTCGGCGGAGTTGCAGCCGGGAGACATGGTCGAGTCGGAACGCGAACTGGCCAAAACCCACAAGGTGAGCTTGATGACCGCTCGCCACGCCCTGGCCGGACTGGAGCGCGAGGGTCTGGTGGAACGGCGACGCGGGGCCGGCACTTTTGTAGCCTCCCCCAAAATTCACTTTAACAAGCTGATGAGCTACACCGAGCACATGTCAAGCCGGGGGCTCAATCCGCGGTCCCAGGTTCTGTTCAACAAAGTCATTGAACACGACGCCGAGGTAGGGGCTCGGCTTGCCCTCCCCGCCACCAGCCCACTGGTGAAGATTGTGCGTCTGCGGGAGACCGGGGACGAACCGTTTGCCTTGGAGACTTGTTACCTACCTGCGAAGGAATTTTCCGGACTGATAAAGGTGAACCTGGGCAGAACCTCTTTGTTCGCGACTTTGCGACAGGACTATGATGTGGAACTCGCCTATGCCGACGAAGAAGTGGACGCTACGACGGCCGAAGCGAATGTTGCCGAACTGCTGGGCGTGCCGCGCGGAGCTTCCGTACTTCGCATTCGGCAAGTCATTTATTCGACCAAGGGCAAGGCGACGATCTATGGAGTAGGTTTCTACCGGTCAGAACGCCATACGTTATTTATTCGGCGCTTCCGCTAAGGGCGGGCAGGCTAGGCCGGAATAAGGCCCTGGTATACAGCCATTCCAACCACGGCGTCCACTCTCATCGCGTGCAGTTCGTCGACTTCTTGCTGGGAGCGAATTCCGCCCGCGGCAATCAACTGCCGTTTTGTCGCCTTTCTGAGCGGGCTGATCACGTCCCGAGGAAAGCCTTGCAGCAGGCCCTCGGCATCCACGTGGGTGTAGAGGAACGCGCCACAGTAAGGGTCGAGGGCTTGCATCATCGCAAGCGGGGTGACATTAGTCTGTACGCGCCATCCGTGAGTTGTGACGCGGCCGCCGATTGCATCGAGTGCGAAGACGAGTCTTTCCGGGCCAAGGTGTTCGGCGATTTTTTGGGCGAAGGTAACGTCGAGCTTAGTGTTTGCGAGTAGCGCGGAGCCGATGATCACGCGCTGTGCCCCTGCCGCGAGAGTGTTCTGCGCGGCTTCGAGGGAGCGAATGCCTCCGCCGACCTGACACGGCAAGCGCTGCGCGATGGCACGCACCAGCGCTCGATTGTTGCCGGTTCCGATGGCGGCATCGAGATCGATGAGCTGGATTAATGGATATTTCGCAAAACGGCTGATCCATTGTTCCGGATCATCGAATTCCAAAGCCTTCTTTTTGCCCTGAACCAGCTGAACAATCTTGCCGCCCATCAGGTCAATGGAGGGGATCAGCATGGCCACCTCACCGGGATGCCGTGTGAGCCCAGATCCTGCTTCAGATCGGCGAGGCGGCTGAATCCGTAATGGAAAATGGAGGCGGCCAGGGCTGCGTCGGCGTGGCCTTCGCGAAAAACTTCGACAAAATGGGCGGATCGGCCTGCGCCGCCGGAGGCGATGACCGGGATGCGGATGGTGTCGGCGACGGCTCGCGTCAGCTCACAGTCGAAGCCGGCACCGGTACCGTCACGATCCATGGAGGTGAGGAGAATCTCACCGGCGCCGCGGGATTCCGATTCCTGCGCCCAGGCCACGGCATCGCGGCGGGCAACGGTGCGGCCTCCGTGGGTGAAGGCGAGCCAAGTTGGAGCGTTCACGCAACGCTTGGCGTCGATAGCAACCACGACCGCCTGAGAACCGAAACGCTGTGCGATTTGGGTGATCAAGTCGGGATTGGCGAGCGCCGCGGAGTTGAGGCTGATCTTGTCGGCGCCCGCGGAAAAGACCGCGGCGGCATCGTCTATGGTGCGAATGCCACCCCCTACGGTAAACGGGATGAACAGTTGCCTGGCCGCGCGCTGCACGGTATCGAGGAGGGTGGCCCTGTTCTCATGCGCGGCAGAAATATCGAGTAGCACTATTTCGTCGGCGCCCGAGTCGCTGTGGGCCATGGCCAATTCGGCGGGGTCGCCGGCGTCGCGCAGGTCGGCGAACTGCACGCCTTTGACAACGCGTCCGGCGTCGACATCGAGACAGGCGATGATGCGTTTGGTGAGCATGTCAGAGTGCGCAAAAATTCGAGAGTAACGTGAGTCCCGTTTCGCCGGATTTTTCCGGATGGAACTGGACACCGAAAACATGATCGCGCTCCACGGCGGCTGAAAAGTTTCCTCCATATTCGCAGCAAGCCACGGTTTTCTCCGAGACAGGAGCGCGAAAAGAATGCGTGAAGTACACGAATGAGGATGAAGGCACGCTGCGAAACAGGCGCGAGGAGGAATCGATCTGCAGGGAATTCCAGCCCACGTGCGGCGATTTCACGGCGGCGGGAAAACGCTCGCATTCGCCGTCGAAAAATCCGAGTCCCTGCGTTTCGGGAGATTCGGCACTGCCTTTGAACATCCATTGCATTCCGACGCAGATGCCGAGAAAGGGTACACCGCTTTCGATCGCATCGGCGATTGCGTCGCGGAGGCCGGAGCGGATGAGCGAGGCGGTGGAGGCGAAATGGCCTACGCCGGGAAGCACGATTTTGGCGGCGTTGACTACGTGCGCGGGATCGGAGGTGATCATGGACTGCTGGCCCAGACGGTCGAAGGCTTTCTTCACCGAGACCAGATTGCCGGCGCCGTAGTCGACAATGGCGATCATCAGAGCAATCCTTTCGTGCTGGGCAAGAGGCCGATCATTTGGGGATCGCGCCAGCAGGCGGCACGCAGGGCGCGGGCAAAGGCTTTGAAGAGGGCTTCGATTTTGTGATGGCTGGAACGGCCGTAGAAGACGCGGGCGTGAACGTTGGCGTGGGCGCCGCGGGCGAATCCCTCGAAGAAATCGTCGACCAGTTCGGCTTGTAGATCACCAACCAGGCGGGTGCGCACTTTGGTGTCGATCACAGAGGCCGTGCGACCGCAAAAATCTACGGCGGCCATGCCCATGGTTTCGTCCATGGGCATGAGGAAGTATCCGGCGCGGAGAATGCCGCGCTTCGTGCCCAGGGCCTTCTCGAAGGCTTGTCCCAGGACGATTCCGATGTCTTCGACGGTATGGTGCTGGTCCACGTCAAGATCGCCGTGAGCCGTGAGTTTCAGGTCGAAGCCGCCGTGGTGCGCGAACAGTTCCAGCATGTGATCGAGGAAGCGAATGCCGGTGGAGACCTGGTATTTTCCGCGGCCGTCGATGGTCAGCGAGAGCCGGATCTGCGTTTCTTTGGTGACGCGATGGATGCTGGCTTTTCTCATGAGCGCGACGCTCCTTGCAGCAGGCGGAGTTCGTGCAGCGTTTCGTGCAACGCGTTGAGGAGCTTCGCGGTATGGGCTTTCGGACCAAGCGTGATGCGAACGCAGCCTTCGCAGCCCGGGTCGGCAGAGCGGTCGCGGACCAGGATTCCGCGTGCGCGCATCTGCTGAACGAAAGCTGCGGAATCTGCTGCCGAGGCGCCGATGCGGGCCAGCACAAAATTCGCGTGACTGGGCCAGAACGGAATTGAGTTGGCTCCGAGTGCGCGTTCCAGCGTCGAGCGCGCATCGAGAACTTCTTTCACGTATTGCTGAATGTAAGTCTGATCCGCGATTGCCTCGGGCAAGCAGGCCAGAGCCGCGGCGTTGACGTTGTATGGTGAGCTCATGCGGCGGAGCGAGGGCATCTGCTCGGCATTGCCCACTAGCACGCCGGCGCGCAGGCCTGCCATTCCGTAGGCTTTAGAGAAGGTCCGGGCGACGAACAGGTTTGGGAACTCGCGATGCGCACCCAGCATGGTTTGGCCGTAGAACTCGAAGTAGGCTTCATCTACCAGCAGCGCGGCGGCGGGAGCGAGGCGCGCGATCTGCAGCAACTGCTCGGGCGTGGCCACCGTTCCGGTCGGATTATTGGGATTGGCGATCGCAATCAAGCGCGTGCGGTGGGTGATGCGGTCGCACACACTGTCAGTGCAAAACTGAAAATGTTCGCCTAACGGGACGGCGACGATCTGCGCGCCCGAGGCCATCGCATAGATGCAGTACATGGAATAGGTCGGGACCACGATCAAGGCCTCGTCGCCGGCATCAAGGTAGGTCTGGCAAAGCAGATGAATGGCTTCATCCACACCGTTGGTCAGCAGGAGTTCGGAAGCGGCGACGCCGAGAAAATCCGCGATTTTGGCTTCCACGGGCTCGCGCTCGGGATACCTGGCGAGTTGTTCCAGATTGAGGTTCCGCAGGCAATCCAGAACGCGGGGCGAGCATCCGAGCGTGTTCTCGTTGAAGTCGAGGCGCAAGCCCTGACGTCCCGCGAGAGGCGGATGATATGAAGGAAGGGTGCGCACTGCTTCTCTTGCTCTAAGCACGGCTGCACCTCACGCGAATGGAATTGGCATGCGCCGGTAAGCCTTCCGCGTCGGCCAGACACTCGATGGTCGGAGCAATCTTTTTCAGAGCCGCTGCCGAGAGTTGCTGCACGGTGATGATCTTCACAAAATCGAGCACGCTCAAACCGCCGCGGAATCGGGCTTGAGAGGACGTCGGCAGCACATGGTTCGGTCCGGAGGCGTAATCGCCCGCCGCTTGCGCCGAATAGTCTCCCACGAAGATCGAGCCGGCATTGTGAACAAGGGGCAAGTCTCGTTGCGCGATGGTGATGTGCTCGGCAGCAAGCTGGTTCGCCCACTCAAGAGCCTTTTTCCGCGAGGGCGCGACGAGGATGACACCCCGCTTACCAAGAGATTCCCGCGCCGTGCGGTTCCCTTCCGCGAACCGCGCTACGCAGTCGGCCCCGGCTCGCGCCAGCTTGCGAGATGTCGTGATGAATACTGCTAAGGCTTGGACATCGTGCTCGGCCTGCGCCACCAGATCGGCCGCAATGAATTCCGGATTGCCGGTATCGCTCACAATTAGCGCCTCCGTAGGCCCAGCGAGAAAATCAATGGCGCAGTCGAACGACACGATCTTTTTGGCTGCGGTTACGTAGGCATTCCCCGGGCCGACAATCTTGTCCACTTGAGGAATGCTTTCCGTGCCGTAGGCCAGGGCTGCGACTGCCTGAGCTCCGCCGACGCGATAGAACTCTTGCACGCCGAGCATTTCCGCCGCTGCCAGCACTTCCTGTGACGGCTTAGGCGAAACCACGCGGATATTCTTTACTCCGGCTACCTGAGCCGGAATCACCGTCATCAGCACGGTAGAAACCAATGGGTAGCGCCCACCCGGCGCGTAGCACCCGACGGATCGGAGCGGCTGCACGACTTGCCCTAGCGAACTCCCGTTGTAAGACCGCTTCCAGGAGCGGGGTTTCTGCCACTCGCAAAAACGCCGGATATTGTCTGCGGCCTGACACAGGGCCGTGCGCAACTGCGGTCGCAGAGATTTCCACGCTTCCGCCATTTCTTTCTTTGGGACGCGCAGTGATTGCCGTGGAGCCAAGCCATCCCACTTTTCCGCGTACCGACGCAACGATCTGTCGCCACCACGACGTACGTCGTTGACGATGCGCCGCACACGTGGCTCGATAGCAGCGAACTCCGTGCCGCGCGCAGCCAGCCGCTCGATTATTGCGGCGGCTTCCGGGCCGGACACGATGCGCATTAGAGCACCACCTTGTTCAACGGATATTCGACGATGCCCTCAGCCCGCGCCTCTTTCAGCCGCGGAATCACATCCCAGGCGGCGCCTTCGTCGATGACGGTGTTCACAGCCAGCCAGTCCTGATCGCTCAAATGCGAAATGGTCGGCTTCTGCAGCGCGGGCAGCACCGCCAGAACTCTGGAAAGATCCTCCTTGCGGACGTTGAGCATCAACCCAACCCGATCCTGCGCTTCCATGGCACCCTGGAGCATGAGAGCAAGATTGTCGATCTTGCGCCGCTTCTCGCGATGCGCATACGAGCACTTGTTCGCGATCAATTGCGTGTTCGATTCGAGCACGGTCTCGAGAATGCGCAGCCGGTTGGCCTTGAGAGAACTCCCAGTCTCAGTCACTTCGACGATCGCGTCGGCCAGCATGGGAGGCTTCACCTCAGTCGCGCCCCAGGAAAACTCAACACGAACTTCAACTCCCTTGCTTTGAAAATAGTCGCGGGTGACCTTCACTAATTCGGTGGCAACAATTCGACCGGACAGATCTTCCGCGCGCTGCACCGGCGAGTCCTCGGGCACGGCCAGCACCCAACGCACTTTGCCGCGGCTGCGCTTGGCGTAAATCAGATCGCTCACCTTGACGACCTCTAACCCGCTCTCAATGACCCAGTCGAGACCGGTCAGTCCGGCGTCAATTGCGCCATGTTCGACGTAGCGAGCCATCTCCTGTGCCCGGATGAGCATGCAATCGATCTCAGGATCGGCGGTCGTGGCGAAGTACGAGCGGCCATTGGTATAGGCGGGAAGTCCGGCGCGGGCAAACAATTGCATGGTGGCTTCCTGCAAGCTGCCTTTAGGGATTCCGATGCGCAGCTTCATCGCGCCTCCTTTGTGGTCGCGGCTTCGGCGAGACGGACGGAAATTTCCTCCGTGAAGCACGATCGAGTTCCGCGATGGCAGACCACACCCGGGCCTTCGACCTGGACGCGTAGCAGCAACGTGTCGCGGTCGCAATCCGTGAGGGCGGAGACGATCCGCAACCGGTTGCCTGAGCTTTCGCCTTTCATCCACAGTTGACCGCGCGTGCGGCTGAAGAAGGTTACGTAGCCGATCTGCAACGTTTGCTCCAGCGCCTGACGATTCATAAATCCCACCATCAGCACTTCCCCGTTCCCCGCGTCCTGCACCACGGCGGGCAGCAGGCCACTCATTTTTTCGAAGTCCAGTTCCGCGCTCATACTCCTGATCCTTTCCGGCAAAACAAAAAGCCCGCTGAGCGATTCGCCTCAGCGGGCCTGATTCCTGAAAAGTGCTTTTCGATTAATTCAGCAATCTCAGGTGCACCCCCGCCGACGCGCCGTGCGCGTGATGATGATGGCGGTGATGGACGTGAGATGACATCGATTCAAGGTTACGGTTAGGCAGGGTTCTGGTCAATAATTTTTCGGCGTGGGAGCTAACGGATTTTTCGATGCAGCGAAGCAAAATTTTCGCGAGCCGACGTGTATAGGCTCATAGACAACGAAATCACGATTGAAATCGCCCGCTATCGCGAATCTTGCGGGCCGCCTCTTCCAGAAAGTCATCGACGTGCTGATGCCCTTGCGGCTGCATTCCGGTTTTTGTCTTGACGCGATCGGCGATCTGAATGGCGGTCCTGAGACGGACCTCCGGATCCAGTTCCCATCGCCGGCTCAGGTACGTTTCAACCAGCACCAGTTCGTCGGCCGTCACCTGGCCCATGCCGCTGCTCGCGGAACCCGCCACAGCCGCGGTGTTCCAAGTGGGCCGGATTTCCTCGGTGGGTTTCTCATGCACGACAACCGTACCTGCCACAAAATCTCCCAGGCGACGGCTTTGCCGGTTCAGCATCATCGCGACCAGGCCCACACCGTAGAATCCGGGCATGCCGTCGACGGCTCTCATGAAATTGCGCCCAATCGACTCAAAGGCATTGATCGGCCGCCCGCTCTCTTTGATCACGCGGATCCCTGCATAACGCTTGCCTGGCGTCTGGCCTTTCCAGACAATTTCAAAGATCGCGAAATAACCCCAGTAAACCGCGAACAGAATGAAGATGGCCATGGCCGGCCCAACCAGCCGGGGCAAGAACCTGACGACCGAAGAGCCGACGGGCAGCGTGAAAATGAAAATGATTGCCACTATGAGATAGAGCGCGACCTGGATTAAAGTATCAATGGCGATCGCCAGAAAGCGGCTGCCGACGCCCGCCAGAGGCAGTTCCAGCGCGATTTGCTCGGGCGTGTCAATGTTCAGTTGATCGAATGTTTCCACGATGATTTCCACTCGCTGGCTGGAGAAGCGCAAACCGCACTGGAGCAAACTGGAGTCGCTGCTCAACCAAAGCGACCGTGCGGGATTGAAGTCGCTTTCGCGTTCCGACCTGCAGGAACTCAGCCTTCTTTACCGCCAGACGGCCGCCGATCTGGCCGCGATCCGCGAGGACCGCGGCTCTGTCCATTTTGCGCGCTATGTCAACCAGTTGCTGGTCCGCGCCCACAATACCATCTATTCCGGGCACAGGGCGAGTCCCATGGCGGCCTTGTCGTTTTTCTGGAACACGTATCCAGCGGCGTTTCGCCGGAATTGGCGGCATTGCGCGCTGGCCACTGCGATCTTCGCAATCGCCGGCCTGGCCGGGGCGGTGCTTACTTATCAGAATCCGGATTTCAAAGTAAAGCTGCTCGGGCCGCAGATGGTGGAGACGATCGATCGGCACCAAATGTGGACGCACTCGATTGTCGGCATCAAACCGCTGGCCTCGAGCTTCATCATGACCAACAACATGAGCGTTGGGTTCACCACCTTCGCGCTCGGCATTACAGCGGGATTGGGGACCATCTACATGATGGCGTTCAACGGGCTCCTGATCGGGGTCATCGGCATGGCCTGCTGGCTTGCGGGGATGAGCCTGCAGTTGTGGAGTTTCGTAGCGCCGCATGGCGTGCTGGAATTGCCGGCTATCTTCATCGCAGGCGGCGCGGGCCTGCGGATTGCACAAGGACTACTGTTTCCCGGAGTCTTGCCGCGACGAGAATCTCTCGCGCGCGCCGGTTCGGAGGCGGTGCAACTGCTGCTGGGAACGATTCCGATTCTGATTATCGCCGGCCTGCTCGAAGCTTTCGTGTCTCCCACCGGACTCGCGATCCCACTGAAGTTCGGCCTCGCGGGCGCGATGTTTGTGCTTCTGTGCGTCTACCTGTTCGGTTTGGCGCACAAGCGTGTCACAACTGATTCCGCTCCTTAATCTGCAGATAGGCGTTGACCAGAACCGGCGACACGGCGCCCGAGGTGACCTCCAGCGCCAGAGCGCCGCGCTCGCGCAATTGCGCCAGCAACAACTCGCGGCGATGCACCATCTCCTGTGCCGCCGCGACGCGGTACATTTCTGACTCGGTCTGCGGAGTCCTGGCGGCGAGGTCTCGGAGATCGGGCTGGCCGATAACGACAAACAGGACGAGATGGCGAGGCATCATGATAGAGGCGGCCTCGATCACTTCGGGAGTCATGGCGGTTTCGGCGAGGTCGGTGAGCCACACGATCAAACTGCGGCGCTTCTGATCGGTTAGCAGCCGGCCAGCCATCTGCAGGTGGTCGGCTTCGGAGCCTTCCTCCCGGACCATCGCCAATTGCTCGATAAAGTGCCGCAGGTGCGCGCTGCCCTTCGCGGCGGGAAGCTGCTGGCGGACGGCACGTCCGTATGCGATCAGGCCCACCCGATCACCGGAATACAGCGCCACCTGAGCCAGGCTCAGCGCGGAGTTCACGGCTTGATCCAGCTTGCTGAGCCCACCTACACGCGCCCGCATCAGGCGCCCAGAGTCGATTACGATCCATACCGTCTGGCTGCGCTCCATCTGATACACGCGAGTGACCAGCTTGGCGCGGCGGGCGGCAGCGGTCCAACAGATGTCGCGGTACTCGTCTCCCAGTTGATATTCGCGGAGGCTCTCGAACTCGCGTCCGATGCCGCGCACTCGCGTGTAGCGTTTCTCGAGCGCAAACTGGCGGCTACGCAGGAGGTACATCGAATACCGCTTGGCTTCCTCCAGGTTGGGATAGATCCGCACTGTCTGTTGGAGTGGTGCGGAAACCCACCGCTCAGCGATGCGCAACACACTTTGGTAGAGCAGGTAGCACGCGTCGAGCTTGGCGTCACCGCGTTTCGTGGGACATACGCGATAGGTCACCGATGCTTCATCGTTCGGGCTGACTCGGAGACGGAGGCGGGGAGGTACTTCTGTCAGCTGCAGTGGAATGGTATCGATGATGGTTGCGTAAATGCTTTTGCGCGAGGAATTCGTGAGAGTGATTTCAATTTCTGAGTGGAGCGATAATGCCGCTGGAGAGCGCCACGTGCGCTTTATCGAGAGCTGCCGCGGCTTGGGCAACTGGGCCAGATCGGCGAGCCATGACAGGACAACCATGGCATCCCACGCCAACATGGCATAGACAAAGCGCCGGTCGAAGAAGGCCGGCCCGAGCCAGGCGAGTCCCACAAATAGCAGCATGAAGAAGCGGTCGCCGAACGCGACGCCGAGGCGATTGTAGGATTGCGCCGGGGCTTCAATCTCCGGTGGACGCAGCGTGCCCAAGTCGCTCAAACCAGACCTCTCATTTGGGAACTTCCACCGCCCGCAATACCTCGTCCAGCACCTGATCGGGCGTAATGCCCTCGAGGTCAGCCTCGGGCCGCAGCATGATGCGGTGCCGCAGTACCGGATGCGCGGCGGCCTTTACGTCGTCTGGGATCACATAATCGCGGCCATCTATGCCCGCATACGCCTTCGAGGCGGCCATCAAACTGACGGCGGCACGGGGGCTCGCGCCCAGCGAAAGTGACGGCCAATCCCGCGTCTTACGCACGATTTGCACGATGTAGGTGAAGAGTGCTTCCTGCACGGTGACGGTTTTGATTTCCTGCTGCGCCTGCGCAAGCAACTCGGGAGCGACGGGGGTGAGATCCATCTTGTCCAACTCGCGCGACTCGAACCCGTTCTGCACATTGGCCAACAACTGCACCTCGTCTTGCTGCGCGGGATAGGGCACACGGAGCTTGAGCAGAAAACGATCGAGCTGAGCCTCGGGCAAGGGATAGGTTCCCTCGAACTCAATCGGATTCTGAGTGGCAAACACGGTGAAAAACTGCGAGAGGGGATATCCCTTTCCGTCAATCGTGACCTGGTGCTCTTCCATGCATTCGAGGAGCGCGGCCTGGGTGCGCGGAGGCATGCGGTTGACTTCGTCCACCAACAGCAGATCGGTGAACACCGGCCCCGGATGCAGCTGAAATGCGCTGGTCGACATGTTGAGAACGTTAGTGCCCACAATATCGGCGGGCATCAGATCGGAGGTGCACTGCACCCGCTGAAATTCGAGATGCAGCAGGCGCGAGAGCGCTTTTACAGTCAAGGTCTTGGCGATTCCCGGCACGCCTTCGAGCAGAACATGCCCCCGGCACAGCAGCGCGATGATGCATTGATTTCGCAGCTCGTCCTGCCCGACGACCACCTTGCCCATGTGATCGCGAATGTGTCGCACCAGTTCTGGGACAGCGTTCATTCGGCTTTCTCCTTCCGGCCGCTTTGAAACAGTCTGAGCCGTATTGCGTATTGATCGAGTTCCTGCACGAGGTGCAGCGCCTCCGGGCCTTGCAGGTAAGGATCGGTTTTGGCCGACTCGCATCGCCGCAGGATGGCTGCGAAATGATCATCGCTGAGCGACCAGCGCTCCCGCACCGCTGTTTCCAGATCGTTAATCGAAACGTTAAATGCCAGCCCGAGCCGTCGCGTCAGCCAATAACGAAAGCGCTGATAACAGATATCCACCGCAACGGATGCGGTTGCGGCATGTTCGTACAGGCCGCCAAGTGTCTGCACAAATTCCAGCGGCGAAAGGCGGACATCGGTGGGGGGCTGCCAAACCGGACCGCTCCGGCGTGAAAACGTCGCCAGCACTGCAAGTGCGAGCAGTCCCAACTGCAACATCAGCCACTTCACGGGAGAATGCGCAATCGAGAGCGCCAGCGTCTCGCGGTAGCCGTGGATATATTCGTCCCAGAGAATGCCATTCTTTGAAGCGGCGACGCAGCCGAGAAAGAATTCGAGATTACCTTTTTCCTTGAGGCCGGCATTGGTTAGGGGAGTCGCCGAGGCCCACCACAGCACCTCGCCGCGACCGTAAGGATATTTGACGACCAGCGTCTGTTCTTCGTTGCCATAGAGTGCGTACGCCGGGGAATCGTCCCGCCAGCGCGATTCGGGAGCAAGAACAATCTCCGGCGCCGCGCGCGTGATCTCGGAAGGCGCAAGTGCCGACGCCTTCTTCCAGGTCATGCCGCTGACAAACTCGGGCAGCGAGTCGTTCTCCGGCAGAAAGGTTCCGGCAAACATCCCGGCTGCGATCACCCGCCCACCAGCTGAGATGAAGGCTTTCAGCCGCTCGCGCTCTTCTCGTGTGGGAGCCTCATTGGGCTCCGCGAGAATCAAAGTCGCCGCCGTGGATGGAAGCTCGTTCAGCGGCTTTTCCCAGCGTTCTACCTTGTAACCTGCGCCAGAGAGCAACAGGTAAGCGGCCTTGGCGCCTCCGGAAGCGGTGGAATAGCTGCTTGGAATTTGCAGCTTCCGGCCCGCATCTCCGCCAAAGATTGCCGCGGCTGCGATCAGCAGCACAAAGATGACGGCTGCGGCAATGAGCAGCTTGCGGTCTCTTGGGTCCATGGTCAGCGGCATCCCAGCTTCTCCAATTCTGTCAGCGTCTGGGAGAAAGTTCGTTCGCTGGCCTCGCGCTTTGCGTACCAGGCAAGCTCGAAGATACGAGTCAGCGCGGTCAGGGTCTCGCGATGCTCGCTGGAACCCGAGAGCAAACGCAGATACTCCCGAGGAGTCCGAGCCCGGTCCGGCTTCCAGAAGCCTTGCCGCTCGAGAGAAGAAATGCCCGCCCAGTACGCGAGATGAATGGCTTCGCGCCACTCGCCTTTGGCGGCGGCCGCGCGGGCTTCGGTCAGCCAGATCGTCCACTCTTTGGCTGAGACCGGGAGATCTCGCGGGACAATTTCCTGTGCCGAGCGATCGCGCCAGATTGCGCGGTACGCAATGAAAACCAGAGCCAACAGTGCGATGCCCATCAACCCGTAAACCACGAACTTGCTGACGGTGGGAATTGCGGTTGAACGAAACAGGCGGCGCAAGAGATTGATCAGGGCGTCAACCAGCCATTGCTTCAGCCGGTCGAACCATCCCGGGCCGCGCACGTCGCGAAATTCGGGGCGTGCCAGAATGGAGTTCAACTGTGCCCGGTTCGCGGAATAATCGGCAGCAGGTTTCTCGTATCCGTCGATCTCGCGGCGCAAGGCCTGCAGGCGCGTGCGGATAGCGATGGCATGATCGGCGGTCTGCTCCTTTTCATAACGCCGAATGTCGCGTTGCAGACCTTCGGTGGAGATGGCAAATTCGCGCTGATCCGCGCGAACATGCCAGGTCTGAGGCAGCTTGTGCAGCGGTTCAGGAACGGAACTACCCGAACTGTTGAGCTGTTGCGTGGCTGCCAGGAGGTGGTCCAGTTCCGCGCGATATTCGGCAGTAGTGAGCGGGCTGGCGCTCGTCGATTCAGCGCGGCAGAGCGGGCACAGAATCAACAGACCGATCAGGATGAAAGTCCGGCTGGTGGTCATGCTCCGACTTGTACGGGGGAATTTGCGGCCGGCTGCGCGTCCAGCGTCATCATCATCAATTGCAGATCAAAGGCCTCTTTGCGCACCCGCTCGTCGTAATAAATCAGAGAGAAAGCAATCGTGGCCAGGGGCCCCACCAGGCATTCGGAAATGAAAGTCGCGGCCAGCGAAGCGATCTGCCAGATGGGCGAAACACGCTGCAGGACAAGACTGCCGCTGACGCCGGCCGCGAGGTTGATGGGCCACTGCAGCAGTTGGCTTACGACAATCGCCAGGAGAAAAAACAATATCCATATAACAAAGATGCGCCACCGCCGTCCGCGGGTAAGGTCGGAACTCCTTGTCATAGCATCGAAGACACCCTTGTCTTCGAGAACCTTCGCCTGCACCGAGAGAGACCACATAACGAAAAGCATGATGCCCGGCACGATCAAGATCAGGCACGCGCCTGCCGCGAGCCCCACCATGAAGGACAGCCCTAGCACTCCCAGAAGATGCTTTTTCACCCGCGAGTAGGCATCGATGACGCTGGTTGAGCGATCGAGATGCACCTGGGATACAGCCATTACCGTGGCAGCTTGCGAGATAGCGCCGAAGATCCACGTCAGGACGATCGCTCCATAAAACCAAGGCAAGCGTGCCAAGAGGTTGGCCAGTTGCGTGCCAGACGGCTCCAGAGCAACGCCCAGACACTGAAAGGCAAGAACGAACAGGTGAGGGAGGGCATAGATCGCAAGAAATAAGCCAAAGTGGCTACGGTAAAGCGAAAATGTGCGATCGAGCAATTCGCCAGTGCTTAACGGCCTCAGGGGGGTCGTCATTGTCTGGGACACCTCGAACTAGCCCGGGATGGTAGCACAGGATGAGCTTCACAGGCCGGGAAAGACATGGCATCTAGGACGCCGGCGAATCCGGCTTAATCTGGGCCGCTTTCCCGTCCTCATACATAATGACGAGCGGCTTGCCCCCATTTGGATAATGGACGGTCTTTTGCTCCGTCGTATCGCCACGATCGGGAACTCCCATGCCGATGGCGAAATCGGCCTGCATCTCATTCATGCCCGGTTTTACCTGGTGCTGCTCCACCGCCTGCCACACATCCGGGGGCCAGTGTTTGTATAGTTCGTGGGGATCTTCCACGAAAAACATCTCGTCCGAATAAATCTTGTACTCCCCCTCCCCCTCATATCCAATGGGCACGGCGTAGGACTTCCCTTCTTTCTGAAATACTGCCATGACCTGCTTCTTGTGCCCCGCGGCGGCCGACGTTGCCGTAACTACGTCTTTGATGGCCAGCTTCTCGATCGGGCCCAGCAGTCCCGCCTCGTGCGCAAAGTCTACCTTCTTAGTCGCCGGATCGTAGGGATAGTAAGTGTAACGATATCCCTCTTTGACCCATGCCGGCTGCTGCGTGAGCTGTTTGGCAGTCTTCAAGTCGTAGGGATATAGCTTTTTGGGATGGACGTAGTAATCCGGGTTGGAATATCCGACGTTCTGCGCCTTCTTCGCCTGTTCGATGCGAAGCCGTTCCTGATGACGCTGGTAAAGGATGTAACCTGCGCGGAGAGTCGCCAGCACCAGCGCCGCCAGTAACGCGAGTTGGATCTTGTGCTTGGTCTCTGGACTCATCATGGGAAAGACTGTAGCAGACGACCGGCTAGCGTGGTCAAAATGAGGCTCCCGGCGGAACCTGCAGACGCACCGGGGAGGCACTGTCATTCATCACGTTGTACACTAAATCAGAGGAATTCCTGCATGCCAGTTACGGAACAAGATGTGCTGAGTGCGTTAAAGAGCTGCTACGATCCGGAGATCCCGGTCAACATCGTGGACCTGGGACTTATCTACAAGGTCGATTTCGCGCCGGTAGATGATGGCAAACAGGACGTTAATGTCGAGATGACGTTGACCGCGCAAGGCTGCCCGGAGCACGTCAACATCAGCATGCAGGTAAAATCGCGCATTGAGCAGTTGCCCGGCATCCGCAATGTCGCCGTCAATGTTGTTTGGACCCCGCCCTGGACCCCCGAACGGCTCAGCCCGGACGCCCGGAAGCAGCTCGGCATCGAGTAGCGGCTTTCGGCTTCCGGCTTTCGGCTTCCGGCTTTCGGCTTTCAGCTTCGGCTTTCGGCTTCCGGCTTTCGGCTTTCGGCTTCCGGCTCCCGCTATTGTCTGGCCAGAGACCTTATTCTCAGCCGCCGATTTCTTCCCACCGGTCCACGGCGCTTTGCCCTGCCGCTTCCGTGATTCGCTTGCCGGCTTTCGCGGCCATCTCCATCACCTGCATGCCACGATCGAAGTAGTCAGGAAGAGACCGGCGCATTTTCTCGAATTGATCCGGATACTCCGAAGCCAGCACTGCCAATCCGACCCCGGTCGCCAGCACACCTGCTGGATACTTTCTCTTCATAAACAAAATCACCCCGGCCCCCATCGAAGCTAGCACTGTCGCTTTCTTCCAGATATCCATCTCAACCCCCAGGGAAGTTCGTCTTCCAGCGATTGTACTCCAGCGCAATCGGGCTCCGGGCGCACCAAACAGCACAATGCGTACCCTGCAGACATTCCTATATACTGCCTGTTTTGCCGGAGGCCCCATGTCCCGCTGGGTACGCTTCTTCGCCATCTTTCTTGCGATCGCTTTTCTCGCCGCCACACTAGTCGCGCAATCCAAGCCGCGGGCTCGCGATCTGGGTGTCCCGTTTGATGGCACCCCAGGTCCAAACAACGCAATCACCGACGTCAAAGGCGTGGAAGTCGGCCACACCACGCTGATCTCGGGCGAGGGCAAACTGGAAATCGGTAAGGGCCCGGTGCGCACTGGAGTGACAGCCATTCATCCCCGGGGCAAGAACAGCAACGACGCCGTTTTTGCCGCGTGGTTCACACTCAACGGAAACGGCGAGATGACCGGCACGACATGGGTGGATGATTCCGGATTCCTCAACGGGCCGGTGATGATTACCAACACGCATAGCGTAGGAGTGGTGCGCGACGCCGTGATCGCATGGAAGGTCAAGCGCGGTTCGCCGGACATGGAAGGCTACTGGTGGTCTTTACCGGTGGTAGCAGAAACGTGGGATGGCTATCTGAACGACATCAACGGCTTCCACGTGAAACCCGAAGACGCGTTTCATGCGCTGGACACGGCGCACTCGGGTCCGGTCGAAGAAGGCAATGTAGGCGGCGGCACCGGCATGATCTGCAACGAATTCAAAGGCGGCATCGGAAGCAGTTCGCGAGTGCTCGAACAGAAAGAGGGAGGTTATACGGTCGGAGTGCTGGTGCAGTGCAACTACGGATCGCGTGAGCAACTGCGCATTGCGGGCATTAACGTGGGACGCGAGGTTCCCGAGCACACGGTTTGGCAGAAGGATATCGGATCAATCATCGTCGTGGTGGCCACGGATGCGCCACTCATTCCGACGCAACTGAAGCGGATCGCGAAGAAAATTTCGCTGGGGCTGGGCCGCGACGGCAGTTATTCCGGCGACGGCTCGGGCGACATTTTTATCGCTTTTTCCACGGCCAATCCTGGCGCTGTGGGCACCAAGGGATTGCACCAGTTGACGATGCTTCCGAACGATTCGCTGGATCCTATTTTTTTGGCAACCGTACAAGCGACTGAAGAAGCAGTCGTGAACGCGATGGTCGCGGCCCAGACGATGACGGGCATTAACAACCACACGGTAATCGCATTGCCACACGAGCGACTGCGCGAGGTTTTGAAAAAATACAACCGGCTCACGAAATAGGAATTAAAAGCTCACCACTGGGATACGGGGGCACGGCGACACTTGTAGGTAACGTTTTGGCTTGATTCCGCGAACCACCGTAAATCCGGACACCTACGCTCGTCCGAAGGTTCCGTTTGCGCGCCGGTACTCTCCGGGTTCGATTCCGAACCGCTTCAGCATCGATTGCAATGTCGTGCGTTTCAAGCCAAGGCGGCTGGCGGCTCCGTCGATTCCGGACAGCACGCCGTTGGTATCGCGCAAGACACGAATAATGTGCTCGCGCTCCATGTCCGAAAGATCGTCTTGAACCAACTCCTGCGGGACGCTCAATTCTGCCGGCGGCGCCGCTAGCACAATCCCTTTACTCAAGATCACCATGCGCTCAATCATGTTCTCAAGTTCGCGGATATTTCCGGGCCAGTTCCAATGCTGCAGAATATGCATGGTCTCTGGTGGAATGATTTCGATTGCCTTTCCCATGCGCGCCGCATGCTTGCGCATGAAATATTGGACCAGCATTGGGATGTCCGCTCGGCGCTGGCGCAACGGTGGCAATTCTATGGGGAAGACATTCAATCGGTAAAAGAGATCCTCGCGAAATCTCTTGTCGAAAAGGTCCTGCTGCAGGTCGCGGTTGGTCGCGGCGATGATGCGTACATCCACGCGCAAGGTGTGCACTCCACCGAGGCGTTCGAACTCACGATCCTGCAATACCCGTAAAAGCTTGGGCTGGAGTTCCAGGGGCAGTTCACCGATCTCGTCGAGGAAAAGTGTTCCTTTATCGGCTAACTCAATTCGCCCGACCTTCTGGGTCACAGCGCTGGTAAAAGCGCCCTTTTCGTGGCCAAACAATTCGCTTTCGAGCAAGCCGGAAGGGACGGCAGCGCAATTGAGCTTGACGAAGGTCTTGTCGTGCCGCGTACTCAGCGCATGCACCGAGCGCGCAATCAGTTCCTTCCCTGTTCCCGTCTCTCCCAGCAGCAACACCGTTGAATCCGTGGGTGCCACGACACGTGCTTTTGTCAGCACTTCATGCAGAGACGCACTGCGCCCGATGACCTCCTGAAACCCCAACTCGCTCCGAATCTCGTCCTCCAGATAAGACCTTTCCCTGGTAAGCCTATTTTTGGCATCTTCCAAGCGATCAGTCATTTCTCGGAGGCGGGCGATATCGACGGCGGCGCCCGTGATCCCGATAACATTCTTGTTGGCGTCAAAAACCGGCTCGAGACTCATGTCATAGCAATATTTTTTGCCGTTATGTAAAATCGGGACTTCTTGCCGCAGCGCTATGCCCGTTTTAAGGACTCGGCGCTTCAGTTCGACCAGTTGCTTTATTTTCTGTACCCCCATCAATTCTTCGTCCGTCTTGCCGATGACTTCCTCCGGTTTCAGCAACTGCGAGTTGTAAACCCATACAAAACGTAGGTCTTTGTCCTGACTGAAAACCGCGATGGGAGAATCCTTCAGCGCCACGCGGAAGCGCTCTTCACTTCTACGCAGTGCCTCCTCCGCGTGCTTGCGATCCGTAATGTCCTGGCAAGTACCCACGAGGCGAACTGGGCGTCCTTGCTCATCGTGAAAAACCTTCCAGTGTTCCTCCAGGATTTTGACGCGGCCGTCTGCCAAGATAATGCGATATTCCAGCTTAGAAGGCGCACGGTTTTCTAGCGAAACTTCAAAAGCCGCGTCTGCCTTCGCGCGATCTTCCGGATGAACAAGTTGCACGAAGTCCGGACGCCTGGGGCGAAAATGGGAGGGGTCGGTCTCAAAGATCCGATGCGTCTGCTCGGACCACGTTATCTGGAGACTCGGCAGGTCGATTTCCCAACTGCCGATCTTTGCCACGGCCTGGGCTTCGATCAAGCGAGACCTTTGTGTCTCCAATTGCTGGGCGATCTCAGACAGCTCTCGCTGGCTGGCACGGAGTGCGTCCACGGCCTTACATCGCGCCTCCTCAATTCTGACTTGCTCGGTGACATCGCGTTGGATTCCCCAGGTCCGCACCAGCTTTCCGTTCTCTACGATACCGGTGATGCTGTTGCGGAACACCTTGGGATTGCCTTGCGCGTCCACCTCATGCGACTCGCGTTCCAGCAGGCGGAAGCCTGACCGGACGTACTCCCGAGTCACTGCGATGTTGCGTGGATCATCGGCCACCATCAACTCCGTCAGACGCTTTCCTACGAATTGTTTGCTCGATTCAAAGCCATACATTTTGGCCATAGCGTCGTTGCACTCTGACAGGTAGGATTCATGGATGATGCGGTGAACCAGCTCGTCTTCCGGCAGGTCAATGGGCAGGGGCGCATCCAACTCCTCGCGGAAAATGCCTTCTGAGCTATGGGCTACAAAACTGCGGTAATCTTCTTCGCGGTGCCGCAGTGACTCCTCCATTTGCTTGCGTCGCGTGATATCGATTCCAGTGGCTTGCACGACGGTCCCGTCTACGGATCCTGAAGGAATTACGAAATTAAGCAGGACCCATACGGGCGTGCCATCTTTTCGGCGGAGTTGTACTTCCCCACTGAGCGGCGCGTCCGATTGGCGTAACTTCTGGATCAGAGGCGCCCGGTCGCGGGGGTCGAAATAAAAGTCTTTTGTCTGGCGACCGCAAATCTTCTCCGCAGAGTCGTACCCGAGCATCTGGGCCCAGGCATCATTGCAATCGACTACTTGTCCATTCTGGGAGATGGCGACCCCCGCAATGTTCTTTTCGAACAACAGCCGGTAACGTTGCTCAGAGGTGTGCAAGGCCGCTTCGGCCTTCTTCTGTTCTGTGACGTCGCGCGCCATGCCTCGGACAATCGGGGACGCCACGCCTTCGGTGCGGAGCGTGTTGCTATACTCCCAAATTCTGCGCTCTCCGCCTCGGGTCATGACGCACAGCAAGCCCTTGTCGGTGCCATTGTTCATGATCCTCGCAAGATAGTCATCAAAGTGCTCGCGAAAGTCGGGGGCGATGAGTTCGCGCATCGGGATCTTCAGCAGTTCCGCAACTTCGTAGCCGAGAAGCCGAGCCGGAGCGGCATTCGCAGAGATCAGATTTCCCTCTAGATCATGGGTGCAGACCAGATCTTCGCTATGTTCGACCAGGTCGCGGTACCGGTCCTCGCTTTCGCGCAAGGCCGCTTCGGATCGCTTGCGGTCGGTGATGTCGCGGGATACGACGATAATGTAGTCGCGATCCAGGCTCACATGCTTCATGCTGCTTTCCACGGGAAACGTCGTGCCGTCCTTCTTCCGGTGAACATTTTCCTTAAGGAGGAATTCTCCATTCCGCAACCTGTCTACAACGTTCGCGCGGACCGTCTCATTCAAATTTGGATCGATGTCATAGACCGTCATTGACAGCAACTCTCCGCGCGTGTACCCCAGATCGCGGCAAGCTTTCTCATTCACGTCCAGAAAGCGGAGGGTTTCCGGATCGACTACCTCGACGGCGTCGTTGGATTGATCAATCAACGTCCGGAACAATCTCAGAGAGCGATCTGCCGCTCGCAGACGGGTGATGTCCTGCAACATGCATGCGACCCGGTCAATGCCGCTTGGACCAGTAATCGGGAAGTAACTGATGAGCAGGTCCCTATCGCCCCAATCGGGATATTGGTAGCTCATTTCATATTGCACGATCTTGCCCTGAAAGGCGTCGTCCAGCCTCTCCTTGACGGTCGCATCGAAAACTGCTGGATTCAGTATTTCCGAGAGATGTCGGCCAATTACGTCCTCTCTTTTCATGCCCCGATAATTCAGGAAGGCACGGTTGGCGATTAGATAGCGGTAGTCGCGGTCTACGACGACGATCATTTCTTCCAGGTTTTCGACTACTCTCTCAAATTCCCGCAGCCTGGCATCGTGCCGGCGGTACAAGTTGGCAAGGCGACTGGTGATTAATCCGATGGCGCAAAAGAGCAGGAGAGCGACCACGTGCGCGATGCGGCCCGTGCCGGACACATCGAAAGAAATCCAATAAAAGTACGCAACGGACACAGCCGAGAGAAAGGTCGCGAGGATGCCCGGCCCGAAGCCTGCGAGCACGGCAACCAGGATAATGGCGGGTACAAAGAGCAGGAACGGCGGAAATGGACCGAGACGAAGCTCCAGGGCGTAACGAACGAGAGTGGCCAAGGCCACTACAAACACGGCCAAGCTGTAGCGTCGAGGCCACGTTCGCAGCCAGTTTGCGGAAGTTCCAATAGCTCCTAGCCGATCGGCAAAACTCATAGCCAACCTCACTTCTCAGAAATCGCTGGACCCAACTGTGCTACCTTCGCCTTTGGAATGGCCTCAACGAAGAGCAACAGCGCGCGGCAACTCCCTTCCGCAAGGGACGGTTCCACCTTACGATAGCCCACTACTTCTGGGGAAGTGTGAGCCATCTTTCGAGATCATGGCTTGGATTAGATGCGGGGGTCTGTGATTCAAATCACACTGGGGGGATTTTTCCCGAAATGAAACAGGCGAACCGGGAGCCCGATTCGCCTGTTCTTGCTGCAGATCGAATTACCGCTGTGCGGTGCTCGCCAGATCGTTCTTGAGCACACTGACTTCGACGCGTGCGCCGGTTGCGTGCTTCGCAGATGTGTCTTCGGCATTGCTTGATGCATTGCCCATGCTCTGCACGTAGATGCGATAAACCGGGATGTTATGCGTGAGCACCAGATACCGAGCCACAGACTGTGCCATCTTCTGTGAACTGGCAATAGCAGCCTGCCCGCGTCCGGGAGCGAACCCGCGCACTTCAATGATGTAGCTGCGCTGATCTTTCAGGGGTGTGGCCATCTGGTCCAGAGCATCTTTGGCAGTCTTGCTCAACGTGCTCTGTCCTGAGTGAAAACGGATCTCGGTCTGCGCGCTGCCTTTATATTGGTCGAGGTTGGCGACCATCTGCTCGGTCGCCGCAACCTTGGTGGAAGCTTCGGTGGCTGCAGTCTGCGCCATCTGAGCTTTGGTGCCGGCATCGGTAGAATGCTGGTCGGCGAGGGATTCCTTCTCCGACGCTAGCTGAAGACCTTTTTGCGCGCGCGCGTCCACGTCCTTGATCATGGTGCCGTGTTCGGAGGACAACTGATCCAATTCGTTGAGGCGATCGCGAATGGGCTCCGTCTGGCGGCGCACGTATGCCTTGTTGGCAAATGGATGCGTAATCAGATTGATCAGGTTGGGATCATCTCCGTCCCAAAAATCGGTGGCCTTATGCTCCGGTATGGGCGCCCGGTTGTCGCTCTGGGCGGCCGGAGCCGTTTGATCGGAAGTGGTGCTGCTCTGCTGAGCCATAACCGGCACGGCGAGCGCCGCGCACAAACACAACAAAATCGCTTGGTTCTTCATACTGGACTATCCCCTGAGTGGCACTGGAGCCTACTCTTGCCCGAGCGGGCAATTCTTAGACGCATAGATTCTGCCTCTCTGTCGGCAAATCCGCAAGAGGCAAGGCTTCCGGAGCGCTTTTTTTCTTTGAAAACAGGAGTGACCGGCATCACTGCCATTCACGTCATAACCGCGTAAGCTGCCTAACTAATCCACCCAAGGGGACGAATATGGCACATCAGCCGCTTTCTCTTGAAACCATCGAGGACTTTGTCGCGCAGAAACGAATCGCTATGATTGGCGCCTCTCGCGATCCCAAGTCCTTCAGTATCATGTTGTTCAAAGAGTTTACCCGAAGAGGTTACGACATCGTTCCGGTCAACCCGAAGACCCCCAACGTGCAGGGACAGACCTGCTATGCCCGTGTGCAAGACATCCAACCACCGGTGGAAGCCGCTCTCCTGATAACCGCTCCGGCGGCAACCGAAAGAGCGGTCGCCGATTGCGCAAATGCCGGCATCCGCCGCATCTGGATTTTTGCCGCCAACGGCAAAAGCCCCTTGAGCCAGAAAACTCTCGACTCCTACCAGGAGCAAGGAATCAAGATCATCGCCGGCCAGTGCCCTTACATGTTTCTCCCCGGCTCCGGCGGGGTCCACCGCTTCCACGGTTTTGTACGCAAGATCACCGGGAGATATCCGCAACGAAGCGCGGCGTGAACGAGAGGCGTTTTCCGGAGCGAAGGATTTTGGGTAGGGACACCCACATCTCGTGAGTTTTGCGAGATGTGGGTTTGGTTTTCAGAGATGGTGCTGAGCTGGAGAGCTTAGTCCTTCACCGCGCGATCCGTGATCTCGAGGCCTTTGTCGATGATGGCGAAAGCTTCGCGCAGTTGCTGCTCGTTGATGCACAGCGGAGGATTGGTGAAGAATGTGTTCCACCGCACCAGCGTATAGAGACCCTGCTCGCGGAAGAAGCGTCCCAGAGCGGCCATCTCCTCCGACGCGCCGTTGAAGGGAGCCATGGGCTGCCGCGTTTTCCGGCTGCGGATCAGTTCGAAGATTCCGAACAGGCCGATCGAGCGCACCGCGCCGACCGACGGATGCCTGGCCTGCATCTCAGCGCCGAGATTTTTCATCACCCCGCCCATCTTCTTCGCGTTCTCGATCAGGTGGTCTTCTTCATACACGCGGATTGTCGCCAACGCGGCGGCGCATCCCATGGGATGCGAGTTGTAGGTCAGCCCACCGTAGAAGACCTTGTCCTGGAAGTGCTGCGCGATGTGATGCCGCATGCCGACGGCTCCCAACGGCAGGTAGCTCGACGTGAGTCCCTTAGCCATGCAGATGAGGTCGGGCACAACTTTCCAGTGATCGACGGCAAACCATTCGCCGGTGCGTCCGAAGCCGGCCATGACTTCGTCGGCGATCATCAGGATGCCGTATTTGTCGCACAGCTTGCGCACGCCCTGCAAATAGCCGTCGGGCGGGATGAGAATGCCGTTGGTGCCGACGACAGTTTCCAGAATGAAAGCCGCGATGGTGTGCGAGCCTTCGAGTTGGATCGTCTCCTCAATTGTGGCTAATGAGGATTCGGCCGACTCCCAGCCGCGCTCGATGCCGTGATAGGGATCGAGCACGCGCACGACGCCGGGGATGCCGGGCTCGGCGGCCCAGCGCCGCGGATCGCCGGTGAGCGAGATGCTGCCCGCCGTCGCTCCGTGATACGAGCGGTAGCGGGCGATGATCTTGGTGCG
>DASTCU010000134.1:0-14183 GCA_035710825.1 Candidatus Sulfotelmatobacter sp.
GATCGAAAGTGCAATCCCGTATCCGTGCAATGGCGTGCGAGTAAGCGTCTTGAGGATCAGCATGTCGAGAGTTCCGGGGAGCAGCTCGGGCTTCTTGGCCATTCCGCAAGCATAGATAATCTATGTGTAGACTGTCAATGGTTTGGTGGTCTTTCACCTTGGCTGGGAGTGAAGGGTAGCGCCGGCGTCCCGCCCGCTGTCGCGGGGGCGTCCCGCCCCCGAGCCAAATGGGATCTACCTTAATTCCGTGGACCAGAGTGCACGCAGGCCGCAATCTTTTCCAGCAGGTTCGCCGCCGCCTGTCCCGCTTCCTGCGTCGAGAAATCGTTGCCCAGTTCAATCACCGGCAGAGCCGCGCACGTATCTCGAAAACTCTTCTCCGTTGCCGGCGAGGCGCTCACCCCAGTTCCCACCAGCACGACATCAAAACGCGTCACCCGCATCAGCATCAATCCATCGCGCAAATTGTTGCTGGTATGCACGTCGTAGCCCGCGCGCCGCAGCAGTTCTCTAATGTAGGTGACCACGTCGGCATTGCGGTCGATGCACAGCACGCTCTTGCCCTTCGCCACCGGTGTTTCGGCTTCCACCCGAGCTCGGTAGAACGCCGCCACCGCGTTATCTTCCGACTCGTGCGCGTCAAATAACTGAGTCAAATGGGAGAGCTGCAGAACCTGGCGGACGTGCTCGGGGAGGTCGCACAGCTTCAAGTCGCCCCGCGCCTGGCGCGTGCTGGTCAGCGTGCCCACCATGGTCCCCAGGCCGCTGCTGTCAATGAACGCAACCTCGCCAAGATGGAGCACAATCGCGCGCCGATCGCGCAACAGCCACTTGATGTGCTCGCGCAGGGCTTCCACTTCGCCGCCCGCGACCAGCCGCCCCTTGCATCGGACGATCGTCACCCGCCCCACGTCCCGGGTCTCAAGCGATAGTCGCACCCGCCCTCCGGGCACGTAGCGTATCACCGAACGGCCAAATTGTGAATTTCGCAGTGCGCCTTGAACACGGCTCTACGTGCCAAACCTCTGCGCCGAACGCGCCCTGGCCTTGGCCGCCTCTTCTTCCCGATCCTTGGGCGGCGCCGTGGTCTCCAGCGAGTAGAGAAGACGCCTTGAAACCATCGTCACTTCCTCAATGGCGGCGAGAAAGGACGCTTCATTTGCCTTTGACGGTTTGTTGAATCCCGTGATCTTTCGGACGAATTGCAGGGCCGCAGCACGGACTTCGTCGTCGGTGGCGGGCGGTTTGAAGTTAAACAGAATTTTTATATTTCGGCACATGAACGAACTCCACAGATGCTCTCCGTTCCGATTCTTATTCTCACCCATCCCGCGAGGTTTCGCGAAACTTCCCTGCCATCATGTTATAATTCTTTATTCTCAGTCGCTTAGAGCGCGGAGGACAGTATCGATAAACGTTTTATCCGCATCAACGATCGTATTCGGGCCCGCGAAATCCGCGTGATTGACGACGAAGGACAGCTGCTGGGCATCATGCCCCCCTTCGAAGCGCTCAAAAAAGCCCGCGAAAAAAATCTAGACTTGGTTGAGATTTCGCCTGCCGCGCAGCCTCCCGTATGCAAGATCATGGATTACGGGAAGTATCTCTACCAGCAGGAAAAGAAAGAGCGCGAAGCCAAAAAGCACCAGAAGACGATCACCGTAAAAGAGGTCAAGTTCCGCATCAATGTGGACGACCACGATTACGAGACCAAGAAGAATCATGTGCTGCGCTTCCTGGACGAGGGCGACAAGGTCAAGGCCACCATCTTTTTCCGTGGACGCGAGATGACCCGCACCGGGCTGGGACGCCAGATTCTGGAGCGGCTCATCAAAGACGTGGAGCCGATGAGTATTGTCGAGTTCCGGCCGCGGCAGGAAGGCAACACGCTGCACGCGATCCTGGCGCCCAAGAAGTCGGATAAGGAACGCGAGCGCGAGAAGCAGAAGGCTGCCGCGCACAGTGCGCCCCGGCCGGAGGCGCCCGAACAGGTCGCCAAGCCGGCCTCGTAGCGCGGCTGTTGCGATAAGCAGATTCCTCGCTGTTGCTCGGAATGACCAGCCTCGTCTGAGTCGTCATCTGACATCCGTAAGCGAGTAGAAATAAAACTGACAGCTGATGGCTGAAAGCTCACGGCTGTTCTTGAGGATTTATGCCGAAACTGAAAACCCACAAAGGCGCCGCCAAGCGCTTCAAAAAGACGGCGACAGGAAAAGTGAAGCGGGGACACGCGAAACTGCGTCACATCCTGACGTCGAAGGATAAGAAAAACAAACGCAAACTGGGCAAATCCGCCCTGGTGAGCGAAGGAGATCGCCGCAAGGTGCTGCGGATGATTCCGTACCAGTGAAGCTGTGGTCAGTGATTAGTGGTCAGTGGTCAGAGGAGTTTTACTGACCACTGACCACTGATCACTGGCCACTAGTGGGCGCGTGAAGAGGTCATCGGTCGCTACAGCGATTCGTCCTTACCTCCAGCCGCCATAAATAGGAATAAAAAAGGAGAAGTCCATGCCTCGTGTAAAACGCGGAACCAAACGCCGCCAGAAACGCAAAAAAATCTTAGACCGCGCCAGCGGATATTTCCTCACTAAATCGAAGCTCTACCGCTCGGCTAAAGAGTCGGTCGAGCGCGGACTTAAGTTCTCCTATGCCGGGCGCAAGCAGCGCAAGCGCCAGTTCCGCTCGCTCTGGATCGTGCGCATCGGCGCCGCCGCCAAGCTCAACGGGATGAGCTACAACCAGTTCATCCACGGCCTGAAGTTGGCGGGCGTTGAACTGGACCGCAAGATTCTGGCAGACCTGGCGGTGAACGACCCGTCGGGGTTTTCCACTCTGGCGAAGCAGTCCAAAGGCGCGCTGGCGTAAACAGCAATTCCATTCGCAGAGGCGTAGCTCGCTACGTCTCTGCGTACCATGGCACAGTCCCTGTCATTAGTGATCAACTGTATTTGCAGAGGATGAATCGGCAGGTGTCAGCCGAATCCGCTGTAGCCGCGAAGCGCGATGAGAAAACCGGCGCAGCCGCGAAGCGGCGAAAGAATGCAGCCCACGGCGTAAGCCGTGGGGACAGCCAACACAGAGGCAAAAGCCCCGTTGGGGCGAAAGACCGTGGCCTACACCGTTCCCAAACTGACCGACTATTCCGAGGCAGCTCTGGAAAGGGCAGCCGCCGATTGCATCGCCGCTTGCACCTCCGAATCCGCCGAGGTCCGCAACGACGCCGAACTGAAATCCTTCCGCGACCGCTGGATGGCCCGCAAAAACGGCATCCTCACCCAGATCAACGATCTCTGGTTAAAGGGCGCGCCCAAAACCGCCAAGCGCGAAGCGGGAATCCGCGTTAACGAGTTAAAAGCTCGCATCACCGAACTGGTCGAAGGCGCACACGTCGCCGCCGCCGGCTCGGCCCCCGCTACAGATCGTGTCGACATTACCCTGCCCGGCGAGCGCCGTCCCATCGGCGCCGAGCATCCTGTCATCAAAACATCGCACGAGATCGTTTCCGTCTTCCAGAAGCTCGGCTATTCCGTCGCCGAAGGCCCGGTCGTCGAAACCGATTACTACAACTTCGAATCGCTGAACTTCCCGCCGAATCACCCGGCGCGCGACACGCAGGACACGCTCTTCATCGCCGGGCAGCAATCCAAGCCGCAGCGCGAGCGCCTGCTGCTGCGCACCCACACGTCTCCGGTGCAGATTCGCACCATGGAGAAGATGCGTCCGCCGATCCGCATCGTCATTCCCGGCACTGTCCACCGCAACGATCCGCCCGACGCCAGCCATTCGCCCATGTTCCACCAGATCGAGGGCCTCGCGGTCGATACCAACATCACCTTCGGCGATTTGAAGGGCACGCTCGATCACGCCATGAAGGCGCTGTTCGGCTCGAGTGTGAAGACGCACTTCCGCCCGTCGTTCTTCCCATTCACCGAGCCCAGCGCAGAACTCTACGTCACCTGCTTTATCTGCGGCGGCAGCGGGAAGCGCGGTAATGATGACGCTCCGTGCCGGCCCTGCAAGCAGACCGGGTGGATCGAAGTTCTAGGCTGCGGCATGGTCGACCCCAATGTTTTCGAGTTCGTGAAAGACAACGGCTACGACCCGAAGAAGGTTTCCGGCTTCGCCTTCGGTATGGGCGTCGACCGCCTGGCTCTCTTGAAGTATGGCGTGGATGACCTGCAGTACTTTTTTCAGGGCGATGTGCGGTTCTTACAGCAATTCGGATAAAGGAAGCTCTTAGCTGTCAGCTCTCAGCTTTTAGCTAAAGGCTAAGAGCTAAGAGCCAAGAGCCAAGAGCTAAGAGCTAAGAGCCAAAGCTCCATCATGAAACTTTCAGCACATTGGATTCGCGACTTCGTCGACCTCACGGTAGACGACCACCGTCTCGCCGAAGACTTGACTGACGTCGGCATCGGCGTCGAAGGCATTCTCGGCTCCGGCGCCGATACTGTCTTCGAAGTCGAGATCGGAACGAACCGTCCCGACGCCATGAATCATTACGGCGTGGCGCGCGAGGCGGCAGCCATCTATGACCTGCCGCTGAAACAGCTCTCAGCTCTCAGCTCTCAGCCGTCAGCCAAACTTTCGAACGATGCGGTCTTCCCCATCAGCGTCGAAGAGCCGCAACTCTGTCCGCGCTTCTCCGCGCGGGTGATTCGCGGCACTCGCATCAAACCGTCTCCTGAAAAAGTCGCGCACCGCCTGCAACTGCTCGACCAGCGCCCTATCTCGAATGCGGTCGATGCCACCAACTACGTTCTCTGGGAAATGGGCAAGCCCACCCACGTCTTCGACGCCGACTTGCTCGAGGGCGGCAGGATCATCGTCCGCCAAGCCCGCGCAGGCGAAACGCTCAAAACCCTCGACGGCATCGAGCGCAAGCTCACTACCGAGGACCTTGTCGTCTGCGATGCCAAAAAGCCCGTCGGCCTCGCCGGAGTCATGGGCGGATACGACACGATGATCACCGAAAAGACGCGCAACATCGTGATCGAATCCGCCTGGTGGGATCCCGGAACTGTTCGCAAAATGTCGCGCCGTCACGCAATTCACACCGACGCCTCGCACCGCTTCGAGCGCGGCGCCGATTTCGAATCCACCGTGCTCTCCTGCGACCTGGTCGCAAAAATGATTCTGGAATCCGGCGGCGGAGAATTGGTTGGCGACGCCGTCGACGTAATTTCCCGCCAGATGGACCAGGCTCCCATCGTGCTCCGCGTGAGCGAGGTGCGCCGCATTCTCGGCGAGGGCCTCGATGCCGGCCTCATTTTCCGTCTCCTGAAGCGGCTGGGATTCAACCTGATTCCTGAAGGCCAGAGCGACGCGCAGTTTCGCGTGCACATCCCCAGTTGGCGTCTCGACGTCGAGCGCGAAATCGACGTGATCGAAGAAATCGCCCGCCTGCACGGGTACGACAAGTTCGAGAACACGCTCCCCGCTTACAGCGGCGCCGTGGTCGAGTTGCCGCATGCCGCCATCGACGCCGCGTTTCGCAAGCGTGCCCTCGCCCTCGGCTACAACGAGGCTCTGTCGCTCACCTTCATTTCTCACGCCGACGCCGAACGATTTTCCTCTCTCGACGGCGCCAAGGTCCTGGAGTTGGAAAATCCGCTCAGCGAAGAAGCCTCGGTCATGCGCACCTCGCTCGCGCCCGGCATGCTCGACATGCTCGCCCGGAATCTAAATCGCGAAGTCGCCGAAGCCCGGCTGTTCGAGATGGGCGCCACTTATCGACTCGCAGGCAACGAAGGCGCAGAACGCGAAGAGCCAAGGAAAGCCTGCCTGGGTGCAACCTACGCCGCGGTGCGCAATTCGCTCACCACCGGTGGAGCGCTCGACGTCAGCAAAGGCGAGCAAGCCGCGGCTGCAGAAGCCTTTCGCGGATTCAAGGGCGACGTCGAAAATGTGCTGGCTGCCTTCGCGGGCGAGGTGCACTACGACAACGAAGCCGCCGACTATTTCCATCCCGGCCGCTCCGCCCGTGCCCGCCTCAATGGCGCGGTGCTAGCCCAGTTCGGCCAGATTCATCCCGAAATCGCGTCCGCCCGTAAGTTGCGCCAGGATGTCTTCCTGGCCGAATTCGACCTCGAGCAGTTGTACAAGCTTGGTCTGCGCCCGGTCCATTTTTCGCCGCTGCCCAAATATCCCGCGGTGGAAAGAGATTTTTCCTTTGTCTTTCCCGACACCACCACCTTCGGCGAGATGCAGACTGCCGTGGCCGGCGCCCACATCGCCGACCTGCGCGAATTCCGCCCGGTAGAAATCTTCCGCGGCGGTTCCATCCCCGCCGGAAAATATTCGGCTCTGTTGCGCGCCCGTTTTCAGTCCGCCGAACGCACCCTGCGCGAAGATGAAGTCGCCCAGTGGTCGGCGAAAATCGTCTCAGCCCTCACCGCCCTCGGCGGCGTGCAGCGAGTGTAAATCGATAACCGCGGCCCTCGGCAATTTCTAAGGACGCTCTCACTTTCCACTTGCCGCTCCCCGCCGGCTCACGATTTCCGCTCCGCTGCCGATGTAGCCATCGTGGGAAACATTTCTTCTGCAGGACAAGCCGCCGCCCCCGCCCGAGTGTGCGACGTCAAGCAGTTTCGCTATGTGGCGCGGCAGCCGATTTTCGACCGTAACGAAAGAGTGTTCGGCTACGAGCTGCTGTTCCGCGACGGACTGCTTAACGCCTTCTCGGGCGACGCCGACGAAGCCTCGCGCGCGACCCTCGACCGCTCGCTGCTGATGGGCCTGGATGTGTTGTGCGACGGCCGCCGCGCTTTCGTCAATTGCACCCGCGATACGCTGCTCAAAGGCCTGGTCACGCTGCTGCCCTCCACGTCGACCGTGGTCGAGGTTTTGGAAAGCGTTGCCCCTGACGCCGAGGTCATCGCCGCATGCCACAGCTTGAAAGAAGCGGGGTACATGATCGCGCTCGATGATTTTGTCGCCGACGATCCCCGGGAACCGCTGGCCGAGGTTGCCGACATCATCAAGGTCGAAATGCAGCTCACCACGGAGGAGCAACGCGCCGCGTTGATGCGCAAGTTCGGGCCGTGGCGCTGCCGCATGCTCGCCGAAAAAATTGAGACCCAGCGCGATTTCCACCGCGCCCGCGATCTCGGCTTCGTCTACTTTCAGGGATACTTCTTTCGCCGCCCCGAAATGATGAGCACGCGCGACATGCCGGCGAATCGTTTGAATTATCTCCACATGCTGCAGGAAGTCTCCCGCCCCGAACTCGACATTCCCGCGCTGGAAAAACTCATCAAGGCTGAGGCGTCCGTCTGCTACCGCCTGCTGCGTTATCTCAACTCCGCCATGTTCAGCCTGAAAAACGAAATCCACTCCGTTCGCCACGCCATGTCGATGCTCGGCGAGCGCGACGTTCGCAAGTGGGTGCGCCTGGTCGCCGCGGTCGGCGCCGGACAAGACAAGACCAGCGATCTGGTCCTCTCCGCCCTGGTGCGCGGACGCTTCGGCGAACTCCTCGCCCCGCACGTGGCTCACGGCGAGTCTGACCTGTTCCTTCTCGGGCTGTTGTCGTTGATCGATGCCATGCTCGAGATGCCGATGGCCGACGTCCTGGAAAAAATCCCGCTCGACTCCGCCACCAAGTCCGTGCTCCTTGGCCAACCCAGCTCGCTTCGTCCCATCTATCAATTGATGCTCGCCCACGAGAGCGGAGAATGGGCAGCCGCCGCCGGGATCAGCCGCCGCTTGCGCATCGATCCTGAAGAAGTTGCCGGCTACTACTGGCAGGCCCAGCAATGGGCGCGCGAACTCGAACTATTTGCGTAAAAATTGTTGATTGTTGATTTTTGATTGTTGAATGAAACCCTCAAGCCCACCTCGCACCTTTTGCCGCTTTTCATTCAACAATCAACAATCAAAAATCTTCAATCCCCCGGCCATGGCCTCCTGTGCAAAACCCGCCCTCTCCGCCCACTTGCGCCCAGACCCAAGGACGAGTACCATTAAGTTGTTCTCGTTTAGGCCTCGTTCCCGCGCAGGCCTTCCGCGCCAGCCGTTCCGAGGCGGCGCCTGACGGATCCGAATAAACGGAAAATCGTACTGGGTATTTAAGTCTTCATTCATCGAAGAGTGGTTCGTTTCAGAGTTGGGGCTCGTTCCATAGTGTGTTCCACTGCAACCCGCACGTGCGCCGTAGCAACGAAGTGTGCCGGGCGGAGCTTTGCGCTGATCAAACCCTACGTCAACGGGATCGTTTGAAAATTCTGTAAATCTTTGCAACTTGTGTGAGAGGACTATGAACGCAGGACCAGGAAAATTCTCCGGCGGCGGTGGTGGTGGCGGAGGCCGACGACGGCGCCGCGGACGCCGTCAGCATCAGCAGCGCGGGCATCGCCCCGGACCGGCTACGTCCCGGGAAAACAAAGACGGCATCTACACCGCGCCCATGGATCACAGCTATCGCGCCGCTCTGGCCGGCAACAATAACAATGGCCACAAAGCAGGGCGCCAACGCCCCGGCTTCGCCACTCAGTATGCCCAGCCTGACCCCGAGCCGGTGCCCGCCGGCGAAGCCGTCAATTCGCGCATCTTTGCCTTCATCGAAGATCTCTTCTTTATGGCCAAGATTCAGGAAACGGCCCGCAAGCTCAATGTCAAAGTCGAGTTCGTCAAGACCGACAAAGACATGGCCGAGAAGATGCAGCAGAATGGCGAAGAGAAGCCCTCGCTCATCATCTTTGACCTCAATAACAACAGCGTGAAGCCGCTGACGCTCATCCCCAAGCTCAAGAGCAAGCTGAAAAAAGGCACCTCGATCATCGGATTTTTGTCGCACGTTCAGGGAGACCTCAAGCAGAAAGCGCACGAAGTGGGCTGCGACATGGTCCTGCCGCGCTCCGCTTTCTCGCAGAACCTCCCGCAATTGCTCCGCCGCCACGGCGCCCCGGAAGACGCCGAGCCATTGGTTCAATAAGCGCTGCATAGCCCGATTGGGTGAGCCAGTCGACCGGCTTGCCCGGCCCGGACTCCCGGTGTGTGAACCACTGGTTCGCATACCCAGTCCACAGATGCCTCGCCAGTGCTAGAATCTCCTGCAACTCTCCATTCGGCTCCCGGGGGGGCATCTATGGCCAAGAAACGGATGAAGCTCCGAGGGACCGTTCAGAAGGTCATCAAGCCCGCCGTCCCAAGCCAGCCCGAGAAAGCTCAAATCGATATCCACGAAGGGGACGACCTGTATCGCGAGATCCGCATCAAAAACGAGGTCACCGACGACAAGGGCGAGAAAGCTAAGCTCAAGCCGGGAGCCGAGGTCGATGTCATCGTAGAGGCCGACTCTAGCGCTACTTTGAAAAAACCGGAGTAGGGTTCAGCGTCTGCCGTCTTTCAGGGCAGACATAAGGTCGGCTGAGACTTCACGGATGCGCTTCAGGCGATCATCTTGTTTGCGCAACTCTTCCGCGTTCAGTCCTCCGAAGGTTTGCGCTTGTAAACTTTCAACCTGCTCCAGCATCAATCGCTGCAGTTCGTCCCTGAGTTCTTGCACGCGACGGTTCTTCCCGGGCCCCATGCCAATCCCCTTGCCTGAAGCCAGAATACAGATCGGCAGCAACCTTAAGGATCGGGTCTTCTCTTTACGTACAATCCTTCAGAACTAATGGATGGTGTCACGAAGCAGGGGTGCCGCAATTGCTCGAGCGTTCTGGGCGCGAGAAGTGGGGTCGTTCGCCGAACCCCGAAGCGGCCTCAACCTTCCCGTGCTCTGCTACACTTGCACGTTCCCACGCAAAGGAGAGTCCCATGGCCGAAAACAAGCCGCAAACGTTCGCCAATCACGCCCGTTGGGATCCGCCGTTTCATTTCTTCATCCTGCCGATCATCGGGCTGGGAGTGATCTTCACCTTCATTCATTTCTTCGCGCATCTCTCGCACGCCGACTTTCGCGACAACATGCATGCCATCCTGCTGATCCTTCTTGCACTCGCCCTGATGACCTGGGTTTTCAAAACCCGCCTCTACGCGCTGAAGGTGCAGGACCGCGTCATCCGCCTCGAAGAGCGCCTGCGCCTGATGCAGCTTCTTCCCGAACCCCTGCGCTCGCGCATCCCCGAACTGACCGAAGGCCAGCTCATCGGCCTGCGCTTCGCCTCCGACGCCGAAGTCCCCAAGCTCGCCGAGCGCGCTCTCAACGAAAAGCTCTCGCGCAACGACATCAAGAAGGCAATCCAGAACTGGCGTCCCGATTACTGGAGAGTGTGAGTAAAGGTTTTTTCAAGCCCTTAACTGCAGAGAACGCAGAGAACTGCCGCAGAGGGCGCCGAGAATTCTCCGCGGTCTCGGCGGCAGTTCTCCGCGATCTCGGCGGTTCAAGCTTTTTCAAGCCCTTAACCGCAGAGTGCGCAGAGAATTTCGCAGAGGACGCCGAGAAGGCTCACCGCGAGATGCATCGATCGCGCACCGGGTTGGAAGGAGACTGTAACTGTAGTTCCGGTTGTGCCGTCGCTCCCAACCCACCCGGGCCTGCCGGCATCGAATTTTCGTCTCTGGACAGCGGAGGCGGAGAGGTTCTGTTTGGTAACCATCCCGCCCTGTGCCGAAAGTAACCTCGCTGGTGCCTTTTCGGCGATTGACCATTACACGACCAGCAGGTACGATTTTTGGTAGAATTCACGACCTAACTTCAGGGAGAAGTGCCGCATCTCATAGAGAGACATGCGATTAGACACCCTTCATGTCCGGATTGCCGCACTGACTGGTTGCCTGGTAGCGGCCTGCGCCTGCCAGTCGGCGCAGAAGACAGCTACGCTGCTGCCTCCGCATGCCATGGCACCTGCTGTATCGAAGGCGTCGGCGGCTTCCCAGCCGAAGCAAGCCGCGGTTCAGGCTCGTGCTCAGGCACAAGAAGCGCAAGCCCAAAAACAAGATGATGCTCCGGCGCAGAAATCCGCTCCCGTAGAGTCCGCTGCCTCGATCACTCCGCTGCCCGACCCGGTTGCCGATTTAGTGAGCCGCGCCGAAAGCCAGTACCAGTCCGGTCTCGCCAACTATCGCGCCGGCAAGTCAGATGACGCGCGGCAGAATTTTGATCAGGCCCTCAACGCTCTGCTCGACAGCAAGGTGGATGTCCGCTCCGACGACCGCCTGGTAAGCGAATTCGACCGCATCGTGCAGGGCGTGAACGAACTTTATCCCGGCGGCACCTCCGCCGCAGAATCCGCCGACAGCGACCAGTCGCAGGAGCCGCAGCAGAAATCCGAGCCGGCGCCCATCGACGAAACCAACGGCCTCACCCCGTCCGCCGATGCCCGCACCAAGGCCAAGGCCGAAGCCGACATCAAGAACACGAATTCCGACCTGCCGCTCATGATGACCGACCAGGTCGCCGGCTTCATCGCTTACTTCTCCAATCGCGGACGCGGCGTCTTCGAGCGCGCCTATGCCCGCTCCGGCCGCTACCACGACATGATCGTCTCTACCCTCAAACAAGAGGGTGTGCCGCAGGATTTGATCTACCTCGCGCAGGCCGAATCTGGATTTCATCCGCTCGCCGTCTCGCGCGTCGGCGCTCGCGGCATCTGGCAGTTCATGGGCAGCCGCGCCCGCGGATACGGACTCTCCCACAATATGTGGGTTGATGATCGGCAGGATCCCGAGAAGTCCACTCGCGCCGCCGCCCGCCACCTGAAAGATCTCTACAACCAGTTTGGCGACTGGTATCTCGCCATGGCCGCGTACAATTCCGGGCCCGGCACCGTGCAGGCTGCGGTGAAGCGCACCGGCTACGCCGATTTCTGGGAACTCTACCGCCGCAACGTGCTCCCAAAAGAGACTCGCAACTACGTGCCCATCATCCTGGCTGTCACCATCATGGCCAAGAACCCGTCGCAGTACGGGCTGGATGAAGTGCAGATGGAGCATGCGGCGGATTCTGACACCATCACCATCGACTATCCGGTGGATTTGCGCCTGGTCGCCGAGTGCGTGAATTCGACGCCCAGCGAGTTGCAGGACCTGAATCCCAGCCTGCTGCGCATGACCACGCCCCGCGTTGGCAAGTTTGCGCTCCACCTGCCTGCCGGAACGAGGGACGACTACGAGACCGCCATCGCCGCCATTCCCACCGACATGCGGCTCTGGTGGCGCTATCACAGCGTCCATGCCGGTGACACGCTGCCTTCGCTGGCGCGCACCTATCACACTACGGTGAAGGCCATCGAAACCGCCAACCATCTGGATAGCTCGAGCGATCTCGAATCCGAAGCCCGGCTGGTGATCCCGGTCGCGCCCGGCAAGCATCCGGCGAGCGATACCGCGACCTATGCCCGCCGGCTCACGCGCTACCACGTGCGCCGCGGAGACACGGTGCAGAGCGTCGCCGATAATTTCGGCATCTCGGTGAAGCAGCTTCAGCGCTGGAACGGGCTGCACAGCAACGCCCTTGGCGGACGCCGAGTTCTCCTCTTGCACCTGCCGATCTCGCCCAGCGCACAAGAAGCCGAAGTCGCTTCGTCGCACAGCAGCAAAAAGCATCCGAAAACCGAGACGGCCAGCTCAAAGCCTCCGGCCAGCAAGTCGGCCGAAATCGAGCACCTGAGGGCCTCGACGGCAGTTGTGCACCACAAAGTAAAATCCGGCGAGACTCTCTACTCCATTGCCAATGCCTACCGCACCACCGTAGCCGCCCTGAAACGGAACAACCGCAACGTGGACGTGATCCGCCCGGGGATGATCCTGATCGTCCAATCCACCCGCTAGCAGGGATCGGTGTTCAGTGGCCAGTGACCAGGGATCAGTGGCCAGTGTTCAGTGGCCAGTGACCAGCAAACAGACGTGAGCACCAAATACTAACTAACTAGCAACTAGCCCCTGACCTCTGACCTCTGGCCCCTGACCCCTAGCCCCTGACCCCTTCCCGAACAAACTCCCGAATATACCCGTTCACTTCCGCGGGCTTCTCGTGAATCACCCAGTGTGAACCGTCTGGAATCCGCTTCACGGTGAGGTCGGGCACAAATTCATGCAGTCCTTCGAGGTTGTGGGTGGTCAGAGCAGTATCTTTCTCACCCCAAATCACCAGCGCCGGAACTTTCACCATCATCTGCTCAGGATCGGGGGCAACGTTGTTGGAAGCGCCAATCGCCCCTGCCATCTCTGAAGGCACCGGAGGCCCCAGATGATTCGCGCGGTAATAATTCAATCCGCCGGTAAGCGCCCCCGGCTGCGCCCACGCTTTTAGATACGCGTCCTTGTCAGCCTCGTGAAACGCGCCGGTTTTCAGCAGGTCTCCCAGAACAGCTCCCACCAATAACGCGTAGTTGTTGGCCGAGAGCATCGCTTCGGCGCCGGGGCTGCGGAACATGAGCATGTACTGGCTTGCGCTCTGCTGGTCGGCATTGCTCGCCAATAAGCGCGCAAAGATCGCCGGATGCGGCGCGTTCACGATTACCAGCTTCTGCACACATTCCGGATGCGCAATGGCCAAAGCCCACGCCAGAGCGCCGCCCCAGTCATGCCCCACCAGAATGAACTTTTGCCCATTCCGAAAATGATCCGCCAGCCCGCGAATGTTTTCGACCAAAACATTCCCGCGATATGCTCCCAGCGCGCTCGGCTTGTCGGAGAGATTGTATCCGGGCAGATCGGGAGCCACCGCCAGATGATCCTTGCCGAACTCTTTCAGTTGCTCCTTCCACTCGTACCAGAACTCCGGGAAGCCATGCAGGAAGAGCATCAGTGGCCCGTCCCCCGCGGCAACACAATGCAGCCGCAGCCCGTTCGCCGTGACGTACATCTCGCGAAAATCAACAGCATCCACCATGCGCGCCAGCCTATTCCCCGCCCGACTTCAAAGCAAGCAGCCATCCGTCGCTCGCGTCACATCTCCGGCCCAAGAGGCGAAGCTTGCCCGCTTGGGATCGTCGGGGACTAAACAAAAGCTGTGGCCCCAAGAACTTATGTGCGCGGAATCACATTCCCGGTTTCCCCTCCACTTGTACAATTTTTTGTTATTTTGGTCCCCTGATCTAAATAACCTGATAACGTGTTTGACCATTCAAGGAGGAATCTCATGAGAATCACCCAAGTGCTCGTCTTGATCCTAGTCGTTGCAGTCACCATGTCGGTCGCCCTGCCTGCCTTCGCCGCAGACGGAGCCGCTACCTACAAAGCCAAGTGCGCCAGCTGTCATGGTCCCGAGGGCCAGGGCAAGGTCGGTCCCGCACT
>DASTCU010000135.1:0-75496 GCA_035710825.1 Candidatus Sulfotelmatobacter sp.
CCTTTGCGGCGCTGTTCGCTGTAGCGGTGCAGGGCATCGAGGATGATGGGGTAGGCCTTACCCGGAGGGAGGATCTCGTCGACCTCGACGGCTTTGCCTTCGAGTTGCTTGTAGTCCTGGAAGAATCGCCGCAGCATGAGCAGGCGATGAGGCGGCATGGCGGCGGCCTCGTGGTAGGAGTTGAACTCGGGATCCTGCGTTGCTACAGCGATAATTTTGTGGTCCTGCTTGCCCGCATCGATCATGGTCATCAGTCCAATCGCGCGTGCGTGGATGATAGTCAGCGGAACGACCGTTTCCTGACAGAGTACGAGCACGTCGAGCGGGTCGTCGTCTTCAGCGAGGGTTTGCGGGATGAAGCCGTAATTCGCGGGATAGTAGACGGCGGAATAGAGGACGCGATCAAGGCGGATCAGGCCACTCGATTTATCGAGTTCGTATTTGACGCTCGACCCAAAAGGAATTTCGATGACGCAGTCGAATTCTTGCGGAAGTTTATCGCCGGGTGTGACGTCGTGCCAGGGATGGATCATAGGGAAGAAGAGATTTCTGTCTCATTCTAACGGACGCGGGTGCATAGCGAGAGTTGTGCGGACAGAACGATTACGCGAGGGCGAGTTCCGAGCGAGGTTCGACCTGCTCAGCCTTCATTGCGCGAGCGTTTGAGGAGCCGGGGCAGTTGTTTCCGGACGGCTGCGTGCAGTCGGCGATTGCTGTGCCGGATTTTCGAGCGTTCCTGGCGCTCGACGTTGTAGAGGTGCATCGAAACCTCCACGACCATCCGATCTAGAGCAAGCAGGACTTCCAGCATGCGGCGAGGATCGATTTCGGACTCGGTGAATGAAATGCGGGGGTGCCTTTTTTGGGGATGCGTCATAGCGTCCATGTTGTCCTCCGGGTAGCTGGAAAGCGGGGTTGACTATAGATATCGAAGTGCGGTGAGGAATGGAAATGCAAACAATCGATGGGCGGCATTCACCGGCGGGGATGCTCGTAAGTCAATGAAAAGATGCGAGACAGAACTGCGGTGCCGTGGTTTGGCTGATGTGCCTGATCAATTCTTTGAATAGATACGACTCGCCGGCCGTCCTCAATCGGTGATTATGTGCAGGACTGTCGAGCAGACGATACATCCTGCCAGCAACGATTCGCGGCTACGTAAGTTAGTCAGGAAGCCGGTTCATGGCGTGAGGTGGAATTCGCTATGCAATGTGGCGGCGGAGCTTTCTCCCACCCAAACGTCAAACTCTTCCGGCTCGACCACCCATTGTTTCTTAGCCGGGCTCCAGAATTGCAGTTCCTCGGGGCCCAGCTTGAAGTGGATGGTTTGCTTTGTGCCGGGGGCAAGATTCACTCGCTGGAAGCCCTTCAACTGCCGCACGGGGCGCGAGGCGCTGCCGGCACGTTGGTGAATGTAAAGCTGGACTACGGTATTGCCGGCGCGGCTGCCTGAATTGGTCACGTCCACGGAAGCGTCGAGGGCGGCTCCCACTCTTGCCTCGGTCTGGCTGAGCTTCAGGTTGTCGAAAGTGAAGGTGGTATAGCTCAAGCCGAATCCGAAGGGATAGAGCGGAGTGCTCGAGATATCCCAGTAGCGTGAGGTGAAATCGGGAGCGTCTTCCGGACGTTGGGTGAGGTTGTGGTTGTAGTAGAGCGGGAGCTGGCCGGAACTGCGAGGCCAGCTTACGGGCAAGTGCCCGGCGGGATTGGCATCGCCGAACAGCACGTCGGCCACGGCGTTGCCGCCCTGACTTCCGGGATACCAGGCTTCCAGAATGGCGGGAACATGTTCGGCGGCCCAGGAAATGTCGAGCGGCCGGCCGTTGATCAGCACCAGCACGACGGGCTTGCCCGTGGCGACGGCGGCCTCCAGCAACTCTTCCTGGCCGCCGGAAAGCTTCAGCGAGGACCGCGACGCGGCCTCGCCGCTCATCAGCGCAATCTCGCCCATGACGAGCACGGCAACATCGCTGCGCTTCGCAACTGCCACAGCGTCGTCGAATGCCTTGCGGGCCTCGTCCGGCGTCTGCTTAGGCTGCTCTTTGATGGTAACCATCGCGAGGTTTTCAAAAAATGAAGGAATGTCGCGGCGAATGTTAGGGCCGTGGGCGAATTCAACGCGCACCGAATTCCCCACTTTATTTTTGATTCCTTGCAGAATGTTGACGGTCGGTCCCGGTTTGGTCATGGCGCCCCACATGTCGAGCAGGTCGAGTTCTGCATCGGCAAGAGGACCAATCACGGCAATGGACTTGATCTGATTCTTCGGGAGGGGCAGCAGGTTTTGCTGATTACGCAGCAGGACGACAGAGCGTTGCGCCGCCGTGCGTGCCAGTTCGAGGCTTTCAGGTGCGTTCAGCACTTGTGGAATGCGAGCTTCGTCAACGTAGGGGTGCTCGAATAAGCCCAGGCGAATTTTGGCTTCGAGAATGGTCATCACGGCGTCGTCAATCTGCTGCATCGAAATGCGGCCTTGTTGCACTTCCGTGCCCAGATATTTGAGGTAGGTGCCGCTGGCCATGTCCATGTCGAGACCGGCGGAGAAGGCTTTGAAGGCAGCGTCCTGGCCATCGCGCGCGTAGCCGTGGGTGATGAGACTGTGAACCGCGACTGCATCGCTCACCACAAAGCCTTTGTAGTTCCAAGCATCGCGCAAAACGTCGTGCAGCAGCCACCGATTGCCGCTGGCGGGAATGTCATTGAGGTCCATGTATGCGCTCATGAAGGTGGCGACGCCCGCATCGGCTGCGGCTCTGAATGGAGGGAGGTAGGTGTTCCACATCTGGTCTTCAGGAATGTAGGAGGAGTCGTAGTCGCGGCCGCCATCGGCTGCGCCATATCCGGCAAAATGTTTCGCGCAGGCGAGCACGCGGT
Organism: Candidatus Sulfotelmatobacter sp.; assembly: GCA_035710825.1. Classification (GTDB taxonomy): domain Bacteria; phylum Acidobacteriota; class Terriglobia; order Terriglobales; family Acidobacteriaceae; genus Sulfotelmatobacter. Next base: position 2,875 of record DASTCU010000135.1, read on the forward strand.
CCAGCGCTCCGGGCTGCGTTCCCTGAAAACCCAGCACCTGTGCACGCGCAATAGCAGCGCCCAGGTAGGGATCTTCACCCGCGCCTTCCACCATGCGTCCCCAACGGGCGTCGCGAGCGATGTCGAGCATGGGAGCGAAGGTCCAGGCAATGCCGGCGGCGCGCGCCTCACGGGCGGCCACGGTTTGCGCGGATTCGACCATCTTGAGATCCCAGGACGAGGCCATCGCGATGGGAGCGGGAAAGATCGTGTGGTAGCCGTGGATTACATCGAGGCCGAAGAGGATGGGTATGTGGAGGCGGGATTCGTCAACCGCGATGTGCTGCAGACGATTAATGTTCTTCGGCTCGGAAACCCATAAGACGGATCCTGCGCCGTATTTGCGAATGACATCCTCTGTTTTACCGGCTTCTCGGACGAACTCGGGGTTCGGAAAACCGGGAAGCTGAGACAGTTGGGCGATCTTTTCCTCGAGCGTCATCTGGCGGAGAAGATCTTTTGCGTCGGGATGAGATTGGGCAAAGGAGATGGGAAGGCCAAGGAATATCAGAACGGGAATGGCGATGAAGCGAGGGGATAACGGGGACTTCGAAAATGGATGAGGCATTGGGCTCTCTCCTGATTCGAAAGCGATCGTGAACAACCTGCGACTTGGTTCGGAGGTAAGGCCGGGAGCAGTGTAAACCTTTGACGAGGCCTTGGCCTGTCGCGAGAAAAAGATCTTAAGCGCAGAGAACGCGGAGAATTCGCCGAGAGCGCAGAGAAATCAGTAGTGCGGGGTGCAAGGTGAGGTACCGCCCGTCGCCCTAGCCAATAGCATGCTGGTGATGTTGATTCCGAGCCCGTCTGGCGCGTAAAGTTAAAATAGTTTTTGCAACTGGTGAAGTTCATGTCAAGCCAAGCCAACACTTATCTGAAGTTCGGCGGAGCGACGGTGGTGATCCTGCTGCTGCTCGGCTACCTTGCGTATACCGGGGTGCAGGACAGCAAGAGTTATTACGTCACGATCAAAGAGCTGCACAAGATGGGCGATGGCGCGTATTCGAAGCGGTTGCGCGTGGCCGGCAATGTCAAGCCGGGATCGATCAAGCGCGTGGGCACGCATGTGCAGTTTGTGCTGATCGAGGAAGATCAGGATCTGTCCGTGGATTACACCGGCGCCGAAGCGCCTCCCGATACTTTCAAGGATGATTCCCAGGCATTGGCGGATGGCAGCTTTGGGCGTGATGGAGTGTTCCACGCCAAGCAGCTGCAGGCGAAGTGCGCGTCGAAGTACGCGCCGAAACAGCCAGGCGCACCGGGCGAGACCCAACCCGCGGCAAAAAGCATGAGCTAGCGCTCAACCTCACCGAAAATTCTCTACCATCATGAGGTTGCTGTCGCTGGAGTCAGGGCGGGTATAGAGCAACCAGCGCCCATCGGGAGAAACATCGATCCCCCGCGCACCAACATCGGTATAACCGACGGCCAGCCGCACCATGGTCCGGGAAGTCTTGGTGACGGGGTTGTACTGAACCAAGCGGCCAACAGCCGTTGGCGGGCTTTCCAAAAAACAAAGTTGATTTCCACACGCACTTAAGTCATCTGCCGCGGCCTGCAGAGCCAACAAGTGAGTTTCCTTGCCGCTGATGAGATCGTGCTGCCATAAATCAGAATCAGGCCCGAGGTAATAGAGAAACTTTCCGTCGGCGCTTTCGGCGGGAAACAAGCCGCCGTTGGCGGTCACTTCAAGGGGAGTTCCTCCCTCGGGATGCACTTTCCAAATCTGGTAGGTTCCCGAAACCTCTGAAGTGTAGTAAATCCAATGACTATCATGTGACCAGGCCGGTGTTTCATTCACATTCGGGCCGCTGGTAAGGCGGTGCGGCGTGCCTCCCTCGGGGCTGATCACAAAAATGTCGGAGTGCCCTTCGAGGCGTGAGTCCAAGGCGATCAGCTTCCCATCGGGGGACCATCGCGGTGTCCCCGTGTCGGGCGCCTTCATGAAAGTCAATTGCACCTGGTTCGACCCATCGGCACCTGCAACGTAGATTTGGCTAGGCCCAGAGCGATCGGAAACAAAAACGAACCGGTGTCCATCAGGCGAAAAAGAGGGCGACGAGTCTGCCTTAGTGGAGGCAATGATCTTGATTGGCTCATGCGCGGTCGGACTCAACGCGGCTTTCCATATATTGGTATCGATTTCAGATCTGAGAAAAGCGAGGCGATTGCCGCTCGGCGCAACTGCCGGAAGAATTGCAGAGTCCGCTGCTGCAGAAATGAGCTCCGGTTCTCCGCCGGAGAGTCGGATTCTCCATAGGCTCGACAGTCCCGCATGATTGGAACTGAAGACAATCTCTTGGCTATTGGGCATCCATGCAAGCCCCAGCACAAAAGCGTGCACGGTTGTGATTGGACGCGCTTTTCCCCCCGCGACCGGAGCGACATAAACGTCCGAAGAGGAGTCGCCACTTCCGCCAACGAAAGCAACGTACTTGCCGTCCGGTGAAAAAGCTGGAGTAGTGACGAACGGACCAGAGAGCTGGATTTTGGGATCGAAACGTTCACCGCTCTCGACCGAAATGAAATAGATCTTGGTGGTGGTTGAGGTCTCAGAGCCGCGGTCCGTCACTGCCAGATATTTCCCATCGGGAGACCAACTCAACCCCGAGCCGAACCGTTCGCGAAAGCAATCCGCCACCTTGCGCTCCGGACCCCCAAGGGCGGGAACCACGTAATAAGCATCCTCGTTTGGCCCCTCGCGGGAGAAGGCGATGAATCGACCGTCAGGTGACCACACGGGCGACTGGTCACTAGACCTGGCATGAGTGACCTGCAGGGGACTCCCGGCGCCAAGCAGCTGAACATAGATATGAAAATCCCCGGCGTCATTGGGGTTCTCTCCCTGCCATGAGAACGCCAGTTCTTTTCCGTCGGGTGAGAATGCGAAATTCCATTTGAAACCCGGGGTGCTGGTAAAAGGTAACAGCCGCGGAGGCGGCCTCAGCGTTGACCTGGAGGAGAACAACCAGAATGCGGCGATCGCCATAGCGAGCACGATGGCGGCTCCGCCCCAAATCAGAGAGTTCCTCCGCCGGGGTTTCGGGAGTACGAGAGGTGACTGGGCGGCGGATTGTCCCGACGTTGTATCGCGGTGCAATCGCTTCAGGTCAGCTCGCAGATCGGCGGCGGTCTGGTAGCGCAAATCCGGATCTTTCTCGAGAAGCCTGCTGATGACATGATCCAATCCCGGGGAAATTGATGGAATGAGCCGCGCGGCAGGCGCGGGACTGCTGTGCAGGATGGCATCGAAAATTGCTGCAGAGGTCGCGCCGGAGAATGCTTGTTTACCGGTCGCCATCTCATAGATCGTGAGGCCGAGCGAGAACAGATCGCTGCGCGCGTCGAGCGGCTTGCCCAGAGCCTGTTCGGGCGACATGTATGCGACTGTTCCCAATGCCATTCCGGGGCTTGTGAGGTTGGCATTCTCCGAGATCGTCCGTGCCGAAGTTTCAGCTCCCAGGCGCAGCGGTTCGTTTATCTTTGCGAGTCCGAAGTCCAGTACCTTGGCGTGGCCTCGTTTGGTGACGAAGATGTTTCCCGGTTTAATGTCGCGGTGGGTGATGCCCTGAGAGTGCGCGGCATCCAGGGCGTCGGTGATTTCGAGGGTGAGAGAGAGCAGGCGCTCCGTATCGAGGGGACGGTCGACAATCATGTGCTTGAGTGTGATGCCCTCCAGATACTCCATTGCGATGAAGGCGCGCCCCTGATCTTCGCCGATGTCGTAGATGGTGCAGATGTTGGGATGGTTCAAAGCCGAGGCGGCTTGGGCTTCACGCTGAAATCGCGCCAGTGACGCGGGGTCTTGCGCCAATTCGGGGGGGAGAAATTTCAAGGCGACAAAACGATGGAGACGGGTGTCTTCTGCTTTGTAGACAACACCCATCCCGCCGCCGCCTAGCTTCTCGAGAATGCGGTAGTGCGATATGGATTCCCCGAGCACGTCGCTCCCCGTTGGACGAGGATGTTAAGCTGAAATCCGGGGTGCGTCAACGAACCGGGCGCGATATGAAACATCCTGGCCTTCCGCGAGAAAGCTCCATCTCTACCCGTGACTGACAACACTTCGTCCACCATCACCGTCACCAACGTCATCAAGCAATTCGGACGATTCGCTGCCTTGCGCGGGGTGACGGCGGAGTTCGATGCGGGAAAGTTTCACGCCATTCTTGGAGACAACGGGGCGGGGAAGACGACTCTGCTGCGCGCGTTAGCCGGGCTGGCGCAGCCTACGCAAGGCACAATTTCGATCTTCGGAAAGAGCCCGCAGGCAGCCTGCCGGGACCTGGGATATATGGCGCACCCGTCATTGCTCTACGACGAGATGAGCGGGATGGAGAATCTCCGATACTTTGCGCAGTTGTACGGAATCGCGGGAGAACAACGGTGCGCCCAGGTGATTCGGGCGGTGGGGCTCGATCCTGAGTTGACGCGCGGAGTAGGGCAGTATTCGCAGGGGATGCGGCAAAGAATGTCGCTGGCGCGGGCGATTCTGCACGATCCGAAAGTGCTGCTGCTGGACGAGCCGTTCTCGAATGTGGATGTGCACTCGGCGCGCGAGATGGTCGGACTGCTCAAGGGCACGCGCGATGCGGGGAAGACGGTTTTTGTCGTCACCCACCAGGCGTTGTTGCTCGAGGGCGTAGCTGATGAGTTCGTGTGGATGCAGGCCGGGCAGATTGTTGACCGGACAGCGACTACGAGCGGCGGCCCCAGCGCTCACAGGGGCGTCCAATGAAGTCACTGTGGGCTGTCACGGTCGCAACGCTGGTCAAAGACATCCGCCTAGAGTGGCGCTCGAAGGACGCGCTGAATTCCATGCTGTTTTTTTCGCTGCTCGTGGTCGTCATCTTCATGTTCTCGTTCGACCCGCTAGCGGAAGAATCGCGTCACATTGTGGGAGGGCTGGTGTGGGTGGCGTTTCTATTCGCCGCGGTGGTGGCGTTGAATCAGACTTGGGCGCGCGAATTGCGCAATCAAGTGTTGGATGCGTACCGCGTTTCTCCCGCTCCGGCCAATGCGTTGTTCCTGGCGAAGGCGCTCGGCAATTTCATTTTCGTGATCGTGCTGGAAGCCCTGATGACGCCGCTGTTCGTGATCTTTTACAACCTTCACGTGCTGGGACCGGCGTGGCAGCTAATTCCGATCGGGTTGCTGGGAACCTGGGCGCTGGTGGTGAATGGAACGTTTTTCGCGGCGATGTCGCTGCGCACGCGCAATCGCGAGATCATGCTGCCCCTGCTGTTATTCCCGATTTCGATTCCGGCAGTGCTGGGCATGGTTGCGGGCACGACCGCCATTCTCACCGGCGAGGACTCCGCGCACTTCTACATCGTGTTGCTTCTCACCTACGATGTAGTGTTTACTACAGCTTGTCTGGGATTATTTGGGACGATTCTGCACGCGGAATGAAACGGCTTTTTCCTATCCTCTCGGTCATCACGGCAGCGTCGCTGGCTTATGCGCTGTACCAGGCTCTGGTGGTGGCGCCGACAGATGCGCTGCAGGGCGAAGTTTACCGCATTATTTATTACCACGTACCCTCCGCCTGGACTGCATTTCTGCTGTTCCTGATCAACTTCGTTGCATCGGTTGTCTATTTGATCCGCCGCAGCCCGAAAGCCGATATCGTCGCCGTGGTATCGGCTGAGGTTGGTGTGGTTTTTTGCACCATCGTGCTGGTCACAGGCCCGATCTGGGCGCGTCCGGTGTGGGGAATATGGTGGGCGCCGGGTGATATTCGTCTTACGTCTACGCTGGTGTTATGGCTGATTTATGTGAGCTATCTGGTGCTGCGGCGCTTTTCAAGCAGCGCACAGACGCAGATGCTGGCCGCTGCCCTTGCCGTCTTTGGCGCGCTGGATGTGCCGCTGGTTTATTTTTCCATCTGGTTTTTCCGAACGCAGCATCCGCAGCCAGTGATCGGCGGCGGGGGATCGATGGATCCGCGCATGCTGCACACGCTGCTCATCAGCTGGCTAGCATTTCTCTGCTTTGCATTTCTGATCTGCTGGTCACGCTTCCGGTTGGAGCTATTGAAGCGGGAAGTCGAGCAGGCGCATGCGATGGAGTCGCTGGTTGGAGCGGGTGCGTCGGCGAAAGCCAGCATGCCCTTGAGCCGGAGTTCACGATGAATGCGATCAAGTTTCTTTTTGCGGCTTACATTGCCACTTGGGTGATTCACGCTTCTTACATCGGCACACTCGTGCTGAGATTCAGACGGCTGCGGCAGCAGTTGAAGGAATTGGGACAAGCAAAATAGACCTTCCGCTAGGGACTTTCACGGCTAACGGGACTGCGTTCGGTTCGGTTCTTTCACCCCATACTTCGCCAGGCACCAGAGGGCGCGCACACCGTCTTTCCAGCCAATCTTCTTGCCTTCTTCGTATGTGCGTCCCCAGTAGCTGATGCCGACTTCATATACGCGAAGATGCCGCTTCGCGATCTTGACCGTGATCTCCGGCTCGAAACCGAAGCGGTCTTCCTCCAGAGGGATCGACTGAATGACCTCGCGACGGAAGACTTTATAACACGTCTCCATGTCGGTCATATTGAGGTTGGTAATCATGTTGGAGAGCAAAGTCAGAATTTTGTTTCCCACAGAGTGCCAGAAATACAGCACGCGATGCGGCCTGCCACTGAGGAAACGCGAACCGTAGACGACGTCGGCCTGACCGTTCTCCAGGGGTTCGAGAAGCCGGGAATACTCACTGGGATCGTATTCGAGATCGGCATCTTGAATGATGACGTAATCGCCGCTCGCCTCCTGGATTCCGCGCCGCAACGCAGCACCCTTGCCCAGATTGCGGGGTTGCAGAAAGAGGCGTATGCGGCTGCTCCGTTTTTCGAGATCGGCGAGAATCTCGCGCGAGCGGTCGTCGGATCCGTCGTCCACGCAGAGGAGCTCCAGGTCCAGGCCCACCGACAACACACGTTCCACGACAGGGCGCAAGGTCGCCTGTTCATTGTAGACGGGCATCACCACCGATAATTTCATTGCGAGTGACTTACTTTATCAGAGCGCCAAGGGGTTAGAAGAGATTACGAAAGGTTTCACGGATCCTGTGGATGGATCCTGGGATTCGACACGCCTGCCGAAACCTGCAAGGTCCGCGAGGCATTCAGCTAATGATTGCGCATTCCTCTTTGCAGGGCGGATAAAAAATCGGAACTGCCGCCGGAACGAAGGAACTCATAGTCCTCAATCATGGCGGCCACGCCGACGCGGGCTGAGGGCAGAGGGTTCTCCACCCGAATCACCCGTGCGTTGAAGCGCACGCGCACGGCATCGGTAAGCGTGATGTGTGGAGGAAATGTCAGCGTGACTTCCAGCTTGGTGCCGGAGGCCACGGCATGATTGAGGTAAAAGAAAACGCCGCGGGCGCTGACGTTTTGCGTCTCGGTCTGGCACTCATCTACGTCACCGACTTTGACGAGTGCCGGCAGGCGCATGTCGAACCGCCGCATCATCCGCCGTTCCTGTTCCTGTGCTTCCATGGCGCGCGCTAGAGCTCGTAGTCCCAAAAGAAAGGCATAGGCGACGGCAAACTTGTAAGGCGTGAGACCGAGCTATGCCCTCAATCTATTCAATTACCTGCAGTTTGCAACAGCAAAATGCCAATTGGAACTGAATCGGTAATCTGTCCGGATTTTGAAACAAGAGCGGCGCGGGAGGGCGCCCGTCAGTGAAGGGCTTGGAGGAAAGGAGCAGTCTCCGTGCCATCAGAGGAGCAATAGGCCCTAAGTTTTCTGATCCGAATCAGCGGCTTACGAAGTACAAGCGTCGCGAACTGCATAACCATGCAAGCGATTGCAGTAGTTCATCCAATGTCTTGATCGGCGACGATGTCGGTCCGGTGTATCGGCGAAGCACCTTCTTCATCATTTTCGTCGGAGACCGGCATCTTAGAAAGCATTACAGCGCATCTGACGAATCTTGAAGCGGGGCAAACGGGAAGGCGGCTTGACTTGCCTATCCTTCAGATGTTTAAGTAGTTATTTAATTTTTCCGCCAGTTCCAGTCACCAGCAAGCTGCGGGTAGGATTCGCCTGGGAGTAGAGAGGCGAGGCCAGCCCGGACTGACTTGTGCGCCGTCTCTCATCCAACTAGGAACGATCTGGGCGAGTGCGAACTGAGCGAGAAACTGATCGGATTGCATCGGAGGAGCGCGTGAACGTAGATCGCCGTTGGTGGGGGGCTTCCATGGTACGAGGTCGTGTTCTGGCCGCTGGGCTGGCATTGCTGGGGGCAGGATGCGCTGTTCTCGGGTGGAGTTCCCGACCGCAACGCGGCATCCCGGCGGCTGCTCCAGTCATTGCCAGACAATTTGCCACGGCTGCGGCTTCCGAACCGGAGACGGCCGTTCAAGCCGCAAAGGACGCTCAAGTCAGGGCGAATTCGCTCTTTGCCGGGCTGCCGCTCAGGTTCGAACCCAATCAGGGGCAGGGAAATCTCGATTCCACAGACCCTCGTGCCAGGTTTGTGGCCCGTGGCTCGGGTTATAGCCTCTTTTTGGGGACGCAGGGCGCGATTTTGAGCCTCGTTTCCCGCGGTCAACACACGTCTTCCAAGAACGAGGGCGCCCGCTCTTCTGCCCGCGTGGATTCGATCGAGATGAAGCTGGCGGGCGCGAATCCAGCAGCCAGCATGATTGCCACCGACCCCCTTCGCGGCAAAAGTAATTATTTCTTGGGCAATGATCCGGCAAAGTGGCGCACAAACGTCCCGCAATTTTCGAGGGTGCGCTACGAGAACATTTATCCCGGAATCAATCTGGTTTTCTACGGAAATCAGGGTCGCCTGGAATATGACTTTCAGGTGGCGCCCGGGGCCGACCCTTCGCAGGCCGAATTGGAGTTCCATGGCGCGAAGAATCTCGAATTGAGCGATGGGGCCCTCGTTATCCACACCCAGGACGGAAGTGTTCAGCTGAACGCTCCTCTCCTGTACCAGGAGATTGAAGGGCGAAGGGAACCGGTGGAAGGCAAATTCGTGCTGCGCGGAGCCAACCGGGCGGGTTTCGCCGTTGCCTCCTATGATCGCTCACGTGAGTTGATCATCGATCCGATCCTCAGTTTTTCGACGTACTTCGGCGGTAGCGGCGATGAACACGCGACATCGGTTGCGGTGGATGGAAGCTTCAACATCTATCTCACGGGTTCGACAACCTCTCCCAATCTGCCAGCCTTGGGAACCTTCCAGACCTCGTTGTCCGGGATTGGACCAAACGTTTATGTAGCGCAGATCATACCGCCGCTTGGTTCAGTCCAAGCCCAGCTCGCATATGTCACCTACCTCGGAGGGACCGGAAGCGATACGCCGGTTGGAATTAAGGTGGACGGCCGTGGCGATCCGTTTGTGGCGGGAACCACCACGTCGACCGATTTCCCAACGACGGCGACCAATGCCTACCAATCCGTCCCCGAGAGCGGCAGCGTAGGCACCTCTCACGTGTTCGTAACGGAGTTGCACTTCAATGGGACATCTCTCCTCTACTCGTCCTATCTTTCCGGCAATAACACCGACGTGGCGAGCGGGATGACGATCGACGCCTCCGGTAACCTTTATGTAACCGGAACGACTCAGTCCTCCGATGCCGCCAGCACAACGGACCAATTCCCGGCGAGTACGCTGCCGCAGGCGTTGCCCTACCAGATCGCTCCCCGGGCGCCGATTCAGTTCTTCGTGACCAAGGTAAATACCAATGCGCCGCGAACTGGAAGCATCTCGTATTCCACCTATTTTGGCGGCGGGAGTTTTGAAACGACTTCGCCGGTTGCTGCAGGCGGCGGCATTACGGTGGACACCAATGGCAATATCTATTTCACCGGAACCACGAATTTCACCTATAGCGGTTCCAGTCCGACCACCGACTTTCCAATCCTGAATGCGTATCAGCCCTGCCTGGACCAGGCGCCACCGACCACCATTGTCAATCCGCCAACCTGCTCGAGCACGACAAGCACCACGGCTTCCGACGCATTTGTGGCCAAGCTCAATCCCAATGCGGCACAAGGGCAACAGCTGATTTGGTCCACCTACCTGGGTGGTACCGGGGACGACTTGGGTACGGGCGTAGCGATCGATCCGGGCGCGGTAAACGTGTACGTTGTGGGCACCACGAATTCGCAGGATTTTGTTTCGTCCAGCTTGGTGACCACCTTCGCCTCGTACCAGAAGTGTTTGAACAATCTCCCTGTAACAACGACAGTTGCCATCACCTGCACGACTCAGACGAGTCCGTTGAACGATGCGTTCGTAGCAAAGTTGACCAATCCGACGACCAGCAATATCACGACCCCAGTCAACGTGGCTCTCAGCTATTTTTCGTACCTGGGAGGATCCAACGACGAAGCCGGGCTCGCGATCACGGTGGATTCGGGTAGTGGCGCGCTGGTAACGGGATGGACCAAGTCCCCGAACACCGGCACAGATGGCACGTTTCCAGTCTCTCCCAATCCCAACTCCATTCAGACGAACCTGACTGGATCTGAGGATGCATTCGTTGCCCGCTTGAATACGGTTGCGGTGGTAGGGCAGACGACGTCGGCATCGTGGGCGAATTATTTTGGAGGAAGCGTCACGAGTTCAGCCGGGGCGGGCACTACTCTGGGCACGGGGCTCGCGCTTGATGTGAATCAGAACACGTACCTGGCCGGCGAGACCAATACCACGGATCTGCAGGTAGTTAAACCGCTAAGTGGAGGTTACGGGGGTGGATACGACGCATTCGTGAGTCAACTGGGGACAGCCGTGAGTCTGTCGATTCAAGGAGTGCTCTCGCTGGGAACGAATCAGGGCTATATCAGCGCAGGGAATCAGGCTACTTTCATTTACACGCTGACGAACAACGGGCCCGACTTGGCCAGCGGAATCACGGTCACCGACGATCTAAGCTCGGCGGCCACGATTGTGCCGGTGACGTTTAATTCGGCGAGCATCAGTTCCGGCAATTGCACCAATAGCAGCTCAACAGGCGGCGGGGTAAGCTGCGGTCCGATATCGCTGCAATCCGGATCGACGGCCACCATCACGATCGTGGTGACGCCCACGGCGAGCAGCAGCAGCGGCAGTGAGGGCGGCAGCTTTAATGGCGGGACGGTGCAAGTGATGGGGCCCGGCAACATTGTTTACGCGCGGACCTCGGTTCCGGCATTGATGTCGGACTATAAGATGTCGGTGGGCCCGAATAGCCAGAGTATTGCGGCGGCGGGCGATACCGCGTTTTATACAGTGCAGTTGACGCCGGTTCCGATCTACCAATCCGACATTACGCTTTCGTGCTCCAATTTACCGGCAGGAGCCTCGTGCAACTTCTCGAACAGCCCAGCCAAGCTGGTGAGCACGAGTGGTGTGACGTCGTTACTGAGCCTCACGACTACGCCGCGTCCAATCGTGACTCCGGCGGCAAGCCTGGTCGGGCGACAGTTCTACGCGATCTGGCTGGCAATCCCCGGATTGGCATTTTTGGGAATAGGCCGGCGAAGTGGGCGCCGGCGCAGAATCGCAATCGGCATGCTGGGCATGGTCTTCGCGCTGCTTTTGTTCATACCGGCATGCAGCCACACTTCGACGCAGGCGCCCCCGAGCGGCACCCCGGCGGGAAGTTTTACGATTACCGTCACCGCAACCTCGGGCAGTGACGTGAAGAGTCAACCGATCAGCTTGACGGTTCCGTAAAGTTTGAAGAACGAACGAAAACGGCGGCCACAAGGCCGCCGTTTTGTTGTCAAGAACTTGGAATCCTAGGCACCTGCCGATAGTTTGTGATGGCCGCCCTTCGCTTCGGCGATGCCATACTGGCGGATTTTGTACAACAAGGCCTTGTAGCTGATCTGAAGAATGGCTGCCGCCTGCTTGCGATTCCAGTTGGTTTGCTCAAGCGCCTGAGTGATGGCCTGGGCCTCGGCTTCATCCTTGGCCGACCGCGCCAAGCCTTTGAGGCCGCCGCCATCCGACTTTTTCATTGCCGAATCCCCGAAGGTTGCGCCATTGCCGTCGTTTTTCGGCAGGAGTTCGGCCACAGCGAGGTTCTCATCTCCGAGGATCAAATAACGCTTCAGGAAATTATTCAACTCGCGAAGATTGCCCGGCCAGGAATGATTGTGGCAGGCCTGCAGCAGCACCGGCGAGAGGGGCAGAGGTGGACGGGCGTAGCGCTCCGCCATCTGCGTCATGGAATGCTTCAGCAGAACGGGAATCTCTTCCTTGCGATCGCGCAGCGGCGGCAAGCTGAGTGTGAATGCGTTCAAACGGTAGTAGAGATCTTCACGCAGACGCTTGGTGGCGAGCGCCTCGGGAATGTTGATGTTGGTGGCGGCTAAGATCCGAACGTCGACCTTGATCACAGATCGGCTGCCCAGCCGCGAGAACTGCTGGTCTTGCAAAACATGCAACAGCTTGGCTTGCAGGAGCGGAGGCATCTCGCCAATTTCGTCGAGCAGGATGGTGCCTTTATTACAGATTTCGAACTTTCCCGGCTTGGCGTGAGTTGCTCCGGTGAAAGCGCCGGGCTCGTATCCAAAGAGTTCGCTCTCGAGCAAGTCGGCGGGAACGGCGGCACAGTTGACTTTCAGAAATGTGCGATGAGCCCGCGGAGACAGTTTGTGAATCAGGCGCGCTAGAACTTCTTTGCCAGTGCCGCTCTCGCCGAGCAGAAGCACAGGGATGTCAACATTAGCCACTAGAGCCGCTTGCGAACGAATCTTGCGCATCGCCGGGCTGGCGGCGATGAAGAACACGTCGTCGGCCAGTTCTTCCACTTCTCCGCCGACGGGCTGCGTGCCTTGACCGAGGCTGAGGTCAATGACGGCGTCCAGTTCCGCTTTCTGGAAGGGCTTGGTGAGATAGTCCTGCGCGCCTAGTTTCATGGCCTGCACGACCTTCCGCGTATCGGCGACGCAGGACAGCATGACGACTTTCACACCGGGCTTCTTCTGCCGAAGCTGCTCGAGGGTTTGCAACCCGTCGATCCCGGGCATAAGGACGTCGAGCAGGACGAGATCGGGCTCCAGGCCTTTTTCGACTCGTTGCAGAGCTTCTTCGCCGGTGGTTGCAGTTTCGACCTTGTAGTCGTCGACTTCCAGCAGCGTTTTGATGTAGCGCAACATGCCGGGCTCGTCGTCAACCAGCAGGATCTTGGCGGTTTGCTTCATCGGTTCTTTCCTTTGCTGGCTGCGGCAACAACGGGTTTATAAGGAATCAGAAAAGAAAACTTGCAGCCCGCACCAGGATCGCTTTCAACCCAGATCTTTCCGCACATGCCCTGCACCAGGCGGCGGGCGATGGAGAGGCCCAACCCCATGCCTTCCTGATTTTCGGTGCCGGGAAGGCGGAAAAAATCGTCAAAGACTTCGAGATGAAATTCCGCGGGAATGCCCGGCCCGGTATCGGAAACGCTCACCTTTACGGAGTTCGGGTGCGTAACATTTTGGCGGCGGCGCTCGGCGTTGGACGGCAGGATCGCGGCGCGACGTTCCCACATGTAAGGTTCAGCGTGCAACCAGACGGTTCCTCCCTGCGGTGTGAACTTGTAAGAATTCTCCAGCAGGTTCGAGATCACACGTTCGAGCTTAGGTGCATCGAAAGGGAAAATAGGTAGCTTGTCATTTGCGAGAAAGTAAAGCGCGATCCCTTTTTGCTGGAAACGATTGGACCAGAGGCGGCAAACTCCGGAAAGGCAGTTGTTGATGTTTCCGCTCTCGAACTGCATGCGCAGCCCCCCGGTTTCCAGAGCGCTGTAGGTCAGGAAATCCTGAATGAACTGCTGCAGGCGTTTTCCGCTATCGCGCATATCCTGCAGAACTTCCCGCTGGCGGTCGCTGACTGGGCCGAGTTTTTCGCTGTGTAGGAGTTCGACGTATCCGTTCAGGATGGAAAGAGGAGTCTTAAGGTCGTGGGCCGCCGAGGCGAGCGCGTTAGTGGTGCGCTGGAAACGCTCGCGAAGCTCCTTGTACTCCTGGAGCAGGTTTTCGGGACTGGGCACGTCGCCAGCACTCAATGCGACGCCACTGGCCGATTCCGAGGCTGTGCTTACGTCAGAAGCACACGTGTTCTTGTGGACAGAGGCCATGAGGAACTATCGCAGGTCGTCGCGGGAGGGAGAACCGCACACCATTGCACCACCACAGTGCCGGTAATCAAAATCGTAAGCGGAGGCAACATCCATTGTCAACGAAAAATGCAACTGAATTACCCAAGTGTAGCAAAAGTCTGCACTTCGCCCATCTGACTGTTCCGAAATGATCAGATCCTATGAGAGAACACAAGGCGAACAAAACATCCGAAAAAGACTGTTCTCTTACTGGTTTTGCAGTCTGAGACCGAGGGAGTCTAAGGTTTTCACCTGTTTTCGCTCCGATTTGACCTGAGATTTGGCCCATGATGTGCTTCAGGAGCCTGCTTGGCGAACAATGGAGATGTCTGGATGAACGGGGCAGGTCGCGACACAGAGCGACGGAAGTGGACGCGCCTGCCGCTGGCGATCCCCGTTTTTGTTCGCAGCCGCGACAGCAAAGGCAAAGAATTTCTGGAGTTTGCCACCGCGCTGAACGTCAGCGCGGGAGGAATGCTGGTGGCAATCCGGCGGGTTTTGCCAGCGATTGCACAGCTCCGGCTTGAAATTCCGAGTGCGCCGATCGCATCGTTGGCACCCAGAGCTGCGCGGACCCTGCGTGCCAAAACTCTCCGCACCACCCCCGCAGATGGCTACTACCTGCTTGGCCTTAAATTTTCTCGTCCGCTGCTGCTGGGCAGTAAACCCGCTGCCCGCGGGAGGAAGTTGGTTTCAGCTGTGTGAAAATGTTTGCGCATGGGCACCCATGAAGTGTTACCCTTGCGAGCGTGGTCTGATTACCCGGGTGTCGCACTCCGGCTCTTTGGTAAGTTGATTCCCTTCAACGACATAATCTAGATTTAAGTGTCCGGCCTCGAGCTGGGCACAGTTTGGCGCTCGGGATGCACCGTTACAGTCTCTCCCCTCAGTTGGTAGACCAGCCATGACAACTAGCAGTGTAAATACACTCGTACAGCCTCTGGGAGAAATGCCGCCGGACGCGATCGTGTTTGGACGCACCGAAGGTATGCGCGCGGTGCGGGACCGCCTCACGAAACTAGCCGGAGCCAACGTACCGGTCCTCATCCAAGGCGAAAGTGGAACGGGCAAAGACATAGTTGCGCGCATGATTCACGCCTCTTCGCCCTGGCGCACGGGTCCATGGGTGAAGGTGAATTGTCCGGCGATCCCGGGCACTTTGCTCGAGAGCGAGCTGTTCGGCTATGAAAAGGGAGCCTTTACGGGCGCTTATGGCGTGAAGCCCGGGCGCGTGGAGATGGCCCATCGCGGTACGCTGTTTCTCGACGAGATTTCGGAGTTGGACATGTCTCTCCAGTCGAAGCTGTTGCAGCTTCTGCAGGACGGGCAATTTTGCCGCATCGGTGCGCAGGAAGATAAGAAAGTCGAAGTGCGTGTGGTGTGCGCTACCAATCGCAAGCTCGAAGAAGAAATTGAAAACGGCACTTTCCGCGCCGATCTTTTCTACCGGATCAATGTCGTGAATCTGCACTTGCCTCCATTGCGCGAGCGGGCGGCTGACATCCCTGACTTGGTGGATTATTTTCTGGAGTACCACAACCGGAAATACAACTGCCGCGCCAAACCGTTGTCCAGCGAGCTGATGGCGCAGCTGCGCAAGTATCATTGGCCGGGCAATGTGCGCGAATTGGAGAATCTGGTAAAGCGCTACGTTATTCTGGGCAACGAGGAAGTGATCTCGTCGGACCTGGCCCCGCGCGCCACGGATTTCTTCAACACCGAAATTCCGGTGGATGGACAAATCTCGCTCAAGAAGTTAACTCGGCAGGCAGTGCGTGAGTTAGAGCGCAAGGTGATTCTCAAGGTTCTGCAGAACCATCATTGGAACCGCAAACAAGCAGCGAAGGCGCTGAGCATCAGCTACCGGGCGTTGTTGTACAAGATCCGCGATGCCGGTTTGCCGTCGAATCGAGTGGCAAAACGACAGGAACCAGAACTGCCAGCGCAAGAAATAGCGGCCGACTGAACTGCGGCAGGAAAGCGCTGAACACCATGCTGGTCGCGCCTTTTCCAATGTTTTTGTTTTCTTGCGCAGACATTTTCACTTATTCCTCGAGTTGCGGCTGACAAGAGCCCTCCAATTCCCACTGTAACTGAGGTTTACTCGCGAGCCCCTTTGGAACTCAGGGTGCATTGGTGGCACCAGCGCCTTAGCCGTTCTCCCTCGATAAGGTGCGAGCCACGCGTCTTTTAGATTGACCCGGGCGAAGTAACTCCTAGGAGAAAAGTACAAATGAAAAAGATGTTCCTGCTTGCTGTCCTGGCACTGGCCCTGCCGACGGCAGTTTTTGCGGGCAGCGGCGTAGACTACACCAACAGTGGCGGCACCCTATCGGGTTCGAACAGCGGACTCACGCTGAGCGGATCGGTTTTGGTTGCTGTCAACGGGCTGAACGGTGGCGGGCTGATCACGGGCAGCGACCTGGGCAGCGTCAGCTTTCAAACTGGAGCCCTCAGCAGCGGTTCTTTGGCAATGGGCGGCACGTTCGCGGCTGGCGGCTGGTTCACCATCACTGGCAACGGCAGCAACGGAGTCCCGAACGGAACCCTATTTACGGGCACGTTTGACCAGCCGGTCACCTGGACGATGGTGACTCTGGGCAACGGAACCCACAACTACACACTGACTGGCACTCTGACCGGCACGACCAATAGCGGAAGTTCGGCGGTGGGAGTGACGGTACAGTTAACCATCAACACTGGCAAGGGATTCTTCAACGGCAGCACCACCATTTCGAGCGGTGACACGAACGTAGTGGTTCCTGAGCCGGGATCGCTGAGCCTGTTTGGAACTGGCTTGATTGGTCTAGCTGGAGCGATCCGTCGCAAGCTGAAAGTGTAAGCTTCAGTTTTCTCTGAACAAGAACCCCGCCGCGAGGCGGGGTTTTCGTTTGTGAACTCGATGGTGATCGCCGCTAGCTGCGCAACTCCGCCAATGCCTTGCGAACCTCGTTGTTGTCCGGCCTGAGCTTCACCGCCTTTTCAAGTTGCTGGCGAGCGAGCCCATTTTGGTTCGACTTCTGGTAAGCGAGGCCGAGATGATAATGCAGAACCGCGTCGTCGGGGCCGCCATTTTTTTCATTCAGGCGCAAGGCCTCTTGAAATTGGCTGATAGCCGACTCGTAAATTCCTTTGTGATAGTAGGCCCAGCCGAGAGTATCCGCCGCATTCGGTGAGTTGGGCATGCCCCGGCGCGCGGTTTGCGCCATGCCCATGGCGACGTCGACATTCCCACCTTGCTGCAAAATTACGTACGCGAGATTGTTGGAGGCCAGCGGCTGATCGGGAGAGAGGCTGAGCGCCTGCTGGTACATCGCCTTGGCCTGATCCCAGTTCTGCTTGGCCTCATAGAGTTCCCCGGCAAGAATGTAGAAACGAACCTCCCGAGGATTGTCTTTGATGGATTGCAGGTACAGAGCAAGAGCCTGATCGGCCGAACCCTCCTGCACCTGGACCTTGCCCAACTTTTCGAGCGCGTCGGTGTTGTTTTTATCCAGATCCACCGCTTTGCGCAAAGCTGCTTCGGCCGCAGGATAGTCCTTCTTTCCGTTGAACAGGGCAGTTCCAAGCAGATCGTAGAAGTTGCTGTTGTTGGGCACGTTGGCGATCTGGGCGTTCGCGGCAGCAATGGCTTTGTCAAACTGTTTTTGCGCGAAATAGGTATTCATCAGCCCGCTCAAACCTTCCGAGAAAGCGGGATTCTTATCCAGAGATTGCTGGTACCATTTTTCGGCTTCCGCGAAATGTTTCTGGGCCAACTGCACGTTGCCCAATTGGAAATAAGGAGCCGGAGCCTGGGGAGCGCGCTTCATCGCCTCCTCGGCGTCATGCTGGGCGTCGGGATATTTCTGGCGAGCCAGTTCCGCAACGCACCTGAGAAGATATCCATCTGCCGAGTATGGTTGGCTGGTGATGATTTGCTGTGCGGTCTGCATCACGGCATCGATTTCGCCACGGCTCATTTCTACCGACGCGAGGGCCTTCTGCGCATCGGTGAGATCGGGACGAATGCTGACCGCCTTCTGCCATTCTTGCTCAGCGCGGCCGGTGTCGTGTTGTTGCGCGTATGCGATGCCCAGTTGATAGTGCGCAACCGCGTTCTCAGGATCGTTCTGCAGGGCGGATTGCAGCGATTGCACCGCGCCCGCCGCATCATTCTGGCGGAGTTGTATCTGCCCCTTGTAGACCAGAGCGTCGACATCGTGCGGGCTGGTCTTTAGAATCTCGTTGTCCAACTTGCTGGCTTCATCGAGGCGGTTCTTCAAAATCAGGAGTTGGACGTAGTTCTTACGGACTTGTGGGTCTTTGGGATGATCGCGGTAAAGCGAACCGTATTCGGCGACGGCCTTGTCGAGATCGCCAGTCGCAAAATAGTAGTCGCCGAGCATGCGATAACCTTCCTGATTGTCCGAAAGATCTTTTTTGGTTTGCCGGAGAAAGCTTTCAATCTCGTCCTTCTTGCCTTCCTGCATCAGCAGGCGGACCAACGCGGCCCGCGGCGCCGGATTCTTAGGATCGATGCTGATTGCATTGTGGAACTGATTCTCGGCCTCAGGCAGTTGGTCGTGAGACTGATAGAAACCACCCAGGGCAAGCTGGGCATTCATTGCCTTGGGATCCACTTGTGTGGCTTTCTGGAAGTTTTTCTTGGCCTCATCGGGCTGGTTGGAGCGAAGTTGCAACAGCGCGAGCAGCAGGTAAGATTCCGAGCGGCCAGGGTCGGCCATAATACCTGCGTTAATCTCCTGGATCGCGGTGCCGAGATTATTCTGCGCGGCGTAGTAGTTGGCCCAAGCTTCGTGGGTTTCCGGAGCATTCGGCCGCTTTGCACGTAGTTCGTCCAATTGAACCTTCGCCTTGCCAAGAGCATCCTGAGCGGGAGAGCCGTCCGGGTTGCGCACGGTTACCAGAAGATTGGCAAGATCGGTGCGGGCGCGATAGTTGTCGGGAGCAAGTTCCACCGTCCTGCTCAGCTCGGGATAGGCGCGCTGGCTATCGCCCATTTTCAGATATGCCTGGCTGAGTTGGTAATGCGCCTGGGCGAAGCGGGGATCGATCTGAATGGCGTTGGAATACTGGATGACCGCCTCGCGGTATTTGCCCTGGGCGAAATACTTGTCGCCGCTATCGAAGTATTTCTGCTTGCGAACGTTCGGATCGCGCGTACAAGCGGCGAACAGGGTCACGATCATCAGGCAGGGGAGCAAGCGGACGGCAATGGAGCGACTCATATTCGATTCTCCAGCGGGGAACGCAGGAAGCGGACAGACCCTCCCGCACAAATCCATGATACTGCAGAGTAATTGTCAAGAATAGTTACTGCGGTCATAGGCAACACTTCTGGTTAACAGCAGCGCATCGTTCAGCGCGGGATATACGTTTGTAATTTCGGCACGATGGCGGAAACGAATGGGAGAAGGCGCCGTTGAGCGGCATCCGGGCTTTCGCCGGGGAGCAGAGGCGTGGTCACGCGCACCAGCGACCCATCGCTGCGGTTCATTCGAATAGAGTCGGCAACCAAGTAGTATTTGGCCCAGTATTCGCTGGCTACGCCCCGGTCGTGCGCCCAATACCAGTAAAGAACGACCTGCTTGGAATCTCCTTTAGCGATTACGTAGCGGTTTACCGGGAAAGGGACGTGCCCCGGAACCTGCAGAGTGATGCGGCCGGACTCGATCGGCGCCCAGCCAGCTCCCGGCAGGCAGTTCTTGGGGGAATGCATCGTGTCATTGGTACTCTGGCTGGGAAAATAAGCGATAAACAGATCAACGTAGGGCAGATGTTGCTCTGGGTCGGTATACACACGGAGGAGAAAGTCGCCTGGTCCGAGCACCCGAAGGGTGTCTGGGTCGATGGTGATGTCGTTGCCGGTCCAGTTTTCGATCTGGCGAGGGAAGGATTGTAGAGTGAGACGGGGAGGGAAGACTTCGCCATGGGTGCGAGCGCGCAAGAAAACTGCGGTCGCGACGATCAACACTGCGGCCAAGGAGAACCGCACGGTCGAGCTCTTCATGACTCGGCCTCCCTCTGCGGCCAGATGAGTTCAATCAGGCCGTGCAGGCCATAAAGGAGAACCAGGGAGATGACAAAGATGATCCAGCCCCAGGACGCGTGGAAATAGCCTTCGGCCTTGTCAGGATCCCAGTATTGCACCAGCAGGCCGGTGCCGATGATGCGGACACTGTTAGCAAGCACCGCGATCGGTACCGAGGCCACGGTCAGCAAACAACGCACCCAGAGCCGCCTCTCCATGAGGAAGCCGTAGATAATGGCGAGCGTCACAAGGGACATCAGCGACCGGATCCCACTGCAGGCCTCGGCCACTTCCAGAGCCATCGAGGGCAGGTTGATGACATTTCCTTCGCGCAGGATCGGCACGCCAAACAGTGGAAGAATGAAGGCGGCTACCTTCGAAGCCAGCAACTGCAGAGGAAAAGTGATCTGATTGAAGATGATCGCGGGAATCGGAATCATCAGAATCAGAAATGCCCAAGGGAACAGGGCCGCGCGGAAGAAATTCCATCCCAGGAAAAGCACCGTAAGACCTGCGAGAACCAGCAGAAGGGAAGAGCGCGAAAGGAACAGCTCGGCGCCCATCTGCCCCAAGATGAGAACACACATGGCGAAAGCCAGAATCGCAAGCCCGGACCAGGACGGCCGCAGGGGGGAACGGGCAAGGTGGTGGCGGTCCTGCCAAATGACGAAAGCGGAGAATAGGGGTACAAAAAACCCGTGCGAGAAATTGGGATTGTGCCACCACTGTCCGGCGAGATGAAACAGAACGCTCCCGTAGAGCCAGAGGACAAGTACGCCGAGAAGGCCTAGCTGCCAGCCTGGAAGCGTCCATGCGGCTGCCAAGGGCTTGTTTGTAGTCGAAGCCTCAGTTTGCACGAGTTGAGTCACGGGTCGAGTACAAAAAGCGCCAAGGGGAAATCTCAGGATAAGCGAAAGAAGGAGCGCGCGCAATGAGAAGGCAGGTTCACAGCGGGAGGTTGCATGCAAGATTCAGCCCCGTGTGCACGAGCCAGATAGAAGAAGTCAAAATCCATTCGCGGAACCTCAAAGCGGAAACTTTGGTCCCCCGGTCGCTATTACCGGGGTAATATTGGTAAATCTTGTGCTCCAGCTATCGTAAGGAAGTGATCTTTGTGGGTTTTTGCCGCAAATGTGCCGGGATAAATTGAGATGCCTTCCCGCACGTCCCCCTGACGAGCCCTTGTAGGAAAAACATTTCCTATTTTCCCCTTGTAGTATGCTGTGCGACCAACCGCCGATTGCGATAGGCGTCCTCCCCAGAGCGCGAAATGTCAGTCTAAGCTATTGAAAACAATGATTTGCCAAATAAATGCATATTCATATAGGGCAAGCGTTGCTTCGGCAATGTCCTTGCAGTTGGGTAGGATAGGAAATCGGCGGGTCCATCGTCCGCATAACGAAAAGGGTAAAAATGGGCAAAATTTTGCCTAGTGCACACGGCGCTCGGGGAGAAGACATTCCAAGCCAATCGTTTGGGACGTTCATAGAGGGCATTAGTGCCAGCATGCGACCCGTGGAAGCGGTTATCCGCGAGTTGTCGCAGAGCGACGTTCCGGTCCTGCTGCTGGCCGAGACTGGCGCGGGCAAACATGCCACTGCGCGGCGAATTCACGAAATGTCACGGCGAAGCGGGCAGCCGTTCCGCTGCTTTCAGTGCTCGACGGTGAGGCCGGAAGATCTCGAAGCGACGCGTTCCGAGGCTGCAGCCTACTCTGGCGCGGG
This sequence comes from Candidatus Sulfotelmatobacter sp., assembly GCA_035710825.1. GTDB lineage: Bacteria > Acidobacteriota > Terriglobia > Terriglobales > Acidobacteriaceae > Sulfotelmatobacter. The sequence continues at coordinate 24,765 of DASTCU010000135.1, forward strand.
CACCATATTTTTGGAAGAGTTGGCTGAATTGAACGCCAGTTCTCAGTCCCATTTAAGGGACATGCTGTTACGAGCCTCAGACAAAAATTCCAAGGGATACTGGGCGAGATTGATCTGCGGGAGTTCGCGCGATCTGGAGGTTGAGGTCAAGTTTGGACGGCTGCGGGAAGATTTGTATTACCGCATCAGCGGCGTATGTCTGCGCTTGCCTCCACTGCGTCAGAGAAAAGAAGACATCCCGCTGATGATGGCGCACTTTCTACGCAAGTACGCGGAGGAATTTCGTCGTCCGGTTCCGGAGGTCAGCACAGACATGCAGCGTTTGTTTGACGAATATTCGTGGCCGGGCAATTTGCGCGAATTGGAGAGTGCGGTTCGCGTCCTGGTCGCTCTGGGAGATGAGCGGCTGGCCATGGGAGGTTTGCGAGCACTTTTAAGGCAGCCACACGGTGGCAACGGCGGCGGAACGTCGTTGAAGGCGGCGTCCCGGGCGGCGTCGCACGAGGCCGAGAAGGAACTGATCCTGAAAGTCTTGACGCGCACGCGGTGGAACCGTCGACGAGCCGCCGAAGAGTTGCAGATCAGCTACAAGGCGCTGCTCTACAAGCTGAAGCAGATTGGATTCGAAGGTTATGGAGCGTAATCGCTCCAAAGCGGGAGAAAGCATGAAGAAAGTCATGAAAACATCGGCGCTCTTGACGATTGTTTTGTTGGCGGCTGGGGCGGGGGCGCAGTCGATTTCGGACAGGAACGACAAGTCTGCGAATGCGATGCAGGGTACGGGACCTGCGTCCGACGCGGGGTCTGCGTCCGATTATGTGATCGGAGCCGACGATACCCTGCATATCTCAGTGTGGAAGGAGCCAGATCTTTCCGAGACACTGCCGGTGCGTCCTGACGGGAAGATCTCGATGCCGCTGCTCAACGACGTAACCGCAGCCGGGCTGACGCCGCTGCAGTTGAAGGATTCGATCACTGAGAAGCTGAAGAAATACATCGCTGATCCGCGGGTGACTGTAGTGGTGACAGCCATGAACAGCCGCCGAGTTTTTGTCACCGGAGAAGTGGTGCACAGCGGACCCATGGCGCTGTTGCCGCACATGACCATGCTGCAGGCGCTCTCGCAGGCCGGCTTTACGCAGTTTGCCAATCTGAAAGGCATTTATCTGTTGCGCACCGAGAACGGCAAGCAGATCAAGCTTCCGTTTAACTACAAGGAAGTGGTCAAGGGAAATCATCCGGAACAGAACATCGTTCTCAAGCCGGGCGACACACTGGTGGTGCCGTGAGGATGCGATGAGGATACGAACCAGCATCTGGACCGTAGCTATGATGGCGTGTGCGCTAAGCGGGGCGTGGGCGCAGGACACTACTCCACCTGACGAGAGCTCTTCGCAGAGCACACCGCAGCAGCCGGTTCCGGCTTATGGGCAGGACACTTCGGCAGCGCCGGTGAGCGAAAATCCGCCCATCTCAGGCCTGGACCTGCCATCTTTGGAGCCGCATACCGCGCCGCTAAGCTACCTCCAGCCGGGCGCGACCTTTAGTGAGTCGGCGGACTCGAACGCCGCCAGCGCGCTGGGTGGCAGCCAACACTTTACCTCTCTCACCCATGCTCTGGGGAGCTTGGAACTGCGGCGGTTGTGGAGCAATTACGACCTTGCCATCGATTACGTAGGCGGAGTGGGCTACTACTCTCAGAAAGGACAAGGAGCGAAGTTACTGCAGCAGATGGATCTGGATCAGAAGATCACGTGGAAGCGTGGTCAGCTGTCGCTGCGGGACAGCTTCAGCTACCTGCCAGAAGGGAATTTCGGAGCCTCTTATGGATCCATCGGCACGCAGGGTGTCGGCTCCCTGGCAAGCACGCCGTTTGGGGCCTTCATGGGAGGCACTGTATTGGGCACCTTCGGGCTGGTGCCCCGCATCCTGAACGTAGCGGATGTAGATGTCACGCAGAATCTGACTCCCAAGTCCTCAGTGACTGCTGCGGGAGGCTACGCGTTCACTCACTTTTACGGAAGCGACGTTACGACAGGTACTTCTTTCATCGGCGTTTCCCAACTGTCCGGGCAGTTGGCATACGATCGAGTTCTCACTTCTCACACCCAGGTGGCGCTTGTCTACGGGTATCAGAGCTTCGATTTTTCTGTTTCAGGAATGGCGTTTCATACGCACGTGATACAGGGAATGTATGGTCATCGCATTACAGGAAGAATGGATTTGCTGATCGGAGCTGGTCCGCAGATCACAAAAATCGATAGCCAGAGCGCGGTCTGCAGCGATCCGACCGTGACATCTATTCTGCTGTGCGAGCTTTTGGGCGATACCGTGGTTCCCACGACCATCAAAGACACACGGATTGGAGTCGCAGGAATATTTCGTTTGCGCTACAAATTTCCCCGTACCTCGCTGGATCTGACCTATCAGCGGTACGAGACCAGTGGTTCAGGCATATTCGCTGGAGCGCAAACTGATATAGCGAGAATCACGGTGGGGAGGCCGCTATCGCGAGTATGGAACGCCTTTCTCGACATGGGATATTCACGGAACAGCCACTTGCAGACATTGAGTTCTCAGCAACTCGGGAATTGCGTGTACCAGGGGCAAGCGAACCCTACGGGACTACCTCTTTGCCCTGGATTCAACGCCAACACTTACCAAACCGGTTTCTTGGGGGGCGGAGTGCACCGCCAATTCGGGCACGATTTCCACGGATTTCTCAGTTATCAGTTCAATGAGTTGGTATTTGACGACTCGTTTTGCGTAGCGGGTACCCCGTGCAACCGGATTTCGAATCGGCAAGTAATCACCTTTGGCTTGGATTGGACTCCCCGGCCCATGCGGCTGGACTGATTTCAGGGCGGCCGCGTTATTGCCTGGGCAGCCAGGGACGAGCGGCCAGAATGGATACGAAAAATGATTGAGAACCGCGAACTCACGATGGACGATTATCTAGCGATGTTGCGGCGCCGCGCGAAGGTGATTCTGATTCCCGCGGTGTTGGCGCCCGTGGTGGGATTCCTGATCTCCTATGCTTTTCCGCCTAAGTACACCTCGCAGTCCACCATCCTGGTGGAACGGCAAAAGGTGCCCGAGAACATGGTCCAGCCCGTGGTTTCTGAAGACTGGACGGCTCGGGTCGCGACCCTGCAGCAGCAGGTATTAAGCCAGACCCAGTTACAACCGGTCGTGCAGAAAGTCTACCCGAACAAAAGTGGCCAGGAAGTGAGTCAGATCATCGACGACATCCGCGCGAACATGACGGTAGAGCCTGTGGTTAGTGACCTGTCGGCGATCGGCGGAGCGATGAAGAAGAGGCCAGGACAGAGCAGTCCGGTTCCCGGCTTTACTGTGAGCTTCACGGCTGCCAATGCACGCGAGGCACAGCAGATCTGCAATGAGCTGACTTCCCTCATGGTGACGGAGAACTTGAAAGAGATTCAAGCCACGGCTCAAGGCACCAGTGATGTCCTGGACCGCGGAATCGAGGATGGGAAGCGGAATCTGGACGATCTGGATTCGAAACTAGCGGCCTTCAAGAAGCAATATATGGGCCAACTCCCGGGCAATGAAGATAACAATCTCAAAATTCTGATGGGATTGAACTCCCAGCTTGAGGCGAATACACAAACCCTGAATCGGGCGCAGCAGGATAAGTCATATACCGAGTCGATGCTCGCCCAACAGTTGGCAGCATGGAAGTCTTCGCAATCCTCGACCAATCCGCAAACACTCGAGAAGCAGCTTTCCGATCTGCAATCGCAATTGATTCAACTGCAGGCGCGTTATACCGACGATCATCCGGACGTGATCAAGGCGAAAGCGGATATCGCCGAAGTGAGGAAGAAGCTGACAGAGATCAACAGTGCAGTACCGGACACCACAGGCGCGAGCAATGACAAGGCGTCAGCCACGGAGCCACCGGAGATCCGGCAGTTGCGCTTGCAGATCCATCAATACTCAGACCTGATCTCCGCGGGCACTCGGGATCAGAAGCGATTGCAGCAAGAAATTGCCGCCTATCAGGGAAAGGTGACGCTCAGTCCTGCGATTGAAGAACAGTACAAGGGACTGACGCGTGATTACGAGAACGCGCAGAAGGCCTACCAGGACCTGCTGGCCAAAAAGAGCACGGCCGATCTGACAGTGAAGATGAATAACCAGTCGCAGGGTGAGCGGATGTTTCCTTTGAACCCTGCGAATCTGCCAGATTCACCCAGCTTTCCGAACCGCTTGCTTTTTGCGGGGGGTGGACTGGGTGTGGGGCTTGCTCTGGGAATCGCACTGTCGATGTGGCTGGAATTGCGCGACAAGTCGATTCGCACCGAAGCGGACGCCGAAGCGGCGCTGGATCTGCCGATTCTTGTGACCGTGCCCTGGGTGGGAGCTATCGCCGCTGCGGCGGAGTCGAAACAACGCAGCTTCTGGCATAGAAATAAGAAGGCCGGTTTGGAGAAAGACACGCTTTCAGTCTAAGAACGGGCGGCGCGGACAATACCATGTACAAAGAGTTCTACGGACTTCGGGCAAACCCGTTCAACGTCAATCCGGACCCGCGGTATCTGTTTCTAACGCGGCATACGGAGGAGGCGCTGGCCTGCCTGACTTATGGAATTCAGAGCAGGAAAGGCTTTGTCTTGCTCACCGGCGAAGTGGGAACGGGCAAAACCACGCTCATTAACAAGTTGCTGGAATGGCTCCGGCTGCAGCAGGTGGCAACCGCCTTCATTTTCAATTCGCGGATGAACGTGCCGCAGTTTCTCGATTACATGATGGCCGACTTTGGCATCCAACACGATTCGAGAGCGAAGAGCCAAATCCTCCTTCGTCTGTACAACTGGTTACTGGACCGGTACCGGGCCGGTGAGACCGCGGTGCTCATCGTTGATGAGGCCCAAAATCTTTCCGATGAAGTGCTGGAAGAGATCCGGATGCTCACCAATCTCGAGACCTTCACGGAGAAGTTGCTGCAAATTGTTCTGGTGGGACAACCGGAATTGGAACAGAAGCTGAAGCAGCCCCAGTTGCGGCAGCTGCGGCAGCGTCTCACGCTCCGGGCCAAAACGCATCCTCTGACGCTGGACGAAACCCGGGCCTACGTACAACAGAGGCTGCGCATCGCAGGCTCGAACGGGCAGCAGATTTTTGAACCCGAAGCTGTGGCCACGATTCATCGCTACGCCATGGGCATTCCGCGTGTGATTAATCTTTTGTGCGAACACTGTCTGGTGAGCGCCTTCGTCGATCAGCAAAAAATCATCGGTTCTCCCGTCGTCGAGGGTGTAGCCCGCGATTTCGATCTGGGTGACAACACTACGTCCGGGGCGATTGTGCCCCCTGCGCCCGCACCCGGCGCGGAAAAATTTGATCTCGTGGAGGCGTTGCGTTCACTGGCCACTCTGGCCGACCGCTTGCGCCAGGAAGAAAAAGACCTCCCCAATGAAAGGAAACTATGAGCCGAATTCACGAAGCGTTAAAGAAAGCCGAACAGGAGCGGGCAGCGGTCCGGGGAGGCGCCGGGCAGCCCACTTTCACCACGACTCCAGTGGCCGACCCACCAGTGCTTGAAGAAGCGCCGCCGGCGGTACCCTTGGGGGAGACCATGGGGATCGGGGCTGCCCCGAGTTTCGGCAGTCCTTTTAGCCAGGAAACATTGCTGGCCCGGTGCCCGCAGACGGAGTGGAAGCCTGATCCGGCGACCATGCTGTTTATGAATGGCGACGATACCGTGCGCGGTACGGAAGAATATCGCACTCTTCGCTCCCGGCTCTACCACATGCGCGAGCGTATGACGCTGAAGACGTTGCTCGTGACCAGCGCGCTGCCGAAAGAAGGTAAGTCGTTCACATCGTCGAACCTGGCTCAGGTGATGGTGCGGCAGCATGGACGCCGCGTGTTGCTGATCGACGCCGACCTGCGCGGACCACGGTTGCACCTGATGCTCGGAACCCCGGCCGGACCTGGGCTTTCCGATTATCTGCAAGGGCGGAACGACGAGTTTTCCATCATGCAGCGCGGCCCCATGGAAAATCTCTTCTTCATTCCCAGCGGCACGGGCATTGAAGATCCTTCCGAACTGGTCGGCAATGGCCGGTTGAAGATGTTGTTGCAGAGAGTTGAGCCGTTATTTGACTGGGTCATCATCGATTCTCCACCCGCTGTTCCGGTCTCGGATGCGAGTGTACTCGCCAAAGCTTGCGATGGCGTGTTGATGGTGGTCCGCTCGAACTCGACGCCCTCGGATGTAGCCCGCAGAGCGCGGCAGGAATTTCCCGACGAGAGTCTGGTCGGAGTGGTGCTGAATGGGACCAATGAGGAGACGGCGCCGTACGCGCATTACTACTACGAGGCGTACGACAAAAAGGCAATTGCGGCTGCGGCCAAGGAGTAAGGGGACCAGGTGATCCGGCTGTTCAAAGTCTACTACCCGATGCGAACCCTTTTGCTGCTGGGGGGCGAAGCGCTGATTGCATCGCTGTCTTTCGTAGTGGGCACGTCGCTGTCACTGCTCGCGGGCACGATAATTACGGGTCCAGACAGCAGCCTTTCTTTGCGTCTCAATAACGAACTTTTCATCGAGGGTGGATACATCAAGATCGTTGCGATGACTGCAGTCGTGTTGCTGCTCTCGCACGGTTTCGATCTCTACGATTCGGGAAAGCTCAGCAGCAATTGGGATCAGGCGTTCCGCATGTTGCTGGTTTTGGGGCTGCTGGCTTTCTGCCTGGCGGGCGTCGAGGTTGTCTACCACAACCTGCTGCACGGTCATGACCCCGTTTTCTTTCCGGGAGCGGTGTGGGGCCTGACGGTCCTGACGTTTATGCTCTTCGGCTGGCGCCTGGCGCATGGCTGGATCGTACAGCAACCCTTTTTCCGCGAACGGGTGTACGTGCTGGGCACAGGCGATCGCGCACAGCGTCTGCTGGATGGCTTGCGGCAGCGGACCGAACTAGGCGTGGAAGTTGTGGGCTGGACGGGGAACATTCTCGGGGGGGAGTTCACGCGTGAAACGGTCGGGTCGCACTTACTGGCGATTGCGCGGGAGAAAGGCGTTCACCGCGTGATCGTCGCCATGCCCGACCGCCGTCTGACGTTGCCTGTCGAAGAACTGCTCGATCTACGCCTGGCAGGAGTGAAGGTCGAAGAAGCGACCTCCTGGTTGGAGAAGATTTCCGGGCGGATTGAGGTGGAGCAACTCTATCCAAGCTGGCTGATTTTTGCCGACGGATTCAGTTTTGGCACAGGCCTGTCGGTGCTGCGGCACTCCTTTTCGATGTTGGTGGCGGCTATAGCTCTGCTCCTGACCCTGCCTTTATTTCCTTTCATCATGCTGGCGATCAAGATCGATTCTCCGGGGCAGATTTTTTACCAGCAAAAACGAGTGGGCCGAGCCGGCACAATTTTCCATTGCTACAAGTTCCGCACGATGCGGAAGGATGCGGAAGCCGATACCGGCGCGACTTGGGCCACGGACGATGATCCCCGGATCACGCGGGTGGGCAGGTTCTTGAGGACCTCTCGGCTGGATGAGCTTCCGCAACTCTGGTGCGTGCTCAAAGGAGACATGAGTTTTGTTGGACCGCGCCCTGAGCGTCCGGAATTTGTTGAGCTCCTAAGTAAGGAAATTCCGTACTATGGCGTCCGCCACGTGGTGCGGCCGGGCATTACCGGGTGGGCTCAAGTGGAGTATAAGTACGGCAACACGATGAAAGACGCGCGTGAAAAGCTGCAATACGATCTGTTCTACATCAAGAATGCGTCGCTTGGTCTGGATCTGCTGATCCTATTTCAGACGATCAAGATTGTGTTGCTGGGGCGGGGTGCGAAATGAAATGGCTGTTCTGGGGCGCAGCCGCGTTCCTTACCTACATCTACGCCGGATATGTGGGGTGGTTATGGCTGCGGGTGCATATGCGCCGCAAGCCAGTGCTCCGGGTCCCGCAGCAGCCGCACATTTCGATTGTGATGGTCGTGCGCAACGAGGAAGGCGTGCTGGAACGTAAGTTACAGAATCTGCTAGGCATGGATTATCCGCCCGAGCTTTGCCAGATCCTGGTGGTCTCAGATGGTTCCACGGATCGAACTGAAGAGATACTGCGTGAGCACTCTCGGGATCCGCGAGTTCGGCCAATCATGAAGCAGATAGCGGCGGGGAAGGCGTGCGGACTGAATGACGCTGTCGCTCTGGCTGGGGGTGAGGTGATCGTCTTCATGGACGCCCGTCAGGAGATCGAGTTGGATGCTGTACGTTTGCTGGTGGAGAATTTTGCTGATCGAGAAGTGGGATGCGTAAGTGGAGAACTGATGCTGGGGGATCGGAATGTGGGCGAGGCAGGTAACGGCATGGGTCTCTATTGGCGGATTGAAAAGAAGATTCGGGAGATGGAAGCCGCTTCTGGCTCGGTTGTGGGAGCGACTGGAGCATTGTATGCGGCGCGGCGCGAACTGGTGCCCTCGGTGCCGCAGGGAATCATTTTGGACGACGTTTTCGTGCCGTTGGAGATCGCCCGCCAGGGCAAACGGGTGATTTTCGACTCGCGGGCACGCGCGTGGGATACCCCAAACCTTGGGGCGGACCGGGAGTTTGCTCGTAAGGTCCGCACACTGACCGGGAATTACCAGTTGGTGCAACTGGCACCTTGGCTTTTGGGGTCGAGCAATCCGCTTCGTTTCGAATTCGTGAGCCACAAGTTGTTGCGATTGCTTGTGCCCTTTGCTCTGGCGGGCATCCTGGTAGCGTCGATCAGTTTGCAGGCTCCGTTTTACCGGACAGCTTTGATCCTGCAGGTTCTGTTTTACGGCTTGAGCCTGCTCGGCTGGCTGCATGTGAGCAGGGGACCCCTGGCACGCATATCGGATGCGGCGCTGACTTTTGTCGTATTGAATACGGCGGCGGCAGTAGCGTTCATGAACTTTGTGACAGGGCGAAAGGCGGTATGGATACGGTGACCCATTTTGGGCCAAAGGGTGCTGTGCTGAGCGACAAGAAGGAGCCAGCGCCAGAGCACAAGGCGTCGTTCGTGCAGAAAGAGCCGCTCCGTGGGGCATTCTTCTGGCTGGGTGCGTTTTTCGTGGTGTATTGCGCCCGTCCGGAGGATTGGATTCCTGGATTGTCATACATCCCGCTGGCGAAGCTCACCGGTGTTTTTGCCTTGGTGGGCTTGGTCATGAGTATAGGAAGGGCCAAGCGTCATTTCCGGGACGTGCCTCTGGAAGGCCGGTTGCTGCTTGCTCTGGTCTGTCTGCTGGTTCCGGCATCGCTCTTATCGCCGGTCTGGAGAGGCGGTGCTTTCATGCACTCGCTCGATTTCGCCAAGGTAGTGATAGGTTGGGTCCTCACCTTTCTGGTGGTGACAAACCTGCCGCGGTTGCAACAGATCATCTTCATTCAGACGGCCTCTGTAGCGGTGGTGGCGATCGTTTCCATCGCCAAGGGACACAGCGCTCCCCGCTTACAGGGCGTCTTAGGTGGAATTTACTCGAATCCCAATGATTTGGCATTTGCCATTGTCTTATCCCTTCCTTTTGCTTTGATGTTTCTGCTGCAGGGCCAGGGCCTGTTGCGCAAGTTAGCTTGGGTACTCGCTCTGCTGGTTATGGCTGGAGCCTTGGTCCTGACGGGTTCGCGCGCTGGTTTCATTCAGTTGGTAATTGCGGGTTCGGTCTGCTTATGGCATTTCGGAGTTAAGGGAAGACGTCCGATGCTCCTGGTTACAACATTCCTCGTCGGAGCGGCCTTGTTGATCGGGGCAGGAGGTAAGATCAAGAGCCGATTTATGGCCATTTCCGGCGACATCGACTCGGGTTTGGATCAGGCGGCATATGGCTCCTACGAAGAGCGCCGTGCGCTCCTGATCTCGAGTTTCGAGGCAATGCTGCACTATCCTATTTTGGGGATTGGGGTGAACAACTTCACCACTTACTCCGGGCGCTGGAAGGAAGTGCACAACTCTTACCTGCAAATCGGCGTCGAAGGCGGTGTCTTTGCTCTGACTCTTTACTTGCTATTTTTTTGGTGCGGTTTCAGAAGCCTGAAACGGTTAAGAAAACGACGTGACTTAGAACCCGGCATGGTTTTGCTGGTGGGTGCGTTACACAGTTCGCTCATAGGATTCGTCGTTGGTGCAATGTTCGCTCCTGAGGCTTACCAGTTTTTCCCTTATTTTGCCGTTGCCTATGTATCGACGCTGGCTCAGATGGTTCGAGAACGAGACGCCGAGGTTGCGCTCGATCGCCCTGTAGTAGGGCGGCGGAGGGACTTGGAGATTTATGCCCACTACCGAAGAGCAGACTCAGCCACATTTATTCGATGAATTGCTGTTAATCCTGCGCTGTCCGGATTGCGATGCTCGCCTGGATCGGGACCAGGCTGGCGGGTTAGTTTGTTCTGCCTGCCGGCGGTCTTACCCGAACGCCCGGGGTGTTGTGCGCTTCGTGGACGAGCAAAATTACGCCGACAGCTTCGGATTCCAATGGCAACGCTACGACCGCACGCAACTTGATCATGACGAGGTGCGGGAATCGGACCGGCATTTTTGTATTAAGACTGGCCTTCGTCCGGAGGACCTCAAAGGCAAATTGGTCCTGGATGTGGGCTGCGGCATGGGCCGTTTCGCCGAAGTGGCAACCCGCTGGGGAGCCCGGGTGGTTGGCATTGATTTGAGTGCAGCCGCCGAAGTTGCGGCCAGAAATCTCGCCGACCGGGACTTTGTGGCTTTTCAGGCAGATGTTTTCTCTCTACCCTTCGCTCCTGAAAGTTTTGATCTGATCTACAGCCTGGGAGTGCTTCATCACACGCCCGATTGCGAGAAAGCAGTGAAGATGGTATCCCGATTCCTGAAGCCCGGCGGGACGCTCGCGGTGTGGCTCTACAGCGGCTACAACAAGTGGTATCGCTTCAGCGATATCTGGCGGAAATACACTCATCGAATGCGGCCCGAAACTTTGCACAGCGTGCTGAAAGTTGCGGTCCCGGTTCTTTACAACCTCAATCGCGGGCTGCGAGCAGTGCCCTTGGTGGGCAAGCCCGTCGCAGGTGCGATCCATCATGTGTTTCCGGTGAACCGCCACCCAGACCCGGAGGCACGCGTTCTGGACACGTTTGATTGGTATTCTCCCAAGTATCAATCCAAGCACACGTATGAGCAGGTGTTCCAGTGGTTTGAAGACATAGGACTGGAAGACTTGCATGTGGCCGAGGTTCCGATCGCAGTGCGTGGACGCAAACCCTGGCAAGGTAGGGCTTGAACCGATGGAACGCAATGGCCGAGGAAACGAAAGCGAGGTATGAGCCTGTTTCGCAGGATGTCCTATGCGGCTCGGGTTTTGCCCGCCTACGGGTGGCAGCGGCTTACACGTCGCGGTCCTGATGGACACGTTCATCTAATCATGGCTCTGGCTGATCACTTTGAGCCCGCCATTGATGCTCGTGGAGGAGCAGCCCGGGTCGGTCGTGATGAGCAGACGCGACGGCTTGAACTGTGGTGCCGCGAATATCCCCAACTGGCTGGAGCGTGGCGGGACCACGATGGCCGTCCCTTTGTTCATTCTTATTTCTTTCCCGCTGAGCAATATGACGAGGGTCTTGTCCAAGCACTGGCGGATCACTGCCACGCAGGATGGGGAGAGATCGAGATTCATCTTCACCACGGGAACCCAGACCCGGATACAGCGCAAAATACGCGCCAGCTACTGACTGCGTTTCGTGACGTTCTCGCTTTTCGCCATCAATGCCTGGCGATGGAGACCACCTCAAATACTCCCCGCTATGCCTTTGTGCACGGCAATTTCGCGCTCGCAAATTCCGCTGGGGGAGAATTCTGCGGTGTGGATAGCGAAATGTCGGTGCTGGCGCAAACTGGTTGCTTTGCAGACATGACATTGCCCACAGCCCCGCTGCATCCCTCGCAAACTGCCAAGATTAATTCACTTTACGAGTGCAGCATACCCCTTGATCGGCGAGCACCACAGCGGCGAGGACGGGATCTGAAAGTCGGTCGGATTCCCAAGGTGGATCCACTGATCGTGCAAGGTCCGCTGCTGGTTGACTTCGGACGTAAGGGCCGCGTGGGTGTTGAAAATGGATCGATCACGAAAGCAAACCCGTTGACGGTATCCCGGCTTAAGCTGTGGAAGAAAGCGGCGGTCCAGGTCGAAGGCCGGCCAGACTGGCTTTTCATCAAGCTGCATTGTCACAGCATGGCTCCAAGCCAGAAGGAAGCTGTCCTGGGCGAACCCATGCGCCGTTTTCTGGAAGAGCTTGTGCAAGGAGCTGCCGAGCGAAATGAAACGCTGCATTTCGTGTCGGCGCGCGAGATGGTCAACATTATTCATGCGGCCTGCGAGGGACGCGAGGGAAACCCGAACGATTACCGTGACTACAAATTCAGGCGGATTCGAGATTTGGCGTCCAGCGCCAAGTCGGTAGATTACCCCTCCGCGGATGTGAGGGCCTAGCATGTGCGGCATCGCAGGGATCGTGGATACCCGGCCAGGGGCACGCATCGACGAGATCACGGTTCACCGCATGTGCGAGAAAATTGTGCATCGCGGGCCGGACGATGAGGGCATTTTCGTCAAACAGGGCACCGGCCTCGGCATGCGGCGGCTGAGTATCATTGATCTTGCCGGCGGCCACCAACCGGTGTTCAACGAAGACCGCAGCGCCTGGATCGTCTTCAACGGCGAAATCTACAACTTTCCCGAACTCCGAGCCGAACTCATAGCGCAAGGTCACCAGTTCCGGACGCACTCTGACACCGAGGTGATCATTCATCTCTACGAAGAAATGGGTGTAGAGTGCGTGCAAAAGCTCCGGGGTATGTTTGCCTTCGCGATTTACGACGAGCGCGAACAAAAACTCCTGCTGGCCCGCGACCGCCTGGGCAAGAAGCCACTCCACTACGCGGTCGTGGATGGGTGTCTGCTGTTTGCTTCGGAGATCAAAAGTATTCTGGAAGTCTACCCGGAGCTCGCCGAAAGCAATTCCGAAGCACTGCTACAGTATTTCTACCTGGGATATATTCCTGATCCGCACACTGCGTTTCAGCGCATCCTGAAGCTGCCTCCCGGACACGTACTGGTATTCGACAGGAGCAATGCCCAGATCCGTCAATACTGGGATTTACCTCGATATGGAACGCACTCCCCGCGCAACGAAGAGGAGTGTCTGGAAGAACTGGAACACAAGTTGGCGGAAGCCGTACGAATCCGACTGATCTCTGACGTTCCGCTTGGAGCATTGTTAAGCGGTGGTACCGACTCTTCGACCGTAGTCGCGCTGATGGCTCGGGCCTGCTCCGGGTCCGTTAAAACTTTTTCCATCGGATTTCACCACGCAGATTTCGATGAGGCTCCTTTCGCAAAGATCGTTGCTCAGCGATTTGAGACCGAACACCACGAGTTGATTCTCGAACCCAAGGTGGTGGAAACCGTTGACTTTCTTACTCGCGCGATGGAGGAGCCTTTTGGTGATCCGTCCATGCTGCCGACTTATTACGTTTCCAGCCTGGCGCGGCAGCACGTGACTGTTGCTTTGTCGGGCGATGGAGGCGATGAGCTGTTCGGCGGCTACGAACGTTACCGCATCCATCTGCATGACCGTTCCTATGCATGGCTGCCGCAGTGGGCGCGGAATTTTTATCGCCAGTATATCCATGCCAGGCTGCCTCAGACGCTGCCGGCGCGGAATTTGGCCTATAGCATCTCCCTTCCTTGGCAGGAACGTTATGCGGAAGGAATCTCGCTCCAGCCTTTTCAGAGGGAGATGTCGCTCCTCTCCGACGAGTTCGTTGCCGCATCTGACCCCTTGGAATTGATCCGCGAATACATCGAAAAGGCGCCTGCCAGTGATCCGCTCGGGCGCGTGCTCTACTTGGACACTAAGACGTATCTGCCCGGGGATATTTTGACCAAAGTAGACCGCATGAGCATGTTGACATCACTCGAGGCGCGGGTCCCGCTACTCGATCATGTCTTCATAGAATGGGTGACCGGGCTGACGTCGGACTGGAAGATGCGTGGCCGAGACCAGAAGTACATTCTTCGGAAGCTCGCAGAACGAGTCGGCGTTCCGAGGGAAGTGATCTACCGGCGCAAGCAGGGCTTTTCTCTGCCGCTGGTTCACTGGATGAGGCACGAACTGAAAGACTTGATGCTCGGCGTATTGCTTGATCCAACTACCCTGCAGCGGGGATACTTCAATCCGCAGGGAGTACGCCAACTTCTCGACGAACATTTTCAGGAGCGGCGCGACCACGCTGCTCGAATTTGGCGGCTGTTGATGTTTGAATTGTGGCACCGGAATTTCTTGTCGCAACTCAAGTCTTCCGCACTAACCCCGGCGCCGGATACGGCTGTGTCTGCCCATGGGGACCTGGGATGAAGTCACCTTCAGCCTCTGAAACGGCACCTGAACATTCTGCTGCGACAGTTGGTGGGAAGGCCGAAAGCGGGGAAACTTCGGTCGATCGGTCTCGTTTGCCGGGCGTCTTCCTGATGATCGAAAGCTTTGAAACAGGAGGAAGTGAACGCCAGTTCGCAACTCTCGCCCGGTCTCTGAATCCCGAGCGCTTTCGTTTGAATCTGGGCTGTATTCGGCAGCGAGGAGCGTTTATCGAAGGTTTGGGCGAGGTGCCGCAATTTCGCCTCGGCGGTAGTTTGTACGGCCCGCAATCGTGGAGAACTCGTTGGCGGCTGGCGCGCCATCTGCGAAGCAATGGCACCGCGGTTGCTCAAGCGTTTGACTTCTACAGCAATCTCACCTTGATTCCGGCAGCACGAGCGGCCGGGGTTTCTGTCGTAGTCGGCAGCCAGCGCCAGCTCGGCGATCTGCTTACCCCGGCGCAATCCTTTGCCCAAAGGGCCGCGTTTCGCTGGTGCGACGCCGTCGTCTGCAACTCGCGAGCCGCGGCACAACGCTTGGTGCATCAAGGTTTGCGAGAGGAAAAGATCGCTGTAATTGCCAATGGATTACCAGCAGCAGCATTTGCAGAGACTCAATCTCTCTTACCGTGTCGCCCTGGGATCCTGCGGGTCGGCATGATCGCCCGCATGAATACCCGAGCCAAAAACCACGGACTCTTTCTTCGAACTGCCGCTCGGCTGGCCGGGAAGTTTCCCCACGTCGAGTTCATCCTGGTCGGAGATGGCCCGCTGCGGGCTGACCTCGAACGCGATGCGGCCCGTCTAAACATTGTGAAGCAGGTGCAATTTGTAGGCGACCAAAGAAACATTCCGGCAGTATTGGCGTCTCTCGATGTTTCGGTACTGCCTTCAGCATCCGAGAGCCTCTCCAATGCGATTCTGGAATCCATGGCCGCGGGAGTGCCGGTGGTAGCGAGCCGCGTAGGAGGCAATTCAGAGCTCGTCAACGAAGAAAGAGGGATTCTGTGTGTTCCGGGCAGTGAAGAGGATCTAGCTGCAGGGATCCAGACGCTACTGCTGGATAAGAGCAAGAGAATTGCACTCGGTGCCAACGCCCGGCGATTTGCGCAAGCGAACTTCACCATCTCGCAGATGGGAAAAGGTTACGAAGAGCTATATACAGAATTGCTGGCCAGGAAACGTGAGCGGCGGAGTTCACCGAGCGCCGGATCCGCCACGAAGGCCGCAAAAAATTGCCGTATAAGTGTGGCCATCGTAGCGGCGTCGCTGCGCTACGTGGGCGGACAATCGGTACAGGCGGAGTTGCTCCTGCGTCATTGGAAGAACGATCCTGCCATCGATGCGAAGTTAATTCCCATTGATCCAGCCTTGCCTCGTGCGGTCGCATGGGTCGAACGCATTCCAGTTTTGAGAACATTGGTGCGCCAGCCCTTCTATTTGTTGGAACTATGGAAGGGGCTGAAGCATGTCGACATTGCTCATATTTTCTCCGCCTCGTACTGGTCATTCCTGATCGCGCCGGCGCCGGCGCTGTGGATTGCTCGACTGAGAGGGAAGAAGGCGATCATTCACTATCACAGCGGTGAGGCGCGAGATCACTTGCGGCGCTCTCCCGTGGCGCGCAGGATTTTGCGAAAGGTGGATCGGCTCGTGGTGCCTTCCGAATATCTGGTTCGAGTTTTTCAGGAATCCGGGCTGGAGGCGCACGCGGTGCCGAATATCGTGGACGTCAGTCAGTTCTCCTTTCGCGAGCGCCAGCCGTTGCGGCCTCATCTAATTTGCACGCGAGGATTCCATCCCTACTACAGCGTCGATGTCGTGGTGCGAGCTTTCGCTGAAGTGCAAAAGCAATTTCCTGAAGCGTGTCTCGATCTGGTCGGCAAAGGGCCTTCTGAAGCAGACATCCGAGAGTTGGTTCGAGATCTGAAGGTCTCGGGAGTGCATTTCACGGGAGTTGCTTCGCGAGAGGAGATTGGGCGCCTCTACGATCAGGCAGACATTTTCATCAATGCCTCATGGCTCGACAATATGCCAGTTTCTATCCTGGAGGCGTTTGCCTGCGGGACGCCTGTAGTCAGTACGGCAGCGGAAAGTATTTCCTATCTGGTCGAGCATGAGCGAACGGGACTGCTCTCGGAAGTGGGAGATGTGAGTGCACTGGCAGGGAACGTCCTGCGGTTACTGCGGGATCCTGCGCTAGCCGCGCGCGTGGCAGTTCAGGCGTTGCGCCAGTCGGAACTGTACCGTTGGCCTGCGGTGCGAGAACAGTGGCTCGAAGTGTACCGGCCGGTTAGCGCTCGCAAAGAAGCGGCTGACCGGATCGCTGTTGTCACCTGATGAGCGAGGGGCGATGGTTGCGAAAATGACTACGCTGGGATTGGAGCGGCCACTCGTGGCTCCCTCCGGCCATCGCATGCTACGCCGCACACTGTGGGTGCTCGGTAGCGTGATTTTGATCGCTCTCTGCGTGATGCTGTTCGGCAGCAGACTTTTGATTGCGAACGATCCCGTGCCCAACCACGTGGATGCGGCTGTCGTCTTGCAAGGTTCCATCGCAGCGGAAACGGCGCGCATAGCGGGGGCTGTACGCCTTCTACAGAGCGGAGCGTCAGACCGTATTCTAGTTAGCATTCCGCATGAGTCTTATTGGGGACAGTCCATTCTCCCGGCAGCCAGCGGCTTTATCGAGAAAAATTACGGAAAGGATGTCGCTGACAAGACAGATTTCTGTGAAACCGGCCCGGAGGTGGATTCGACCCGACAGGAAGCCTACGCGGTCAACGCGTGCATCCAACAGCGGCATTGGAACATGGTTGCAATCGTGACCTCCGAATATCACACGCGCCGCGCAGGTTTTCTGTGGAGGAGAGCCGTGCGCCACTCTGCGACGCAAGTCTGGATCGACGCCGTTGCTGAACCGGACTTCCAGCGACAATGGTGGCGCGGCCGGCGATCCGCGAAAATCTTCACCATGGAATTCTTGAAACTGGCGTGGACGCTGATCGCAGAGAGGTAGGGTTGTCCTCTAGCGTTCAACGCAGTTCGACAATAAAAACATCGCTGCGGTATTTCCCGTTCTCAGTGCGCCCCAGTTGGTCTTGCCAGTCAGAAGTGAACATGTAAAAACGTCCATCCTGCGATACGTTGCCCCTCGGAGTTGACCAGAAACCGTTCTTGGCTGTGCTGTAGGTGTGGGCGAATCGCCAGACGGTTGAGTCCTTGCCGTCGGTCTCGACACAGTCAATTTCATTTTCCCATGGTCCTGTCACGTAAAGGGGAGCGCCGGGAACATCGGGATTCACCCCGCGATAGGTGGAAAAACAGGCAGGCGTCGAATCATTCGGGTCCACGTTATTCCAGGAGAAATGAGAGTCGTACCAGGGAAGCGGAATGTGTTCGAGGCCTTTGACCAGGTCGGTGTGAGTCTCTAAGTTGTCCAGAGACCTTAACCACAGTTCGAGCGGGTGCATCTTGCCAGTTCCGCCGAGGATATGTGAATAACCCATAACATGATGGCCAGGGCATTCGTGCCTACATTCTGCAAGATTTAAGGTGGCCACATCCCAGATCAGCCACCACCGTCCTGGGCCTTGACCTCCCCCGCGCTGCATGAAGATGTATTTCCCGGACTTCGCCATGCGCGCGTTGTGCAGCGTGAAACGGTCCGGCAACGTGACGTTGCCTTTCTCTCCCCATTTCCCGCCGATTTGGCCCGTCTTGGTGTTGTACCAGCGGCATCCCAGGGCGCGATCGTAAATATAGACGATATAGTTGTCATCCTGCCGCGGCCCCAAAACTGTCAAGAGGCGATTATCATCGGCGCTGGCGCTAATGGAATGTGCCGTGTCCGAAGGCTCCAATTGCACGCACTTTGAGGCATCATCAATTTCAGTCGATCGTCCCCTGGAAGTGTCGTATTCCTGGAGGCCTGTGCGAGTGAGCCCATAAAGAATATTCTCTCGGGTATAACTAAACTCAGGTTCTCCGCGCATGTCAATCACGCGCGTTTCGTGTGCCTTCATGCTCGTGGGATCAAAGTCATAAAGGAATGTCGGGCCATTCGAGAGAACATAGAATTCGGTACTCGTCTTATTCCACGAGTTCTGTTCTGCGGAGGCCGGCGTGTTCAGCGAACTGCCGGGCCGCTTCGGATTTGACTTGTCATCAGTCACACGCAGGATGCGAGAACCAAAGTTAGGGTCGACGATTATGGAATCGGCCGCTCCAAGGGAGGGGGGAGTTCTTGGATAAGGTTCAACTCGGCGATCGGTGCGAGCACAGTAGATCGGCGGACCGCAAACCTTCTTGGCGGTAGACGCAACTTGGGCGCCTACGAAACCGTCCGAAACGAATCCGAACACGAGCCCCGAACACACGGTGACCAACAAGCTAAGCCGCCGTGTGAAGTCCGATGTTATCGACAATCGGGTCATTGTGCCGGGGGAACCGTAACGCGCTGACACAGCATCTCTCTTGACGCAATATACCATGAATCGGAAGATGCATTTGCGCTGCGAAGAAGTTTGGGCAATGCAACAGGGGAAACATCGGCCAAACTTCACTGACGCGAATTCGACCAAAGAGCAAGTTCGTGCTAGCCTCCCCTGTGATGACGATCCTAGCCATGCACTTACCCGGGGCTGGCACCCGTAGAGATCCAGCCGAGACAACAGAGTCACCCGAGGATACCGGTGCAAGCGCAAATAGCAGGGTTGTAATCCTGATTTTTGTTGGGGGGCTGCTCAGGATTCTTTCTTACCTCTTCTCAAGGAACGTCGGGGGTGACGCCTTGGAGCGTGCGGCGCTGACCGCTCGTTGGCTAGAGCATCCGGGCTTCAAGATGGTTTTTGGAGGATACCCACCTGGGCACTTCTGGCTGATGGGCGGGTTCTCCGTGCTCGTTCCAGACGTTACCGTGGCCGCACGGCTGCTGAGTCTTGTGCTCGGGATCGGGTCTCTCTTTCTCGCATGGAAACTTGCACATATTCTCTACGGCCCTAGCGCGGCGATGATGTCTTTGGCGGTGTTCGTGTTTTACAGCCTCCATGTCGGGTACAGCGGCACATCATCCTCGGAAGTTCCCTGTGCATTTTTCGTGCTTCTCGGATTGTTTTTTTTCTTTAACTATTTCTATGGAGGCCACAAGCAGATTGGATATTTGGTTGTCTCAGGAATTGCGCTCTCAATTGCCGGCTCCATTCGTTTCGAACCTTGGATGATCATGGGCGCTTTAGTGGTGGTGATGCCGCTGCTATGGGTTCGTCTTTGTCGCCGAGAAAAAATGAAAGACCTCCTCGTTCCGTTCGCTGTATTCGCGGGTTTAGGTGGGGCGTGGCCTGTCGTGATGATGGCCTACTGTTGGCGAAGCTTTGGCGACCCGATGTTCCTGCTCACGTCAACTCATAGCCGGATGGCGCAAGTACTTGCGACTGCTGGCAAGCCTCTGGGTTACGAACTAGCGCTCGTTCCGTCAGTCTTGTTTCTTAGTCTCTCGCCGATAGCATTTTGCGCGGCAGTCTATGCAATCGTGCGATCACGCCGCAACCCTCTCTCTGCCGCGCTTGCGGGAGTGGCTGTGTTCCTCCTCATGGTTCAACTTTACGAGGTCTGGCATGGGGGATTCCTGGTCGTGGCGCGGTACAGCATTATTCCAGGATCTATGTTGGCTGTAATTTCGGGAGATGGATTGCAGGAAAGTTGCAGGAGGTTCTTGCCCGGGCGCGGGAGACTGGCTCAGCTGTCGGTAATTGTATTCTTAATTATGAACGTGAGTGCAATCCTCGTGCTTAGCGAGATCCCAAGTCGGGTATCCGACAAATTTGCTTCAATTTCTCCACGGCTAAGGGCCACCACCCGTATCCAAGGCGTCGGCGACTACCTAAGAGCACATATGGGTGAGCAGGACGCACTTGTGATCGATGATTACAACGTTGAGTCAAATATTATCGCTGACGCAGCGGGTCTGCCTCTCTTGGCCGGACGACGAGCCTACCTGGTGAGCTCTGCAAATGAAATCAATGTGAGTGAATACATCAAGCGAAACCATCCCCGCTTCCTTGTCTATTCTGACAAAGGCGTGCTTCGAGGACTCTTCAGGCTCCCTGAGGATTGCAGCGCCCCAGTAGATGTGGGGGGAGTCGAATTTTACTGTCGCTATTCCAATCAGATATACAAGGTTTACGAACTCAGCTATCGCTGAAGAGTGGCTGGGCGTGATGAGATGACGGCTGTCCTCTGAGTTATCGGCGTTGGGTCAAACTGATGCAAGGAACGTTCTGCTGGTTGGCGATTCGTCGTTCAGGATTCACTTCCTATTTTGGACGACCGGAGGCCTAATCGTGCGAGTCAACTCAGATCGAGGGTTGTTCCTCTGCACCCGAAGCCGATTCGGGTAACTCCAACTCAGAAAGATTCGCTAGACGACTTAGAGGCGTGTGTTGCTTCAGCCAGAGCTTTGTATCGAGAAAACTGCGATAGGCGGCAGCAGTGCCGGCTTGCCACCAATGCGGCTGCCGCTGCACTTCGGGAACAGTCAAGTCATACCCAAATTCCACCAGACACGAACCAACGTGACTTTCCAGAGAGATCACCTCCGTTGGCGAGAGCCTGTGCCTCCAGCGATTGACCGGGCTTTCCGCTCCCGGTTTCATCTCATCAAGAAAGGAGGAATTAGACTTACGTTCCAGCCCCCCGTGCCGAACGCGCTCATAATCTAAGTCATGATCGAGGAACTTGCTGAGTTGCGCCAATGTCGATGCCGGATCCTTGACCAAGTTCTCGTAATGGATTTCGATATAGTCGGACGGAATCGCGCGGCCGTAAGCGCGGCCCTTTCGAACCATCCATTCCCAATAAAGAGCAGTCTCCAGTAGACTGCGCGTGTGGCGACTCCACGGGAAAGGAGTAAATCCTCCCATCTTCTTGAGCGATAGAGCAATATCCCGGCCATCGCGGATGATATGGATGAACAGCGCATCAGGAATGTCCGCCTTGATCCTGGGGATACGAAGAAGATTGTCAGGATCGTATACTGCCCAGCGATCGACGCCCTGCTTCTGTGAGATTTCGCCCATGATAATGCGGAGGAAGTCGCCGCCGGTGCCGGCGCCCGAGAGCAGTTTCTCGGTCAACTGCTGCGCCACCAGTCCCGATCGGAGGAATCCTTTGCTGAGTATCCAGGTATCGATAATCCGTTTTCGGTTGTGAATGTTCTCCAGAGGGCCGAAGTGGGGTATCAAGGTTTTGTAGATGGGAATGTATCCCCTGTAAACGGCGAAACCGCCGGCCGCCAGGAGAATATCGTAGAGAAGATTTGTACCTGAACGATGACAGCCCGTCACGAAGACGGGGCGCCGGCTTCGCTGGCTGCTAGATCCTTCTATTGAATTCAGCTGAGCTACGGTCGGCATTGCCAGTCATGAAACCGATCTGTTCGTGAATGGATTATAGCATCGGCGCAGAGGCCATTCTTAATCCTATAACCTCAGAGGAGCGCATCGAAAAGAGCGCAGAATTCAGCACAGCGAGCATCGTGCAGAGGAACAGGTTAGAACTGTCGCGCGCCAGTTCTAACCTTTGCATGGCAGTGTGGTTTACTGCAAAGCAACTACGAAGACGTCGCCACGGCAATCTGTGCCGACCGTGCAGGATGAGGAGCCTGACTCGGAGCCCAGCGTTCCCATCCAGTCCGAAGAAAACGCGAAGAACCGCCCATCCTGTGAAATGCTGCCGATTGCATACTTGGTGCTGAATCGCTGCGAGGCGGCGGTGACGTACGTATGGGCGAATCTCCAGACGGTGCCGTTCACCGGAGATATACCAATGATCTCGTTGTACCAAGTCACCCAAGGTGAAGTGATCGAAGTCCATGTGGATGAGAAAAAAGGATAGGTGTCGGCTGGGTCGGCGTTATTCCAGCTGGCATGCATATCGTAAGGATTTTCCATGCCCAGGGGAAACTGTGAAACCAGGTTACGCGGTAATGCCGGAGTCGAAAAGGGACGAGCTTTGTATTGTCCGTTCTCATAGGACCCTGTATCAAGCGGTGTTCCGTCGCCGTTGATCCAAGTCGATTGCCCCTCGGTCCAGTGGCCGCTGCATCCGTTCTTCGCACAAGCGTTGACCGTGGTTGTGCCCACTTGCCAGAAAAATGGGCCTTCGCAGGTCCCTGCGAAGCAGGTTGTATTGACGATCACCAGCCAGTTCCCGTCCTTGGATAATTTAACGTTGTGGATCGTGAACCTGTCCGGGACTGTCACTGTGCCCTGGGTTCCCCAGTCTCCCGTGACCTGTCCGGTCTGAGTGTTGTATAGCGTGCAGCCTTTTCCCGCCTTATATGCGACAGCATAGACTCCGGTGCCTTGATCACCCTGGTTGGAGTATGCAAGAGCAAAGACAGTATCGTCCGAGTTGCCTCCTCCAACATTGGACCAAGTAACGGTAAAACCGTTGGGCAGACAATGGGAGCCGGTGCGAAAGTCAAAAATCTGCGTTGGTGTGGGGGGATTTACCCGGTCGGTAAAGTCGTATTTGTTCAGCGTAGTCGTGGAGGTTTCGATTGTGTAGAGGACATTTGGATCGTTGTAGCTCCATGCCCCGGTCGCCAGCAGCTTCAGGCCACCATCGTTGGGGAATCTGGCGGTATACAAGCGCCCGGCTTTCAAGGAAACCGGGTCAAACGTCATCGGGACCATCCAGCTCCCATCATCCTGAACGAACAACAGCGTGGAGTCGGAATTCCAGATGTTGACGTCTGCACTTCCGCCCTGACCGGCCATGTAAGTGCGATCCAACATACCGGGGTTGGTCCGGGCATCAGTGATGCGTGCGATCCGATTCACGAAGCTGGGATCGGTGACGATTGTACCTGCGCCATTCAGATTGCCGACGTTGGGCACGGGCCCGAGGATGTTCGCCGTCAGCAAGTCAGTACGCGAGCAACCGTACTTAGGAGGTCCGCAGCTCGCATTGGTATTCGACACCACCAATGTCAGATTCTGCTGGGCGCTTTGTGCCGCCGCGTCTGTGACACGGACAGAGAACGCAAAGGTCCCCGATTTCGTGATTGCTCCTGACAACCCTCCGCTGCTTGCGGTCAGTTCCAACCCGAGAGGTAGAGAACCGGACGAGATGCTCCATTGGTACGGAGGCTGTCCTCCTGTTGCGATCAGCGAGGTGTTGTAGGGAACGCCCATGGTGGCGCTGGGAATGCTCGATGTGGAGATCGAAACATTGGAGCTGCCCACCGATACGGTCGTGCTTGCTTCAGATGAAGGCTGCGCCAAGCTTTTGGCGGTAACGGTCACCGTCAACGGGGCGTTCACGACGGGAGCCGTAAACAAGCCATTCGAGGAGATCGTGCCCGAACTGGCCGTCCAGGTCACGGCCGGATTGCTCACGTTGCTGACAAGGGCGCTAAGCTGGAGTTTCCCACCAGAGCTGACACTGGGTGTTGGAGGTGTAATCGTGATTCTTATGCAAGATTCACAGCTGCCGACGATCAGTGAATAGCTATGCGTACCGGACATTCTCACTGTGGCCGACGATGTGTCCTCCACAGAAACGTTGAAGTTGAACGTGCCCGTTACTGTGGGAACTCCGGAGATGATTCCGGCTTGCGAGTCGATGGTCAGCCCAGGGGGTAGTGTTCCTGCAACCACCAGGAAATGATAGGGAGCTCTACCTCCGTTGACGGACAAGACAGCCTTGTAGGTCGTTCCTACGCTGGCTGGCGGCAAGGTGGAAGACACTGCTAAAGTGTGGCTGGTAGACGACTGGGATAGATTCTGCAGGTTAGAACAACCAGCCACCACGAGCGTGCCCAACAGAACCAAACTCAGCTCCCAAAGGCGTCGCTCTCGACCAGCCTTCTGTTCACTCCAGCAAACTTCCTCTGACTTCGGTAGTGACATGCACATACCTCGGAACGAAGTTGGGGGGGACTTGAACGTTTCGAGTCCTTGCCACCTACCCTAAAGAGATTCTTACCTCGTAGACAGATCACCAAAGTCGCTGGCCGGGTATGCACTAGAAGTACACGGGGGTGTCCGTTCGGACTGAGAACCGCGGGAATTTAAATTGTGCAAAAATTTCGGGACAGTGTGAAAAGCGATGCGGAAGGCGCGCTGCTTTTGGGAGACTAAGATTGGCACGGATTACTTGCTGGGTACTAAGTTGGCCGCGTGGCCCCGACTGGTGTCCTCATTCGCGCGCTAGATCGATGACTCGAGTCTTGTAGCGGTCATCGCGAAAGGAGAAGCCATCCACGTCCGATCCTACTTCGTGTTTTCTTGGCCGACCGGGCACTTCCAATGCGTGCTGCATGAGCAACACCTGCCATCAAAAAATCCTGCGCAGTTGCGCCTTGAGCGATTCCGGAATGCGAATCCCCCAGCGGTCCAGCGTCTGCTTGCTGTCCTTCATGAGGCGCCACATTCGGTGGGAGCGTGCTTGCACACGGTCGAATTCCTCAAGGAGTGATTCGGGGACAATTCCCGACGCGGGCAGCTCAAGGCCATTTTTGTGTGCAGCGAAGTTTCCGGCAGTCAGGGCTGCCAGAATCGCCTTAGGCTCGAGCGAGTTGCATTCGATCGCCACGCAAAGCCCGCGAAACTGTTTTCTCCAGTGGAGATCCTGACCATAGAAGGCGTGCATCTGCGGGGCGCACTGTTTTAAGCGCTGCAAGAGTGCGAACGTGCCTGGGCGAGGAGCATAACGGCCATCGTACTTGGTATTCCACACCTCGATGCCTTGGGGCATCGTGTGGAAGCCTTCAATCCATGCGAAGAAATCGTTCTTTGGGTGAGCGATGACTGATAATGCCTGTTGGCCGTCAATATGCCGAATCACTTCCTCGGGATCAGTGGTCTCGGTCAGCTTTGTCGCGGAGTAGCCGAGAATGTGCATGTCGCGCTCACACCTGTACTCTAGTCCCGCCACGAAACAGAACCCTTCGTCAGAGAGAGAGTGGCATTCTGAAACGTAACGTTCGATCGACTGACGGTCGAAATACTCGGCATGATCGGTCATGCACAGAAACGAGCAGCCCTCAGAGAGAAAGACCTCGCGGAGTTCCCTCAAGGTGAACTCGCCATCCGAATACGTGCTGTGAGCGTGTAGAGCGCCTTTGAGCATGAGACCTTATGCGGGAAATCGTCCGAAAGGGTATGTGAAAAGGTTGAGCCAATCCCCAACCTCTGGCAGCGGATCGCGCCACTGGAACAGATCGTGATACGTGCCTGGCACGGGCGTGAGAACCTCAAGCAGAGTTCGCATCCGACCGGGATAGGCGCCCGGGTAACCTGCAGGGGGGCCTTTCCAGACCTCCACGAGGTGACGAGCATCTCCGAGAAACCAGCGACAGCGAACGCCCGCGCGATAGCCCCGATTCGGTCCAACGTCTCCGTGCTCAGCCATGCGAACCAGCAGCGCTGGAAAGTCCACTCCCGCGTAGCAAGCCAGCGGCAGCGAATGCCAGAATCGCCCGTTCACTTCCATAAAGACCGCTGGGGACCCCTGTTTCTGGCGGTATTCTACCATCGCTACGCCGTGCCACTTCAGTGCTCTCAGAATTGCCAGAGAATCCCGGCGAATGTCCGGATCCGGTTCTACGCTGACCCGCACGGCGCTTCCCGAACCGGTTGGATGAACATCGCGGATGCGCCGGTGGGCAAACTCAGCCCGCAACTCGCCGTGATGCAGGAGGGCGAAATATCCTGTGCCTTCCCCCTCCACGAACTCCTGAATCAGC
This sequence comes from Candidatus Sulfotelmatobacter sp., assembly GCA_035710825.1. Taxonomy (GTDB): domain Bacteria; phylum Acidobacteriota; class Terriglobia; order Terriglobales; family Acidobacteriaceae; genus Sulfotelmatobacter. Next base: position 50,902 of record DASTCU010000135.1, read on the forward strand.
ACCGCCGGGGAACGACTGCTGATGTCAAGGTATGCGGACTCGAACTGCGCAGCGTTGCTGGCGTATCGGGGGCGGCCTGCCGTCGTCACTTTGCCGTCGGGTGAGAGTTCCTCCGAAGCCCGCGGCTTCAAAACGACTGGATAGTGTTGGCACGTGGCGGCATCGCGCGCTTGTTCCAGGCTCGTTACAACCTGTGTCTTCGGAACCAACACACCAAGGGACGCGGCAAGGCGTGCAGTCTCCGTCTTATCGAACGCGCGAAGCAGGTCGCTGTGTTCGGGCAAAATAAGCCGCGCCCCAGCGGAAATCAGCGACCCGCGATGAGCGGACAAGGGCAGGGTAGTGGCCTCAGTCATGGGCAAGACCAGGGTTCCGGGGCGCTGCCGGACAAAAGTAGCGATCGCTTCAAGAAACGCGGCCATATTTCCCTTTGGAGATGGATAGCGAAATGTTCCCGAGCATGAACGCGACCAGCCGGCCTTGGACCACGGTGCCGATTCTCCGGCGAAAACGGTATGCCCGTCGCTGGCGAGCGACCTGACGCTGGCGACTGCCTGATTCTGATTCGCGTCTAGTACCAGGACATTCATCGTTGTCTGGCATTGCTTTGATCGGAGAGTGGTCCGCCCGTCCCTACCCCGCTCTTGACCTCGCTCAATACTTCTGCGAAAAGCTGTGCCACGTTCGACCAGTCGTAACGTGCGGCCAGCTTAGCAGCCGACTCTTCGTAGTGCCTGCGAGCCGTAGAGTCACGCAGCAGAACAAGGATTGCTTCGGAAAGTGCCGCCGCATCGTCCGCCAGGATGAGATCACGTCCATTTTTTACGTCGAGTCCCTCGGCGCCGATTGAGGTGGACACAACGGCTTTGCCCATCGCCATCGCCTCGAAAATTTTCAAACGGGTACCGCCGCCGATACGCAAGGGGACTACCACGACGGTGGCGTCGCGCAAATAGTCTGCGACGGAAGGGACGGTCCCGGTGACTTCGACAGAATCGCAGGCGAGTTGTTTGACGCGAGGATACGGGTTCCGGCCGACGATCTGAAAGATGGCGGAAGGGAATTCGGCACGAACTTTTGGAAAGATATCCTGACAAAAATAGGCAACTGCGTCGATGTTGGGCTCCCAATCCATCGAACCGGTGAAGACGATTCTGGGCGAGGTTACCGCTGACGGCGGAGCGATAGCGTACTTTGCCGTATCCACTCCCGTGGGAACGACGCTGATAGAGCACGTTGGAGCCATCTTCAGCATTTCCTGCCGGTCGTTTTCTGAAACCGCAATCACATGGTTGAACTTCCCCAGCGTCCGTTGCTCATAACGCGTCATCTTGCCAGCCTCAATCTTGTAAACAAGGCGCTTCACACGATTTGACTCGGTCAACGCCATGCGTTGCCAGAGCACGCTTTCCACATTGTGCTGGAACAAGACTGTGGGGGTGGCGAAAACATCCGGAAAGTTCCGCGACGCCGAGAGGAAGTCACAGACTGCCAGATCGAACTTCTGTTCCTTGAGCCAAGCGGACACCAGGCGTTGCACGTCCGGGTGAGTGAACTTGCTTACGGCAAACGGTGTCGATCGAAACAATCGTCGAATATAATCCAATGACTGCGCTGCGGTCCCTCGGTCCAAAGAGGCGGTGTGGATGGTGCGAGCATGTGGCAGCTCTCGCAGAATTTCACGCTCGTAAGTCGAGTCGCGCGCCCCACCGTAGTAGGAGAGGAAAGTCACTTCGTGCTTGCGAGCGAGCTGGCGAAGAATGTTGTACGACCGGATTTTGCCCCCACTATCGACCGGCAACAACTTCCCCGCTTTGACCCAGAGAATTCGCACACGCTTACCAGCAAATCCCTTCGTATTGGGTGCTTGCGGGACGGCGGGCTGCTTCCAGATTCACCAGATCAAGAACGATCTGGTCCGAACGGAGATGCTGCTGCAGCTGGTCGCGCGGGATGCCCCGGGTGGCAACGATTACGACCTCGGCATTCTTTAGAATCTCCGCCAGATCATTCTCGAGCAGCGATCCGATGTGTGGGATCGCCTTTTCAATGTATTCACGATTGGAGCCGATGAGGCGGCCCAGAGACACGTTGTCATCCCAGATTTTGATGTTGCATCCTTCGCCCAGCAGATGTTTGACGAGTTGCACCTGCGGGCTTTCGCGAAGATCGTCGGTCGCAGCCTTGAAACTCAGTCCCAGCATAGCGATCTTCTTCTTGCCCTTTTGGAGCACCAAGTCCATGGCTCGCTTCAGGTGCTCATCGTTACTCGGCATAATCGATTCGAACAGAGGCAATTTGAGGTCCAGTTCCTTGGCGCGATAGGTCAAGGCGCGCACGTCCTTGGGCAGACAAGAACCGCCGAATGCGAAGCCGGGTTTCAGATACGTGGGAGAGATATTGAGCTTGTCGTCGGCCGTAAAAATATTGGTAACCGCCTCGGCGTCCACTTTAAGTTCTTTGGCAAGTGTTCCCACTTCATTGGCAAACGCTACCTTGAGGGCGTGCCACGCGTTGCAAACGTACTTGACCATCTCGGCGGAGCGAAAAGAAGTTTCGAAGAATCGGCCCGGGGCCCAGGCATAAAGCTCCCGCAGGCATGCCGCGTGCTGCGCGTCACTCGCTCCGATGATTGTCATGGAGGGCTCGAGGAAGTCTTTGACCGCTGTGCCCTCCCGCATGAACTCGGGATTGACACACACCCCGAAATCTTCTCCCATACGCTTGCCGCTGGTTTGCTCGAGCGCAGGGACCACAATACTCTCAGCTGTGCCCGGCAGAACCGTGCTGCGCAATACAACAAGATGGAAGGTTTGCTTGGTCTTGAGAACCTTTCCGATATCGCGGCAAACCGGCTCCACGTGGCCCAGATCGAGCTTGCCGCTGCGAAGGCTTGGCGTTCCCACGCACAAGAAAGAAATCTCTGTTTCCATGACCGCGGCAGCGGAATCGGTTGTCGCCCGCAGCCGGGAATTCCTGTGAGCCTCTTCTGCCAATTCGGCAATATGCGGCTCGACGATGGGACTGCGTCCCGCGTTCAATTGCTCCACCTTAGACGCGCTTAGGTCGACGCCGACAACCGAATGTCCTTTGGAGGCAAGACATGCCGCCGTGACTGATCCCACGTAACCCAGCCCGAAAATGCTAACTCGCTTGCTCATGAGCTCCCATCATGTCAGAATTTTTCTCACTCCTACGCAGTACCTTTGAATTTCCTGCACCATCCGTGAGTTCCCAGATGAGGAACGCGCCGTTCAATCATACCGAAGACGGAGTCAAGAGGAGCGGGACGTGACAGTTCGCACCGCGGGCGGGCCATCCTCTCCCAGACATGTTGCGTCAATTTCAGCGCTGGTCAAAGCCGGTCTGAGAGCCCGCACGAGTGAATTCTTTTTGAACCAGAGCTTTCCGCGAAAGTAGCTGCGATAGATCAGGCGTGTCACTCGCTGCCCCGGCGTCATCCCCTGGCTCGACCCATCTGTTGCCAAGGGATAGCCAAGGTTCTGCAAGGTCGGTCCCATCATCCTCTCGAACTGTTCGAGTTGCTGCGGCGAGAACGACGTCTTCCACCTTCCGACCGGATTGAAAGTAGTTCCAGCAAGGTCGCTGTTGAAGGAAGTGTTCGGTCTCGCAACCGAGCCATAGGCCACCTGTCGAATGCGATCATAGTCAAGCTCTTGATCGATGAATTTGCCGATCTTGTTCAAGGCCTCCGCGGGCGAGCCAATGAGATGTTCAAAATGGATTTCCATGTAGTCGGGCCCGAGCAACTTTCCATACTCCCGTCCCCGCTGCACGATCCAGTCCCAATACAGACCCGACCCGACCAGGTTTTGGCGTTCTTCCCACGGGAATGGACGAACGTACCGGACCCTCTCAAGGGAGGTCGCGACATCCCGCCCATCGCGAATAATGTGAACCACCAGGGCATTGGGGATGAGTTGCTTGATCAGCGGAAGGTGCAGCAGACACTCCGGAGAGTTTTCCGCCCAGCGTTGCATTCCTTGGGATCGTGCGAGTTGCTCCATCACAATGCGAAGAAAATCTCCAGCGTTGCGGCATTCTTCCAGCACCTTTTTCTCAATCTGTTGTGCGTCGAGTCCCGTTGCCCGGAACAGTTTGCTGCCCAGCCAAACACGCAAAAGTCTCTGCCGATTGCTGCGCGCACCCAAGTCGCCGATGCGCAACGCGAGCACATTGAAGACATTCGATTCGGCGAGGTAAACAGCAAATCCACCGGCCGAGAGCAACATGTCGTAAAGCAATGTCGTTCCCGAGCGCGGGCAGCCCAGCACAAAAACGGGCGCCGTACTTCTTTCCTGGGCTCGATCTGCTGTCATTCCTGATCCACCCGGCGAAAGCAACTCGAGTCAGGCGAAGGGAGAGCTTCCGGCTTACTCGCTTCACCAAAAAATCTCTCGCCGGCTACACCGGGCACTCGACGGAACGAAGGATGGACGAATCCAGCCCGATTCAACGCTAATCTCACCCTCACGCGCGAGTGTTCCAATGTCATCATGGGGCTGTTTAGAATATCATGGGGATCAGGCCAAGCCAGCTGAGCGGTTCAACACGTCAACTCCACTGTTTCTAACATGTTGAACGGAGAACCCCGTTCGCATTCTTGGGACATTGATGGCAAAGAAGGACCCATCTTGGTGTATTCTGGCGGGGCACTATTGCGTCAATCCGCTGGATCCTCGCCCATGCTGTGGTGGGATGTAGAAGATCTGGCTGCGGGTCCAGGTGTGCCCTCGCCGACCAAGTCTATCGGGTGTACGGACTTACCTGTCGCTGAACACGAGTTAATGAATTGTCATTACCCTGAAACCATGCCGCGACCTAGAATTGCCATCCTGATCCCTTGCTATAACGAGGAACTCACCATAGGAAAGGTGGTACGCGACTTCCGCGCCGAGGTGCCGGATGCAGAGATTTACGTTTTCGATAACAATTCTAGCGATCGAACGGTTGAGCAGGCGCGCGGGGCCGGAGCACGGATTGCCCACGAACGGCGGCAGGGCAAGGGCTTCGTAGTGCAATCCATGTTCTCCCAGGTGGAGGCTGATATATACGTCATGGTTGACGGTGATGACACGTATCCCCCTGCCGAAGTCCACAAACTGATTGAGCCTATTCTTCGCGGCGACGCTGACATGGTCGTGGGATCGCGGCTGATGCACGCCGTTAACAGCGAATTTCGGTCGCTCAATAAAATTGGCAATCGTTTCTTCTTTAACGCCATAAACTTCACTTTTAGGGTGAGACTCTCTGATGTCCTTTCTGGCTATCGGGCATTCAATCGCGAGTTTGTAAAGAACGTCCCAGCTTTTGGCGGTGGTTTTGAAACTGAAGTCGAGTTGACGATCAAGGCCCTGGCCAGGGGCTACCGCATCAGCGAAGTCCCCGTACGATTAGCTGCCCGACCGGAGGGGAGTTTTTCGAAAATACGAATTGTGTCGGATGGATTGGTCATCCTGAATACCATTCTCACTCTCTTTCGCGACTACAAACCCCTCACTTTTTTTGGCGGAATGGGATTGCTGCTCATCGTTCTCAGTTGGCTGCCGGGAGCGATCGTGATTGCGCAATTCATCAAGACTGGGCAGGTACGGAGTTTGTCGTTGGCAATCCTAGGGGTTGGGCTGGTATTGTCGGGAATGCTGTTATGCGTAGTCGGGCTGGTGCTGCACACGATTACCCGGCGCTTCCAGGAGTTGGAATATCAGCTCAAATCAAGCAATAAAGAAACATCCGTTGAGACTGTTTTTGAACCCAGATGAGTCTTCGTAGTACTTTTCGGACGACATGAGATAGGCCAACTCAAGGTGGGCCCATCAAAACAGCCGCTCCCGCAGCACTGCGGCCCGCAGACGATCGTACATCGAATTTCCCAGCAGTTTCTTAGTCGCTTCCCGCAGTTGAACTTCCAGTTGCATTCGCCAGAAGCTGTTTCCCTTGCAAATTTGCTCAAAGCCGTGCAGAGAAATGGACCGCATTACCGCCACCCGGCCCAATGCGAACAGGTCCGAATTCCGGCAATTTTTTTGGATGCGGCTGGTCGCGACAGTGTGATACCCAGCCTTGCGCGCGGCCCATGAAACCCGGCGATTGTGCCGGCCTCCGGGGCAGGAGAAGTGGTGTACAGCTGTGCCCAGAATCTGTTCCAGTTGTGTCTTGGCATCCGCCACCTCGCGATGTAGATCTGTTTCGCTGAGGTCTGTGAGATACGCATGCGTCATCGAATGGCAACCGAGTTCAAAGCCCATGCCAGCAAGGTCTCGGACCTGGGAATGGTTGAGATAACCGGGTTTTCCCAGAAATCCCGTCGTGATGTAAAAAGTGCAACTGAATTTCATCTCTTGCAACAGCGGAGCGGCGTAAAGCAGGTCAGTCTCACAACCGTCGTCAAAAGTGATCGCGACAGATTTCGTCGCGAAGTTTTGAAGTGCCTCGCCGACGCTCACGCCTCGCCATCCCTGCCTTTGCAGTAGATCCATCTGCGATCGGAATTCAGACGTGCTTACGATGTAGCGAACGTATCCCGGCTCGCTTTGGCACAGCGACCGTCCGGGTGACTCCAGTTCGTGATACATCAGGAAAACTACCTTACCGTCGCTCATTCCGCGCTCTCCGAGACGACTCCCTCCACCAGGTTCCAACCGCTTCCCGAGACACAGATCGCCGCCGCGTAGCCCTCGGGAACCGAAATATCCCGCATAACCCACTTCTCCCGTTCGTGTGGATCCGGCCGGCAGGCTAATAGCGCGTTCTGCTCTTTCGGGGCGAGTGACACGTCGAACTGGTGAAGGGGCAGCGACAGCCCTTTGCCCGTCGCCTTGATGTAGGCTTCTTTGCGCGTCCAGCAAAGGAAAAATGCCTTGCTGCGCTGCTCCTCGGGAAGGGCTGCCAGTTCTTTTTGCTCGGCGGCGGAAAAAAAGCGGGCCGCAATCGTGGTCGTGTCGAAGTCGCGGCGAATCTGTTCTACATCCACACCGATTTCTCTCTGTTGGGCAAACGCCAACAGAGCAATCGAGCCCGAATGCGAAATATTGAATTCGATTCCGCAGGCAGCTTCAGCGCCCCCAAGGGACGGCTTCTCTTTTTCTGAGTATGCAAAAGTTAGAGCCGCAGGATCGGTCTTAAGATAGGAACCGAGAATTTGCCGCAACGTGGCCCGCGCTGCAATGAAATACTGTCGGTCGATTTCCCGATGGTACCGGGCGGCCCTCTTCTTCTCATCGGCAGAAAGAATTGACTTCGATTTTTCCACTCCGAGGGCTTTCGCTTGCAAGTCCAAGCGCCACAGGTGCACCTCATTTGCCTCGAGATTGCGGCGAGATTCTATGCGAAACTCCGCCTGCCCTATATTCATTGACAAATTCAATGTGCCTGGTCCCGTTCCATTTTACGCAACAACTTGCAACATCAGCGGGACATTCCCGACTCGCCCGAATGATAATTTGGCATTGCCAGGTAGGTCTGTGACGATATCGTGATTCCCCATTCTGCCCGTGCTAGTTCGACCCCGCAAGTGCGAACCCGGCCTCTGGGCTTGCCCCAAGCGGCATCTGGCCTAGGGGGATCAAAATATAATGCACGAGAGCGAGCAAGAATCGCTAAGATGAAAACTCGACCTTCGGGCCCATGAATCTTCGAAGATGGCGACAAATCGGACATCGCATCGCTCGCATGGATCGAGCTGAACTAGGCGACCGCCTCCAGCACGAGTGGGCCGGCCGGCAAGATGCGCTCTTGGCACGCTTGGGGCACGATTTTGGCCGCAACGGCCGCCGGCCAGCAGACAGGACTGGAAATTTCTTCTTCACGCCGGATTCTGTCGATTTCATCCTGGCCCTGATGCGCCAACATCTTCCCGGGCAGGCTGAGCGCATCGTGCAGCAGGCCGATCAGATTTGCCGGCACCAGTTCGACTTGCTGGGATACACCGCCCTTGACTACGGTACCCCGATCGATTGGCATTTGGACGCAGTTCATCACAAACGGGCGGCCAGGAAGCTGTTCTACAAAATTCACTACCTCGATTATGCCGAGGTCGGTGACAGCAAGGTCACATGGGAATTGAATCGCCACCAGCATCTGGTCACGCTGGCTAAGGCGTACCGCCTCACGGGCGAGCGCCGCTACGCCGATGAAACGCTTCGCCAGTGGCGGCACTGGCAAGCGGACAATCCATATCCCATCGGCATCAATTGGGCCAGCAGCCTGGAAGTTGCATTCCGCAGCCTTTCATGGATCTGGACGTATCACCTGCTGAAGGGGGCGCCCGGCCTTCCCAATTTGCGGAACGAGTGGTTGCGCGGCTTGGCGGTGCATGGACGGCACATCGAACGCCATCTCTCGACATATTTTTCCCCCAACACTCACTTGCTGGGAGAAGGTGTCGCGTTATTTTTCCTGGGTGTGCTCTGCCCGGAACTCAAAGCCGCGGGGCGCTGGAAGTCGCTGGGATGGAAGATCGTGTTGCAGGAGGCAGAGCGCCAAGTCCGGCCCGATGGTTTCCACTTCGAACAATCCACCTATTATCACGTGTATGCGCTCGACTTCTTCCTGCACTCCGCCGTGCTGGCCACTGCGAACGGCGTAGCGACCACAAAAAGCTTCGAAGACACGATCGACAAAATGCTTGCGGCTTTGTTGCTGCTCGGGCGGGGCGGCGCAGTCCCACGGTTCGGAGATGACGATGGCGGTCGCCTCTTCGATCCGCGGCGGAATCGCGGCGAGCATCTGCTCGATCCCCTGGCCACCGGGGCCATCCTGTTTCACCGTGGAGACTACAAAGCTGCTGCCGGTGGACTGCGCGAAGAAACGCTCTGGCTTCTTGGCGCGGAAGGGGTTCGCCAGTGGGAAGCGCTTGGGGAAGCTGCAGTTCCAAGCGAGTCGGGTGGCTTGCCGGACACAGGTTTTTACATGTTGCCTGCTGAAGGCGAGACTCAGCTTGTCGTGGACGCAGGTCCGCTTGGCACACAAAGCGGTGGCCATGGCCATGCGGATGCTCTCAGCTTGTGCTTGCAAAGCCAGGGGCAGTCGTTGCTGATCGATCCGGGAACCTGTGAGTACGTCGGCCCCGGCCCGGAGCGAAATCTATTTCGCGGAACCGGGATGCACAACACTATGCGCCTAGATGGGACAGATCAGGCAGAGCCGGCCACTCCATTCTCCTGGCGTCGGCTGACGAAAACACGCGTTAAGCGGTGGACCCAGGGTAAGAGCTTCGATTTGTTAGTCGCGAGCCATGACGGGTATTGGGATTTGGAATCTCCCGTGACCCATCGCCGCGCCGTTTTTTCACTCAGAAACGGTATTTACCTGGTCCGCGATGTTGTCGAAGGACATGGCACGCATAAGCTCGAGCTGGCGTGGCATTTGGGCCCGAATCTGCAAGGAAAAGACGACGGCACGTTTCGGCTTCCAAACGTCGCACAGGGATTGGCGATTTTGCCTTTTCGCGGCAACGGATGGAGGGAAGAGGTCCATCCGGAGTCATGGTCGCCCGCTTACGGTCAGAAAGCCCCGGCGCTGGTGCTCAACTATACCGCCCAGGTTGCACTGCCCACCGAATTTGCCGCCCTGCTTGTAACATGGAAGGAAGCACAAAACACACTGGGTTCGTTTAACCGTTTGCCGGATTATGCCGGCGCAGAGGTTCATGGTTACCGGTATTCTGGAAAGGCGAGCGAGTATTCTTTCATTTTCGGCAAAGGCGGCGAGCCCTGGCGCAAAGATTACTTTGCCAGCGACGCGGAATTTGTATGTTTGCGCAAAACTCCAAGCGGAGAGATGCATCTGATGCTCTGCGGCGGGAGCTATGTGGAACTGGACGGCGGTGCTCAGTTGCACTGCGTCCGGCCGGTCGAGTGGGCCGAACTGATCTTGAAACCGGGCGAGCGTGCCGTGTTCTCCTCTGATTTAGCAGCAGTAGAAGTGCCCGCATCCGGAATGCAGCAGAGGGATGCGGCCTCGCCGATCTTCGAATGAGTAAATCTTAAATGTGTGGAATCTGCGGAATCTTCTTTCAAAACCGTGACTGGCGCGTGCAGGGCGATGTTCTGGCCGGCATGAACCGCAGCATCGTGCACCGCGGGCCCGACGACGAAGGATTCTTCGTCGAAGAAAACGTGGGACTGGCCATGCGGCGGCTCAGCATCATTGACGTCAAGAGCGGCCATCAGCCGCTGTCCAACGAGAATCGCGATATCTGGATTGTTTATAACGGCGAAATTTACAACCACGCCGACTTGCGAATCGACCTCGAGGCGAAAGGTCACCAGTATCGCACCCGCAGCGACACGGAGACCATCGTCCACCTCTATGAGGAGTATGGCCGAGAGTGCGTGAAGTATCTGCGCGGCATGTTCGCTTTCGCCATCTGGGATCGCCGTAAACGCGTGCTCTTCGCCGCTCGCGATCGCCTCGGCATCAAGCCCTTCTACTATCGTTGGGATGGCAAGGCATTTCTTTTCGGTTCTGAGATCAAAACGATTCTCGCGTATCCCGGGGTAGCTGCCGAATTCAACCAGCACACGCTCGCGGAGTATCTCGCGTTCGGCTACATTACCGGGCCGGAAACGATGTTCGCCGGTATTCGCAAGCTGATGCCCGGGCACACCCTCGAGCTTTCAGAACGCGGCGAGACGAAAATCGAACGCTACTGGGATCTCACGACCGAAGTGGATGAGATTCCCCGGGGTCGTGACTACTATGTGACGCACTATCGCGAACTGCTGGAGCACGCCGTCGGATCGCACCTGATGAGCGACGTGCCTCTAGGCATGTTCCTGAGCGGCGGGCTGGATTCCAGCGCGGTTGCCGCCTTGGCGACGAAGATCCGTGGAGATCACATCAAGACGTTTGCCGTTGGCTATGGCGAAGAGGCGTTCAGCGAACTCCGTTACGCGCGCGAAGTGGCCGAGCACATTCGCTCCGATCACCACGAGGTGCGGCTGACGCGCGAAGAATTTTTTGAGAGCCTGCCGCGCCTGATCTGGCACGAAGACGAGCCCATCGTGTGGCCTTCCAGTGTTTCCCTGTATTTCGTGGCACGCCTGGCCCGGCAACACGTCACCGTCGTGTTGACAGGGGAGGGAAGTGACGAGACTCTCGCCGGTTACACGCGATACGCGTGGACTCTGCTGAATTCGCGCATGGACAATGCCTATCGCGCTATCACGCCCAGAGGGTTACGGGGTCTGGTGCGCAAGGCAATCCGAGCCACTCCTCTCAGCGCTTCGCTGCACCGCAAGCTGGATCACACCTTCCTGGTGCGCGATGGAAGTTCCTGGCCTTCTTTTTATTACGACAACTTTTATTCTGCGATTTCCGGCGCTGAGCAAGCCGGTCTGCTGACCGACAATGCACTGGCCGTGGCAGGGGACGCCTACGCCGGCTCGATGCAGGCCTGGGAACGATCGCACGGCGATCAGCTCCATCGCCTGCTCTATACCGATATCAACAGTTATCTGATCGAACTCCTCATGAAGCAAGACCAGATGAGCATGGCAGCTTCCGTCGAGAGTCGCGTGCCGTTTCTGGATCACGTGCTGGTCGAATTTACCGCGAGGATTCCGGCGCAGTTTTTCATCTCTGGCATGGCGGGAAAATTTGTGCTGAAGCAGGCCGTGGAAGACTTGCTCCCCACGTCCATCGTTTATCGGCAAAAAATGGGCTTTCCCACGCCTTGGGAATATTGGCTGGCAGGACCGCAATTGAATGACCTGGAACGAATGCTGCTCGAGCCGCGAAGCCTGGAACGGGGATTCTTTCGAGCCGAGCCGCTGAAGCGGATTTTCGCCGAGCACCGCAGCAAGTTCCGCGATCACGGCAACCGCATCTGGAGGCTGATCAACCTGGAAATCTGGCAGCGGGTCGCGATCGACGGCGAGCCAGCCGAAGCCGTAGCCCAGCAACTTGGCTCCCGTGCAGTCGTGCAGGTTTAGGAGCGGCGTCCCGCGGTGGCGGGCAGATGGCCTGCCAACGCGGCCAGCAGAGGATCGCTCAAGAACGGACCGCTCGCCATCAATCCAGTGAGCAGCGGATCGCGGTTATTGCATCGCAGTGGAGCATTGTCGAGCGTGGCCACGAATCCTCCTGCACTCTCGACCAGCGCAGCCCCGGCGGCGACATCCCACTCATTCTTGGGCGTCAGAGTGAACGTAATATCGGCTTGGCCGGCAGCTACGAGCCCGAGCTTATAGGCGACTGATCCCATCGGACGAATCTGATAGTCGCCGCTCTGAAACTGCTGCCATTCCCCGCGCTTTACTTCACTGCGGCTGGCCAGGATCAATGAGCCTTGCAGTGTCCTACGCTGGCTCGGTTGCGCGGGCTTCCCGTTATACAAAATTCCGCAGTCGATCGCACCGATGATCGTTTCCTTCGTTGCAGGATTGCAAATGCCTCCCGCGACCGGACGGCCATCTTCCACGAAGCCGATAGATACGCAGAATTCGGGAATGCCGGCCACGAACTCGCGCGTGCCGTCGAGAGGGTCCACCACCCACACATGCTTCTTCCCGAGCCGCGAAACGTCGTCCACGCTTTCTTCCGAGAGCCAGCCCTCGCCCTCGCGCAGCAGGTTTTGACGCAGCACGGCGTCCACGGCACGGTCCGCTTCGGTCACCGGATCGTGCCCAATCTTGTATTCGGTCTCAATTGCGCCGGGGGTAAAACGGGCGAAAACCACACGAGCCGCTTCGAGCGCGGCCTCGATGCGAGTCAGAATGTCGGAATAAGCGGAAGTCAATGGATGTCCTTGGAATGGATTTATAGCGCAGGCCACAACATGCGCGCCCCCGTCAGCAGCAACAGGGCGCAGAGAATACGTCGCAACCAGAGCATGGGAACGCGGGTTGCGAGGTGTGAGCCAATCAGCCCGCCAGGGATCGAGCCAATCAACAACGACACGACCAGGCTGGGATCCACATTACCGAGGCGGAAGTGAAGCAGGCCGGTGACTCCTGTGAGCACCACGGCGTGGACAATGTCGGTGCCCACGTTCACTTTAGGCGGGAAACTGTAGAACAGCAGCAACAACATCATGATGATGCTGCCCGACCCAACTGAGGTCATTCCCACCAGAAAGCCCGCAATCAATCCGATCAGCGCCATTCCCGCAAAACCCTTCATCGTCGGCGGGCGATTCGCAATGCTTTCCTCAATTTGTTTCTGGAACAACAAAAGCATCGGAATGATGATCAGCAGGATTCCGACCGCAGTCTTGATGAAGTTGTTGACGCCATCGCCATACAGGTGGCGGATGTACATCAGCAGCTTTACCCCGCAGATCGAGCCGGGAATGCTCCCAACCGACAGGGCGATGACCACTTTGCGACGCACTGTTCCTTTTTTCAGGTGCATCAGGCTAGCGGGAATTTTTGTGAAGAAGTTAAAGAGTGCGTCTGAGCCGACTGCCACCAGCGCCGGCACCCTCAATCCGAAGATCAGGATGGGGAGCAGTAGCACGCCGCCCCCCACTCCGCTCATGCCGATGAGGATGCCCACGAAGAAGCCAACCACGATTTTGGCTGTCAGCAATTCCATATTTGACTCTGACTTCTCTTACGCCGCAGCTCCATTCACTCCGATGAAGCCCTCGCGTTCCAGGTGCAGAATAATTTCCTGGGCCGCTTCCTCCGGTGACCGTTCGCCGGTGTTAATTGTTACCTCGGCATCAGTGGGAGCTTCGTAGGGATCGGAAATACCCGTGAATTCTTTCAGAATGCCCGCTCGCGCCTTGGCATAGAGGCCTTTCCGGTCGCGCTGCTCGCAAACTTCCACTGAAGTTGCGATATGCACCAGGATGAATCCGCCGAAGGGTTCGACCATCTGGCGCACGTGCTTGCGGGTCGCGTCATAAGGCGCGATGGGCGCGCAAATCGCGATGCCGCCATTCTTCGTGATTTCCGATGCCACATAGCCGATCCGGCGGATGTTGATATCGCGATGCTCTTTCGAAAACCCGAGCTCCGAGGAAAGATGCTTGCGTACCAGGTCTCCGTCGAGCAAGGTCACCGGACGTCCACCGACTTCCAGAAACTTCGTCAGCAACACGTTGGCGATGGTGGACTTGCCCGAGCCCGAAAGTCCGGTAAAGAAAATGGTCACGCCCTGCCGGCTGCGAGGCGGGAAGCTGCGCCGCAGTTCGTGCACAACCTCTGGATACGTGAACCAACCCGGAATCTCGCGTCCTTCGTTCAGCCGCTGCCGCAGTTCGGTTCCTGAGATATTCAGAACACGATCGCCCTTCTTGACCTCGTCATCGGGCACATAGCGATCTTCATCTTCCAGGTAAACCATCATGCTGAAGGGCACCATGGTGACGCCAATGTCGGACTCGTGCTTTTTGAAAACTTCCTGGGCCTCGTAAGGGCCGTAGAAGGGTTTGCCGTCAGTGTCCTTACCCGGGCCGGCATGATCGCGCCCCACGATGAGATGAGTGCAGCCATGATTCTTGCGAATCAGCGCATGCCAGATCGCTTCGCGAGGTCCGCCCATGCGCATCGCGAGCGGAAGCAGAGAGAGCTTCTGGGTGCCTTGCGGATACTTCGAGCTCAGCAACTGATAGCAACGAACGCGCGTGTAGTAATCCACGTCTCCGGGCTTGGTCATTCCGACGACAGGATGAATCAACAGGTTGGCTTCAACCTGCTTGGCCGCGCGGAAGGTGAGTTCCACGTGCGCGCGGTGCATGGGATTGCGTGTCTGAAAAGCAACCACCCGGCGCCATCCCAGTCGGACGAACTCTGCCCGCAATTCCGCGGGCGTAAAGCGCAGCATGCGGAAGTCATAATGCGAGGGCGCCTGCAAGCCTTCAACCCGCCCGCCCACGTACCAGGGGTTCGCCTTGTTCATGGCGTAGTCGGCGCCGGGATGTGCCTTGCTGGTGCTGTTGAATACCGCTTTAGCTTCTGCCTTCCGGTCGGGCTGCCAGACTTCTTCGACATGCAATACCGCCAGCATCACGCCCTCGGCATCGCGCAGCGCCACTTTGCTGCTGCCGGGTGTTAGCTTCTTGGCAAAATCCTCAGTTACGTCCAGCGTGATTGGCATCGGCCAGAGAACTCCGCTGGCCAGGCGCATGTTGTGGCATACGCCTTCGTGGTCGGCTTTGGTCATAAAGCCGCGCAGCGGAGAAAATCCTCCGCTCATGAGCAGTTCAAGATCGCAAATTTGACGGGCTGTGAGATCCCAGGACGGCCACTCTCGGGAGTGGGCTTTCAGTTCGGCGGCCTTTTCCGGCGCCACGATTAAATTTACCAGTTCGCCGCCGTGCGGCGCGATCAAATGACTACTAGTCGAAGAAGACAAGTACGTGAACCTCCCAGGTTCGATGATTTGAATTTATTGCATGTAATTCAGCGTCTCGCAGAAGAATCGTTCGATGACTACCAGATCTTCTTATGTTTGGGGGGACATGCTAACGAGACCGCAAAGCTAAAGCGATCAATTCACGTTGCTGTCAGTGTACATCAAACAAATCCGTGTTCTTACACCACGCAAGTGCCATGCCGCAGCAAGTCTTGCCATTGTACTGTAAGTTGATAGAGATAAAAGCAGAACTTTGATTTCCTTGTCGCAGGATGGAATTTGGCGGCGAGAATATGCAAATTCTTGCGCAACTCGGGAAGAATTGTTCCGGTACCCTGCAGGTTGTTGCGCACACCGTTACTCCGGGTGCAGCAAGCTGAAGACTACCCCCACGCCATGAGGTTCGAGGGTGATCTGATCTTCCTGGCAACCTCGTTGCAAGTCGTAGAGGGCGAGATGCGTGGGAGCTAGAATCTGATCGGGGGCGCCGGCAGTTTTCAGCCAAGTGAGATTCTCGCGAAATTTTGTCGGCCTGACGCGCGTGAATCCGACCCAGAGAAAACGGTCATCCATGAGGGCCAGACCGCGACACCATCCCAACGGCTGCCCGTTTTGCCCGCTCATCGCATTCAGATCGAAAACTTTGTCGACCCGAAGCGTGTTCCGGTTCGCAACCACAATATGGCCGTCGACCGTGGTGAAATAAATCGAGTCTCCGCGTATGTACCCGTCGTGAGGGCGCTGGACCTCAATGTTGATGCGGCGCGCGGGTTGGGTCAAAGAAATAGCATCCCGCTGCTCAAGACGCGTAACCCAGATTTCGTCCTCCAATTGGAACACATGATTCGGGTGAGAACGATGCGGCTTGGTGGTGGGAACGCGACGATAATCAACGTTCCGTGAAAAGCGGGCCCATGGGTTTTCTCCCTCGAGTACGCTCCATTCCCTCAGCACTTTGCCATCCAGCGAAACTTCCACGAGCATATCAAGGCCCGTCACTATTACCAGCAGTGTTCCTTGAGAAGTCGGGGCGACATGGTGCAAGTCATTGAAGCAGGGCAGAGAAACGTAATGTAGCAGCCGGAAGTCGGGAAGCGCATACACCAATACCTCGGTGGAGGTGCAGGCGTAGAACTTCCCGTCGCGGATCGATGCCGACTTGAACAAAATCGCAGGCAGTTCGGGGGCGCACACTTCCTCGGGAGACACGTACTCTACACATGCTCGTGATGTTTTCGTCTCGAGGTCCAATTCGAGGATCACCGCTTTGCGCGATGATTGCCACTCCTCGAGCTTGCGGAACACAGACCGGCGCAGTTCCCCTCCGGTTAAATACAGCTTGCTCATTCGATCGATCTCAGATATTTGTTCCCAGAGTCTTTAGAGCTATGCGCTACGGACACCAAAGCCGAAGCGTCTCACTATACACGCTTCCACACAATTGCCACTTTTGTCCAGAGATTGCGTAATGGACCACGCTCTGACTACGCGTCCTCGGAAAAGCCTTCTATGCTGAGCGACACCGGTTCGAGTTCGAGCGATGCTGAAGGCGCCGCAAGGTCGCTGGTGTGCAGGGCTCGATTGCTCAGGTATGCCCAACCCAAGCACAGCCCATAAATCAGACCTCCAATCACCAACTGCGGAATCAATTGCCGGTAGGAATGCGGAACGGCCCATCGTTTTAACAGCAACAGCGACACCGCCAACGGACCGCACAGCATCAGGGGCAAAAGGTAGGCCTGCCGCAAATATGTCCACATGCGGATGCCTAGCCGCGAACAAAGATGCCACGGCATGAAAAGTACAAACGTTCCCAGCAGTGGGATCGCAGTGCCCAAAGCATCGCCCAATATGCCCAGCGGCCGCACCAGCGCAATGCTGAGCACAAGATTCAAGACACCCTCGATCACGGTTACGATCGCCAGCTTGCCATGTTTGCTCATGCCAAACAAAATGCGAGGAGAGGCGCTTTGCATCAGCATGATTGTGTGGGGAATGATCAGGGTCAGCAAAACCGGATAGCCCTCCTCCACGTATCTCTTCCCCAGCCAGACTTCGATAATTGATTTTCCCAGAATGATGAAGAATGTTGTGATCGGAAGAATCGTGAAGGCGCACGCGCGGTTGCCTACAACGAATATTTTCCGTAACCGGTCGACATTCCCCGCCGCATCCGACTGGCTCGACATGGGGACAAAGATCTGCGCCAGGCTGCTGACCAGTTCTCCCGCATAATCGACCAGTCGCGAGCCCGCATAGAAATATGTGATAGCCGCAGAGGAAAGCAGCGTTCCAATCACCACCGCATCGGTCTTGAAGCGCAGACGCCCGGCAAGGATGATCATGAACGTGATTCCGCTGTAGTTGGCCATGTGCCGGAAGGAATTGCGGTCAACATACTTCCAGCGGAACTTCACCGGGAGCGCTCGCAAAGCAACCACCGCTCGAACCACCGAGGCAACCACTGGCAAGCCTACTGTGATCAAAGCCACGGTGAGCAATCCGTAGCCACGATTCAGATAAATCACAATCAACACTGCGCGTGCGATGCCGGTGAACCCGATGTTCACCCAGTTGTTCACATAAAACTTCTGCAATCCTTCCAGCATTCCGCCGAATACTCCTAAGGGGAAGCCAACCGCGACAGAAGTCCCGACAATGAACAAAAGCCACTGAGCCGTGCTATGAAACGCGGCCGGAATCTTGAAAAATCGATCAACATAGACACACAGTCCCAGTGTGAGAAGAAAACTCACTATTCCCACGCAGCTGTAGGTGAACATAGCGGTGTTTATCAGCCCACTCACTTCCCCGATGTCGTGGGTCGCCGTGTATTTGGAGACGTAGCGAATGATCGACGAGCGGATGCCGAAATCGAAGACGCCGTAGTAACCGGTGAGTGAGAAAATTAGGACCCAAAGTCCGAAGGCTGTATCCCCCAGCCGATGCAGAATGAATGGGGAAAGAAATACACCGACCAGAATGTTGACTCCGAGTGCGAACCAGCTCGAACCCACGTTCTTGATGATCTGCAGTCTTTCCAGTTTGCGCATAGCGGAGTTGTGCCCGAAGTCCTGAGTCAGAAGAATGTAGTTTCCATCATAAGCGAAAGGACCTATGATTTCATGAAACCGTCGGCTCCCTGGCCTGAGTAGAGTTGGGGTGCCACAGCATCTCAAGTTCTAGATCCAGGTCGGCGCCGGCGTCCGCTCTCGCCCACAAATTGTTACATTTGTAACATCCAACCGGGGCTTCCGCGG
Source organism: Candidatus Sulfotelmatobacter sp. (assembly GCA_035710825.1). Classification (GTDB taxonomy): domain Bacteria; phylum Acidobacteriota; class Terriglobia; order Terriglobales; family Acidobacteriaceae; genus Sulfotelmatobacter. The sequence goes on from DASTCU010000135.1 coordinate 69,489, forward strand.
GTGAGCACGACGGGCCTTGACCAGTGCCGTCTTGCGGTGCAGCGCAGCCCGTGCCATATACACACCGGCCAGCTAATGAGTGATAGCGCCCAAGTCTTGCCTGGAGACAATGCTAATAAGCCTTCGACAGCTATCAGGAATTCTCTCAGCGATGCAACTCGGGGATGACAAGATTTCAAGCTTTCCCGAACTCCCTGGCCAAATGCAAGCGGCTGCGATGAATTCTCCACTTCAACGACCGTGCCGCACAGGCATTGCGCCGGTACTGCGCATTGCGCAGGGCCTGCGCATCTGCGCCGGTCTTGCGTGGATCGCTGGCATAGCTTTCAATCTTCTCCTTCCCCATGCCGGGACTCTCGAACCAACGTGGCACGCAAGAGCCGAGCACATCGAGATCCGTGAAGACCTTGGTCAATCCCTTGCCGGTAGAGGGGCACGAATTTTGAGATGCGTCCCCGATCAGCACAACTCCCGCCGTCGGCTCACCTTCCGTGCGATAGAGATCGGTCACAGACGTTTCCACTCTCCCGACAATTTGGTACTCGCCCAGCGCGCGCTCTACCTTCGGCAGAATCTGCGGTAGTTCCAGATTGGGTTCGCGAATGAACTTTTGCAACCAGGAACCGTCTGCTGCTGGAAATGAAAACAGATTGGCTCGCATCGTCGGGCCCATCGGAAAAAACGAAACGTAATCAATGCCGGTTCTCGGGCTTGCCATCGAATAGGTCAGGGCATCGAAAGAAAAGGGCTGCCCGTTGGGACGGCCGAGGGTGAACGCGACCCCGATGCACTGCCGCTTTTGAACGAGAACCCTTTTTAGCGGAAGACTTCCCATCAGGTCTGGGTTCAAACCGCACGCCAGCACCACCAGTCGGCAACGGAGCACTTCCTCTCCATTCAGCACGACGTGCTGCAAGTCAGAACTATTCGCGATCTGCGTGACCCGTCCGAGCCTGAACTGCGTCTTTTCCGGAAGTGCCGCTCGCAGAGCATTCACCATCACGCGATACGCCACGCCGTACTGCTCGGTGGGAGTGACCCCGAGGAATTTCCCTCGGTAGTATGACGCGATTTCCCGGATGCGGCGAGTATAGGGAAGAAGAATTTCCATCAACCCTAGTTTGCGCAGCATCTCTGCCTGATCCGGTTCGATTTTCTCGGCCTTGAAAACCGGGGGGCAACTGGGGTGCGGATCCACCAACGTGACGCTCCAACGCCGGCCCAGAACACATGCTGCTGCAGCTCCCGCCAGCCCTGCGCCCACTACTATGATGTCGGTTTGCGAATCGCGGGAAGGATCAAGCTGCGAAGACGCCTCCAGGAACAAATCCACTACCATAAGCTTTTAACGCGTCGCTTGATAACCCGCAAGAGTTCGATGGATGCACGTTTGATGCCTGGCCGGGCAAATACCACCCATGCCAGCGGCTTGGAATGTTTTGCCAGCGACGCCTTGTAACGCGCATCGCCTGCCAGGAAATCATATTCGTTGAAGCCCATCTCCATATAGCGCTGAATCGCGCTGCAATGCGTGACGAGGCCGGGCTGCAGTCGCCGGTCGCGCGCATAGTTGAAACCGCTTTGGAAGAAATAGATTTTCCCGCCTTGCACGAAGTTGTAGAGAATGCCGATGGTCTCCTCGCCGGCAGCCACTCGCAACAGATGCGTGGTGCCCTTTTCATAAGTCTTGCCAATCAGACGGTTATGGAACTCCAACCGTCGCCCGGGACCGAAAGCTCCCTCCACCCCCCGCGCTAACCAAGTCGATTGGTGCATGCGGCACATTTCAGCGAAATACTTCTCAGCCGTTTGAACATCCGGGGCGATCTCGACTTTGATCTCTCCCTTGCCGGAATAGTACCTAAGGCTTCGTCGAATTTGACTGCGGGTATTCGAGGACAGCGAATCCAGATAGCAGAGGCCGGATTGCCGCAGCTGATCCAGATCCACGTAATAGGTTGAGTGAACGCGGACGGACGCCGGCAATTTTGGAAGCGCATTGGCCTCCAGGGCGGTCAAAATGGGGCCTGGGATAATGCCTTGGATCGCGAATTCATCCCAGTCCCTTGTACGCAAATAGCGCCACAAAGCCCGGGCAACCGCATCCTCTTTGCCCGGACAACAGAGGACGTTGTTGAATTCCATCATCGTACGCTCGGCGATCCGCTCGCCTCCCGTGTTCAGGTAGATTCGCCGGATTCCAAACGGACCCCGTTGCTCAACACTGCTCGTCAGCAGGCATATCCCGATTTTTGCGCTGTTCTGCTCGAAGACAAGAATTTGGGGTCGCAGCAGTTTCCCGAATACTTCCATCCACGCGGCCGCCCAATCGGCGCTGAGATAGAACGATCCGTACGGTGACATGCCCTCAAGTTCGGACCAGACCGAGGCTATCCCGGGCCAGTCCTCAGCGCCATAGACCGACACAGCCACCGAGGCATTCAGGTTTGAATTGAAAAGTTGATCCCGGCTTCCGTCCCAAGCGACATTTGGTTCAGCCGGTGTGAGGACCTTGCGCATAAGGAGTGTCAAACACTCACATGCGCAGTTTCAGATTCATTCCGAGTTCCGCTAGTTGCTTCCCCATGCATGAGGTCTGCAGCCCACCCCATGACAAACTGCTCCACTCGCATTCGCCGACTGCTCAACATAAATAACAACCGAGTGACCGGGAAATCGCCGTCCGCCTGGCAAACCCAGCGCTCTCGCCGCCGCCCATGGGCGTTAATTTATCACAATTCCCGCGACCGCCAAAGCTAAAACCTTCAATAAGTTACAGTTCTGCAACGGCCCGCGAACGGCGTTCAAAGGAAGTTCCAATCATCCCAGCTGTCGGAATCTAACCTGACGATACGGTGGCGGCCCGGGGGAAACAGCATTTTGCCGCCCTGTTAGTAGAAATGGCAAAATTTGATCGTGCTCTTTGTCTTAGTCCAGCCTGACGATCCGGACGTCAACCCTCGGTTCGCCGCTACTTAGATAGCCCAATTGCTCGTCCCAATTGGCCTGGAAGGAGTAAAAGCGTCCGTCTCTGGAGACCGTACCTAGCGGTTGGGTTGAGAAATAAGGTTCTACGTAGGTTGCGCGGTTGTGTGCGAAGCGCCAAATTGTGGATTGCAGGCCATCCGTTTCCACGCAGTCGATCTCACCCTCATACGGCTGGGTAATGGTCCCGTCGGCTTCGTAATCGTACGTAGTAAGGCAGACGGGCGTGGTATCAGTCGAGTTGACGTTGCTCCAGCTGAAGTGTTGTGCCAATCCCCAGTTGTAAGCCACAGGCCTAACGAGCTGGGTGATCTGGTCCAGGTTATTGAGGGGCCGCTTGGCGACTTGCATATCGCCCAAAATGGCGGGGCCGTTCACAATGGTGTCGTAGCCCAACACTTGATAACCGCCACATTCTCTCGTGCTACCGATCACGCAGGCATCCAAATTGAGTGTACCCAAATGCCAAATGTACCAGCCGTTTATACCACCGCTAACCAAAATCAGCACGTACTTGCCGTCGTGAGATAGATAAGCGTGATTGATGAAGTAAGGAGTGGTAACGCTCGCCAGGCCTGTTGCACCCCATTGCCCGCCAACTTGCCCCGTTTGAGTGTTGTACCACCGACATCCGAGATTTTTGTCGTAAACGACAACGAACATATTCTTGCCCGCCTCAGGACCGCCCTCTGAAATCGACATTCGGTTGTCGTCGAGCGATAGACTTATGTCGTTATCGCTCTGCACACCTGACCCAGTTCCGAGAGGTGGTTGTACCCCACAAGTCCGCGTGTCGATCACGGTGGACGTGGTATTCGTCGAGAACCGATAGGTTGCGATGACGAGGGCTTTGCTGGCCCCATAGATCAAGTCGGGATCCTTGAAGCTAAATGTTGCACCCGGTCCGAGTGGCAGAAGCAAGCCCTGCCCCGGTTTAGCATTTGGAAGCGAGCTGATATTCATCGTCGACGGGTCGAATCCGAAGGCGAAATCCCGGCCATTAGCTCCCATCACGTAAAATTTCTTTGTATCAGCGCTCCAGAAGTTCTGCTTACCAGTGCCGTCAGTAGTAAGAGAAGTTCCGGGGAAGATGTAATTCGTCGATTCGTCGGTTGCTCGAACTATGGCAGAGCCAAAGTCGGGGTCCTTAAAGGGCAGATTGCGCGGCGGGGGAGACATTGCGGTTTTGAGATGGATCGCATTGTCAGTGACGGCATGAGTGTACGCCTGCTGGCTCTGAGCCGTCAGTAACGAAGTGAACGCAACGAGCAGACATACTAACAGAGGAAGGGGGCAGCTCTTCATTAAGCACCTCGTAGAAGACCCGACAAATCCCCTAGGTCGAAATACAGCCCTGAGGTGACAAGAGGTGGATAAATACAGTTCGGGGGACATTTCCCCCGCGCGAATATCCGTTCACTGTAGCACTATGAATATGGTCCGTCTATCTGTTCTATATAAGAGGATGTCAAACATTTTCTCCCTGCGCCGGAAGCGCGGGTTTGGTTGGCGACATCTAGCCCCACTTCGTCACAGAAGACTCTCGTATGGTGTGATAGCCCCGGTTATTCCATCAACCGCTGCATCTCGTTAGTAGCGACGACGCCAATCACTTTCGAAACTGAATCAAGCCGTGCGGCAAGCCGTCAGTGTCAGGGAAAGCTGTCGAAGCTATCTCGGACCAACCCCGATTCCCCATTTCCTCGGATGGACATCCTTCCAGCGGAAGTTCGTGATCCCATACGTTTGGAACCGTGAGGACGAAGGTCCACGTTCAAACACCCCCAAAACCCGCAGGTGGGAGGTATCAAGAAAACGAAAAATTTGGTACGCTTTGGTACGGTGGGTGTTTTGGACGGTCCGCGAGTGATTGTCCCGTAAGGGCGCTTAACTCAGCGGTAGAGTGCCATCTTCACACGGTGGAAGTCATAGGTTCGAATCCTATAGCGCCCACCATCTTTTCAATAGCTTACGAACCGTTATTGGATCATCCCCCCTTTTTCAATAGGTTAAGGATGCGTGGTCCGTCCGGCGATACAAGAGCGAAGACTGCTTTCAGCGCTATGCTAAGCCGCAGTCAATTCCGCGTCGAGAGACCGAACCGCCTGTTCTCGCCAACTGAGCTTTCGCTGCCAGAAGTTAGTAATCAGAGGCCGGCTTACCGGTAGGAATTCGGGTTCAATGAGCGATTTCTCGTGAATCGACCTTAAGGCCCCGGTTTGAACATCAAAGCACGAATCCCCTAGCTACAGAGGATTCACCCGAATTGGGTAAAGAAAATAAGCCGTTTTGCTGTCTCTGTTCCTTCGTACGATACTCTGAGGGCCACGGGTTTCTCCCGGCATGGGATTCAGAACTTCGTGTGCTGCACGACGCAGCGAGAGAAGCAGGAGCAAATCGAAGATGAAGTCCCGTCCATCCAACCCCGCAGTCTCTCCAAGAGAGCTTTCCAAGCTCAAGTAAGAGATACTCATGGTCCAAATCCCAACTGTTTTCAACTCTCGCGCAAGGCGACGATGGGGTTCACTTTCGTCGCGCGGCGTGCTGGGAGATAGCTAGCCAGCGCGGCCACTGCAAGTAAAAGCAGAGGCACGATCAGAAACACAGCCGGATCATGTGGGCGAACGCCGTAGAGCAAACTTGCCATCGCCGAGGCGGTAGAAGCGGAAAATATCACGCCGGTTACAATTCCGAGGCCAGCCAGGACCACACCTTTTCCTAGGACAAGTCGCAAGATATCCGCTCGCTGGGCACCCAACGCCAATCGGAGACCAATCTCGCGTGATCTTTGGCCAACCATATAGGCCAACAAGCCGTAAATTCCGATCGAGGCCAGCAAGAGCGCCCCACCCGCAAATCCCGCCACCAAATTCGCCGAAAACCTGCGCGATGCCAGCGATGCATCCAGTACCTCATCCATCGAGGTGACGTTGAACACCGGCAGCCCCGGATCTACGCTCTGAATCGCGCCGCGAATTTGCGCCTCCAGCGTGCTCGCCGGCAACGAAGTTCGCAGCGCCAAG
>DASTCU010000136.1:0-28121 GCA_035710825.1 Candidatus Sulfotelmatobacter sp.
AAGCTCGAGTGCAAGAACTGCGCCATCGCGCTCACCCATCACAAGCGCGAGCACAAGATGGTCTGCCACTACTGCGGATACACCGCTCCCGTGCCGAAAGTTTGCGTGCACTGCGGCAGCGAGTACGTCTATTTCCTCGGCACCGGATCAGAAAAGCTGGAAGAATTGCTTCACGGCATGTTCCCGCAGGCCCGCATCGCGCGCCTCGATCGCGACACCGTTCGCGCCCACGAAGATTTCGAACGCACGCTCAGCGCTCTGAACGAAGGTGAACTCGACATTCTCGTCGGCACCCAGATGATCGCCAAAGGCCACGACATCCACGGCGTAACGCTGGTCGGCGTCGTCGGCGCCGACGTCGCGCTAGGTCTGCCCGACTTCCGCGCCGCCGAGCGCACCTTCCAACTACTCACGCAAGTTGCTGGACGCGCCGGACGCGGCCAGTCCCCCGGCAAGGTAATTCTCCAGACTTATTTTCAAGATCACTACGCGGTTCAGTACGCCGCGCAACACGACTTCATCGGCTTCTACGAAAAGGAGCTGCAATTCCGCAACTGGATGCACTACCCGCCCTACTCCGCCCTGGCGAACGTCCTCGTCCGCAGCGACAATCTGGACGACGCATTGCAATGGTCAGGAACTCTGGGAAAGTGGTTTGACGCGACTCGTCATGAAGGCGTGCGCGTCTTAGGACCGGCTGCGGCGCCGATCATGCGCCTGAAGCGCGACTATCGCTACCATTTCGTGCTCAAATCCCCGAGCCGCGAGAAGCTGAATACAACCCTTCGTGCCATGCTCGCCCACGCCGCGTTGCAGAAAATCCCGCGCACCCAGGTGATCGTGGATGTCGACGCCCTCTGGTTGATGTAGCCAGTTAATTCGCCTGAAATGGCGAGACGGTAAAGGTCAGCACCAGAATCATCAGTGCCACGAATCCAAAGAACCAGCGACTGGGCGGCAACAGCGGATATTCTGGTGCCTGCCGCTGGCGATAGCCCAGGATGTTCATCACGATCACCACTGCGCCCCAGAACCACCATCCATAATTGAATCGTCCCAGATACACGAGACCGGCAGCGGTGGCCCACGAAATCGCGCGATGTGCGCGCGGCCAAAGCGCGTAAACAATGTGACCGCCATCCAGTTGGCCGCTCGGCAACAGATTCAGCGCGGTCGCGTACATGCCGACCCAGGCGCCGATCGCAGCCGGATGAAACAGAATCCTGCCCAACGACAAGCCGGCAGTTGCGTTCTCGGGCCGCAAACCCGCCGGCATGTGCCGCACCACGTGAAAGATCAGCGGAAATCCAATTGGCAAATCAGCCGGGCCGATTCCGTAGATTGCGGGTTTCGACCATCCAAAAGAAATCAGCAGCGCCAGAAACGCGACCACGAATCCCGCGATCGGGCCCGCAATTCCCACGTCAAACAACGCCGCCCGCGACCGGATCCTCGACCGAATCAAGATGACCGCTCCCATGGTTCCGATCGGAGTCGGCGCCGGAATAAAAAAGGGAAGCGTTGCCCGAATCCCGTAGTAGCGGCAGTACAGGTAATGCCCCATTTCGTGCGAAAGAAAGAAAAGCATGACCGTCGCCGCAAACGGCCACCCGCCCCAGAATCTTGCTGGATGCTTCCACGCCCAACTGGCCGGAAAATACGGAATCGATTCGTCCGCCACCGACAGCGCCGGCCGGTTGTGCTCGAAGTTGTACTGCATCCGCGCTCCCATGACCAGCGTCGTGAAACAGGTCGCCGCCAACAGCAACATGTGCAGCCAGTAACGCTGCCGTAGAGGCCTCCGCTGCGGCACCGGCATCGCTTGGTAATACTCGAGTGTGGAAGTGGGAATCGGGGAATTAGGTTCCGACATGCAATTCTTCAGTCAGCGCGCACGCCAACGACCGCTCTCTGATGCTACTACGAGCGCGATAAACAAGCGTAGACGGGATCAAAGACGATTGAAGCTTCGGCCCTCGCGGGAATGGAGGCGTGCGCGCTCAGTCGATCGACTGCAGTTCTTTCCCCGGCTTGAACCGTACGGCCCTTCCTGGCGGAATGGACACCTCGGCCCCCGTACGCGGATTGCGCCCAATCCCGGTCTTCCGCGGCCGCACATTGAACACGCCAAATCCTCGCAGTTCAATGCGATTGCCGGAGGCCAGCGCTTTCTTCATGCTTTCGAAGACCGTTTCCACGGCCAACTCAGCTTTGGTCTTGGTGATGCCGGTTTTGGCCACCACTTCATTGATAATGTCGAGCTTGATCACAAGGGGCTCCCGGTTCGAGCGTCAAAGATGCTGCTTCAAGTCATTGATGCTAAGGAAGATAAGTAAGATTGTCAACCGGAGCATCTATCCCGTAAACTGGCAGGCACACCAGCCAAACGATTGAGTAATTGTGTAATCGGGTAATTGAGTAATTTTTCGTATGCGGCCGAACTGCGTGCACGCCCGAGATTTTTCAATTACTCAATTACAAAATTGCCCAATTACTCAATCTTCCAAGGAGTTTCATGCTCAAGAGCGACCGCTGGATCCGCAAGATGTCTAAAGAACACGACATGATCAACCCCTTCTCCGAGAAGCAGGTGCGCGAAGGCGTGATCTCCTATGGCCTATCGTCCTATGGCTACGACCTGCGTGTGGCTGACGAGTTCAAAATCTTTACCAACGTCAACAACGCTCTGGTTGATCCCAAGCATTTCGACGAAAGATCGTTCGTCAACATAACCACCGATATTTGCATCGTCCCGCCCAACTCGTTTGCCTTGGCGCGTTCGGTCGAATACTTCAAGATTCCCCGCAGCGTGCTGACGATCTGCGTAGGCAAGAGCACCTATGCCCGTTGCGGCATCATCGTCAACGTGACGCCCTTCGAGCCCGAGTGGGAAGGCTTCGTCACGCTGGAAATCTCCAATACCACTCCGCTTCCGGCACGCATCTACGCCAACGAAGGCCTCTGCCAGATCATTTTTTTTGAGTCCGACGAGATCTGCGAAACCAGCTACGCTGACCGTAAAGGCAAGTACCAGGCCCAAAAGGGAATCGTTCTGCCTAAACTCTAACCTCCGGTCAATTGGCAGAACCGACCTGGAACCGTTGGCAACTAACTGGAAAGGCACGGCTTTAAGCCGTGCAGTTCCTGGGCCGCCAATGGCGGCTATAGCCGTGAAGCCAGTTCTTGCATACTGGATAGTACTTACAGCCTTCGCCGTATTGGTCAGTTCACCGCCAATCCATAATCTCAATCGAAGGGGAGGAGTACGGGCGCGCCCGCCACACACCAATGGCTTCCGCAAATAACGTAATCGAGTCCGCCCTCACCGGGTGTGCGCCAGGCTTAACGCCTCCTTCAGTATCCCCCTGCCGGCATGACGTTCAGTTCTATTTCGATGATCGTTTCCTCGTCCGCTCCCTGGTCACTTTCATAGGTGATGCCCTCAGCGCGGGCAGTTCCGCGATCGTTGTCGCCACCAAGGCTCACCGCGACAGTCTCGCAGGGGAACTGGAACGCGCTGGAGTCAACCTGGTGGCAATGGTTGAGCAAGCCCGTTATGTGGCGCTTGATGCCGCCGAAACCTTGGCTCAGTTCATGGTTAACGGCTCTCCTGACGAAACCCGGTTCCGCGACTTGCTGAGCAAAGTGATTTCCTGTTCTGCTGCTGCCGCCGCCCCCCGCGACAACCACAAGGTCGTGATCTTCGGAGAGATGGTCACACTGCTTTGGCAGCGTGGCGAAGGCCAAGCCGCTGTTGCCCTCGAGCAACTCTGGAACCAGCTTTCCCAGGTCCATTCCTTTCACCTGCTCTGCGGTTATCCTCTCGCCGGTTTTGATCGCCAGGTGCACACCGAAATGTTCTCCCGCATCTGCGGCGAACATGAGGTGGTCATTCCGGCCGAGGGCTATACCGACCATTCCGATGAGAATGACCGGTTGCGCACCATCGTCCGGCTGCAGCAAACCGAACAGGTCTTGAAGACGGAAGCCGAGGAGCGTCGCAAGGCTCAGGCCCGGGCTCTGGAGGTCCAAAGCCGCAACCAACAGCTGGCCAAGGAGATTCGCCAGCGCGAAGTGGCCGAAGACGAACTACGCCGGTTCACTCGCCGGCTGTTGACCGCCCGCGACGAGGAGCAGCGACGCATCGCTGCGGAACTCCACGAGAACACCGCTCAGCTGCTCTCTGCTTTGTCTCTGTATTTCAGTGTGCTCAACGAGGAGAAGGCCTCGCTCAACCCGCGCCTGGCTAGCGTGGTGGACAGCAGTCGCTCAGTTTCCGACAGTTTGATCAGGGAGATCCGCAAGCTCTCTCACTTGCTCCACCCGCCCACTCTCGACGACATGGGCCTTACTTCCGCGCTGCGCGAATACGTCGAGCAAATCAATGCCGCCAGCGGGACCTCTATCAATCTGGATATTCCTCTTCACTTGGGCAGATTCAGCCGCGATCTCGAGATTGCCGTCTTTCGCATCGTCGAGGAAGCCCTGTCCAACATGTATCCGACTTCCGCCAGCGCCTCTGTCCGGCTCATCCGTTCCGACGATGCGTTGGTGATTGAAATCCAAAAGCGCGAATCCACTGCTTCTGGCCCCGAGTCCGCCGCTGCGGCCGAGACCCGCATTATGGGAATTCACGCCCGCGTCATGGAGCATGGCGGAACGGTTCAGTTCACTTCTGATCCTTCCGGATCGCTTATTTCGGTGAAGCTGCCCCTATCCCACAGCACTGCGCGCGATCCGAATTCTTCCTCCGCACTGCCGGTCAATCTTTAAGCGGTCCGCAAGTAGGTCGAATACTCTTCGTCCTGAATTTCCGTAAAGGGCAGCATCTTCATCGCGCCGGCACCCGTCCTCAGCTGCCAGCTCCGGGTTCCAGTCCTTTTCGCCGCGAGCAACTGTGCTTTCGTCACCGCAGGTTGCGAATCCGTGATCGCGAACAGCACCACAGGCCCCGCGAGCAGCGCCACCGTGTCCGCGTGTTCTCGATCGATTGGCTCCAGTCGCGTGCTCAGCGGCAATTCGAGATCAATGCGATCGCCATTCTTCCACGTCCTTTCCACGCGCACGAACGTCCCTGCCTGAGCCGCCTCCCGCTTGCCGTTTACGGCAAAGGAAGCCTTCTCCGCCCAGGCAGGAATCCGCAGATTCACCGCAAACTCAGCCGCTTTCGACGTCTTCACCTCGAACTGCACGTGCGAATCGTAGGGATACTCGCTCTTCTGCGTAAGCGCTACCTGCGCCCCCCCGTGGCTCCATCGCACCGTCGAAGGAATGTAAAGATTCACGTATACTCCGCCTTCATCGCGGAAGTAGGTATTAATTCGATAATCGGCTGCGACCTGCGGCATGGTTCCCGAACAGCACGGCCAGCGATGCGGCGAATACACCTTTTGTCCTTTGAAGTTGTAATCCGAGTAATAGAAAGTTCTTCCGTCCGCCTCCAGCGGCTTCGCCCCCAGAATCGTGTTGTACATGACGCGTTCCATGCTGTCGCCGTAGCGCGGATCGTGGGTAACCCGCAGCAAGTACCGCGTCAGTTTGAAATGCGCATACGATCCGCATGGAGTTTCGAAGCTGCTGTGTGTCTTGGAAAGGCTGTCGAATACATCGCTGCTCCCGGTCGCGCGCAATTGTTCATCCGGGCCCCACGCGCCCGTTGCGAAGCTCTGCGCCGCCACCATGTCAAATCCATTCTTGGCAGCCCGCAAATGCTTCTCGCTCCCGACCGTCATGTACGCCTGCATCGCCGAGCACAGGCAGTTCACATGGCTGTACGCATGCCGCCCCGCCAGATCGTTCTGCCCCTCTGCCAGGCGATCGAAGAATGGCTCATTCAAATACTGCACCGCCAGCTCCCGATACCGCTCTCCCGCCCCGCGCTGGTATGCCAGAAAAAGATTCTCCGGCATGGTGTACGACTCATCCCAGCTCCACGACTCATCTTTGCCCGGACGCCAGTTGGTTCCATGCTCCACCGCTTTCTTCGGCAACTGCGGCAAAGCCGCATCCGTAGTTTTCGCCAGAATGGACCATGCCTCCGGATCCCCAACGTATATCTGCGAGTCGATCAAGCCGCACACCAGCTTGTCGTAACAGTAAGCAGGGAAGCGGTTGTTCTCATAGAACTGCCCATCGATCACCTGCGCATACAGCCGGTTGAGCCGCAATACTTTCTCTCTCGCCGCCTGCGATCCTGTGATCGCGTAACCCCGCGCCAGCGCCGATACCCATTGCCCAAACGTCGCGCTCGGCGCAAACCCCGCGTCAAACGTGTGCCAGTCATAATTCGGATCGTACCGGTACCATCCGCCTAAGTCCTCTCCTGGCGCTGGCTGCCCAATCATCAATCGAAACGGCTTGAGCAGGCTGTCGTCGCTGAGGCCCATCAGCACCGCCTGCGTCTGCTGCAGTTGCTGTTCGTGAATGGGGCTGGCCAGCGACACATCGCCGTACCCAAACTGTTGCAGGGCGGCCGCGGACGCAACCAGGTCGAACTTCGACCCGCGTACCCGGGGAATGAAACCTGCTGCTGAAGCCAGCGCTACCGACTGAAGAAAACTCCTGCGGGAAACTCCAGAAGACATGAACCACCGCCTGATGAAGAGAAGGTTCAGAAATGACTGGGGAATAGTCTACCCCCGGGGAGTCATCCAGAGGCAAGCACATGTGCTGGACTGGTTCGAAAAAAACAATTTCCGAGTGGAATCGAAGCGATCAGTAAAAAAGGCTCAGGAAAAATCTGGAGAGACCGGAGCCGCCAGGCTCCGCTTGAAAGGTTTGCCACTTTTGAAACTCGAAACTCGAAACTCTACCCCTACTTCTCCCCTTCTTTAAACATGTACTTGATCGCCGGTTTATAGATCATCAAGTTCGGCGCGCCGTTCTCGCGGTTCACCTTGATGCAATTCCGGTCATACCATTCGATGATGCCATGCACTTCTTCGCCATCGCGCAAGACAATCACCATGGGCGTGCGCGACTGCATCTGCTTCTGGTAATAAAAATTTTCGGCGTTGGTTTGCTCGGGAGGGGCCGGCTTCTTTCCTCCGCCTCCCATGGAACGCTCGCCGCGATCCCCGCGTTCTCCACGGTCCATGCGATCCATCCGTTCCTGCCGGTCATGCCGCTCCGGACGCTCGCGCCGCTCCTGCATTTGCATGGTCGCGGCGTTGTGATTGCCATGGTTCTCGCCTCGCGGCAGGGTGGGTCGGATCAGCTTCCGGTTACCGAAGTTCTCTTTTTCGACGGATTCACCGTTCACTACGGGATCCATAATGATTTCCTTCATGGTGGCGCTACCTTTAGGTACACGCATTCGCGCAAGCAACTGGCCCTGGGACCCTATGAGTTCAATTCAACGAAGGCGTGAAATTTAACTTACCGTAACACAGGAAACTTTCCCTGACAATCACTCCTTAGTGCCATGCCCCGAGTATGCCAATTCTTGCACACTGCCCTAGAATATCGTTTCTCTACATCGTCAATCGGTATTCGAGAGATCGGCCCCACGCCGCTCCCGTCCGCTCAGAGTTGTGGCCGCAACCAGGCAGGCAACCAGCAACACCGTCCACGCAAAAACCGGCGAGAAGCGGCCTCCATAGCGGGATTCGGTCAGCTTCGCCTGGATCACGGCGTTCTTCGATGACAACAAATTGCCTAACTGGTAGGCCAATCCCGGAAACGTCCCCCGCACCCCCGGCGGCGATAATTCGTTCAAGTGCGCCGGTATCACCCCCCAAGCCCCCTGCACCATAAACTGCATCAGGAACCCGCCCACCGCCAGCGTCGCCACCGTATGCGAATACGCCCACAGCGGGATGACCGGAATCGCCAGCAGCGCCGCAATCACAATCGCCCGCCTTCTCCCGATTCGCTCCGACAGCGTCCCGAAAAGAATTCCGCCCAGCAGCGCCCCGACGTTGTAGATGATCACAATCAATCCTGTCATCTGCGGCGTGAAATGCAGATTCCGTTCCAGAAAAGTCGGATAGAGATCTTGGGTCCCGTGGCTGAACGAATTGAAGGCAAACATTAACAACACGAGAAACGCAAAGATGCCGGCGTGCGACACAATGTCTTTGCCCAAGCGACTTCCCGACTCCCGCGCCACGCGTCCCTGCAGCCACGCCGGCGATTCCTCCACCTTGGTGCGAATGTAGATCACCAGAAAAGCCGGCACCGCCCCGATCACGAACATTCCCCGCCATCCGAACCAGGGAAACAGCGTGCGATATACCAGCGCCGCCAGCAGGTAGCCTACGACGTACCCTTCCTGCAGCAACCCGGAGAAAAATCCACGCCCTTCCGCAGGTAATGTCTCGAACGCCAATGCAGCTCCCACGCCCCACTCGCCGCCCATGGCAATCCCAAACAGCGCCCGCATAATCAGAAAAACTTTCAAGGACGGCGCAAACGCCGAGGCCAGCTCAAACACGGAATACGCGATGATGTCGATCATCAGCGTAAGCCGCCTGCCGAACCGATCCGCCAGCAACCCGAACAGGAAAGCCCCGACTGGCCGCATCGCCAGCGTCCAGAAAATTGCTTGGGAGATCGCCGATACTTTCTCGTGAAACTGTGTAGCCAGCGCGTTGACGCAAAGAATCAAAATAAAAAAATCGAATGCATCCAGCGACCACCCCAGAAAGCAAGCGATAAACGTGTTCCGCTGCACAGCATTCAGCCGCCGAAAATGCCCAATGAATTCCATCGCCAATTGTGTCTTCCTGACTTTCTCTGTGTTCCCCTGTGCCCTCTGTGGTTAGTTCTTTTTGTCCCGTCGCCGGAGTTCAGCGGATGCTAGCATAGGCTTTTCATTCAACAATCAAAAATCAACAATCAACAATTCCCCATGCCCGACCTCGACCCCCCGCAACGCCAGGCTACCGACGCGCTGATGCTCACCGGTTTCTGGTATCGCGCCCTGCCCGCCGACCGCGTCCACCGCAATCAACTCCACAAGGCCACGCTGCTGGAAATTCCTCTGGTCATCGGCCGCGACCGCGCCCACCAGCCCTTTGCCCTGCGCGATGCCTGTCCTCATCGCGGCATGCCTCTCAACTGCGGCCATTTCGATGGAGAAAATCTCGAGTGCGGATACCACGGCTGGCAATTTGACGTTCATGATGGACAGTGCCAGCTCATTCCCTCGCTCACCGCCGATCAGAAGATGAAAGTGGATCGCATCTACGCCGGCAGCTATCCCTGCGAAGAGCAGGACAACTTCATCTGGGTCTTCATCCCCGATCCCGGCCCGCCCGGCGCGGGATTCGGTCCGCCTGCCGAGGCCCACAACCCCGCCCCGCAAATCGAAAAGTTCACCAGCAAATACAAGCTCGCCTACCTGCAAGCCGAAATGCCAGTCAGCATCGATCACGGCATCATTGGCCTCATGGACCCCGCGCACGGCCCCTTCGTCCACCAGGCATGGTGGTGGCGCTCGCGTCACAGCATTCACGAAAAAACGAAACACTTCGAGCCCATCCCCAACGGCTTCCGCATGAGCGCGCACACGCCCAGCTCAAACTCCGCGCCCTACAAACTGCTGCGCCTTTACGCTGACGCCGACTCGATCACGACCACCATCGACTTCGTCCTGCCTAACATCCGCACCGAAACCATTCGCGCCGGAAAATACTGGTTCTCCAGCCTGACCACGGTTACACCGATCACACGCAGCCGCTGCCGAATCGACGTAGTCGCCGCCTGGAACCTGTTCCGCTGGGTCCCCTTCGTCCCTGATCTCTTGAAATTTGTTTTTGCGAAGTTCGTCGAGCAGGATCGCCGCACCATGGAACTCCAGGCCGAAGGCCTGAAATACAATCCACATCTCATGCTGATCGACGACGCCGACCGCCCCGCGAAATGGTACTTCCAGCTAAAAGCGGCTCATCTGGAAGCCAAGCGCACAGGCGAGCCGATGAAGCACCCCATGGCCGCGCCAGTCACGCTGAAGTGGAGAAGCTGAACAAACCTGACACTTTATTGTGTGATTGTTGACTGGCCATGAAGTACAACTCCCACTACCAGATCACCCGAAGACCTTTATAGCGCTTGAACGCCTGATCCGAGGTGAGCACTGGAATGTCTTCCAGAAGGGCCTGAGAGATGATCTGTCGGTCGAAAGGATCGCGGTGGAGTAGTGGAAGATTGAACAGGACAAACGCCGCAGAAGCGGTGAAGGGCAGAACTCGGACGCCAAGTTCCTCAATTGCGCGTCGCACCGCTTCCGAGTCCAAGCGAAGCTTCCCAACAGAGCTCTTGATTGCGATTTCCGCCAGCGAGACGGCACTCAGCTCAAGGGTGTTTTCCGGGTCCTTAACCATAGCAGCCGCGTTCTTGCTCAGCCGCTCAGGAGCCTCTACGGCATAAATCAGGACTGCCGTATCGAGTAGGAGCCGCATTCAGTAGCGCCCGTTCAGAAATTCTTCGACCTCTTCGTCGGTCATCGGCTTCCACCAATCCGGATCGATAATCTTGATCTTGCCCTTCAAGGTTCCCAGCTTGCGCTCCTTCCCGATTGGTTCGCTCGTACGCACCAGGTCCACCACCGGCACTCCCCGCCGGCAGATGGTCACAGTTTCCCCATCTTCCACAGCCTTGATGAGTTTCGGCAGCTTGTTTTTGGCGTCCGCTACGCTGACTTGCATTTCTTTTAGGATAGCTATCTCAGATAGCTATGTCAAGGATGACTCGGATTGTCCCCGACCAGCCACTCCATCGCCTCTTCCCGCGTCTTGAACGTCGGGATCTCTCGCTGCGAGAAGCTTTTGAAATGTTCGTAGTAGATATGCGGGAGCGTGTCGGTCCCTACCCATGCCGACCGCTTCACGTAGGGGCGATCGAATACCAGCGTCTCTTTGATCTTGGTAGCTACGGCCTTATCGAAATGTGCTCCGCTCAAGTCCGCCATCGCCAGTACCGACCCCGGCTTTTGCCGTGTGATGGTCGCCCGCACCTGCTCGAGCAACACCATCATTTCCTTGCTCGAGCAATGACTGCAATCGATCACGAAGATGGGTTTCCCCTTGTATTTCACAAAGCGCAGCCGCTGTTCTTCGATGCCGCTCACTGTGTCGTCGAGGTTCATGCCAGCAATCCCTCCACCACGCCATAAGCCCCGTCCAGCGCGGCATCCAGCGCCGACGCATCCTTTCCGCCGGCCTCGGCCAGATCAGGACGCCCGCCGCCCTTGCCCCCAACTTTCTGCGCCACCGGGCCAATCACCTTTCCTGCCTGCACTCGCGCAGTCAGATCCTTGGTCACGCCCACAATCAGCGCCACGTTCCCATTCGACGCCGATCCCAGCACCACCACGCCCGACCCGATCTTGTCGCGCAGTTGGTCCACCAGCGTCCGCAACTGCGCCCGCTCCAGATTATCCGAGCGATGCACCAGCACCTTCACGCCCTTGATCTCTTTCACCTTCTCGCCGACATTCGCCGTCGCCGACGACGCCGACTTCATCCGCGCCTGGTCCAGTTCCCGCGTCAGCCGCTTGATCTCCGCATCTTTTTTTTCAAGTTCTGCCTTCAGCGCATCAGCGGGTAAAAACGATCTTTCGTTGTCGGGAGCTAAATCAAACGTGGGTGCCCCATCCTTGCGCGCTTTTTGCACAAGGGTGGGAGAGACGAACGATGACACCACGTTTTCTAGTTGATGATCCTTGCGGAAGTGCCGCAACGACCCCTCTCCCGTAATCGCCTCCACCCGCCGCACTCCCGACGACACGCTGCCTTCCTTCAAAATCTTGATCAGCCCGATCTCGCCGGTGGCCGCCGTATGCGTCCCGCCGCAAAGCTCCGTCGAAAAGTCCCCAATCCGGATCACGCGCACCTTGTCCCCGTACTTCTCCCCGAACAGCGCCATCGCGTGATACTCATTGATCGCCACATCGATCGGCACGTCGGCAATCGTCTCCACCTTCCGGTTGCGCAGCACTTCCTTGTTGATGATGTCCTCAATGTCCTGCAACTCTTCATCTTCGACCGCGGTGAAGTGCGAAAAATCAAAGCGCAGATGATTCGGCGCCACCAGCGACCCCGCCTGCTTCACATGCTTCCCCAACACCTCGCGCAGTCCCGCATGCAGCAGATGCGTCGCGGTGTGATTCCGCATCGTGGACTCGCGAATGTCAGTGTTCACGACCGCGTCCACTTTATCGCCCACGCGAATCGGCGACTTTGTGACGATCTGATGGGCCCGCACTCCCTGAATCGGGTAATAGCATCCCTTCACTTCTGCGATGACGGTATTGTGATCGTCCGAGTAAAGCCACCCGCGATCCCCCACCTGCCCGCCCGCCTCCGCATAAAACGGAGTGTGATCAAGAATGATCTCGCCCTCTTCACCGGCCTTCAGCTCCCGCACGCCCTGCCCGTTATGAATGATGGCCAGCACTTCGCAGCCATCCGATCGCGTCTGCCGGTATCCCTCAAACTCCGACTTCGGCAACCGCTGGTATGCCGGATTCGCCGTCTGCTTGGCCGCACCCTTCCAAGAGGCGCGCGCCCGCGACTTCTGCTCTTCCATCGCGTGATCGAATCCAGCGCGATCAAACTCGATCCCCTGATCCCGCGCCGCGTCTTGCATGAAATCCAGCGGCATGCCGAACGTGTCATAGAGCCTGAAAGCATCCTCGCCCGCCAGTTTGTCTCGAGAGTTCTTGAGCAGAGCCTCGAGCTTCTCCAGGCCGACATCCATCGTGTGCGCGAACCGCGTCTCCTCTACCTGCACTGCCTTAGAAACGCGCTCCGCCGTCTCATTCAGCTCCGGATACGCATCCCGCATCAGGTCCCGCACCGCAAACACCATCTGATACAAAAAGGGCTTCGTCTGCCCCAGCAGTCGCCCATGCGTGATGGCCCGGCGGATGATCTTGCGCAGCACATACCCGCGCCCGTCGTTTGCAGGCAGCACACCGTCAGAGATCAGAAACGTGGCTGCTCGTGAGTGATCGGCAATCACCCGCAACGACGCCGCCGATTTGTGACTTGCCGCTGTGGGGACAGCCGCCCCCGGCTGTCCGGCCGAGCGAAGCTCGGCTGCTTTTGTCCCGGTCAACTCCGCCGCCCTCTTGATCAGCGGCGTAAACAAATCCGTCTCGTAATTCGAAATTACTCCCTGCAGTACTGCCGCAGTCCTTTCGAGCCCCATGCCCGTATCAATCGACGGCTTCGGCAGCGGCGTCAGCTTCCCCGACGCATCCCGGTCAAACTGCATGAATACCAGGTTCCAGATCTCCACATACCGCCCGCAGTCGCATCCGAACGTGCAATCCGTATGCCCCTGGTCCGAGGCTGCCGCTCCCATGTCGTAATAAATCTCGCTGCACGGCCCGCACGGCCCGGTATCGCCCATCTGCCAGAAGTTGTCCTTCAACCCCATCTCATAGATGCGATCCTTCGGCACGCCCTGCGCCGCCCATAACTCGTAAGCTTCGGCGTCACGCTCGACGCCCGCCTCGCCCTTGAAGATCGTCGCGTACAACTTGTTCTTGTCGATTCCAAACCACTCCGGCGAAGTCACCAGCTCCCACGCATACGCGATCGCATCCTTCTTGAAGTAATCCCCAAACGAAAAATTCCCCAGCATCTCAAAAAACGTGTGATGCCGGTTGGTGAACCCCACATTCTCCAGATCGTTGTGTTTGCCCCCGGCCCGCACGCACTTCTGCGAAGTCGTGGCCCGCGAATAGTCGCGCTTTTCCAGCCCAAGGAAGACGTCTTTAAACTGGTTCATCCCCGCATTGGTGAACAGCAGGGTAGGGTCGTTGGCAGGAACCAGCGACGACGAATGCACCTCCTTGTGCCCCTTCTGCACAAAGAAGTCCAGGAATTTTCTGCGAATTTCCGATCCAGTCAGCATGAAGGGTCAATTCTAATTGAAAACCCAAAGCACAGAGGGCACCGAGAGCACAGAGGGAACTTCTCACCTCTGTGAACCTCCGTGCCCTCTGTGGTTAAGGTTTTGTTCTTTTCCTACTCCACCGCGTAGGCAGTCTTCTCCATCCTTCTCATTCCGTCTCGCTCTCCAACGCGCCCAGGGTCTCATCATCCACATCCCATTTCTTCAGTATGGTGAATATCGTCTTGGTCCTGAACCCCGCCCGGGCCAGTTGCCGGAAGATGCGCGCCACGTGCTTCTGATCTTTGGGTTTTTCCAGCCGCTTCTTGCGAAGATACTCTCGCGCCTGCTTCTCCTCGCTCACCCCTTCGTACGCGGTCTCCACCGCCTTCTCGATCACCGACCCATGTACCCCGCGCGTCTTCAACTCGGTGATCACCCGCATGCGTCCCAGCTTCTGGTTGTCGCGCCTCATCGAAGAGTAGTAAGCGGCGTACTGCGAGTCGTTCAGATATCCCTGATCCTTCAGCCGACGGATCACCAACTCCACCAGCGTTTCCGCGTACTCCGACTCCGGTTCTTCCATCCGCGCCCGCATCAGCCGCTTCAACTCTGCAACGGTACGCATGCGCCGGGCCAGCGCGCCCACGGCATATTCATACAACTCGTCTTCCGAATAAGTCCGCCTCTTAGGCCGTGAGAACGTCATACCCGCCCACGATAGCGCACTCCCGAACAGCTTGCGAACTATTCTTTCTCATCACCCGCGTACTGCGGACGCTTCGCCGGCGCTCGCCGCCCTATCTCCCGCGAGAGTTTCTGCAGCCAGCGCAGTTCGCAGCGGAATTGCTCGATCGCGAGACTGACCATCCACACCGCCTCATGAAAGCGGTGACCCACCTCCGCGCGAACCGCGCGCAGCGTCTCCTCTTCGCGCGCCAATTCTGCCTCCAGGAATCTTTGCCGCCGTTGCACCTGCTGCTCAAAAATCCCGGGCCTCGCCTGCCATGACAAGGCGATCCAGGTGAGAAACGGCGGACGCTCCCGTTGCGTCGCCCATTCCTCGCGCTCCAGCGCGCTGGCTAAGGCAGTGCGGCCTTTCGCGGTCGTGGCGAAAACGCTGCGCTCCGGGCCGGCCGCCCGGTCCTCACTCTCCGCCGCGCGAATCAGTCCCTGGGCCCGCAGTTTCTCCAGAGAGTAGTAGACCTGCGGACGCGAGATGCCTGCCCAGTCCCGCACCTGCCGCCGCTCCAGTTCCAGGTTCGCCTCGTATCCGTGCATCGGCCGCTCCGCGAGCAGGCTCAGCAGGACCAGGTCCGGCGTAGTCAACTCGCGTTTCCTAGCGGCCATCGCGCGCTTTCCGCTGCCGGCTCCAGTACCACCACTGCCGTTCTTCAAATGGAAGATTCGGGTTCTTCGCCTGGGCTACCGCCGCCTGGAAGACATCCAGGCAACAGATGTCCTGTGCCTGTCCCGTCTTGATGCAAAGCTGCTCGTAGAGTTTTTCCGGATTGCGCCGGGCAAGTTGCGCGACCGTGTGAACTCCAAGAAGCTCAAAATCGCGGACCATCGCCGGTCCCACCGAAACCAGATCCATCAGATGTCGCTGCGCCGCTGGCATACGAATTCTCCTTGACTTCGCGTTCGGGCTACCGTATCCTGCAACTAGTCTAAATGAGACTACATAAGCGATGCAAGGAAAAAATATGCGAATGGAACGTCTCGCTCTGACAGTTCTCCTCCTCTGCGCTGGCATGCCCTGGTCCCAGTCGCAGACTGCGAAGGAGACAAAAAGCCAAAACATGCATGAGGAAAGGAGTCGGATGATGAATGTGAAGAGGATTACGCCCGTGCTGTTCGTGCCGGAAGTGGAACCGTGCGTCAAGTTCTGGGTTGAGCGTATGGGATTTCAGAAAACTGTGGAAGTGCCCGACGGTGACAAACTCGCATTCGCAATGCTGCAGAAGGGAAGTGTGGAACTGATGTATCAAAGCTACGCCAGTGCGGATAAGGATGTAGTAGCCATTTCGCAGGCAGTCCGCAAAGGCCCCACCTTCCTCTATGTCGAAGTGGACAGCCTCGATGAGGCCATCTCCGCCGCAAAAGGCGCCGAAGTCGTGATGCCGGTGCGCGAAACCTTCTACGGCTCCAAAGAGATCGGCATCAAAGACCCCGCCGGCCACTTCGTTACATTTGCAGAATTTGGATCCCCTCAATCGAAGTAGGCAGCTTCAGCCAATAAAAAAGGGCGCGATCACTCGCGCCCTCACACCTTGAAACGCGAAACTCGAAACTCGAAACTCGAAGCTTACCTTCCCCCAAACCCCGCCGTCTGCATCGACTGCCGCGAAATATCCGCGGTCGACGCAATGCCTTGCATGCGCAGTTTGAAGTCGTCTGCGTTCGAAGCGTTCTCCAGCGCGGTTTCGTAGTTCACCAGCCCCGCCTGGAACAAGTCCCAAAGCGACTGATCGAACGTCTGCATGCCGTATTGCGAAGTACCCGCCGCAATCGCATCGCGAATCGACCGTGTTTTTTCCGGCACGAGAATACATTCGCGAATGAACGCGGTATTGATCATCACTTCCACCGCAGGCACGCGCCCTTCAGAATCGCAGCGCCGGACTAATCTCTGGCTCACGATCGCCCGCAGCACCGCCGCCATTTGCATGCGAATCTGCTTCTGCTCCGGCGGAGGAAAGATGGAAATCACGCGGTTGACAGTTTCCACCGCGTCCAGCGTATGCAGGGTCGAGAACACCATGTGGCCTGTTTCGGCTGCATGCAGCGCGGTCTGGATCGTCTCCAGGTCGCGCATTTCGCCCACCAGGATCACGTCCGGATCCTGACGCAAACTGGCTCGCAGCGCCGATCCGAATCCCGGCGTGTCCACTCCCACCTCGCGCTGGTTCACGTATCCCTTCTTGTCGCGATGCAGGAATTCGATGGGGTCCTCGATGGTGACAATGTGTTCCGCGCGCGATGAGTTCACGCGATCGACCATGGCCGCCAGCGTCGTAGACTTACCGGAGCCGGTGACGCCCGTAACCAGCACCAGCCCGCGCGGCATATCGCAAATCTGCTCCACCACTTTGGGCAGGAATAATTCATCCAGCGCACGAATTTTCGTTGGGATGACGCGCAGCACCAGTCCCACGTTGCCGCGCTGCTGAAATATGTTCACACGGAAGCGCCCCAGTCCGGCGACGCCGTACGCCATATCGATTTCCGTGGTCTCTTTGAATTTCTGTTTCTGCCTCGCCGACATCATGCTGAACGCCATATTCAGCATGTCTTCCGCGGTGATGCGCGGCTGATCGGTCAAGGGCGCCAATTCGCCATCAATGCGCAGATGAGGATAGTTGCCCACCTTCAAATGCAAGTCCGAGGCTCGCCGTTCTGTCGCGATCCGAAGCAGGTCATCAATATTCATGCGGAATTTTTCCCATCGAAGCCCGCAGGCTTCTCAGCCAGGTGCTCTCTCAGCATCATCGCCCGAATCGTCACCTTCCCCAAGATGACCTAGGTAATGGCCTCCATCGGCAGCCGTACACCGCCCCTAGGTTCCCCCAGCTACAAGAGGGATCGTTACCCGGGCAGCCGGGTGGTTTTTTCAGCAAGCAATCTCAGGATCAGCCCCAGGCCTGAGGCAAGGTCTTTATTCCTACAAAAGAAAAGCCCGCCTTGGCGGATAGCGGGCATCCTTTCAATCAACTTGCTCGCACAACTCAGAAGCAAGAACCGCGGCGGAGGGCGGCTAGATCCTATTTGGTCCGAAACTCTTCCGGCTTGCTATCCGCTTCGGTGCCGGTGCCTTTCCCTTGGCCCGTCTTAACCTTGTAGTAGTAGGTCGTGTTAGGTTTCAGATTCTTCACCCAGACGGTGTGGTTGTAGTCGCCGTTCGGTTCCTTGGTGCCACCCCACGGTTTTTCCGCGGTTTGTGTCAACGCGTTCGGGCTCGTCCCATACTTCACTACGCTGCTGCCCGGAGCATCCGTGGACCACGCAATTTCCGCTGAGTTCTTCGTGGTTTCCTTGACTAACGGGCCGTTCGTGATTTTTTCCGCCTTCGATTTTTCCTGGGCCCAAGCTGCCCACGAAAATAGAACCATTGCCATCAGACTTGCTACTGCCATCTTCCTCATAAGTCATCCTCCTGAAATGGCCCGCCCGAACGTCGCACGCGATGTTCGCCGCCACTACACTCGGGCAATGGCGCGGGCCGCGATCTAAAATCGCGTAATTCAGATGCCAATATTTAGCTTTGTGGATGGCGATTTCGGCCGCGAAAATCTACCCCACGGGCCTCAGGAATAAAGTTGTCGTAAGACTAAGTACTTGCCAGAAGTATTACTTAGGACCAATCTCCGCCTTGGGCGCCGCTTCCGACGCTGCCCGGAGTCGCCCCGGCAGCTCCCGGATCGCATATCCGGTAAGCGCCGACATGATCGATCCTCCAATGGTCAGCAGCAGGGAACTGGCGTACCGCGACAGCCATTCAAAGTTGGAAGAGCTTTCCACCGGAGACCTGCTCATCCCTTGCCAGGACAGCGCCAGCCTGCTTTGCCGAGCCGAAACAGAAAGATCGCGCTCGGTATTATGGTCGAAGTCCCCGCTGATCGCATCTTCCTGCATCGCCGCGTCATCGGGTTCGATTCGCACTCGGACCTTATGCGGCCCGGAACGCACCGGAATAATCTGCGACAAACTGCCCTGCACGGAATCCGTGGGAATCAAGCCGAATTTTTTCTTGGTCGAGCCGGTAACTTTACCGGAATAGGCGAGCTCGTCGTCCACCCAGATCTGGATCTGCGCGTTATGAAAGCCGTGCTGCACCTTCAAGTGCAGGCTGGCATCCTTTGCTGTCATCGCAGTGTGTACCGCCATGAGCACGGCGGCGACCAAGAACAATCCCAGTACCACCCGAGCCTTGACCGGGATACGAGCGCCCCACCCGCGTGCGCCTTCGTAAAGCCGTACCGCTTTGGCTCGAACCTGTGCAATCGTTTCCTGGTTCATGGGAATTTCTATTTTCTCTCCCAGCGGCGAGGTGCTCCAGTTACCAAGGTGTAATTTCACGCTCTTTATGCGGGTGCCCCACCACCCTTCTCACGTTTTCCGGCGATAGAGTGACGTTTGTTTTATACGCAGAGTCGGTCCCATTCCTCACGCGCCTAATTCTTAGCACCCCTTCAGGTTCCTTTCATCTTCAACCTGTAGCCTGAATCGAGCTTATATCCCGTCGCCTTCTCGTCTGGCTCAATCACAGGAGGATCTCATGCGCATGCGCAACGTATTTGCCAGTTTTCTGATTGCATTCGTGCTGTTCACACTCGGCGGACGCGCCGCCGCGCAAGGCACCTGGGCCGTCGAAAAGACATTTCACATCGGTGGCGAAGGCGGCATGGACTACATCACCCTTGACGCCAAGAATCACCGCCTGTACGTCCCCAGAAGCACCCACACCATGGTCATTGACGCCGATTCGGGCAAGACGCTCGCCGACATTCCCGGCCAGAAGCACAACCACGGCGTCGCCCTGGTTCCCGAGGCCGGACGAGGATTCATCAGCGATGGCGAAGGCTCGGTTGTGATTTTTGATCTCAAGACCAACGCTGTCCTGGGCACGGTCAAGGCGCAACCGGACGCCGACGGCATCATTTACGACAAAGCTAGCGGCCTTGTGCTGGTCGTCTCCGGCGACAACGGCGTCCTGCTCACCCTCAAGCCCGATGCCGATCCCAAAACTGCCACCATCGACCCTCCGATTGAGCTAGGCGGCAAACCCGAGTTTCTCGCTTCCGATGGTGCAGGCAAGATCTACGTCAATCTCGAGGACAAGGACCAGGTTGCCGTGGTCGACATCAACGCCCGCAAAGTCCTGGCGCATTGGCCGGTTGCTCCCGGCGGTTCCCCGGTGGGAATGGCCATCGACACTGAAAAGCATCGCCTCTTTGTGGGATGCCGTAAGCCGCAGAAGTTGATTGTGATGAGTGCCGACGACGGTAAGATTCTTGCGGATCTCCCCATCGGCGCCGGCGTGGATGCGACCCGCTACGACGGTCACCAGGCATTCGCCAGTTGCCGCGACGGCAAGCTCGTAGTGGCCGGCGAGACCTCCGGCAAGTGGGAAGTCCAGCAAACCGTGACCACGGCAGTCGGCGCCAAGACCATGGACATTGACGCCGAGAACCACAAGGTCTATCTGCCCACCGCCGAATTTGAGGAGGCCAAGCCAGGAACTCGTCCCGCCGCCAAGCCTGGGACTTTTATGATCGTCGTCGTGGCGCAGCACTAATCGTTACGGCCGATTCCTTGACCGGGCCGAACATGGGCCTGTCTTCTAATGGTGCTAAGGCAGGCCCTTCAAAATCGAATCACAACACCGGTGACTATGCGCGCCCCGTTCGGAGGGTCCGACCCTTGACTGTCCCAGGTCTCGTATCCGCTGTGTAGCCAGTCCACCTGCCCGCGCAGAGCCAGTCGACGCGTCAGGCTGTAGTCGATGCCCCCTCCGAAGGCGTACAGGAACGCTTTGTCGGAAGCAAGCGCGAACGCACCGGGAGCCGAGAAGGAGATGTGAGCGCCTCCCATCAGAAACTGGACAAACGGCGACACCCGCTGCAGCCTGAACGAGACTTGAGGTCCAAACAGGTACGTATGCACTGAATTCGTTCCACAGCAGCCGCTGGGGTAGTAGCCTGAAAAATCGGCGGTCACCCCCACGTACCGTGCGACTTTAAAGGTTGCTGATCCATCCCAACCCTTCAACCCATTTGCAGTAGTGAGCGAAAAATCGTGGGTCAAATACGAAAAGCCGCCAAATACCTCAACTCGACTTGAGGACTCTGAGGATTGCGCCGTCGCGACGCCAATCAGTGCGGTTACCGCCAAGATCACAGAGAAGTGACGAGGCATGTTGAACCTCCGGGCATTGCATGATGTTATCCCGGTGCTCAGCTGAAAATGAAAGGATGTACCTGGAGGTTACCAGAACCCATCGACCTGAACGGCGGTGGCACCTGAGTGCCGGTGATCACCCAGTCGGCCGCGGCACAAACCTCTGAGGTGGGGGACAAAACCTCCTCAATGTCGCCAGCAGATGATCTGCCACACTTTCCGATTTAGAGAGCACCTCTTGAATTCCGGCAGATCGCGCCTCCCGCCGGAGTTGTTCTCCGTTGTGCATGGTCAGCATCACGATTGCCGTGTTCGGAGCAGACCTGGTGATCTGCCGTGCGGCGTCAATCCCGTTCATCACCGGCATCTGGAAATCCATGATCACGACATCCGGGCTCAGTTCATGGACTTTATTCACGGCCACCTGGCCGTTCTCCGCCTCACCGCAGATCCGCCACTCCGTATTTTTCTCGATGCAAGACCGCAGTGCGTGCCGGATTAGGTCACTATCGTCGACAATCAGGATTGTGAAGGACAATCAGCCGCCATTGGCCCTTTGCAGGTTGCTCGCCGGGACTCGTAGTGCGGGTTTGCGGAGTTGCGGACGGCTGGATAAGGGCACCTCCACACTACGCGCCGTGTCAGCCAGGTAAATACGGCAAATGCTGTACGCCAGCAGATATTTTCGGTTCCGGTACAAAACGAGTGCTTCTGGCCCTCTGCTAGAATGCCTCTCGTGAAAAGAAGAACATTACTTCAGGCGCTTCCCGCGGCGACGTTGCTTCCAGCATCCCTTTGGGCTGCTTCCCGGCACGACAATGCCAATCCTATGCAGGCCACTACAGCCGTCTACGAACTTCGCGTCTATCATGCCGCTCCCGGAAAACTGGCCGACCTGCTGGCGCGCTTCCGCGAACACACCATAAAAATCTTTGACCGCCACGGGATGAAGAGCGTCGCCTATTGGACGCCCCTCGACGACCCGGAGAAAAGCAACACTCTCATCTACATTCTTCAGCATCCCAGCCGTGAAGCCGCAGCCGCCAATTGGAAATCCTTCCAGGACGACCCCGAGTGGAAGTCCGTCAAAGAAAAATCCGAGGCCAATGGCAAACTCGCGGAAAAGGTTGACTCCACCTATCTGGCCCTAACCGACTTCTCGCCACGATTGTCCTAGCACGACTGGCGTAGAATGAATGTGTAGGAGTGGAACCATGAAATATCGAATTGCTATCTGGGCCGGTGCGGGCTTCATCGTTGCGGCTTTATGGGCACTCTTTGCCATCGCAACCTTCCCGTCTACCGTCGAACGAATGCGAGATGTCTCCACTCTCATCAGCCTAACCTGCCCAATAGCGATCGCCGGCAGGCATTACCCGATTAGTCTCTTGGAAGCGCTAGCCGCGAATACCGCTACCTATGCGCTGGTCGGTCTGATTGCGGAAACTCTGCGGCGCCAACTGCACCACGCAAGATAATCCAAAATAATCAACAAGGGAAGACAGCGGACCGTTGCACCGATCGCCTATGCGAGGGCAAGCCTCAGGTTTGTTTGGTGGGCCCACCAGGATTTGAACCTGGAACCAACAGATTATGAGTCTGCTGCTCTAACCGTTGAGCTATGGGCCCGCCCACGATACTTATACCAAAGGCGAGCCCGTTTTGCTGCGCTCTGGCGCGCTCAGCGCACGTCGCGCCCTAGTGCACAGCCGCGGTTGCCCGAATCACCTCGCGCGCCCGGTTCTGCTCATTTATCAAGACCACGACAGGTTCGTGTGTCGCCAGTTCCGCTTCGTTGTAGCTCGAATAGGCGCAGATGATCAGAATGTCTCCGATCGCCGCCTTTCGCGCCGCCGCCCCATTCAATGAAATCTCTCCCGAACCTCGTTTCCCCTTTATCGCGTAGGTACAGAATCGCTCGCCATTGGTGACGTTGTAGAGCTCGATATATTGGTTCGGCAGGATCCCCGATAGCTCCAGCAGTTCTTCATCAATCCCGCACGATCCCTCATAGTCGAGGCAAGCCTGGGTGACGCGCGCGCGGTGCAGTTTGGCTTGAAGCATGGTTCGTATCAATGGAAACCTCCGGCCAGCAGGTCTTCTACTTGGTAACTTGGTCCCTGTTAATGGAAATCGAAAGCTGCAACGAAGGGCGCCGCCGAAAACCGTGTCCCCTCGGTTCACAATCGGATAACTTCGCCGAACGAGAGCATCCCCCAACTTACTGGGTCAGAGCATCAGGTAAATACCGTAGGGTGACCTAGGAAAAGTTCCAGGAAGAGAGTCGCTAACCACGCACCGTAGCGCCGGCGTCCTCGCCGGCTGTCGCGGGGGCGTCCCGCCCCCGCACCATTCTTTGAGCGCCCATTGCCCAGAAACCAAAAAAGGCGTCCTAAGGACGCCTGAATCGAAACTCAAAACTCACAACTCAAAGCTCAAAGCTCACAACTCGAAACTCGAAACTCGAAACTCCCTACACCTTAGCCCCCTTCGCCAACTTCCTGGCCGCCCCCGCCAACTCCGCCAGCGATGGCACCGACTCTGCCTGCGTCACCCTTCGTTCCGGCAACGTCGCTGCCGGATTCTTGAACGCCTCCACCAACATCTCAATCGCCAGGTCGGTATTCGGCGGAATAAAAATCGTTGCCGCCAGCGTCCCATTCTTCACCCACGACTGCCCGGTCTTGGGCATGCCGTCACAGCCGGTAATCGGAATCTTCATCCACCGCTCACGGTCTGCCCCGCCGATGTCGCCGAACGCCTTGCGCGCGCCCATCGCCATGCTGTCGTCCTGCGCCCCCACCAGGTCAATGTGAGCTTCCATCGATGTCCGTAACCGCAACCACGAGCTGACCGCGCGATACGCACTATCCTCCGTCCAATTGGCGCGCATGGTCTTAACCTGAATGTTCATCGGCTTGTTCTTGTTCATTCCAACGGATCGCTGTTTCGCCGCCGAGCTGTTGTTCGGCCCTTCGATATACAGCATCGATCCGCCATTCGGCAGCA
Source organism: Candidatus Sulfotelmatobacter sp. (assembly GCA_035710825.1). Classification (GTDB taxonomy): domain Bacteria; phylum Acidobacteriota; class Terriglobia; order Terriglobales; family Acidobacteriaceae; genus Sulfotelmatobacter. The sequence continues at coordinate 23,755 of DASTCU010000136.1, forward strand.
AAGCGGTAAATTGCTGGCCCTGGATTTTCCCCACCTCTTCGTGATCCGACGTGATGGCGAACACCGGCACCTTATACTGCCGCCGCAATTCCATGATGTAGTCCACTTCATGATTCAGCACCACCCACCCAATCCCCGCCGCCGCCGCTGCCCGCGCCACCTGCGGAAACGCCGTCCCTCCGGCCGGCTCAAACATGATCGCATCCGGCTTCGGTACCGACGAATCCTGCACGTAGTGCAGCAACTGCTGGCTCTGCGTCAGCGCGTCGTTGTTCGCGTGAATGATCTTCACATCCACACCGAAGCGCCGCGCCGCCTTTTCCGCGGCCGCCGCCTGCTCTTGCTGATAGTCGTTGTCGTTGTTGGTGAGTGAAACCAGAAAGCTGAGCCGTTTCATGAGGGTTCCCTTATCCCGGATCATAGGCTCATCGATTCCCGTAACCAACGTAACCACAGTAACCATCGCCGAAGTGGCACGTCGACCGCCACCCGCGAAGCGGCCAAAGAATGCAGCCCACGACTGTAAGTCGTGGGAGTGGACTAACCGGTGTGAGGTTTGGCGATAAATGCACTTGCAGAGCTAACGTCTGAGGGCTAAGCCTGCGGTCTTAGTGAGTACTGACCACTGACCACTGACAACTGACCACTGACAACTGACAACTGACCACTGACCACTGACCACTGACCACTGACCACTGCTTACTCTAACCGCCCGCCGCAGCGCCGTTCGCCGCTTCTCCTAGAAATGTCTTCAGACAGGCATCCAGAATTCCCCGGCTTTCCTCAGGCAGGTCCACGAAGCGGAACGGCTGCATCCAGCCTTGCGTCGCCCACATTGGAAACAACATCTGCGCCTTGCTGCGGATCGTGGTCTCGCCAATGTGGAAGATCAATTCCACTTCCAGCTTTTCATCCAGCGGCTTTTCGAAATGAATCACTCCGCCCGTAATCGAGAGCTGATGAAACGCCGCTCGCAGCGAGCGCTTGTTCGGCAGTCGCACCAACACCAGCACCGACCCGCGCAGCTTCACGCGAAATGGCCGTTCGTTCAGCCTGGTTTGATGGCCCGACTGCGCTGGCGCTGTCGAATCAGTTTGCTCGGACATGGTCTTGTCCAGAGTATGGCAGCGACCGTGCCGTTAGCGAAGTTACCAAAGAACAAGAGTGCAGACTGTTTCTTCGATTGCCGCCGGTTTCTCAGAGACGCTAAGACACGGGTTTGTTAAGAGGGGGTGCCCCACCCTTGTCGTGCGTTTTGCGACAGGGTGGGGTTTTTGACTTCCTAAAGTTTCACTGGGATTCTGAAAAGGACGTTAGATGTCGCCGCACACCGGGTCGTCTGCCGTTTCTATTTGCGTCCCGGATGTATCTCCGCGCCCTCCGACACCAGGTTGTAAGGCCAGACTTTCTTTTTCGCAGTCACCACGCTGGCCTCTGCCGACTTCGCCGCATTGTTTACGGGATCGTTCTTCGCCGTTACTCCCCAATCCTCCGGAGGATTCGTAATCCCCCACACGTTTCCATGCGTATAGAGCGAAGCGCCGACTAAAAAATACTGCCCATCATTCCCTAGCGGCAGGCAATTCGCCACTTGCCCGGTCACGCTGCCGCCGCCCGGCAATCCACTGAGCATGATCGGGGTTCCGACCTGCAACTCTTCGGAACTGCGAAACCCGCATCCCTGCGCGCTCACAATCAGCAGCATGCACCGGTCTCCAAACGGCCGCTTCCGGTCCAAGCTGATGACGCTCACTGGAATTTCCACACGCACTCGCGTGCTCCGGCGCAGAGGCTTTGCAGTCAGAATTTCCATCACTTAACATTCGGCAAACAGGTGCCGAAACCTTATTTATTGTGGCAGATTCTTTGGCGATCCCATGATGACAAAGGTAACCGGACTGTGGACTGAAACATTCGTGAAGGGGTGCCCACCCTTGTCGCGTTGTTTGCGACAGGGTGGGGATTTTGACTTCGCCTTGGATCGATCAAGAACCAGATGGATTCTAGGAACATAAGGAAGAAATTTTCCCCATGAAATCGTGGGCGGACCGCTCCACATTATCGCCGCGCATTCTTCCGCGCCCGCGCGACTCCCGCCTGAATCCCGCTCCTGACCGCCCGCACATACCCCGCTCGATTCATGGCCGCCATCGTCGTCGCCGCGATTCCGCCAGGCGTCGCCGCCTCCTCCAACAACTCCCCCAGTCCTACACCACTCTCTCGCCAGGAATGAATCCCATCTGCCAACGCATGGGCCGCCGCCATCAGCGCCGTCGCCCGGTCCAGTCCCGCATCCTGCGCCGCCCGAGTAAGCGTCGTGAGCGCATGATAGCCATGGCTTGACGAATACGTCACAGTAAACGCATCAAACTTCTGTTCCGAAAGCTCGATGACTTGCCCCACGCGCGCAAACAATTCCCGCACCTGATTTCGTTCTTGTTTTCCCACGCGACGGTCAAAACAAATTCCGGTCAGCCCTCTTCCCATTCGGCACACCGGACTCGGCATCGCCCGCACCCATCGCGCCGGCCGCCCCAACCAGGCCCGCAAATTCTTCAGCGGAATTCCCGCTGCCAGGCTCACGCACAATCCCGGCACCGCCCCGCTCGCCGCGACCTCCCGCAGCATCTGCTCCACTGACCGCGGACGCACCGCCACAATCAGCATATCCGCGCGCTCGACCACCGCCTTCAGATCGCGCGCCATCTCCACCCGCGACTCGCGCCGCAACGCCCGCACCTTCTCCGGATGCCGGTCATACACCACAATCTCCCGCCGGTCTCCCGCCCGCCGCAACCCCGCCGCCAGCGCCCCGGTAATTCTCCCCCCGCCGAGAAATAACGTAGCTCTCATGAAATCCTGTCTGAACACATCCTGTCTGAACAGATGATTTTTGTGGTAGAGCGGCCCTTCAGGGCCGCGATAGCGTTGAGAGTTATCCGGGCTTCAGCCGCCGTGGTCCTAATCCGCCGTGCCTCCGCCATCCACCACCAGTGCCGCCCCGGTCATGAACGACGAATCCTCCGACGCCAGAAACAGCACCGCCTTCGCAATCTCCTCCACCGTTCCCACTCGTCCCAGAGGACGATTCGCGCACCCGGCGAGGTACTCCTCCCATTTCAGCCCGCGCATCTTCGCATCTGCCGGCAGCATCGGCGTCTCCACGTCGCCCGGACAAACGCAGTTCACCCGAATCCCCTGTGAACCATGATCGATCGCCATCGCTTTGGTCATCAGCACCACGCCGCCCTTCGACGCGCAATAGGCCACCGCATGATCCCCGCCCACAATGCCCCATCCCGAGGCGTTATTGATGATGACCCCGCGCTTCCGCGCAATCATCCCGGGCAGCGCAGCCTTCGACATCAGAAATGTTCCCTTCAAATTGACATCGATCTGCTCGTCCCACTCCTTCTCCGAACACTCGACCGCGGTCTGCGGATAAAACACGCCCGCATTGTTGAACAGGATGTCGATGCCTCCAAACGCCTTCACCGTCTGCTCGACGGCGTGCCGGCAATCCTTCGCCACGCTCACATCCGCGCGCACAAAAATCGCCTCGCCTCCCTCATGCCTCATCCGATTGACCACCGTCTTGCCGCGCTCCGCATTGCGCCCCGTGATGGCGACACACGCTCCCTCGCGCGCCAACAGCAAAGCCGTAGCCTCGCCAATCCCAGAAGTCCCGCCGGTAATGAGAGCCACTCGATCCTTCAGTCGCATAGTTAGTTCGACTTTCTCTGCGTTCTCCGCGAGCCCTCTGCGAACTCAGCGGTAAAGATGTTCTGCGATTGCCGCCGCGTCACCGCGAAGCCAGCCCGCCCGCCGTCTCGCCGCCATCCATGGTGAACACTTGTCCCGTCGCGAACGCCGCATCCTCCGACGCCAGATACGCAAACAGCCCCGCAATCTCCTCCGGCGTGGCATGCCTCCCCAAGGGAATCTTCCCATTCACCTCGGCCAGCATCGCGTCGGAATACTCGGCGCGCTGCATCGGCGTCAATACATATCCCGGAGCCACCGCGCACACCCGCACCTTCGGCGCCAGTTCCAGCGCCATCGACCGCGTCAACTCAATCACGCCTGCCTTGGTCGCGTTGTAGTCCGCATAATATGGATATCCCATCATCCCATTGGTCGACGCCGTCTGCAGAATCACTCCGCTGCCCCGCTCCCACATGTGCCGCGCCGCCGTTTGCGCCACATAAAATACGCCGGTGAGATTTACCGCAATGACGCGATCCCACTCTTCCGGCGTGATCTCCAGAAACTTGTGCCGGATGCTGATGCCCGCATTGTTCACCAGCACATCCACGCCATCCATCAGCCGGATCGCCTCGGCAAACGCCGCTTCCACCTGCATCAGA
>DASTCU010000137.1:0-5576 GCA_035710825.1 Candidatus Sulfotelmatobacter sp.
ATCATAACATTTTGGGAACGGCGTGAAAACCTAGTACGCTGGTTTTGAGGTGCGTATGTGGGGAGGGCGAGTGGGCTGGATGCTTGTTTCGTTGACTTCTTTGATTGCGGGGGCGGCGGATTCGAAGGTGGCGGAGCCTCCCGTCACCGAGAAGAAACCGGTCATCGATATTTTTCATGGGACGAAGGTGCTCGACAATTACCGGTGGCTGGAGGATGGAAATAATCCGCAGACACAGAAATGGGTAGAGCAGGAGATGGCGTACACGCGCGCGCTGCTGGATCCACTGCCGGGGCGCGCGGCGATTCAGAAGCGGCTGACGGAACTGCTTTCGATTGGCATCGTGACGGCGCCGCAGCTCGCGGGCAGGCATTACTTCTACATGAAGCGCGAAGGGATGCAGAACCAGCCGATCCTTTATGTGCGCGATTCGCTGAATGGAGCGGATCGGGTGCTGGTGGATGCGAACCGGCTCGCGGCGGACGGCACGGTGGCGCTCGACTGGTTTCAGCCCAGCGAATTCGGCAAGTATGTCGCGTATGGAACTTCTCCGAGCGGGTCGGAGATGTCGACGCTGCATATTGTCGAGACCAAAACCGGCACCATTCTTCCTGACACGATCGAGCGCACGCGGGCGGCTTCGATTGCGTGGCTGCACGACAACGCAGGGTTCTACTACACGCGCTATCCGAAAAAAGGAGAAGTGCCGGCGGGGCAGGAGATGTACAACCGGCACGTCTACTTTCATTTGCTGGGGAGCGATGCGGAAACGGACGATCTGGTGTTTGGCGAAGGGCGCGATGCGGAAGACTGGCCCAACGTGCAGCTTTCGAACGACGGGCGCTGGCTGCTGATCACGGTGGAGCAGGGCTGGACGAAGTCTGAGTTGTTCCTGATGGATTTGAAATCGGAGCGGCCACCGAGCCGGCTTACCACGGGCAAAGACTTTCTGTACCGCGGCGACGTTTACGACGGCAAGGTGTACATCACGACGAATGAGGACGCGCCGCGGTATCGGGTGTTTGTGACGGACGTGGGCAATTTCGACCGGGAAGCCTGGAAAGAGATCATTCCGCAGTCGGACGCGGTGCTGCAGGGGGCGGCCGTTTTTGGTGGAAAACTTTTCACGCAGTACGAGCAGAATGCTTCGTCGCAGCTGAAGATTTTCGATCTCGAAGGTAAGAAGCTGAGTGATGTGACGCTGCCCGCGATCGGTACTGTCTTTGGAACGGGCGGGCGATGGGATCGAGACGAACTGTTCTATGGGTTCCAGTCGTTCACGTTTGCGCCGTCGATTTATCGCTACGATCTGAAAGCGGGGGCAACTTCACTCTGGACCAAGGTGGATGTGCCGTCGATCGATCCATCGGCCTATGAGGTGGGGCAGGAATGGTTCCAGTCGAAAGACGGGACGCGGGTGCCGATGTTCGTGGTGCATAAGAAAGGTGTGCAGAAAACCGGGAAAAATCCTACGCTGCTCACGGCGTATGGTGGATTCAATGTCAGCCTGACGCCCACGTTCAGCCGAACCGCATATCTGTGGATGGAGCACGGAGGCGTGTACGCGGTGGCGAATTTGCGCGGCGGGGCAGAGTTTGGGGAAGACTGGCATCGGGCGGGAATGCTGGAAAAAAAGCAGAACGTGTTCGACGACATGATCGCGGCCGCGGAGCATTTGATCTCGGAAAAATATACGGACAAACATCATCTGGCGATCCAGGGGGGATCGAACGGCGGGCTGCTGATGGGAGCGATGATGACGCAGCGTCCGGATCTGTTTCGCGCGGTGGTGTGCCAGGTGCCGCTGCTCGACATGCTGCATTACCAGGATTTCCAGATTGCGAAGTTGTGGATTCCGGAGTATGGGACGGCGGAAAAGGCGGATCAGTTCAAGTGGCTGTATGCTTATTCGCCTTATCACCACGTGAAGGAGGGGACGGAGTATCCGGCGGTGTTGTTTATGACGGCGGATACGGATACGCGCGTGGATCCGATGCACGCGAAGAAGATGGCGGCGGAGATGCAGGCGGAGGCGAGGAACGGGGGGAGCAGGACGCGGCCTATATTATTAAGGATTGAAAGTAAGGCGGGGCATGGGGCGGGAAAGCCGGTGACCAAGCAGATTGAAGAGTTCACGGATGTGTATTCGTTTCTGTTTTGGCAGTTGGGAGTGAAGGAGTAGTTCTCACCACAGGGGCCACGGGGCACGCAAGGGAAATCTGGCGTCGTCAGGTACGACGATCTTCTTCGATCATTTCAATCCACAATTTCAGGGTCAAGTCTTCGCGGTCAGGTCTTCCGAGATAGAGCCTTAATTCCTTCTGATAGCGGTCTTTCAGGATCATCAAATCAAATGGCACCTTTCGGGCTAGATGTCTCACGTCGTCTCTATCGCGCTGAATATTGCGTTCCAGTTTGGTAAGAGCCAAGTCGTAGGGATCGAGCGCGAATAGCCGCAGGTAACGAAACGTACCTGGAAACATCTCCACCAGGCGTTCCTGGTAATTCTCCGGCACCGCTGCGACAGTGACGCAATCCAGATAGATTTTGTGTCTGTGATGGAGAGAAGATCCCTTCCCTCCCAACTCGATAAGCTTGCGAAACCTGTCATCCCCGGTGATCAAAACCAGGACATCGATGTCGGCCGTAGGACGGGAGAAATGGTAGAGGAGAGTTACTACAAATCCTCCGACACAGTGAAGATGAAGTTCTGCTGACAAGCTCGCATCCAGTTTTGCAAGAAACGAGAGCCAAGGCTCGGGAAGGGCGTTATCCGGCATAGGCTAATTGGTTAGGCGAAAGATCGGTCAGAAGATTCCAGCGCTGCGCATCGGGAGGACGCGTTTTCCGCAACCAGCGTTTCTCGGTTTCGGTAAGCGATTCGCGGCAAAACGTGTCTTCCCGAACCAGGCGAGAGCGTTCCAGCAGCGCCTCGTAGTGTGCCAGCACGGGCAATTTTTCGTGGGCATGCGTTTTTTCGGCTACGCGGCGAGCCAAGGTAACCACAAAGCCAAGGCGATTCTGCAAATCGTTGAGCTTTGCGTTTTTGACGAGCCAGTCCCAATTCAGATCGGGATAAGCCAAAGCCAACCATGGAAGACCCTCTGCAACGCGGCTGTCGAGGTCCGGTTGCCTGAGAGCATCCAGCAGCAAATCGGCTGGGTTTCGATCAACCCGGCCCTTCAGATAGGAAAATGCGGGATATCCCAGCGCTCCCAGGTATTTGGCATAGTGGTCAGGCTTGGTAGGGGTCGCCGTTTCAGAAGAGCGAAGCGGCAACGCCGTGGGTGGAACCTGAAACGCTCGCAGGAATTTTGGAACTAGTTTATCGGGCACGGGACGATGGTTTGCCTCCAGCAACGAGACGTAAGTTTGCGACAGACCCAGGAATTTGGCCGTGCCTTCCTGGGTCCAACGCTTTGCTAGCCGCGCTTGCTTGAGATCGTGGCCGGTCATGTGTCCCCCCCCAATAAAATATTACATTATTTGTAATAATATGGCAAACTGTGGCTACAATGCGTCTATCCAGGAAGGTATCGTGACTACTGAAATTCGAAGAGTCTTCATCCTCAGTTCCGTTTGCATCCTCAGCGTTCTGGCCGCTACCGGCAGCGCGGGCGGGGGCGCCCGCGCCACATACGACCGCGGCGCATCTGAAGCGGACTGGCGGGCGCGATTGAAGGAGGAGTTGCCGTTGATGGGGCATCGGAACTGGATTGCGGTGGTGGATTCGGCTTATCCGTTACAGACTAGTGCTGGGATTGAGACGGTCGAGACTGACTCGGATCAGCTCGAGGTGGTGCGGACGTTGCTGGACGAGATCGGCAAGGCCCGGCACGTGCGTCCGGTGATCTTTACCGATGCGGAGCTGAAGCTGGTGCCGGAGAGCGACGCGGCGGGGGTGACGGCTTATCGGGAGGCGCTGGCGAAGCTGCTGGGAAAGACGGAAGCGCAGTCGCTGCCGCACGAGGAGATCATCGCGAAGCTGGATGAGGCAGGCAAGACGTTCCACATTCTGGTGCTGAAGACGAGGATGACGATACCGTATACGTCGGTGTTCGTGCGGCTGGATTGCGGATATTGGACGGAGGAGCAGGAGAAGAAGTTGAGGGAGAGGATGGGGGCGAAGTGAAGTGGGCGGAAGCTAGAAAGTCAAAATCTCAAGGGATCGACAGTCGGGAATGCCCACGCTTTCGCACAGGACGCGAAAGGATGGGGCAGCCAGCAGCCGGCTTTTCTTTTGCTGACTCGTAAACTACAATCCCGAAAGTAATTCCCCGACATCTAGTTACAACAGGAGCCGACGGTGGCCGAAACCTACACTTATCACGTCAATCCTGCGAACGTGAAGAAGTTCTTGGAGCACATACAAACTGCTGGCGTCCCCAGCAGCAAGGTGACCTTTCAGTACATCTCCTCGGTCGGTTTCAAGAGCAGCAACGACCGCTCCATCCTTACCATCTTGAAAGCCATTGGTTTCGTGGATAGTTCTGGTATGCCGACAGATGTTTGGCGAGCCTACCGCAACAAGAGTCAGTCGAAAAAAGTGCTGGCTGCTGCTTTGCGGAAAGCCTACGGCACGCTGTTCAGTACATATCCCGATGCGAATCGCAAGGACAACGAGGCGTTGCGAAACTTCTTCAGCAGCCACACTGACGTGGGGGAAGGTGCCCTCGGTTACATGGTACGAACATTCAAACAACTGGCGGACATGGCCGACTTCGAGTCGCCTGCCGAGAAGTTGCCTGAGGTCGAGATAGAAGAGGAAGAGCAGAAGCAGGTGGAGAAGAGTGACGCAGTCGTGAAGCGCAAGGTCGTCACCACGACGCCAAACGGGATGACGGTGAACATCAACATCCAGCTCCAGATTCCAGCCACGGACAAGGCTGACGTATACGACAGTTTCTTCGCGGCCATGAAGAAGCACTTACTGTCGTGAATGAACTGAAACTTATACTGGCGAAGGTTAAAGGTTTCGAGCGAGAAGCTCACGCGCTACTCGCAACACACGAGGCTTCAGGCTCTCGTGTGGTCATCCTCGAAGAGTCCTACGACAAACTGACCAAGCTCACTCTGAAACAGGATGAACTTTTCCGACAGGCGTTGCGCTGTGTGGAACATCAACTATTCCGGGCCGCTCACGTCCTGGCGTGGGCTGGATTCATGGACTTGCTGGAGGAGAAGCTGGCATCGGACGGACTGGTGAAATTGCGAGCGGCTAAGACCGCGTGGAAGGCAGGCAGTATTGAGGAACTCCGCGAGAACGTGGTCGAATACCAACTCATCGAAGCTGCGAAGGATTTAGGACTTTGCACCAAGACCGAGATGAAGGCTCTCCACGGGATGCTGAACAAGCGGAATGAGTGCGCCCACCCAAATGACTTCTTCCCAGATATGAACATCACCCTCGGCTACATCTCGGAACTGTTAACGCGAGTGGCAACTCTGCAACCCAAGAACCTGTAAGACTATAATCCGATGCCTATGAGCCCAACCGACGAATTCCACGTGATCGGACTAACGAACAGAGACATACAGACTGGCGCAGATTTCAGAATTCTCCAGCTATCCGAATT
>DASTCU010000138.1:0-7994 GCA_035710825.1 Candidatus Sulfotelmatobacter sp.
CGCGTCAGGCACGTCGGCCCCCCACTGCCATTGATGCAAATCTCACCCCCTGGAAAAGTGCGCACATCGAATCCCGCATCCCGCAGCCGGTCGTTGGTTTTGCGGTTTTCTTCGATCGCGAGCAGCCGCTTTTGCCCCAACGCGAGGACGTTGCAAGCCAGCGTGTCACGCTCCGAATACTCAATCTCGATCAACCGCAAGCCCCTCGATTGGACCAGTTCGACCGTCTCCACCGCCATCCACGGCAGATCCACCAGAACCGTGTGTTCGTCAAGCAGGCTGATTAACGACATCAGGTGCAGGCAAGCCGACGGCCCGGGTCCGTACGGCAACGGGGCCGAGATCACCGCGACACCCTTGGGCGCCAGCAGTTCGCGCATCTGCTGAATCCCCGCCGCATTCGTACGATACCCGTGCCCGATCAGCAGCGTCTTTGAATCAAGCCACACGATGTCTCCAGCTTCCGTCGTTCCCGGTGCCGTAATCTTTCCAAACACTGGGATACCGATCTGCCTGCCGAAAGCGCCATGGTGCTCGCTCTCGGCGAGACGATTGACCTTGCCCGGACGCATCAGAATCAGCCCGAAGTCCGTCGCCAGCGACGCGTCATGTGCATAGACAGCGTCGAGTGAGAGTTCGCCCGAGGCAGGCAATTCCACCAACTCGGCGCCGGCAGTCTGCAATTGGCGGCACAGTGTTTCATGCTGTGCCAGGGCTTCGGCATAGTTGGGCGCATGATGAAATCCCAGCTCTCGCCAGTAGGCTACGCGTTCTGGCTGACTCCATCCTGCAGTGCGCGGCGAACACACCATCACGCGCTGCAGCGGGCCGACCATCGAATGCCCGTTAAATGCCGTACTGATGTGAGGAATGGTGGTCAGCGCTGCCTCCTTGGATCGCGGAACTTGAATGATTCTAAGGCAGGACTGCTCTGCGAGAAAATGGACCCGAATCCGACGGGCTACGTTCGCTCCAAGCTCGCTTGCGGTTACCGGGTTTCGACCGGCAATTCCTCTTCTTCGCAGGCCGTGAACGAAACGTGGGCATCGCTGGGAGGCAGCAAGTCGCGCGCTGCGTTCTTGCTGTGGCCGCGCTTGCTGAGCCAGTTTTTCAGTTGCTTCCGTGCCGTCGGCGCAAGCTTCGAAAAGAACAGTCCGGCGCGTCCCTGGTCGCTGGCCCAAATTACATCCGCGTCGCCATGCAGCGTGATCTCAGTACCAGGCAGCACGCAGCGGAACGGCAGGTTCGACATCATGGGCACCGCCTCGGTTGCTTGCAGGGCCAGTCCATGCTCCCCGATGTCAATACTGATCCCCGGCAGCGTTCCATGCTCGAGTTCCAGATACACCAGCGTCTTCACGTTGTACCGCTGCGACTTGCGCCGGTTCGATTTCCCTTTCCGGCTGCTCTTCAGAGCCTCTTTCAGAAGCTCCGCACCAAACGGCTTGTAAAGGATGCGGCTGGCGCCAGACTGAAATGCCTGTCCCGTTCCCGGCCACGCGCGGCTGGCTACGGCCAGCAGAGCAGGCTTCTGCTCCGGTGGCAGAAGCGTCGCCATGCGCATCACCTCTTCGGCTCCCACCAGATCAAAATCCACGATCAGCGTGCACGACTTGCCTGCGAGGACCAGTTCCAGCGCTTCCTGCTGGGAATGGCAGTTTTTCAGCTCCATTCCGAGGTGGTCCAGCGTGGCTTGCAAGGTTTGTATCGATCGTTGATCCTGACACAGCACGGCAGCAGACTGGCGCATGAGCTAAAAGTACGGCCCCTCGGCGCACGGGTAAATGTCACAGCAGTAATCCTCCGATGGGTTACCGAAGCACTCTGTAAATCTCAGAAACCATTAGCTTTTCACGGTTGCCGCGCAGGGCGGAAAGGCCACGACTGCTATAATCAAAAATTACGCCTATGAGCACGAAGCGACTGATTCGATCGACGACGGTTTTGTCGGTGCGCCGCGATGGCCACGTGGTCCTCGCCGGCGACGGCCAGGTTACGTTGGGTGAGTCGGTGATCAAGCACTCCGCGAAGAAAATCCGGCGTCTCTACAACGACAAGATCGTGGCTGGATTTGCGGGCTCGACGGCCGATGCGTTCACCTTGTTTAGCCGTTTCGAAGCCAAGTTGGAGCAATATCACGGCAACCTGGGACGCGCCGCCGTCGAACTGGCGCGCGATTGGCGCACCGACAAGTTTCTGCGGCATCTGGAAGCTCTGCTTCTGGTCAGCGACAAGGAGCAGACGTTCCTGCTCAGCGGCCAGGGCGATGTGATCGAGCCTGACACCGGCATCGCCGCCATCGGCAGCGGCGGCCCCTACGCACAGGCTGCGGCCCAGGCGCTATCTGAACACACCCAGCTCTCGGCCCGCCAGATCGCCGAAGAAGCTTTGAAGATTGCAGGCAAGATGTGCATCTATACCAATGACAAGGTCACGATTGAAGAACTCTAGAGCCGTCAGTCATCAGTCAGTCAGATGTCAGTCAAAAGTGGTTTGACTGACCACTGACGACTGCCCACTGACCACTAATTTATGGCTATTTATCTCCCGTCTACCGCCGAAGAAGAGCAGCTTGCGCTCGATGAACTCACTCCGCGCGAGATTGTTGTCGAACTCGACAAACATGTGATTGGCCAGAAAGACGCCAAGCGCGCCGTGGCCATCGCGCTGCGCAACCGCACTCGCCGGCAAAAACTGCCGCCGGATCTCGCCGAAGAAATCATTCCCAAAAACATCATCATGATCGGCCCGACGGGCGTCGGAAAAACCGAGATTGCCCGGCGGCTCGCAAAGCTCGCCAATTCTCCATTCCTGAAAGTCGAGGCCTCGAAGTTCACCGAGGTCGGTTACGTGGGCCGCGATGTGGAATCGATGGTGCGCGACCTGGTCGAGATCGCCATCGACAATGTGCGCGAAGAGAAACTCGAAGACGTTGCCGACAAAGCCGAACTCAATGCCGAAGAACGCCTGCTCGACATTCTGCTGCCGCCCTCGCCTCCGTCGCGTCCCGAGCCCGCTACAAGTTCCGGTGGAGTGGTCATTGATGGCGGCACGGCCCTGGCGGAATCTTCGAGCCGGACACGGGAAAAACTTCGCCAGCAACTGCGCGAAGGCAAACTCGATGAACGCATGGTCGAGATTGACGTACGCGAGCGCAATTTCCCATCGTTTGAGATTCTGACCAACCAGGGCGTCGAGGAGATGGACGTCAACATTAAAGACATGTTGCCCAACATCTTCGGCCAGCGCACCAAGAAGCGGAAGATGAAGGTAAACGAGGCCTTCGAATACCTCATCCAGGAAGAAGAGCAGCGGTTGATTGACATGGACCAGGTCACGCGCATGGCCATTGACCGCGTCGAGAATTCCGGCATCGTCTTCCTCGACGAGATCGACAAGATCGCCGGACGCGAAGGCGGGCATGGTCCCGACGTCTCGCGCGAAGGCGTACAGCGAGACATTCTGCCGATCGTGGAAGGAACCACGGTCAATACGCGCTATGGCATGGTGCGCACCGACCACATCCTTTTCATCGCCGCGGGCGCGTTCCACGTCTCGAAGCCGAGCGATCTGATCCCAGAACTCCAAGGCCGTTTCCCCATTCGTGTCGAGTTGCAATCGCTCACGATGGAGGACTTCGTCCGCATTCTCACCGAGCCCAAGTCGTCGCTGGTGAAGCAGTACACGGCATTGCTCGAGACCGAAGGCGTGAAGCTGGAATTTACGCCCGAGGCGTTGGATGAGATTGCGCACTTTGCCTTCCGCGTCAACGAGAGCACCGAGAACATCGGCGCCCGCCGCTTGCACACCATCATGGAGCGCGTGCTGGACGAACTAAGCTTCGAAGCGCCGGAGAAGAAGGGTCAATCGGTCACGGTAGATGCCGATTACGTGCGCAAGATGCTCACCGACATCGTGAAGGACCAGGATTTGTCGCGGTACATTCTGTAAGAAATCTTCACCACAGAGGCCACAGAGATCGCAGAGGAATTCCTCAGTGTCCCTCTGTGTCCTCTCTGGTTTATCTTCTTGACGATGAAAACTATCGATCGTTCCCGCCTGAAGTCCCTGATGCAGCGCGAGCAGAAGAAGTTTGTGGACGAGCGCCCAAAGTCGAAGGCGCTGTTTGAGCGCGCCCGCAAGTCGCTGTTGGCCGGCGTACCCATGAACTGGATGGTGAAGTGGGCCGGTGCCTTCCCGCCATTCGTTCGCGAGGCGCAAGGAGCGCACTTTTTCGACGTCGACGGGCACCGCTACTCCGATTTCTGCCTTGGCGATACGGGGGCGATGACGGGCCATTCGCCCTTTGCCACAGTCAAAGCGGCGGAGGAGCAGATGCGGCGCGGGATCACGCTAATGCTTCCCGGAGAAGATGCCATCGTGGTAGCGGAGGAACTGCAGAAGCGCTTCCATCTACCCTACTGGCAGTTTGCGCTCACCGCCACAGATGCGAACCGGTTCTCGGTTCGTTTGGCGCGGCAGATCACAGGCAAGCCGAAAATTCTGGTCTTCAACTGGTGCTACCACGGCACGGTGGATGAGTCGTTCATCACCCTCCATGCCAATGGCGCCGCGGGGCCTCGTCCGGGAAACATCGGGCCGCCGGTGAATCCGGCGGTTACTACCAAAGTTGTGGAGTTCAATGACGTCGCGGCGCTGGAGCGCGCCCTCGCTCCCGGCGACGTCGCGTGTGTGCTCGCCGAACCCGCCATGACCAATGTCGGCATCGTGCATCCCCAACCGGGATATCACCAGGCTCTGCGCGAACTCACCCGCAAGCATGGCACGCTCCTCATCATTGATGAGACCCACACCATCTGCGCCGGCCCAGGCGGATACACGCGGGCCGAAAACCTCGATCCCGATGTGCTGGTATTTGGCAAGGCAATTGGTGCCGGCATTCCCGGCGCAGCCTACGGTTTCTCCCAGGAAGTGGCGGATCGCATCGTCGCCAAACAGGAACTGGAAAACTGCGATGTGGGCGGCATCGGCGGCACGCTCGCCGGAAACGCACTTTCGCTGGCTGCGATGCGCGCTACTTTGACCAAAGTCCTTACGAAAGAAGCTTTCGACAGAATGATCCCGATGGCCGAGCGCTGGGCGATCGGGGTGGCGAGAGCAATTGCCGATACACAACTGCCGTGGCACGTCACCCGCCTTGGCTGCCGCGCCGAATACATGTTCGGTCCGGAGCCGAAGACCGGCACCGAGGCGCACGATGCCATGGACTTCGAACTCGAGCGTTTCATGCATCTCTATGCCATGAACCGCGGAGTATTGTTGACGCCCTTCCACAACATGGCGCTGATGTCGCCGCAGACTGAAGCCGAGGACGTGGACCGGCATACAAAGATCTTCCGTGACGCGGTGAAGGAGATCACCAGCTAGAAGCTAGTGTCCAGAAGGTCCGGACTTCTGGATGCTTCTGTTAGTCTGTGTTCTTCTGCATGAGAGTCCCCGCCAGCAGGATGGTGATTCTGGGCGCACCGCTTTTGTTTACTGCGTGCGCAACCGTGCAGCCTCCACAACCTCCTTCATTGGATTTGCCAAAGCCTCCAACCGATCTTCGAGCTGTGCGCAAGGGGAGCCGCGTCACACTCACATGGACGGTCCCAAGCATCACGACGGATCGGCAGACCGCCCGCAATCTCGGGCCAACGCGCATCTGTCGAGGACTTGGCGCGCTGAAAGAATGCGGCACGCCCATTGCGAAAACGCCGGGCCGCCTCTCTTCCTCTTCCAGCAAATCGGCGGCAAAAATCAGCGATACCTACACCGACACGCTTCCCGCAGACTTACAAAACGATTTGTCTGCCATCATTGCGTACGCAGTTGAGGTTCCCAACACCGGTGGTCGGGCGGCGGGGCCTTCGAATCAGGTACAAGTTCCCCTCGCGCGCACTCTGCCACCGCCAACCGATTTTCAGGTGCGGGTTACCAGCCGCGGAGTTGTGCTGAACTGGAAGAGCGAAATTCCAGCGCAGAGTGAGCAGCCACCAGCTCATTATGTGGTCCGGGTTTACCGGCGCGCGATGGATGGCGAGGTGACGCTTGCTGGGGAGGCGCCTGCCGGCAGCGAGCAAAGCCTTACGGATACGACAATCGAGTGGGAAAAGTCCTACGAGTATCATGCCGAAACCGTGACCGTCGTGGATGTAGCAAACAAGCCTCAGATTCAGGTCGAGGGCGACGACACACCGGAAGTCAAGGTTTTCGCCGATGATGTTTTTCCGCCGGCCGTTCCTTCGGGGTTGCAAGCGGTCTTTTCCGGCCCGGGGCAGAAGCCATTTATCGATCTGGTCTGGGCGCCGGTCACCGATATCGATCTCGGTGGATACAACGTCTATCGTGCTGAGGCCGGTTCGGCGCCCATCAAGCTCAATCCGGCACCGCTAAAGACGCCTGCCTATCGGGACTCCAATGTGGCTTCCGCCAAGCAATATATTTACTCCGTATCCTCTGTCGACGTTCGCGGCAACGAGAGCGCGCGTTCGGAACCAGCCAGCGAAACCGTTCCCTAACAGCGAGCAAGCGACGAAAGCCGGAGCAATGTGATTAGATAGGTGACGATGAGATATTGCCGATTTCAATTCAATGGACAAGCGCAATACGGGCTGGTGGAGTCCGTGGCCAGTGGCGACGCGATCGTGCGGATTCTACTCACGCCTCCGGAAGAAGCGGACGGAGACATGGAAGGCCTGCGCAGCCGCCGAATCGAGCCGATTCCTCTGGAGCAGGCGACATTGCTACCGCCGGTGAGGCCGTCAAAAATCGTGTGCATTGGCCGGAACTATCGCGAGCACGCAGCCGAACTGGGGCACGAAGTCCCCAAAGAGCCGTTGCTCTTTCTGAAAGCGACGTCAGCGCTGCTGCCGCCGGGCGGCGTCGTGCGCCGTCCGAAGATTTCAGAGCGTGTGGATCACGAGGGCGAACTTGGGGTCGTAATCGGCAAAACTTGTTATCAACCAGCCGCCGACGCCGACATCCGGCAGTACATTCTGGGCTATACCTGCGTGAATGACGTCACCGCTCGCGATCTGCAGAATAAAGACGGACAGTGGAGCCGCGCCAAGGGCTTCGACACATTTTGTCCCGTAGGGCCGCTGGTGACCGATGAGATCGATCCGTGGGCAGGAGTGGGAGTGGAAACTCGGGTCAACGGAGAGGTCCGCCAACAGGGCAACACCCGCGACTTTATTTTTTCCCTGGATGTGCTGATCCGTCATATCGCCCAGGCAATGACGCTCTACCCCGGGGATTTGATTCCTACAGGAACGCCGTCTGGGGTGGGGCCGCTGGTCGCAGGAGACAACGTCGAGGTTAGCGTGGAGGGAGTGGGAACGCTGCGGAATCCTGTGACTGATGAATAGTACCCAGTTCGTGAAGGGAAGAAGAGAAAGGTGTTTCTCAATTTGAGCGATATCGACATGGTTCCCGGTATAGCATCGTCAGCCATACGGAGGCTCGATAACGGCGAACTAGTTTTCACTCTGGAGCGCGCCCTCGAAGTGATCGAGGCTTGCACTTTGGCGGCGATAGCGGTCCTCGGAATCGAACTGCTCCCGGGGCTTAATGTTTCTACGTACGATCAGCGTCTGAAGGAACCTGATGGGGAGGCCTGCTGGTTAGGCTACGTGAGAACGAACAATGCTCTCGCAGAAAACTTCGTTAGGAATAATCCGGCATCGGACTCGAGCGAGTGTATTTTGACGACCGCGTCTTGGCGAGAGTTTTGCAAGGACAAGGAAGAATCCAATCGAGCCTAGAACGGCTCCGAAAGAAGGGATCACTGCAGGCGGAAACGCTCCCGTATCAATCGCTGCAGCCGCGGCTTGTAAAGAAGATCATAAGCGAGTTCCTTGTCCGGGAACATTGCCAGGGCCGCGCGTTTGGCGCTGGCTGCCAGTTCTGAAGCTTCCTCCACCGTCAGGCTGGGATCCTGGCCAATCACCGACATGACCATGCTGATCATCATCTGCAGGCGGCGGATTTTG
>DASTCU010000139.1:0-27283 GCA_035710825.1 Candidatus Sulfotelmatobacter sp.
CTGGTGGAGGAAATTGCGGGGAAGGTGGGAAAGTAAATAGGTTCGTTTTAACCTGAATTTCAGATTGAAGATTTCAGATTGCAGATTGAAAACCTTTGTCCAGGGTTCGATGTAAAAATCTAAAATCTGCAATCAGCAATCTGAAATTTGGTTTCAAATTCGAGGGAATGTGGCCTACAGCATTGACCATCTCGGTATCGCCGTGAAGTCGCTGGCGGCGGCGAAGGGGATTTACGAAAAGCTCGGCCTTGCGGTTTCGCCCGAAGAGACCGTCGAGCAGGAGCAGGTGCGGCTGGTCATGGTTCCGGTGGGTGAGAGCCGCCTGGAACTGCTCGAAGCCACGTCCGAAAATTCGACGATCGCAAAGTTCATCGCTAAACGGGGTGAAGGCTTGCATCACGTGTGCATGAAAGTGCCGGATTTGCCGGCGGCAGTCGAGCGGCTGAAAAAGGATGGGGTGCGCCTGGTTTCGGAAGAGATCAAGGTTGGCGCAGGCGGGCACAAGTATGTGTTTGTGCATCCCGCGAGCACCGGCGGAGTACTGCTGGAGTTGGTGCAGGGATAAAACTGGCCACGGATTTTCGCGGATTCCCACGGATAAACCAAAAGAATGCTTCTTCTCGTTACCGATACTTCTGGCAAGAACGGCAGCGTGGCGCTCGCTCAGGCTGGGGAGGCTCCCGGTGAAGTTCAGGTGATCGAAACCGTGCCGCTGGCGGGAGGGACTTTTTCTGCTCTGCTGGTGCCGCAGATTGCGGCGCTGCTGGCGAAGCACGGGTTCAAAAAAACGGAGATCGGAGCTTTTGTCGTGGTTTCCGGGCCCGGTTCGTTCACCGGGCTGCGCGTCGGGCTGGCGGCGATCAAGGGGCTGGCAGAGATTCTCGGGAAGCCCATTGTGCCGGTCTCGCTGCTGGAGCTTATTGCGCGGGCCAGCGGTAACGAAGGCAAAGTTCTGTCCGTGCTGGATGCCGGTCGAGGCGAAGTGTACGCCGGGGAATACGAGATCACAGGCCAGGTCGCGCACGTTCTGCGCGAGCAGTTGATTTCGAAGAGCGAACTGTTATCGGCGGGAGTGAACTCCCTGATTTCGACGTCGGATGCAATCTTGGCTAAACTAGCCCGAGACGCTGGCCTGAAGGTGTTCAAGATCGAGACGGTAAGCGTGCAAATGATTGCACAGCTGGGATGGAGAAAGTTGCGAGACGGAGAAACTGTCACGCCCGAGCAATTGGAAGCGAACTACATCAGGCGTACCGATGCCGAGATTTTTGCGAAAACAGGCTCCTAGCTTCTCTTAACTTGGAAATACGAATCCATTGTGAATATCCGCGCAGCTACATCCGATGACATTCCGTTCATGATCGCGTTAGAGCGAGCCACGCCCAACGCCGCTCATTGGACCGAAGAGCATTACCGGGAGTTGTTTTCAGCTGGCAAGCGAGAGTGGCAAGAAGTTGTTCTGGTTGCCGAAGGCAGGCTCGACAGGGCTTCCGCGAGGGGCCAGAGTGGGGAGACTCGGCTTGGTTTCCTCGCGGCCCGGCGCGTTGGTCACGAGTGGGAACTGGAGAACCTCGTCGTTGCCGCCTCTGCCCGCCGGATGGGCATCGGGAAGCGCCTTTTGGACGCACTGCTGGCTGAAGCCGCCAAGACAAAAAATGCCGCGGTGTTTCTGGAAGTGCGCGAGTCGAATGCGGCAGCGCGCGCCTTATACGGCAGAGTCGGATTTCGCGAATCTGGTCGCCGGAAGTCCTACTACAAAAATCCCCCCGAAGACGCGATTTTGTACCGTTCCGACCTGCACAAATCGTTCTCATTGTGAGACTGCACCACTTTTTTGGTAAGAATATACTTGACACACATGTGATTGTAGTATATAGTTCAGATCATGAACGAACCAAAGACCTTGCAAGAAGCCATCGCATGCTTTGCCGATCCAGAAAAATGTTTCCGCTATGCAGTCAAGCTGCGCTGGCCGGGAGGTGAGATTGCCTGTCCGCGATGCGGCGAACAGAGGTTCTCGTTCATCAAGACGCGACGGATTTGGTTCTGCTACACCTGCAAGAAGCAGTTCACGGTCAAGGTTAAGACCATCATGGAAGACTCGGCTCTGGGTCTTGATAAGTGGATGACTGCGATCTGGATGCTTTCGAACTGCCGCAACGGTGTTTCGTCGCACGAACTGGCGCGGTCGCTTGGCATTACCCAGAAGTCGGCATGGTTTATGCTCCAGCGTATTCGTGAGGCTCTGACTGAGCAGAAATTTGGGCGCGGTCCTGTCGGCGGTCCCGGTCGTCAGGTGGAAGCGGACGAAACCTTCATCGGCGGGAAGGTTTCCAACATGCACGCGAAGCGGAGAGCACAGTTTGAAAAGATTGGCATGTCTACGAACAAGGCTATCGTGCAAGGGTTCTACGACCGCCAACTTCGGAAGGTTCGCGCTACTGTGGTGCCTGATGTGAAGCGCGAGACACTTCAGAACATGCTGCTCAAGAACATCAAGTTTGGTTCTGCTGTATACACGGACAGCGCGGTTGGCTACAACAAACTGCTGCAAACGTTCGTACATGAAGTGGTGAACCACACTCAGGAATACGTGCGCGGACAGGTTCACACGAACAGCATCGAAAATTTCTGGTCGCTCCTGAAGCGGAGTCTCAAAGGAACCTACGTTTGTGTTGAGCCGTTTCATCTCTCACGCTACGTTGGCGAACAAGTATTCCGTTTCAATAATCGCAAAGATGGCGACCGCAAAATTAGCGACGCGGAACGCTTTTCTACTGCAATGTCCGGCCTCTATGGCAAGCGCCTCACCTACGCCGATCTGACGGGCAAAGATGAATCGCCGCGCCACGAAACGACAGGGGCGGGGGAAACGCAACAGGTTCCCTTCTAGTCCTTGTCGGAGTTTTTCGGCTTGCGCGTTGTAGTCGTTTTCTTCTTCGGGTTCTTACGACTCTCAGCCTTGGGAGCCTTAAACACGGCTGTTGCCATGCGCTCAAAGTTCTCTAGGGCCTTTGGCCCTTCTGTATATTCAGGTTGTTTCATGAGCCTTCGGTCTCCGCCATATAAGCCCTTTAACATCTAAATCGTGCTGCATTCGCGCAGCGTCAATGCCGAAATAACAAGTCCCGTGCGCGCAATTCACGTTAAGCGTTAGCAGTGATCGTTGTAGAACCCTGTCTGGCACACAAGGCATTGGAAAGTGAATCCAGCCACGAACAGGGTCTCCGCGCTTTGCCAGTTCTTTCGCTAAAGGTTCGCAATCAACAATGCCATCCTTAAGAGTTCCCTTTCTGATCCACTGCCACTCGCGTACATCCTCTAGGGCGTTGGTCGTTGTACATTCGCCCTGATCGGAAATATCCAAAGAGAAACTTTCTATTAAAACATGGCTCGGTTCCCCTAATACCAATTCCACATAAACAAATAAATCAGTTGCTGTCGCTTGATCTTGACTGTACGAAATCACATTATGAGGCCTGATATCCATCTTGGGTGCGGCTTCGTTCTTGGCCCTCTCTTTTTCCAATTCCCGATGCTCATCCCTCCAAGCGAGGAATCCGGCGACTAATAGCAAAATCATCGCAAGGAAAATAGATGCCTTCGTAATCCACGAATCAGATTTCCCGGCCAAGCTTCCGCCAACTGCTATGATGGTAAACGCTGCACAACTGAGCAATGCCCACCAATGTTTCCCTATGGCTTTGAGATATAGCCGTAGCTCCATAGGTGCAAATCTCCTTTGGCATCTAAGCCAGTGGAGCTAATATACATGTGTGTCAAGTATATTTGCACCACTTTTTTGGCATTGAACGGGTATTGTGGCTGTGCTACCTTGGCCTCATAAATCCCGGTTTGGAGGTCTGCTGGATGCTGACTTCAAGAGACCAACTCCTGACCAGTCATGACGAGTTTCGTAGGCTGGCTCAGGAGCATACGCAGTATGCACAACGTCTCGATACACTCACCCAAAAACGCTACCTCAGCGAAGACGAAAAGCTCGAAGAAGTTCGCCTCAAAAAGCTGAAACTCCGGCTGAAAGATCAGATGGAATCCATCGAGCGCGAGTATCGGCAACAGTACGGCGTTAACGTAGCGTAAGCCTCATTCTGGCCATCCGTGGGCGGCTGCGCCGCCGCGGGGGCAATCTATCTGCCACAGGGCGCGTGAAAGCGCCTTTTTTTATTTATACTTACAGAAACCCTGGTCACGGCGCGGGCTGGCTGTGATCACCGCGGCGGATATAATTGAATCTGACTCCCCTATGGTTCGCGATGGCTATCTTTACGCTGTAGTTTTTGTCGCCGCTGGCATTCTGCTGGGGTGGCTGACCCGTCCTGCCTGGGCCGTTATTCCGTTTCTGCTGGCAGCGTTCTTTTTGTGGTTTTTTCGCGACCCGGAGCGATCGATTCCGACGGATGCTGGAGCGGTGGTTTCGCCAGGCGACGGCAAAGTCACCGATGTTTCTACGCTGGCCGATGGAGATCGCCAACAGTTGCGGGTGAGCATTTTTCTCAGCGTGTTTGACGTGCACGTGAACCGGTCTCCCATTGCCGGCGTTATCCGCGACGTGCGTTATCAACGCGGGAAATTTCTGAATGCCATGAGCGCCATCTGTGCCGATCAGAATGAGCAGAACATCGTGACCGTCGAAGGCGATGGCCAGAGAGTCGTGTTCAAGCAAATCGCTGGGTTGCTGGCGCGCAGGATTGTTTTTTATCCGAAGATTGGAGATCGGCTGGAACGCGGGCAGCGGGTGGGCCTGATCAAGTTTGGGTCGCGGGTGGATGTGCTGCTGGACGCGTCGGCCCGTATGAATGTGAAAGTCGGAGACCGTGTGAAAGGTGGCGCCAGCGTGCTGGCGTACTTGCAGCCGCAGGCACGACCGGCGACGGTTGGAACCGTCTCAGCTGGCGAGAGGACGCGCTGATGGAGCAGATGAGCCCGAAACCGCGGCAGAGGCTGAGCAAAGGGATGTACATACTGCCCTCGTTGTTCACGACCGCGAACATGGCGCTCGGTTTCTATGCGATCCTCGAGGTCCTGCACGCCACGGCAATCGATCATTGGCATCTGGATAATGCTGCCAAGGCGATCGGATTCGCAGTGCTGTTCGATGGTCTGGATGGCAGAATCGCCCGCATGACGGGAACGACCAGTGATTTCGGCCGCGAGCTTGATTCCTTGGCCGACGTGATTACGTTCGGTGTGGCGCCCGCGATGCTGGCCTGGACATGGGGTTTTCACCTCATGCCTTCAGTGCTGCTGACCCAGGGGCAACTGCAGATCAAGCTGACTCAACTGGGAGCGATCGCCAGCTTTCTGTTTCTGATTGCCGGGGCGAGCCGGTTGGCGCGCTTCAACATCACCAGTAACCCGCAGCCTTCGAATCCAGGGCGTCCGGGAAAGAAATATTTCGTGGGCATGCCGATTCCAGCTGGGGCAGGAGTGGTGGCTGCGGTTGTGCATTTTGCGGCCGGCGACCCGCTGGTTTCAATCTATACCGCGATGGCGTGGCTGGCCATGGTCACGACTGTCGGCTATCTGATGGTCAGCACGTGGCGGTTCTACAGCTTCAAGGACATTGATTTTCGATCGCGGCACCCGTTCCGGGCGATCGTGATCCTAGCGGCATTGTTTGCCGGGATCTGGTTTTTCTCGCGTCCGATGCTGTTTATAGTGGCGCTGGTCTACACGATTTCGGGAGTGTTCTGGCGGTTGCAGTGGATTTTTCGCCGCCGCTCCGGGCCGCCTCCGCCGCCTATCAAGGAGGCTTCGCACGCATCATGAACGAGCCGGGGAAAACGACGACTATCCCTCCGCCGCACGCGACGCGGGGCAAGTTGTATCGCGCGGCGATTGTCGGCGCGGCCTCGCTCAAAGGGAAAGAAGTTGCCGAGATGCTGAACGAGCGCAACTTTCCGGCGGCGGATATTCGCCTGCTTGATGATGACGAATCGATGGGACAGCTTGAGGCGATGGGAGACGAGATCAGTTTTATCCAGCGGGTGCGCGCCGAACAGTTCGAACACGTGGACTTCACGTTCTTTGCATCCGACCAGGAGAGCACGAAGCGAAGCTGGAAAGATGCGCGCGACGCGGGCAGCGCGATTATCGATATGTCATCGGTCCTGGAGGACATGCCCGGGGCTACGGTGCGATCGTTGTGGATCGAGCGGGAGCGGGGCCAGGTGGCGCGTCCGGAATTGCAGCCAGGGCCTTGCATCACGGCGCATCCGGTGGCGGTGACGCTGGCGCTGCTGCTGGCGCGGGTAAAAAAAGCGGGGATGATTCGGCGTGCGGTGACGACAATTTTCGAGCCGGCTTCGGAGCACGGGCAGCGCGGTATGGATGAATTGCACCAGCAGACGGTGAATCTGCTTTCCTTTCAGCCGCTGCCAAAGGATGTCTTCGACGCGCAAGTGGCTTTTAATATGGTGGCGCGCTACGGCCAGAAGTCGCAGCCAACGTTGGATTCGGTGGAGGCCCGGGTGCTGCGGCATTATCGCAAGATTGCGGGCGAAGATGCCCTGCAGCCATCGCTGTTTCTGTTGCAGGCTCCAATTTTCCATGGTCATGCGCTGGCGATTTTTCTGGAGATGGACGCCGCAGTCGATGTTCCTTCCTTAGCGGGAGTCTTGGCGGGCGAGCATGTGACGGTGGCGGGCGCGGAGGAAGACGCGCCCAGCAATGTCAGTTCGGCGGGACTGGCGGACATTCAGGTGTTGGTCAAGGCCGATCCGGTGCAGGGGAATGGCGTTTGGTTGTGGGCGGCGGTGGATAACCTTCGTATTTCCGCTCTGACCGCTGTGGAATGTGCAGAGAGCATGGCGGCGACACGTCCTACGGGGAAGATTCAATGAAATGGGCGTGGGCCGTGGCGTGCCTGCTGCTCGGCAGCGCGGGATGCGGCTATCACACTGCGGGACACGCGGTTCAGCTTCCCGAGAACGTCAAAACGATTGCGGTTCCTTCCTTCAAAAACGAAACGCTTACCTATGGCATCGAGCGGATGTTGACAGGGTCAGTGGTGCGCGAGTTTACGACACGCACGCATTACCGCATTCTCAACAATGCCGGGGACGATCCGGATGCGACGTTGCGCGGCTCGGTGCTCTCCACGGTAGCTTCTCCGCTGACTTACGACACCGCTACGGGGCGCGCTGCCAGCGTGATGGTGGTCGTGAGCATGAAGGTGACGTTGGTCGATCGGAACGGGAAGGTGCTGTATCAGAATCCAGCGTACCTGTTTCGCGAGCAGTACGAGGTCTCGCAGGATCTGGCCAGTTTTTTTGAGGAAGATTCCCCGGCGTTCCGCCGGCTGTCGCAGGATTTCGCGCGCACGTTGGTTTCAAACATCCTGGAGGGATTTTAGAAGTGACGCGGTATTTGCTTGTTCTGACGGTGTCGGCATGCCTGCTGGCGACTGGCTGTTACACGGGATCGAGGCCGGCGCACGTGGGCTCCGCAGCTAAGGACTTCAGCCTGCAAGATTCCGATCGTAAAGTGAATCTGAATCAGTTCCGTGGGCAGGTGCTGGTGCTGAATTTTTGGGCGACCTGGTGCCAGCCCTGTGTGGAAGAACTGCCCTCGTTGATGAATATGCAGGACCGGTTGCGCGGGCGCGGCGTGGTGGTGCTGGGGGTGAGCATCGATGTGGATCAGGGTGCGTACCACCGCTTTCTCAAGGAACGGAATGTGAATTTCCTGACGGTTCTTGATCCGCAGCAGAAGGTTGCCGGTATGTATGGGACTTCCGGGTGGCCAGAGACTTACATCATTGACCGCCAAGGCGTGATGCGCCGCAAGTTCATTGGTCCCGTCGACTGGAATTCCCCGGAGGTTGTGCAGTTCCTGAGCAAGCTCTGACGTTCACGTTTGCGTCACTATGCGAACTGGCGGCTCGATGCTAGAGTCGAAAGCGACCCTTGCCGGGAATACCGAATCTTGATGCGCGCTTTTGCCCAAGCCGAACGCTTTGTCAGCGAACTGGAGTCGCGCAAGCTGCGCGCGGCTTACGTTTTTGTGGGCGACGAGGCTTTTTTCCGCAAACGCTTTCGGGATGCCATCCTGGAGCATCTGGTTCCTGCCGACCTGCGCGACTTCAGCCTATTCGAGTTTGATCTGGGCGAGACCGATTTGGCCGAAGTTCTGGATCGCGCGCGCACGCCTTCGCTGATGGCTCCGTTTCAGGTCTTCTTCGTGCGCGGGGTGAAGAATCTTTTTGGCCGCGGCTCGAATGAAGAGAAGCTCGCGGCCATCGAGGAATACTGCAGGAATCCGAATCCGGATGCGCTGGTGGTGTTTGTTGCCGACCACATCAGCATTCCCGCCGACGTGCGCAAAATGGAAATGCAGGACAAGGAGCGCTATCAGCGCATCCGCGACACCATGGGGCAATACTGCGGCATGGTGGAACTGGCGCGGGTGGAAGAGGGCGAGGCCGTGCGCTGGATCAGCGACTATGGCACGAGCCGTGGCGTGAAGATCGAGGCCGACGGAGCCCGCGAACTGGTGGACGCGCTCGGCGGCGACATGATGATGATCTCCAACGAACTCGAGAAGCTCATTCTTTATGTGGGCGAGAAGAAGAGGATCACGCTGGGCGACGTCGAAACCATGGTGCTTGCAGCCAAGCAGCGGTCGCTCTACGAATTGACGGACGCGATCTCGAGCAAGGAGCGGGTGCGCGCGCTGGAAATTCTGGATGCAATCCTGGCTTCGGGCGAAGGGGAAGAGGCCGCCATCGGGCACATCTACATGCTGGCGAAAACCTTCCGCCAGATGCTGGTGATTCTGGAACGCAACGTACGCGACCAGCGCATGCTGTGGGCGGCGCTGTGGCAGGGATTCCGCGTGCCTCCGTTTGCGGCCGACGACATTATCAAGCAGGCGCGCCGCTACAAGTCGCGACGGGATCTGACGCGAGCGATCCGGTTGGTCGCGAAGGCAGATCTGGCGCTGCGTTCCAATCCGGTGAGCAAGCGCATGGTGCTGGAGCGCTTGGTCATGGATTTGACCTCGGAGCCGAAGCTGGAAACGCCGGGATGGATGCAGGAGCAGTTGCCGGTGTGAGGAGCGACTTCGAGCTTCTAGCTTTTGATGCTGTTGCTGATTTGCTTCTCTCATGGTCGATGTAGCCGCTTATCTCGAACGCATCGGCTATGCCGGTGGTGTCTCTCCTTCAAGCGAAACCTTGCGCAACCTTCACCGGGCCCATCTGCTTGCGGTTCCTTTTGAGAACCTGGACATTTCTCTTGCCCGCCCGATTGTGACTGAGGAGAAGTCCATCCTGCGCAAGATCGTGGAGCAACGCCGGGGCGGCTTTTGTTACGAATTGAATGGGGCATTTGCGGCGTTGTTGAGGGCGCTGGGTTTTCAGGTCACGCTGCTCTCGGCGCGCGTCGCGAGAGCGAATGGCGGCGAAGGTCCGGAGTTTGATCACTTGACGCTCCGTGTCGATCTGGAGACGCCGTGGCTCGCGGATGTGGGCTTCGGAGATTCGTTTGTGGCCCCGCTCCGTTTGGAAGGGGTCACAGAACACGCTGATCCCGCGGGAATATTCCGTCTGTTCGAGGACGGTAACCGGTGGCATGTGCAGAAGAAAGAAGCCGAGGGGAATTGGAAAGCGCAATACTCGTTTTGTCTTCGGCCACGAGTTCTGGAAGAATTCGCTGACATGTGTCACTTTCATCAGACCTCGCCGGAGTCGTCCTTCACTCAAAGCCGGATCTGTTCGCGCGCCACCCCCGAAGGACGAATTACGCTCTCGGAGATGAAACTGATCGTGACCCGGGGTGGGGAGCGCGAGGAGCGAACACTTTCTTCCGAAACAGAGCGGATCCACGCACTTCAGGAGCACTTCGGAATCATTCTGTGATATTCCGATAGGGCGCATGTGTCCGAAACTGAGTGTGTGGCAACTGAACCGGACATAGGCACGAGCACAATTGGAGAGGGCCATTATGGATATTCGATCCGTTCAAAAACCATTGAAGGAGCAGTATCGCCGAGACCCGGGAAGTTCTCGCATCACACTTACGGCGAAGGGAAGTGAAACGGCTACGCCTTTGGCCTGTTCCGTCGACATTGGCCGCGCGGTCTATCAGGCAGAGGCGCATAAGGGAGTGGGCGGCACCGGTGGCGCTGCTTGCTCGGGGGACCTTCTTATCGGAGCGCTTGCCGCCTGCGCGCAACTCACGAGCCAACTTGTAGCAACGGCAATGGGCATTCCGACCCGCCACATCGAGGTTACGGTTCAAGGTGAAATGGATTTGCAGGGGACGCTGGGCTTATCGAAAGAAGTGCCAGTTGGCTTTCAAGCCATTCGTGCAAGATTCCACATCGATGCTCCTGAAGCAACTGAAGAGCAGGTGCGGGCCTTGCAAGAGAAGACGGAGCAGTATTGCGTAGTTTTGCAGACGCTCTTACACCCGCCGAAGATTGAAACGGACTGGAACCATTTGGCGTAATTACGCCGGTGGTTATTTCATGGCGGTGACGCGTGCGCCCAGGCGAGCCTTGTAACGAGAGGCCGTATTTTCGTGCAGGCTGCCTTTCTGAATGGCCTTGTCGAGCGCAGAGACGGTTTTGCGATAAATCTGCTCGGCGGCGGCTTTGTCGCCCTTGGCGATAGCCTCGCGCATCTCGCGAAGTTGTGAGCGCAGGGAGGAGGTATTAGCACGATTGCGCGTGGTGCGACGTTCAGTTTGACGGGCGCGCTTCAGCGCCGAAAGATGATTTGCCATGTCTGGTTCGTTACCTTCGTGTATTCAGAGAGATATTCGGGTGGGTCCGAATTCCTTATTATAGGGGAGCAACTCTCGGTGGGTCAAACAGTTGTCATCGTGGCAAGGCTTAAATGCTTCAACCACGAAGGCACGAAGGGCAAGTTAGGCTAACCACAACATTGCAGGACTTGCGCGACATAGCTTATGACTGATGGACTCGATCGCCTGAAAGTGCTGATCAACTCTTCGACGCCGATCGTGGTGATGGAGACGTCGGAGGAGATGCATGCCGTCAACATGGTGCGCGCCGCGTGCGCCGAGTTGAACATGGCGACCTTTGAATGGAGCATTGCCGACGGTCTGCTGCGCTCGGGATCAAACACCGCGCCCGAAGGGCAAAAGATGTCGCTGCAAGCGCGCATTGACCAGGCGACGGGCTGGAGCCAAGGCGGGCGCGGGCAGACCCAGACGCGGACCGTGCTCAGCCCTCCGAGCGGTGAAGCCGAGCGTCTGACGCGCTCTGTGATGTCTTCCATGGGCGCGGAGGGGGCGTCGGCTGCGGCGGGAACTTCCATCTACAACACGCGCGAGCCGGTGCAGGCTTTGGCCAACATGGAGTCGATGACGGTGGAGGCCGTCTTCATATTGAAGGACTTTCATCGGCACATGGATGACCCCGTGGTGGTACGGCGGCTGCGCGACGTTGGTCAAAAGTTTTCTGCGAACCGGCGAACTGTCGTGATTACGGCGCCGGAACTCTCCGTTCCGATGGAACTGACCACGCTGGTGGAATATTTCGATCTGCCCCTGCCGGATCGGGACCGGCTGCACGAAATCGTGCACGACACGTTCTCACGACTCTCCAAAACTTATTCATTGAAGCTGCAGCTGGATGCTGCCGGTGTCGACGCCATGTCTGCCAACCTGCGCGGGCTTACGGAAGAAGAAGCGGAGCGTGCGGTTTCACAGGCTTTGGTCACGCGGTATGCGCTGTGCGCCGAGACTGTAACGGATGTTCTCGAGGCGAAGAAGCAATTGCTGCGGCATTCGGGAATGCTCGAGTTCATCGATGCTTCCGACAACATGGGCAGCGTGGGGGGCTTGGAGAATCTGAAGCACTGGCTGGGGCAGAGGCGCGGAGCCTGGGAAGACTCGGCCCGCGAGTTCGGGCTTGAGGCGCCAAAGGGAATGATCATCCTGGGCGTCCAGGGATGCGGCAAGTCACTGTGCGCGCGAGCGGTGGCGGGAGAGTGGAAACTGCCGCTAGTGAAGTTCGATACGTCGGCGGTCTACGACAAATACATTGGCGAAACGGAAAAGCGGATTCGCAAAGTATTTCAGGTTGCCGAAGGGTTGGCGCCGTGCGTGCTTTGGATCGATGAACTGGAAAAGGTGTTCGCGGGGAGCGGGCCCGATTCGGCCTCGGCCGATGCGGGAGTCTCCTCGCGGCTGCTGGCTTCGTTCCTATCCTGGATGCAGGATCGCAAGGCTCCCGTATTTGTGGCGGCGACCTGCAACAACGTGACCGTGCTGCCGCCGGAACTGATCCGCAAGGGGCGATTCGATGAATTGTTCTTTGTCGATCTGCCGAATCAGGCGGAGCGGAAACAGATTTTTTCCATTCAACTGGCGAGGCGCAAACGGAATCCGGCGGAGTTTGACCTCGAAAAAATCTCTGCTGCCGCGAAGGGATATTCCGGGGCAGAAATCGACGCGGCGGTGCAAGGTGCACTGTACGCAGCCTACTCGGAAAAGAAAGCGTTGACCACGCAGTTGATGATTGACGCGCTGACCCAGACCGTCCCTCTCTCCACAACGCGGGCCGAAGAGATCGCTGCCTTGCGGGAATGGGCCCGAACCAGGGCCGTGCCGGCGTCGGCGCGAGATGTGGATTCGGCAAAAGCCTGAGGATTTCCTCATATTGACGTGCCGCTTTGCGCGGGGTACGCTTTCATTGAATGGTAGTGACTTGCCTCTGGGCATCCGCATTCCGATTGATCCCGTCTCCAAGCAGAGTCTTGTTTCGCGTGAGAAGTGGAACAGGAGCCAGTGTGTCCCCCGCTGGAGGAACCACCGAACGGCATCCCTCGCGTTCGGATCCGAAAGCCACACCGTTTTGAACCTACACGCATGAAAAAGAGCATCGGGGTTAGTCCCAACATCGAAACATTATTTGGCACCCGCGACGAGAACGTGCGCCTGCTGGAAGACGGGCTGAACATCACCATCAATCTGCGGTCGAACGCGATTGAACTGGAAGGCGCGCCGCGTGACGTGGCGCGGGCGGAGCAGGTTTTTGCCGACTACGAGAGCCTGCAGCGCTCGGGTTACAGCTTCAATAACGGCGACCTGAACAGCATGATGCGCGTGCTGACGTCGGATCCGACTTCCACGCTTCGCGGGTTGGCCGACGCTGGGCGCCAGCGCTCGTTTGGGCGACGCACGGTCCAGCCCAAGAGCAGCAATCAGCGACGGTATCTGGACGCCATCGAAAAGCACGACATGGTGTTTGGAATCGGCCCAGCCGGGACGGGGAAGACTTATCTGGCTGTGGCGATGGCCATTTCAGCATTGCTGGCCAAACGCGTGAACCGGATCATTCTGGCTCGGCCCGCCGTCGAAGCAGGAGAGCGGCTGGGATTTTTGCCGGGCACCTTGCAGGACAAGATTGATCCGTACTTGCGGCCGCTCTATGACGCGCTGTACGACATGCTCGATCCGGAGAAAGTGGACCGCTACCTGGAGAAGAGTGTGATTGAGATCGCGCCCATTGCTTTTATGCGAGGGCGAACCCTCAACGACTCATTCGTGATTCTCGACGAAGCGCAGAACACTACGTCCGAGCAGATGAAAATGTTCGTCACGCGGTTGGGATTCAATTCGAAGGCGGTGATTACCGGAGACGTCACGCAGATCGACTTGCCTAATGCCCGCCGCAGCGGTCTGCTGGAGGCGGTCGATGTTTTGAAGAATGTCGAGGGACTGGCATTTGTGCACTTCGACGAAAGCGACGTAGTGCGGCATCATCTGGTGCAGCGCATTGTGCGCGCGTACGACGAGCATAAGGCGAGGGTCGCGGAGGAGCAACTGCTGTTGTTGGCCGAGTCGAAGAGTGAAGATGCGGCCAATGCGACCGAGAAGCCGGCAGCAGCCACACCAGAGGGAAGGCCTGCTCCGCCTGAGTCAAAGGTCTAGGTCTGACCGATCGAGCAGGCGGGCTGCGCCCTCTTGTTTGCCGTCAGGGATCGCGCGGTGAAGCCCCGAGGTCCGTAGCTTGGTAATTCTCGACAAGAAGGTCGCGGGGCTGAGCCAAAAGGCGCTGGAGCGTTTCGTGCTGAAGGCTCGCCGGGTGGCCCGACTGCGGGAAAGGGTCAACGTGCTGGTCACCGGCAGCACGGCCATGCGGTCGCTAAATCTTCGTTTTCGCCAGAAGGGCAAGCCTACCGATGTTCTGTCGTTTCCTTCCGAAGCGTCATCGCAGAAACACTCGAAACGAGCGGGATTGGCGGGGGAAATCGCGATTTCTGCCGATATTGCCCGGCAGAATGCAGCGCGGCTTGGTCACCCGGCCGCCTTGGAAATCAAGCTTTTGGTTTTACATGGGATCTTGCATCTGGCGGGCATGGACCATGAGCGCGATAATGGTGAGATGGCGCGGAAGGAAGCGCATTTACGAAGTGTGCTCAGGCTTCCCACAGGCCTGATCGAGCGCGGCCTGTCCGATGAGGACAACTCCAAGGCTCGTCGCCCCGGAAGATCCCACAAGAGGACGGCATGAGCCTAGGCGTCTTCTTCGCTTTGTTTCTTTTGATAGGCCTTCTGACGCTGGTCTCGTACGTGGATCGCGTGTATCAGGAAGCCGGGAAGTTCCTTTCCCGCGAATTCCAGGACAACATCGATGTCTTCGAGCAAAAAGTCGAGCCGAAGCTGGGGGTCAGCCGGAGCCGCGCATCGCTTTCGATGGCAGTGCTCACCCAGGTAACTCTGGCGGCGATCGCTTTCCTGATTGGGTTTCTGGTTTTCACGGATCCGTTTTGGAATATCTACGAGATTTTGCAGGCGACCATCGTTCTGCTCCTCATCGTGATTCTCTGCAACCGCTTTTTGCCGTTTGTGTTCTTTTCGCGCACGAAAGGGGAATGGCTGATTCGCTGGACCCCGTTCTTGAAAATCCTGATGTACCTGGTGCGTCCGGTCACTCTCGTGCTCGGCTTCCTGCAGTCCGTAGCCTCTCTGACCAAGCAGAATACCGGGGAAGCGCCGGAAACATCAGCCGAGGCGGTGGATGCGCTCATCGAGGCCGGCCAGGAAGAGGGAATTATCCAGGAAGGCGACCGCGATCTCATTCAATCGGTCGTGGAATTCAGTGGCAAGACGGTGCGCGAGGCGATGAAGCCTCGTCCCGCCATGTTTGCCGTGCCTTCGAATACCACCGTGGAGCGCTTCATCGAGATGCTGCGCACCAAGCACTATTCCCGGGTGCCGGTGTACGAAGGCAGCATTCACAACATCAAAGGAATCGTTTATACGCAGGATGTCCTGCAGGTGCCCGACAGCGAGGCGCATGTGCGCACGCTGGATACGATCATGCGACGCGATGTTTACTTCGTGCCAGAAAGCAAGCTGGGGAGTGATTTGCTGCGCGAGATGCAGAAGCAGAACATTCGCATGGCAATTGTGGTCGATGAATACGGCGGGGTGGCGGGGCTGGTCACCATTGAGGATCTGGTCGAAGAGATCGTGGGCGAGATTCGCGACGAGCGGGATAAACCCGATGTCGTGCGCGATGGCGAACGCTCGTTCATCGTTTCCGGTGGAATGGACGTGGATCGCCTGAACGAACTATTCGGGACCAGGCCCGAGGGAAAAGAATCGGCTACCATTGCCGGGCTGGTGAGCGAGTTGGCCGGCAGGATTCCACGCAAGGGCGAGATTATCGAAGACGACGGGCTGCGCTTTGAGGTTCTGGAGTCTACCGATCGCAAGGTGGAACGCGTGCGGGTCACGGCCGTGCAACCACGGCAGTTGAAGCTAATGTGAAAGCTTCTGGCTTCTAACGAATCTTTTACTGCCGGGTCCTGTCTGCAAGCCAAGGCAAAGTGGCCTAAGATGAAGATACCTAGCCTTCTTGGCTGGAAGCTAAGAGCCAGGAGCTTTTTTATGCCATTTCGCTCCGGTTTCGTTTGCATTCTCGGGCGCCCTAACGCGGGCAAGTCCACCTTGCTGAACTCGCTTGTTGGCGAGAAACTGGCCATCATTTCGCCTAAGCCTCAAACCACTCGCAATCGCATCCAGGGCGTGGTTCATGTTCCCAGACGAAAAGGCAAGGGAGGAGGGCAGATCGTTCTCATCGATACGCCTGGTGTGCATAAGCCGGACAGTTCGCTGGGTCGCAAGATGATGGTCGAGGTGCGCGAGGCTTTGGAAGGGTGTGACCTGGTGCTCGTGATTATGGACGTCACACGCAAGCTGGATCCGCGCGATGGGTTTGCCCTCGACCTTCTGCGGCGCTCGAGCACGAAGGCATTTTTGATCCTGAACAAGGTCGACCTGATCCACGAAAAATCGCAACTGCTGCCGCTCATCGAGGAATACCGGATGCTGTATGACTTCGCGGAGGTGTTCCCGATTTCAGCGCTCAAGCGGAACGGGCTCGATGCGCTTCTCGATCGTGTGCTCTCGGTTCTACCTGCGGGGCCGGCGTATTTTCCGGAAGATCAGATCACCGATCAGCCGGCACGATTTATGGCCGCCGAGATCATCCGCGAGCAGGTGTTGCTCAACACCAGCGAAGAGATTCCTTACGCGACCACGGTGATCGTCGAGAGCTTTGAAGAGGGCGAGCGGCTGACGCGGATTGCCGCCACGATTTATTGCGAGCGCCAGGGACAAAAGGGAATCCTGGTCGGCAAAGGTGGGCGGATGTTGAAAAAGATCGGCACCTTGGCGCGAATCCAGATCGAGCGCATGCTAGGGAAGAAAGTATTTTTAGCGCTTTATGTGAAGGCAGAGCCGGGATGGCGCGATTCGCGGCGATTTGTGGATGAATTGGATTGGCGGAGGCAATTGGAGCAGCGCATGCTGGAGCAAGGCACAGACAAATACAACGAAGGCACCTCAAGATCCGGTCCAGACAGAAGACTAACGTTGTGATATGGTAGCGAGGCTTCAAATCAGCTGCCCATTGCCCAGTTCCAGTGGCTGCATCTACAATCAAGCAGTCACAGGGCACAGAGGACAGAACGAACGAGCGAACCATGGAAGCTGGGGATTCTCCCGAAGAACACTTTCCGGCGTACGATTTCGATCCACAAAAGTTGAACCTGCGCGTGCGCGTCACGCTGGCGGCGGACCGCAAGTCCGTGGACCCGGTCGTCGAGCAGGTGATGCAAGCCGTGCGCGAGATGAAGTGCGTGAACGGCAAGGAAGACGCGATCGAACTATCTCTGCAGGAAGCGCTGGCCAATGCCGTAGTCCACGGTGCAAAAGAAGATCCTACTAAGACCATCGAATGCCTGGTGGCGTGCGACGAACAGCGGGGCATTCTGATTATCGTGCGCGATCCCGGCCCGGGCTTCGATCCCGGCGCCATTCCCAGTTGCACAATGGGAGAGCATCTCTACTCCAATCACGGGCGTGGAATTTTTCTCATCAACCAGCTAATGGACGAGGTGAAGTTCCACAAGAACGGTACCGAGATTCACATGGTAAAGCGGTAGGCTCGGCGCAGGCTACGCCGGAGCAACTTGCGTGGCGATCATGAGCTTGCTGGTACTGGCTTGGAAGTCCACGGTGGGAAGCGCCTTCAGATCCTCGAGCAATTTGTTGAACTGCGGCAGGCCGCTCAAGGGAGCCATGCTCGGGTCTGACGACATCCAGCGGTGATCACGCCAGCCTCCTTCCACAGCCTGGGCCAGCATGTCGAGAGCGCGATCCAGTTCTCCCACCAGCACATAAACCTTTGCAACCAAATAACGCAATTGCCCGAGCGAAGCACCCCAAATCCAGGTATGCGGAGAACGTGCCACCTCGCTCAGGGCGGGAAGCGCTTCGTCGAGGAATTGCCGCGCTCGCGATAGGTCTCCCATCGCGGCATAGGCTGCACTCGTGCCCGCCAGGGTTAAGGTAAGCACGCGCTGTTTTCCCAGCATGCGTGGGTATTCCTTCACCAGGCGAGATGCCCGCCGAAATTCCATCAGAGCCGCTTCGGCATTGCCCTGACGGAGGACAACATCTCCTAGTCCACAGGCCGTGATTGTGAGGAAGGCCTCGCGATAAACATGGTCGCAGGATTCCAACGAAGTTCTGGCTGCCAGGTACAGTTCACAGGCCCTTTGGCTGCTGCCGCGACGATCGGCAACGGTTCCAAGCAGGGTACTGCAACCGATGAAGTAGCCGAAGCCACTGCCTCGCCGCTCGATTTCGTATCCCTTCTCAAGGAACCTCTCGGCCTGATCGTATTCTCCGCAGGCGAGCGCAATACTACCCAGGCAGAGCCACGTTGGAGCCCATCGGGCATCCACAAAGGCTGCATTCAACAAAGATTTTGCGGCGCAGGAATAGCTTTCGGAGTGCGCCTGTTCCGTCTCGACCATGTATGCGATGCTTAGGAAATAATGGGAGAGCACGAGATCAGGTTGGCGCTCCACGCCGCGAATGCCTGTACGGATTCCCTCTTGCACTTTGCCTTGCCGCACGTAGGCGTAGGTTAACCACGGATACGGTTCACCCAGTTCGGGATCCAGTTCAAGTGCGCGTTCGCAATACCGGGCCGCCGAGTCGAGATCGGTAGGGTCGGTCCGGTGAATGAAACGCATGGCGTGAGTCGCACCGAGCGCAGCATAGGCGAGCGCGTAATTAGGATCAAGAGCCACTGCGCGTTCCAGATGCTGCCGGGCACGCTCCAGAGAATCCTTTCCGATTTCGTATAAATCCTGCCGTCCCTGCGCGTACTGTTCGTAGGCTTCTAGGTGTATGGTATCGGGCGCGGCAATCCGCTCCATGGCGCTGCTGTCCACTTTCACCTCAAGAGCCGACATGACCCCCGCAACTACCCGGTCCTGCAGTTCAAAAACTTCTTCCCAAGTGCCGTCGGCTTTTGTGATCGGAGTCTCCTCTCCGGTCGAGACCTCGAGCACTCTGGGAAGGATGCGCAAGCGGCCTCCAGCGCGCTGAAAGCTGCCGAGCACCAACCAGCGTGCCCCAATTTCGCGCCCTAATGCGACCAGGCCCGCCTGGCCCGAAGCAGCATGTCGTCGGGCGGCTTCCTGTAACCGCTCGCGAGTGACGACCTTGACCAGCTTCAGTCGCTTCAGATCAGAGGTCAGCGTCTCGGCCAAACCTGTGCCCAGCCAGTTCACACTCGGATCATCGGACGTGTTCTGAAAGTCGAGCACGGCCAGTACCGGCATCGCCTGTGCGGGTTTTGCGTGCGAACCAGTGCTCGAGACTGACTCTCGAACGGACCGTGCGAGCTCCAGCGCGCTTTGAGGACGCTGATCAGGTTGCAGTGCAATGCTGCTGAGGATGCAGGCTTCAAGAGCGGGATCAATCAGGGGATTGCGAGTGTGTGGCGATGGCGCTTGCCCGGTCAGAATGGCGCTGATCAGGGCGCGTCCGTCAACGCCCTCAAACGGCAGATGGCCGCAGGCCATCTGGTAGAGCACGACTCCGAAACTGTAGATGTCGCTGCGCCGATCTGCCGGATAACCGCGGAGCACTTCCGGCGCGGCATAGTGCAGCGTGCCCAGCCACGATCCGGGCGCGGTCAGCAGCGATGCCGTACGGTCATTGCGTTCCGCGAGCTTGGCAAGGCCAAAGTCGAGCAGTTTCACTTTGCCTTCCGGACTAACGATCATGTTTGCAGGCTTGATGTCGCGATGAAGAATGCCGTGGCGATGGGCGTGCTCGAGAGCCTCCGCAATCTGAGTTGTGTACTCGGCGAGGCGATCTTTGGAGAAAGGGCCGGCGGCAAGTTCTTCCTGCAAAGTCTTGCCTGAAATGTATTCCATCGCCAGGAATTGAGTATCTGAGGTTTCGCCAATCTCGTACAAAATCGCAATGCCAGGATGGTTCAGTGTGGCTACAGCGCGGGCCTCGCGCAAAAAGCGTTCACCGCGAGCTTCGTCAACGGCGAACTCCGGCGGAAGGATTTTCAGCGCAACTTGGCGATCCAGGCGTATATCTTCCGCAAGATAAACGATGCCCATGCCGCCGGCGCCCAGTTTCTCCAGGATGCGATAGTGCGAGATGGTTTGCCCGACCATAAGAGCAAAGCTTGGATGTTCGGGTATGTTAGGACGGCGTCGGCCCTAAGTCAAAGTTTGTGAACTTACTCTCTGGCAGCGATTCCCAGAGCTTTCATCTTGCGGTAAAGATGGCTGCGCTCCAGACCGAGCACTTCGGCGGCGCGAGTGACATTGCCGTGATTTTCATCCAGTTTTTTCAGAA
Organism: Candidatus Sulfotelmatobacter sp.; assembly: GCA_035710825.1. Classification (GTDB taxonomy): domain Bacteria; phylum Acidobacteriota; class Terriglobia; order Terriglobales; family Acidobacteriaceae; genus Sulfotelmatobacter. Next base: position 20,181 of record DASTCU010000139.1, read on the forward strand.
TGTAGTCGCGCTCGTAAGCATCGCGCGCCTGGTGCAGGGTGGAGAACTCGCCTTTTGGCGCGCGGCGGCTGCCGTCGCGGTAGACCAGCGGAGGCAGGTGTTTGCTGTCGAAACGCGTCGTCGTGGGATTCATGATCACGATGCGTTCGATCACATTGCGCAATTCGCGGACGTTGCCGGGCCAGGAATAGCGCATCAGGACTTCGATGGCATCATCGGTGATTTCCCGCGGACGGCGGCCATAGGTCGCAGCTAGTTCCTTCAGAAAGTGGCGGGTGAAAAGGGGGATATCTTCCTTGCGCTCGCGCAGGGAAGGGACGAAGAAGGGAATGACGTTGAGGCGGTAGAAAAGATCTTCGCGAAAGTTGCCGCGAGATATTTCCTCTTCGAGGTCTTTGTTGGTTGACGCAATCACCCGCACGTCCACGGTGATGGTCTCGTTGCTGCCCACCGGCGTGAAGCGCTGTTCTTCCAGGGTACGCAGCACTTTTGACTGTGTCTTGAGGCTCATGTCTCCGACTTCGTCGAGGAAGAGCGTGCCGCCATGGGCTTTCTGGAATTTGCCTTCTTTGTCCGCCGCGGCCCCGGGAAAAGATCCCTTGTGGTGGCCGAAGAGTTCGCTTTCGATCAAGTCTTCGGGAATGGCAGCGCAATTGACCTCCACGAACGTCTCGTCCTTGCGCAGGCTCTGGGCGTGAATCGCATGCGCCACGAGTTCCTTGCCGGTGCCCGATTCGCCATAGATCAAAACTCGCCCGTTGGTCGGGGCCATCAGGCCAATCTGCTGGCGGAGAGCCTTCATGGGAATACTGTCGCCGACGATGAGGCTCTTGGTCTGAAGCTGCTTCTTCAGGTCAACATTTTCTCGCTGCAGTTTCTTTGACTCGATCGCATTTTTTACGACGATCAGCGTGCGCTCGATCCGCAGGGGTTTTTCGAGGAAGTCGTAAGCGCCGAGTTTAGTGGCGCGCACCGCCGTCTCAATGGTGCCGTGGCCGGAGATCATGATGACTTCGGGAGGGTTCTCCAGTTCGCGAACTTTCGCTAACGTGTCCAAACCATCGACGCCGGGAAGCCATATGTCGAGCAGGATCACGTCGAATGGGGTCTTGCGCACGAGTTCAAGGCAGGCCTCGCCGCTTCCCACCGAAGAGGTGGAATAACCTTCGTCAGCCAGAACGCCGGCCAGCGAATCACGAATGCCTGCTTCGTCGTCAACAATGAGAATGCTATGCATGTTGGGGGATGGCGGCCGCCGGCGTGGATTCGGGCACAACCGGAAGCTCGACGATAAAGCGCGCGCCCACGGGTTGATTCTCCTCCACCCGAATGGAGCCATGGTGGTCCTCGACAATGCGGCTCACGATCGCGAGGCCCAGGCCGGTACCACGTTTCTTGGTGGAGAAGTAGGGCAGGAAGAGCTTCTCTTTGAGTTCGCGCGAGACGCCGTGGCCGGTATCGGAAACCGTGATCTCGACGGCATCGCGGCTGGCCACCAAAGCAGTGGAGATTTCGATTTCGCGTACGACGGAATTCTGCGAGGCTTCGGCGGCATTGTCCACGAGATTGGCGACCGCTCGCTTGAGGGCTTCGTTGTCGGCCATTACCTTGGGCAAATCGGTGGCCAGTGACTTACGCACAGAAACTCCGTCGAGCCGGCCGTTGAACATCGCCAAAGCGCTTTCGATGATCTCGTTGATATTGGCAGGCTCCGGTTTAGCAATCGGGAAACGCGCGAGCGTCGAGAACTCGTCCACCAGGCGGCGCACCGTTTCGACAGCCCCGGCAATGGTTTCCGCCGACGACCGCACAATGCTCAGTGACGCTGGATCATCTGGAGTCGAGCGGTCCAGATGCCGCTGGATGCGTTCCGCCGAAAGCGCGATCGGGGTAAGCGGGTTCTTGATTTCATGTGCCACCCGGCGGGCCACTTCTCGCCAGGCTGCCTGCTTCTGGCCCTTCAGCAAGTCGGAGAGATCCTCAAAGACGACGACGTAGCCAGAGCGTTCGCCTTGATGCCTCAGCGTGGCCACCGTCACGGCAACATTCAAAGTTCCACGTGGTAGTTGGATTTCCATCTGACTGGTGGTCATCCCCATGCGATCGCCGCGGCGGAGCAGAGGCTCGAAATCCTCGAGAACTTCGGGAGGAAAGACTTCCGACAAAGACGCACCCAGAAGAATCTGCGGTGCAGTATAGTGCCCGGGCTCGGGATGGAACATCCGCAGCAGGGCTTGATTGACGTGGGTGACGCGGCGGTTGGCATCAAGCGAGAGAACGCCAGTCGGAATATTTTCGAGAATCGTCTCCATGTGCCGGCGGCGCTGGTTGAGTTCGGTATTGGCAGCGCTCAATTCGCGAGTGGAGGCTTCGAGTTGCTTGCGGCTACCTTCCAGATCTTCCGCCATACGATTGAAGGAGCGCACCAGGTCACCGATTTCATCCGCTGAACTCACACTCACGCGATAATCGAGGCGTCCGCGAGAAATGGCCTGAGTGGCTTCCGCCAATGCAGACAGCGGGCGCGTGACAATCTTGGACAGGAACAGGGCCAGCCAAGTGGTAACGAAAAGCACGCTCATGGTGAGCAGAAGCAGCAAGCCCATATATGTGCGGCGCACGACTCGACGCTCGCGTGCCAGATCGTAATAGCGTTTCTGGCTTGCCTCCACTTGATGAACCGTTTGCGAGAATTCGCGGGGCAGTGGAATCGCCACCAGGATCAGGCCTCCGCCGTCCGCCGGGGCGCTTCCTAGCGTGTAATCGGTTTGCCCCCAGGTGAATTGCGCCGGGCGTCCCGCTTGTGCATCAGGAAGCGGAAGCGTTCCTTTAAGCACAGCCCACGGGGCGGGAGCATTGAAGCTGGCTTCCTCATTTCCATCACGCACAGCCAAGGCGAATCCGCCCTGTAGAGTAGTTTCGTGCCGCTGAAACTCGGCGACCAGACCCGAGAATCCGTGCCCCGAAAAGGCGCGATCGATCTCTGGAGAGGCAGCAACCGAAAAGGCTTCAGCGCGCGCGTTCTGCATCGCATAGCCCGCCAGAAGCGTGGCCATGGCGTGAGTATCCGCTCGCACTTCTTCGACCGGGGTCGAGAACCACTTATCAATCGAACGGTTCATCAATCCATACGCGAACCAATACATCACCACGACAGGAAGCGATGACAACAACAGTGCGCCGGCAACCATGCGAGTACGAAATTTCGAACCCAAAACTCCCAAGCGCCGTTCGGCAAAGAGCTTCAGCAGATTGCGCATCAGCACAAAGGTGAGCGCAACGAATAGCAGGAAAATCAGCGCGGAGAGAGCCGCGAATACGACAATCTCCTGATTGTTCCCGGGATGCAGGAAGTTCAGGTCAAAGGCCGTTTCCGAGACCAGAATCGCCAGAAGAAGAAACACGGATATCGACAGCAGGATGATGACCTGCTTACGGTAGGAGGTCTTCGATCGGATTGAGCCGGATTCTGCCACTGGTCGACGCCCCCGGCGTATGTGCCGCGATGGCCACCCGAAGGTGCAAGTCATTATAGATGCATGGAGATGGGCCTGCGCTGCAGGCTTGGGGATGATCCAAGTTGGTTCATGGGCACAAAAAGGGGGCTAGCGGTTCCTTGGGGCAGAAAGCTCCTGGAGCATCGCGTTGTATGCGGGCTTGGGCTTGTACGCGCGATCGAAAAGCAGCGCGGCGCCCTGAGTGCCATGGGAATGCGACACAATCCAGGAATACTTGTCCGTGAATCCCCAGGTTTGAATCGCCGTGCACCCGGGGTTTTGTGTGCACGCCCGTACCACGCGGCGGTAGACGTCAGCTTGTTTTTGCAAATCATCATTCTGAGCTTGGCCCGTGGAACCCGTCGGCAAAGCAACATCGAGTTCCGTGATGTGAACCTGCAGGCCCAAGGCGGTCAGGCGCACAATATTGTTGGCGACAGCAGCATCGTCGAAATCGAGTTGCGAGATGTGCATCTGCAAGCCCACGCCGTCAATCGGAACGCCTCGACGCTTGAAATCTTTCACCATGGCATAAATCGCATCGGACTTGCGGTTGAGATTTTCTCCTCCCCCTTCGTTATAGAAAAGCAAAGCTTGCGGGTCGGAACTGCGGGCCCAGCGAAAGGCTTGTTCGACGTAAGCGGTTTCCTTTCCCGCGAAGCCTATGCCGGGCCGGTTGTGCCAGATGGAATCTTTCACCTGCCCTTTCTCGTCGAGAGCCTCATTCACGACATCCCAAGCGAACACCTGGCCCGCGTAGTGCTTCATCACGGTAGTGATGTGCTCGTGCAGCAAGTCTGAAAGTTGAGTTGCGGTGAAATGTGATTGGGCAAGCCACTGCGGATTGTCGTGGTCCCACACGAGGCAGTGGCCGCGAACTTTCATGCCGTGCGCATGCGCGAAAGCGACGACCTCATCTCCTTGGCGGAAGTCGAATGAGCCAGGTTGTCGCCGCACCACCCACCACTTCATCACATCTTCGGGTTCGACCATATTGAATTCGCGGGCGAGAGTTTCCGCGTAAGCGGGTTCCGAGAATAAGTCAGGGCGAACCGCCGAACTGACGAGCATACCCGCAGAGTTCGCAACCTCGCGCAAGGTCGGGGGCGCGGCAGAGAAGAGAACCATCAATGCGAAGATCCGGCCCGCAATACGCAAGCAAATTTGGCAGTTCATCGCGCGCTCAGACCTCGGCAGTCACGGCGGAGTTCCGGGACCTCTTCACCGATTCCCGGGGAAACGGGGAATTGTAGACCTGCTGCGAAAAGCGGTAAAGCAGTCGAAAGTGTACGTTGAGCGGGAACTGAAGCTGAGCGCTACTTCGCCGGAAGGAAAGGCTGAAGCGGGCAGCCTTCACACGCGGCCTTCGCCTTGCGGCAATATTGCTTACCTACACCCACAATCAGGCCGTGCATCTCGTTATAGACCTGTGCCAGGGTGGTTCGATGGGCAGAGCTCATGGCGGAGGGAGGATGCGCGGCTCCCCGGAATCCGGACTCAAGTGGCGGCGCTGAGCTGAGAGGCCTGAGTTCTTGCTCAAGACCGATTGGCTCCAGCGAGCGTTGGAACAGCTGCCGGATTTCTTCGTAAGCCGTCTTCTCCGGCAGAATTCCGTGCCGATCGAGAATGCGCTTCGTATAGGCGTCTACAACGAAGACAGGATGATTGCCGGCATACAGAAGGATCGAATCAGCGGTCTCCGGGCCCACGCCATTCAGAGCAAGCAGTTCTTCGCGCAACTTCGCTGTTGGTTGCGAAAACATTTTGTCGAGCGAGCCGTCATATTGCTTGTCGAGAAATGCGACAAAGGTCTTCAGCCGCTGTGCCTTCTGGCGGAAGTAGCCGGAAGGTCGAATGAGTCGTTCCAGGCGCGCCCTTCTCACCTGGCGTATTCCTTCCACGCTCAATAGTTGCGCGCGGCGCAGGTTGGCCAAGGCTCGCTCGACGTTGGTCCAGGCGGTATTCTGCGTCAGGTATGCACCGACGATCACTTCAAAGCGGGTGTCTGCCGGCCACCAGTGCTGCGCTCCCCATGCGCGATAAAGCAACTGGTAGTAGCGGCGGAGTTCATTTCCAGTAGAAGGCTGGGGCAAAGAAGAGCTCCCAATGTCGAGTGTAATTGAGGTCACAGCCGTTGTGGCGAGGTTGGCTTCTAGTGGCAGCCTGAGCTTACTGAAGTGCATGTACCCGGGCCCGCAGGCTTGGTTAAGAAACGGCCAAAATGGGCGATTCTCGCAGGTTTCGGCCGCATATGAGCCGTGCCAGCAGGATTTACCGTCAAGTCCAAGTACCAAAGTAAGTGGTGCAGTAATCCGCTTGCGTTGACAATTTATGTCAACGCGAATGAGCTGCGTTTTCTCTCCCATTGACGGGCAGCCGTGCGCGTTATGCCTGCGCGAAAGTGCGGCATTGTTCATCCGCGTGGTTAGGAGATCTGCGTATGTCTCAACGGCTGGGTGACCTTCTCGTCAAAGAGAAGATCATTACCCCAGAGCAGTTGGAACAAGCGAATAAGGTGCAGAAAGAACAGAGCTGTCGCCTGGGCTCCGCCCTGGTGAAGCTCGGCTTTCTCACGGATGAGGACGTCACCAACTTCCTCTCCCGGCAGTATGGCGTTCCTGCCATCAATCTGTCCTACTTCGAAATTGATCCGGCGGTCGTCAAGCTGATTCCCTTCGAGACCGCGAAGCGCTACCAGATTCTTCCTCTGAGCCGCGTGGGCGCGTCGCTCACCATAGCCATGGTCGATCCGACAAATGTGTTCGCCATGGACGACATCAAGTTTATGACCGGCTTCAATATCGAGCCGGTAGTCGCGTCGGAAAGCTCCATCCTGACGGGCATTGAGAAGGCTTACGGTGCGACCAAGGAAGAAGATCTTGAAGCGGTGATGCAGTCGATGTCGGAGATGAACGAAAGCGACGTCGAACTGCAGTCGGAAGAGCAGCAGATAGAGCTGGCGGAGCTGGAAAAGGCCGCCGACGAAGCTCCTGTCGTCAAGCTGGTGAACGTGGTGCTGGGCGACGCAGTAAAACGGGGCGCCAGCGACATTCATATCGAGCCGTACGAAAAAGAATTCCGCGTCCGGTTCCGTATTGACGGCGTGCTGCAGTCGATCATGACTCCGCCTTTGAAGTTGAAGGATGCAATCACGTCCCGCCTGAAGATCATGGCGAAGCTCGACATCAGCGAAAAACGCCTGCCACAGGACGGCCGCATCATGCTGAAGATGGCGGTCGGCGGAAAGAAAAAGCAGCTTGACTTCCGCGTCAGCACGCTGCCCACACTCTGGGGCGAAAAGATCGTGCTTCGATTGCTCGACAAAGAAAACCTTCGCCTCGACATGACCAAGCTCGGCTTCGAGCCGGAGTCGCTCGCGAAGTTCGAGGAGGCGATCTTCAAACCGTGGGGGATGGTGCTCGTCACCGGCCCGACCGGTTCCGGCAAGACGAACACGCTCTACTCCGCGCTCGCGAAGGTGAACTCGCCCGAAGTGAACATCATGACCGCCGAGGATCCGGTCGAGTTCAATCTGCCCGGGATCAACCAGGTGCAGATGAAAGAGTCGATCGGCCTCAACTTCGCCGCGACCCTCCGCTCGTTCCT
>DASTCU010000140.1:0-6728 GCA_035710825.1 Candidatus Sulfotelmatobacter sp.
CTCCCCATCATCGTGCTTTTAGGGATGCTTGCCGGCCTCAAAGTGAAGCCGCACTGGTGCGCCATAGCTGGCGCCCTGACTGCTGTCGTCGTCGCTATAGGCTTCTTCAAAATGCCCCCTCAACTTGCCGCCATGAGCTTCGTCTATGGCGTCGCCTTCGGCCTTCTCAAAATTGCCTGGATCGTCCTCGCCGCCGTCTACCTCTACGACATCTCGGTGGAAACCGGCCAATTCGAGATTATGAAGGAATCGGTGGCCGGCATCACCGCCGACCGCCGCCTGCAAATCCTGCTGGTCGCATTTTGTTTTGGAGCCTTCATCGAAGGCGCCGCGGGATTCGGCGCTCCCGTCGCCATCGCCGGAGCCTTCATGATCGGACTAGGCTTCAAACCCTTTCACGCCGCTGCCCTGAATTTAATTGCCAATACGGCCCCGGTCGCCTGGGGAGCCATCGGCATTCCCGTTCACACCCTGGCCGCCGTCACCGCTCTTCCAGAGTCTGATCTCAATGCCATGATCGGACGCATCCTGCCTTTCACCGCGGTGATCATTCCCCTGTGGCTCGTCCGCACGATGGTCAGTTGGCGCGAGACGCTGGAGGTCTGGCCCGCCATCGTCGTCGTTGGCGTTTCCTTCGCCCTAACCCAATTTTTCTGGTCCAACTACGTGGACAGCAATCTGGTGGATATCATGGGCGCCGTCGTCTCCATCAGCGCGGCCCTGATTCTGTTGCGCTTCTGGAGACCGAAGAAAATCTGGCGCTTTGAGGATGACGACCCCGCCTCAGCTCTGCCGCAGCCCGCCATCGAAATCAGCGATCAAATGGGCGCCCAGTGGCCATCAGAGAAATACGACGCGGTCGTACCGCCGCGTGCCTTCTCAACTGCTCAGATCCTGCGCGCCTGGATGCCCTTCGCGATCCTTTCTTTTTTCGTCCTGCTCTGGGGATTGCCCTCGATCAAGCTCGCCATGAACCAGGCCACCACTCCGGCCTTCAAAGTCCTACTCGCCGACGGTAAAGTTCGCCCCGGACCGCCCGGCTGGGATGTGCCGTATCTTCACAACGCGGTCTCGCGGGCTGCGCCCGTAGTCGCCAAGCCCACTCCCGAGGCGGCGCGCTACGACTTCAACTGGCTTTCCGCCACGGGCACCGGATGCTTTTTTGCCGCCGTCGTCTCCGGACTCTTGCTCGGACTCGGCCCCGTAAAACTCATGAAGATCTTCTGGAAAACGCTGGTGCGCATGCGCCTCGCCATGATCGCCATCTCCTTCATGTTGGGACTCGGCTACGTCACCCGCTACTCCGGCCTCGACGCCGTGCTGGGGCTGGCCTTCACCCGCACCGGGCGATTCTTTCCGTTCTTTGGAACATTCCTGGGATGGCTGGGCGTGGCGCTCACCGGAAGCGACACCTCGTCGAACGCGCTGTTCGGCAGCCTCCAGAGCATCACTTCGCAACGCCTCGGCGTCGACCCCATCCTGATGTGCGCTGCCAACAGCGCCGGTGGAGTTATGGGCAAGATGGTCGACGCCCAATCGATCACGATTGCAACGTCCGCCACCGAACAAGTCGGCAACGAAGGCATCATCTTCCGCTTCGTCGCCTGGCACTCCGTCGCCCTGTGCGCGATCGTCGGCATCATCGTGATGCTCTATGCGTATCTCTTCCAGTCAGCCGTCCCGCACGGCCTGCAGTTCGTGAAGTAGATGTGGACCGCGTCAATCACCAATTCTGCGCATCAATAGCCCGCAGCTGTTCGGATTCCAATTCGCGAAGATCACGTCCGCGGGTTTCATGGCCAAAAATTGCGACCAGCAGCAGTGACGCCGCAGTCGGAATGGCAATTAGGCCAGCAGCCAACGCAAATGTCGGCACCAAGGTCAGTAACGCCAAACCTTGCGCCATGACTCCCCCGACTTTGCTGCAACCTGCGATCCAGCCGGTCGCGCGTCCTCGCAACCGCACCGGAAAACTCTCCGACGTGTACGGCAACAGAATCGAAATGACTGCGCTGGTGCCAACCACCAGGAGGGAGACGGAAACGAGCGGGTTCGAGACCGATCCGAAAGCACGATTATTGGCTAACAACGTGGCGATCAAACCCACGGTGGTGATGCCGATCGCAAAGGCCAGGGTCCGCTTGGTGCTCCAAAGGGTGTAAAGATAGGTCGTCATCGCAATAGTCGGAACCGCAATCAGCGTAGACCGAGCGATAAGAGCGCTGGTCGTACCCACACTGCGGCCTGAGGCCATCAAGCTTCCCGGCAACCACAGCAACACGCCAAAATTGACAAATCCCCAGGCCAGCGCCGCGAGCGTGAGTGCAATGCCTAGCCCGAGCAGAGGACGCACACTCGACCACAATCTCGTGGGCTGGCTCGCGGTCATCCCTTGTCGGTCGGCGGTTTGTGGCCTAGCTCTTGAGGACCCTATGTCAATCATCGAACCGTAACGCGCCAGCATCCTTTCCGCTTCTTCGATTCGCCCCATTTGAAGCAGGAAACGTGCGGATTCGGGAAGAAATGGACTGAGCGCAATGAGAAGCAGGCCGGTTGGAAATCCTAGAAACCACATGATCCGCCAACCGAAAAACGGTTGTAGTAGCGCGGAACATGTGCTGGTGGCGAAGTAACCGCCGACCGTGCCAATACCTCCAAGTAGCACCAGGCACCAACCCCGGTGTTTGGTCGGCACAATTTCCGCAAGAAGTGCGTTCGCGACCGGAAGCATGCCTCCGGCAGCAAGCCCCATTAAAAAACACATCACAATATTCCACGAGAAAGACGGCATGGCGCCGCAGATGGAAGTGCCCACGAAGAAAACGGCGGCAAGCAAAATCGCGGCGCGGCGACCATAGATATCGGCCAGGGCGCCCCAGATGAACGATCCCAAAGTTGTGCCAAGTAATGCGACGAATGGCAGTACCGCGACCGCGGAGAAGCCAAGACCGTACTCGACGCGCATCCCAGGAATTACGAACCCGAGCGACGCCGCCTTCATCACGTCAACTACAAGCGCTATCGCGAGCAGGACGATTTGGATCCAATGGGCCTTTGTGAGCGGTGCATCTTCTGGAGGCGTAACCGAGAAATTGCTGATCTGCTTTTGCTGGCCGGAGGGCAGCAGGCCATAAGCGGCGGCGGCAATGCCGGAGACAATCAGTCCCATTCCGAGGAACATGCCCCCGCTCATCGGCATTCCGGCGAGCCGAAACCCTGTCATCCGGCCCATCCAGAACATCGGCAGGTGCAGAACTACGCCGCTCCCAACCATCGTCGAACCGCCCCAAAACGCGAGCCTGCGGTGCGGGGAAGCGAATAATGACGTGTTGGGGTTCATGACTCCGTTTCCTCGTGGTTTATCCACCGCTAAGCTGCTATCCGGCACTGGTCATTCGGATCGCCGGTGCTCCGCTTGCGACGGCTGAGATGGTAGACAACCCAGGCGCTCAGTCGAAAAGTTCCAAGCATTGAGTTCAGAAGCAAGGTGGAAAAAATTCCGCCCGGTTTCAGTCGCGCATAGACCACGTTCATGCTCCATGCAGGGCTGGTGTATACAGTTCCTGCTTTTTGCAGTCCAATTCGATTTCTCACCGGCGGCTCATACACGATCTTCTCGATTCCACTGTTGAAGAATTTGGCCATTTGCACAATTCGGCTGCTATAGCAGATTCTCGTTCGCAAAGGTAATTTGCCCTTCGTCCGATATCTCAAAATCAACGAGGATGCTTCCACTGCGTGTCTAAGAGCGGCCGTCACTCCGTTTGCAGTGATGGGATCCACCATGGATGCAGCTTCGCCACAAATCAGCCAGTTCGGTCCGGCCGTCTGCATGTAGACGCGGCATTTGAACGAGGTCACATTTATTCCGCCGATCGCGCCAGCTCGCAATAAGCCCTCGAATCGCGAAAACTTCCCGAGCTCCTGCTGAAATACCTCATCTATCGTGAGACCCTGATCACGCCTCGCTTTCATCAGCGCACCGGTGGTGACAACCCCCACGCTGACGGTTTCAGGATTCACCGGAATTTCCCATATCCAGCCGAGATACTCCGAGGGCGACGGGTCCATGTACAACGTTGTGCCTTCAACAGGATCCGAAACCCGGAAATACTTCCACAAAGCTACCTTCGCCGGTCCGTGTTCGATTTTTGGCAGATTGAAGTCCCGAGCAAATAGAGAGGCTCCGACTCCGGAAGCGTCAATGAACCACGCGCCCGAATAATTCGCGCCGCTAGCGGTGCGAACAGAACGAACTCGCTTGCCCGCCCGTTCGACAGCGACAACTTTGTCCGGTACCAACCTGACACCCGTCTCGGTTGTGAGCTTCAGCAGTTCCTGATCAATCTGCACCCGATCCAAATGCAATGTCCTGAGTTCAATATTCAGAGGAGGCTCGCCCAGCCAAGGCGTTGGAATGTAGTGCTCCGAGCAACCGTCGCGCATGCGCAACGTGACGTGGCGTTTCCACGTCGCCATCCGGCTTTCGACCAGATGATCCATCGATAAACCGAGCACCTTCAGCAGATCGGGCGCTGACCAGTCGAGCGACTCTCCAACCGCAGGACGAGTTGCTTCCGCTGGAGAGATGCAAGTGACCTTGAGGCCAGCCCTGGCGAGTTCGATTGACGCGGCGTTCCCTGCCATGCCTGCGCCAACCACAACCACATCGGATGAGCCGTTCCTCAAACCGCGCTGAGTTTCGGGGGGTTGCTCGACCATAACGGCGTCATTCGCATACCAAAAATGAAGGGCTTGAAGCGGTTCAAGTACTTAGGCAACACGTGACGCCGGTCGATCATCGAGCCCCTTGAGAATCTGCTCGATCTGCCAGATATGGCGGCTTTGGTGAGCGGCAAGCATGCGAAAAGCACCATAGATGTTATATCTGATCCGTGCGTACACGGGAGACTTGATCCTCACCTTGTCAATCGCTAGCCCCCCGGTGGAAAGCAGCGCTTGTAGAAGTTGAGACTGCGATTCCGCAAAACCCGCCCATGCGGTTTCCGAATCCACATTCTGTGGTGTCAGCTGCGGAAGCACCTTGAACCGAATACGGTATGGGGGATTCAAATTCCGAATGAAAACGCTGGGAAGAATCCCTGTCCGTAAGCGGCGGTTCCTTGTCAGCTTTGGAGCTTCAGCAATTGCGGCTGAAATCGCGGGAAGGAACGCGCGGGTGGTCTGGGTCAGGTGGTCCAGGCATTCCGCGACAGACCACGCTCCCGGCTCCAAACGAGTAACTAGATCTTCTTTGTTCCGTTTAAGAACAAGAGCTTCTGCGTCCTGCGTCACCTGCCGAATCTGATCGGCAATCGCAACTTGCTGTTGGATCGAGACGAGCTCGGCCCCACGAACGTCGAGACCTTTTGGCTGCGCCGTATTCGCGGTTGGTACCGTTAGTGTTCCCATAGCCCACGAAACAACGACTTGGCAACTGGAACGAGAAAGTAGCCGGGAATATAGCTGCGCGGCAATAATGCAAAACAACTATGTGCCAATGAAGTGACAGCCAAGCGTATCGGCTAAAAAAGAAGACCGTAGCGCCGGCGTCTCGCCGGCTGTCGCGGAGGCGTCCCGCCCCCGCGACTTCGTTCCGCGCACCCCAAATTTTCCACAGCCCCATTGTGACATCTGACCTTGCGCGAAAAATTCGAAAAGCAGATGATTATCAAGGCGCAAGCGGTACAGAAAGAATCGCACGCAAGCAGCCTAAGTTCTTTGTTGTCAAGATTTTGACCTCTAAGCCCTTGGGGCTCAAGATTTTGCCAGCCACTTTTGCAAAACCCGCGCCGGTCGCGGCTTTCGAGAGGGGGAGGGAGGGGGAGGGGTACCTCCCAACCAAATTCTTCCCAAACTGAAACACCAGAAAACGACCTCTCCAATCTCCGAATTCAAATTTTTTTCGCTCCAGTTTCCACAACCGCGACAAACTGACAACTGAGTACCGAGTACTGAGTACTCCTACCAACGTACCCAACTGAGAACTGACAACTGTCAACTGAGAACTGCTTTTCCGCTATAATCGAAAGACCGTGCCGAAATACTCCATCGTGGTCCCGCTCCACAACGAGCAGGAGAATGTCACCGACCTCTACGACCGTCTCAAAGCGGTCATGGAAGCGCACGGCGAGAGCTTCGAAATCGTCTTAGTGGATGACGGTTCGCGCGACCACACCTTCGCCATGCTGCGCGAAATCGCGGCGGTTGACAGCCGTGTGACAGTCGTAAAGCTGCGCCGCAACTTCGGCCAGACCGCGGGATTGGCAGCCGGATTCGACCACGCGCGCGGCGAGTACATCATCGCCATGGATGGCGATCTGCAGCATGATCCCGCGGACATTCCGATCTTTCTCGAGAAGATTTCAGAGGGATACGACATCGTCAGTGGCTGGCGCAAGGTGCGTATCGATAATTTTTGGCTGCGCCGGATTCCGTCGCGATGCGCTAATTGGCTGATGGCAAAGCTGAGTGGCGTTGACATCCACGATTTCGGTACCACGTTCAAAGCGTATCGCCGTGAAATTCTCGAACAAGTTCCTCTTTATGGGGAGTTGCACCGGTTCATTCCCGCGCTGGCTTCGTGGCATGGCGCGTCAATCGTCGAAGTGCCAATCCGCAATGTGAACCGCGAACGCGGCGTCTCGCACTACGGCATTTCGCGGACGTTCCGCGTGTTCTTCGATCTGATTACGATCCGCTTCCTGCTGAAGTATCTTGGCCGGCCA